>NZ_AVOP01000005.1:0-128766 GCF_000733275.2 Enterobacter sp. EGD-HP1
TTTACCCGCCATTGCACTTAATACCGATAATGTGGTCTTAACGGCGATTGCTAACGATCGTCTGCATGACGAAATTTACGCAAAGCAGGTGCGAGCCCTGGGTCACGCCGGAGATGTGCTGCTGGCCATCTCCACGCGCGGGAATAGCCGGGACATTGTCAAAGCCGTTGAAGCCGCCGTCACCCGCGACATGACCATCGTGGCCTTAACCGGCTATGACGGGGGTGAGCTGGCGGGTCTGCTTGGGCCGCAGGATGTGGAAATCCGCATTCCTTCTCACCGGAGCGCACGTATTCAGGAAATGCATATGCTCACGGTGAACTGCTTATGTGATTTGATCGATAACACGCTTTTCCCTCACCAGGATGATTAAGGAGTTCTTATGAAGGCTTTATCGACCCTCGCAGTCCTTATGTCTGCATTACTGCTTCAGGGATGTATCGCTGCGGCCGTTGTGGGTACCGCAGCGGTAGGCACCAAGGCGGCAACCGATCCACGCACCGTGGGGACACAGGTGGATGACGGTACGCTGGAGCTGCGCGTCAACAGTGCGCTGTCGAAAGACGAACAAATCAAGAAAGAAGCGCGTATCAACGTAACGGCTTATCAGGGCAAAGTGCTGCTGGCAGGCCAGGCACCGAATATGGAGCTCGCCTCTCGCGCGAAACAGATTGCGATGGGCGTCGAAGGGACCACAGAGGTGTTTAACGAAGTGCGTCAGGGCAAGCCAATTGGCCTGGGTGACGCCTCTTCCGATACCTGGATCACCACCAAAGTGCGTTCCCAGCTGCTGGGTTCGGACCAGGTGAAATCATCCAACGTGAAAGTGACGACTGAAAACGGCGAAGTGTTCCTGCTGGGCCTGGTGACCGACCGTGAAGGGAAAGCGGCGGCCGATATCGCCAGCCGGGTGAGCGGCGTGAAGCACGTCACCACCGCGTTTACTTACATTAAGTAAGCCACACCTGAATGTAGGCCCGGTAAGCGCTAGCGCCACCGGGCTTTTTTTACATCAACGCAATACTCCCCACTATCGCCCCGCTCAACGCCACCAGCCCAGCGGTGAGCCACAGCGCTTTCGCCGGGAACGACTTACGCAGCATGATAAGCGACGGCAGGCTGATCGCCGGCAGCGTAATCAGCAGCGCCAGCGCCGGCGCGGTACCCATACCGGCCAGCATCATGGTCTGAACAATCGGGATCTCCGCCGCCGTTGGGATCACAAAAAGACAGCCTGCAACGGCCATCGCAATGACCCACATCAGCGTGTTGTCGATTGCGCCATCCGCATGCGGGAAGAGCCAGACGCGCGCCGCCCCCAGAACCAGTACCGCCAGGATATAGACCGGGATGGTGCTCCAGAAGAGCTGCCACAGCGCCCTGCCCCAGCGAGCGAAGAAACCGCCCTGCGGCTCGCTGACGTCAAGCTCAACGGCTGCGGGTTCTTCGGCAGTATCCTTCACCAGCTTTTGTACCAGCGTCGCCACCACCAGCACGGTCAGCAGCCCGGCAACCAGGCGGATAAACGCGAAATGCCAGCCGAGCACGAAGCCCATAAACACCAGCGTTGCCGGGTTGAGCAGCGGGTTCCCCATCCAGAACGCCAGCGCGCCGCCCATCGACACGCGCTGACGACGCATCCCTGCAGCCACGGGCGCGGCACAGCAGGAGCACATCATGCCCGGCAGGGAGAAAATCGTTCCCAGCAGCGTGCCCTGAAAGCGCGGCTGCCCGAGGGTTTTCACCAGCCAGTTACGGGGGATCAGCACCTGAATCAGCGAGCCCAGGATCACGCCTAAGACGGCAGCCTTCCAGACGGCAAGGAAGTAGACCATGGCGTAGTCCCACGCCGCCTGCAGCGGGCTGGAATCAGCCTGCGCGAGAATAGATTTACCGATGCTGTGCGTTTCGGCGGCGGTGAAGGCTTTGCCGTAGTACGGCTGCCATTTCACGTACCAGAGGCCAACAATGACCACGAGAAAGAAGAGTGCGGGCTTCCACCATTGAACAGGTGTTGCCGCCTGAGATGAAGACTGACCAGTCATAGCATTCCCCGGAGAGTATTAGGTTATTAGCCGGGGGAGTTTACGCCTCGCCCTGCGCGATTTCACGCAGTTTTGCCGAGGGGATAATGTTAACGCCCGCTTTCGACGGGGCCAGCCCCTCTTTTAACATCGCGCGGGCGACGTCCCGCGCCTCGATGGATTTCCAGTTGCCGGGAAGAATGCGAAACAGCGGGGCCAGTATCGACTCGTTAAATCGGCGTTCGTCCCGGTGGCCGATCAGCATCGACGGGCGCACAATCGTCAGCTGCTCCCATTTCTGCGCAATCAGTGCATCCTCCATCTTGCCCTTGACCTGGTTGTAGAAGAAAGGCGATCCGGCACTGGCACCCAGCGCGCTGACCACCAGAAAATGTTTGGCCCCCAGCTTTTTCGCCGTGAGTGCGGTATCCACCACCAGCGTATAGTCGGCGTGGATAAATGCCTCTTTGCTGCCCGCCTCCCGCCGCGTGGTGCCCAGACAGCAAAAGGCGATATCAATCGGGTCCTGGACCTGCGCCAGCGCGTCGGTCAGCTGAGGATCGTGCGGATTAAAAACGCCGGATAAGTCCGCCAGCGGTCGACGCGTCGGGGCGGCAATGTAGTTCACGCGGCGATCCTGAATCAGCAGCCGCAGCAGATGATCGCCCACTAACCCGGTGGCACCCGTAATCAATACCTGACTCATCTTATCCCCTTTACAGAATTGTCCGTTTGCGAACTCAGCGTCGTCGACCACACTTAGAAGTCTGTTACAGGTAAGTATTTACCACAAGCGGAGAAAAATCAGTCTGAAGCCAAAACAACGGAGGAAGCATGGGCAAGAAAATCGCAGTCTTGATTACCGACGAGTTTGAAGATTCAGAATTCACCTCTCCAGCAGAGGCGTTCCGCAAGGCGGGACATGAGGTCATTACCATTGAGAAAGAGGCGGGCAAAACGGTGACAGGCCATAAGGGCGAGGCGACCGTGACCATTGATGAGACTATCGATAACGTTAGCCCCTCAGATTTCGACGCTCTGCTCTTACCCGGCGGCCATTCCCCGGATTCCCTGCGCGGGGACGAGCGCTTCGTGACCTTCACCCGGGACTTTGTCTCCACCGGCAAACCGGTCTTTGCCATCTGCCACGGCCCGCAGCTGCTCATCAGCGCAGAAGTGGTCCGCGGGCGTAAGCTTACCGCCGTGAAGCCGATCGTTATCGATCTGAAAAATGCGGGGGCCGAGTTTTACGATCAGGAGGTGGTTAACGACAAAGACCAGCTGATCACCAGCCGAACCCCGGACGATCTCCCGGCGTTTAACCGCGAAGCGCTACGCCTGCTCGGCGCGTAACCAGTGAAGCTTCTTGCCAAAGCCCAGGGTGTTGTCGGTAAATTTCAGCTCATCGAGGCGGATTTCCCACACCGGGGCTTTTAGCGCAGCGGCTACCGGAAAGCGGCGCGTGTAGAGCTTACGGCGCGCGTCGCTCTCTTCACCATCCAGACGACGGATCTCCCCTTTGAACTGCACGCCGCGGATCAGCGCGACCGTTTTCGGCTGGCCGTTTACCGTGCCCGCCACCTTTGCCTGCTGTCCGGTCATCTGCGCGTGACGCGTTTTGTCTTCACTCATGACATAAAAAGCCACGCGCTCAGGATCGTAGTAGTAAAACGCATTTGCGCACCACATCTCACCCTCGTCATAGACGCACCAGGTGACAACATGCTGCTTCGCCAGCCAGCGGTTAATGGCGGCCAGTGTTTCCATTTTCGTTCTCTCTCATGCTATGGTGCGTTCACCTTAACATACTGAATCCGTTTACCGTGTGCTGGTTTCTCTATCTTGTCCGAACCGCTGATAACGCCCTCTACACCGGGATCACCACCGATGTAGCGCGGCGTTTTTTACAACATCAAACGGGAAAAGGGGCAAAGGCGCTGCGGGGGAAAGGGGAATTACAGCTCGCCTTCTCAGCGCCCGTCGGCGACCGTTCGCTGGCGCTCAGGCTGGAATACCGCATCAAACAGCTGACGAAGCGCCAGAAAGAGCGCCTCGTGACCGGAGACGGCTCCTTTGAGGCGCTACGCGAGAGCCTGATTAAAAGCGATTGAAATGGTCGTGGTACTCGACCAGGCCATGCACGCCGTTGAGCGCGTCGTCCGCCAGACGATGGACCTGGAAAGCGGATTCTGTACCCGGCCAGCGGCAGCGCAGATCGTAATGCGCGGCCTGCTCAAAGCCCAATCGGCCATAGAACGCCGGATCGCCCAGCGTGACAACGGCCGCATAACCAAACTCATTGAGCGAATCCAGCCCTTCATAGACCAGCTGGCGCGCCAGACCTTGCCCGCGATAGCTTTCATCTACCGCCAACGGCGCCATGCCTACCCACTGCAGCTCTTCGCCCTGAACGATGACCGGACTGAAGGCAACATAGCCCACCACCTGACCTTCGTCATCGGTGGCAACCAGCCCCAGCGTAATCAGGCCGTCTTCGCGAAGGTCGTGGACCAGTTGGGCTTCGGCATCGCTCGCAAAGGCGCGGCGTAACAACGCATCGATCCCCGGCGCATCAATCCCAATTTCGACTCGAATCAGCATGGCTCACCTACTGAAGTGTGTTTACCGTCCGGCGGGGTTTTCAGCCCGGCCTCAACGAAATCTGCCATTTGCATTAACATCACGCGCAGCGCTTTCGGCATCTGCTCCAGCTCAATGGCATCCATTAAATTCTTAACGTACAGGCCCAGCTCCGTATCGCCTTCAATCACCAGACGGCGCTGGAAGAAGAGCGTATCCGGATCCTGCTTGCGCGCGGCGATCATCAGCAGATCGCTGGCGCTGGCGCTAAAACTCACATCCGCCTCGGCGGTTTCGCGTACGATCAGCTGGTCATTCTCAACGGAGGTAAACCAGCGCAGCCCGATGTCACGCACTTCAATGCTTAACCAGCGGCCTTCGAGGAATTCTAGCTCGCCATCCTGCAGCGCCTGGCGGAACTGCCAGCTCAGGACCTGCTCCAGCACCTGGCGTTTAAGCGCGAACGGCGCCAGCTTGACCGGCACGCTCAGCATTGATGGACCAAATTGTACGAGACGTGAACGCAGTTTATCCAGCACGAGCTTTACTCCCTGATATCTATAGTCCTGCTATTTTGCCATATCCGAAGCGCAACATAGCGGCGTAAATCAACAAACCTTCGTCAGCCGTACCTCATTATTGGTGCCATCAATACGCCATTAGCTGCCTTAAATCAAAAATTGTCGCGTATGGGTTAATTAAAATCCCAGCTCGTTAACAATTTTGCGATCGACTACATCAGGATAAATTATGGAGCTGCTCTGCCCTGCCGGAAATCTTCCGGCGCTTAAGGCGGCCATCGAAAATGGGGCCGATGCGGTCTATATCGGGCTGAAAGATGACACCAACGCCCGCCATTTTGCTGGCCTCAACTTTACGGAGAAAAAGCTTCAGGAAGCCGTTAACTTCGTTCACCAGCACCGCCGCAAGCTGCATATCGCCATCAATACCTTTGCTCATCCTGACGGCTATGCCCGCTGGCAGCGCGCGGTGGATATGGCAGCACAGCTGGGTGCCGATGCGCTGATCCTGGCCGACCTCGCCATGCTTGAGTATGCGGCAGAACGCTATCCTCATATTGAGCGCCACGTCTCTGTTCAGGCATCTGCCACCAACGAAGAGGCCGTGCGTTTTTACCATCAGCACTTTGACGTGGCCCGCGTGGTGCTGCCGCGCGTGCTCTCTATTCATCAGGTTAAGCAACTCGCGCGCGTCACGCCAGTACCGCTGGAGGTTTTTGCCTTTGGCAGCCTGTGCATCATGGCCGAAGGCCGTTGCTATCTTTCCTCTTATTTAACCGGTGAATCTCCGAATACCGTCGGGGCCTGCTCCCCTGCCCGCTTTGTTCGCTGGCAGCAAACCCCTCAGGGGCTGGAGTCTCGCCTGAATGAGGTGCTGATTGACCGCTACAAGGACGGTGAAAACGCCGGTTATCCAACCTTGTGTAAGGGCCGCTATCTGGTCGACGGCGAGCGCTATCACGCGCTGGAGGAGCCGACCAGCCTTAACACGCTGGAGCTGCTGCCGGAACTGCTGGCGGCCAATATTGCCTCGGTGAAAATCGAAGGTCGTCAGCGCAGCCCGGCCTACGTGAGCCAGGTAGCGAAAGTGTGGCGTCAGGCCATCGACCGCTGCATGGCGGATCCGCAGAACTACGCTCCACAGCAGTACTGGATGGAGACGCTCGGGTCGATGTCCGAAGGCACGCAAACCACGCTTGGCGCGTATCACCGTAAATGGCAGTGAGATCATCATGAAATATTCATTAGGACCGGTGCTCTACTACTGGCCAAAAGAGACGCTGGAAGATTTTTACCAACAGGCCGCCACCAGCAGCGCCGATGTGATTTACCTCGGTGAAGTGGTGTGCAGCAAGCGCCGCGCCACCAAGGTGGGCGACTGGCTGGATATGGCGAAAAGCCTGGCCGGCAGCGGCAAGCAGGTGGTGCTCTCGACGCTCGCGCTGGTGCAGGCGTCTTCCGAACTGGGCGAGCTGAAGCGCTACGTCGAAAACGGCGAGTTCCTGCTGGAGGCGAGCGATCTCGGCGTGGTTAATATGTGCGCCGAACGCAAGCTGCCGTTTGTCGCGGGCCATGCCCTGAACTGCTATAACGCCGTGACCTTGCGCCTGCTGCTCAAACAGGGGATGACGCGCTGGTGCATGCCGGTAGAACTCTCCCGCGACTGGCTGGCAAACCTGCTGAATCAGTGCGACGAGCTGGGCATACGCAATCAGTTTGACGTGGAGGTGCTGAGCTACGGGCATCTGCCGCTGGCCTACTCCGCCCGCTGCTTTACCGCGCGCTCGGAAGACCGCCCGAAAGACGAGTGTGAAACCTGCTGCATTAAGTACCCGAACGGGCGCAGCATGCTGTCGCAGGAGAATCAGCAGGTGTTTGTCCTCAACGGTATTCAGACCATGAGCGGCTATGTCTATAACCTCGGCAACGAGCTGGCGTCGATGGAGGGGCTGGTAGATATGGTTCGGCTGTCGCCGCTCGATACCGGCGTGTTCGCGATGCTGGACGCCTTCCGCGCCAATGAAAACGGAGCCGCTCCGCTGCCGCTGACGGCAAACAGCGACTGCAATGGCTACTGGAAGCGTCTGGCCGGGCTGGAACTTCAGGCGTAAAAAAGGCTCACTTTGTTAACAACGGTTATCATTTTTTAATGCAGTATTAAAGATTCACCGTCGACAAAGTGAGCTGTTATGACTGACAAAACCATTCCGTTTTCGGTGCTGGATCTGGCGCCGATCCCACAAGGCGCCTCGGCAAGAGAAGCCTTTTCGCACTCGCTGGATCTGGCTAAGCTGGCCGAAAAGCGTGGCTATCACCGCTACTGGCTGGCCGAGCACCACAACATGGTGGGCATCGCCAGCGCCGCCACCTCGGTACTGATTGGCTATCTGGCAGCTAATACCACTACCCTGCACCTGGGCTCCGGCGGCGTGATGCTGCCAAACCACGCCCCGCTGGTGATTGCCGAGCAGTTTGGCACCCTGAATACCCTCTATCCGGGGCGCATTGATTTGGGCCTTGGTCGTGCGCCGGGCAGCGACCAGCCGACCATGCGTGCCCTGCGTCGCCATATGAGCGGCGATATCGACAACTTCCCGCGCGACGTGGCCGAGCTGGTGGACTGGTTCGACGCGCGCGATCCGAACCCGCACGTTCGCCCGGTACCGGGCTACGGTGAGAAGATCCCGGTTTGGCTGCTGGGCTCAAGCCTCTACAGCGCACAGCTTGCCGCGCAGCTGGGGCTGCCTTTTGCGTTCGCCTCGCACTTCGCGCCGGATATGCTGCATCAGGCGCTGCATCTTTACCGCACGAACTTCAAACCGTCCGAGCGTCTGGAGAAGCCGTACGCGATGGTGTGTATCAACATCATTGCCGCCGACAGCAACCGCGACGCGGAATTCCTGTTTACCTCCGTGCAGCAGGCGTTTGTGAAGCTGCGTCGCGGTGAGACGGGCCAGCTTCCACCGCCGGTGGAGAATATGCATCAGCTGTGGTCAGCCTCAGAACAGTATGGCGTTCAGCAGGCGCTGAGTATGTCGCTGGTGGGGGATAAGGCAAAAGTGCGTCACGGGCTTGAAGCGGTGCTGCGCGAAACGCAGGCGGATGAGATTATGGTTAACGGCCAGATTTTCGATCACCAGGCGCGTTTGCATTCGTTTGATTTGGCGATGCAGGTGAAAGAAGAGTTGGTGGGGTAGCCTTTTTGCCGGGTGGCGGCTTCGCCTTGCCCGGCCTACGGTTTTCTCCCTCTCCCTTCGGGAGAGGGGCGGGGTGAGGGGATCAGGCCGCACGGTTTAATGGTAAACAGGCAGCAGGTTAAAACTCGACAGCACGTGTACCAGGGCATTGCCAGCACCAAACACCAGAATCAGTACAATCATCGGCTTACCGCCCCAGACGCGGAATTTCGGGCTGCCAAAGCGTTTACGTGATTTACGTGCCAGCAGCGCCGGCACAATTGCCGCCCAGATGGTCGCCGCCAGGCCGGCATAGCCGATGGCGTACAGGAAGCCGTTCGGCCACAGCAGACCGCCCACAATCGGTGGCAGGAAGGTCAGCAGCGCGGTTTTGAAGCGCCCCATCGCAGAATCATCAAAGCCAAACAGATCCGCCAGGTAGTCAAACAGACCCAGGGTTACGCCGAGGAAAGAGCTCGCCACCGCAAAGTTAGAGAAGATAACCAGAAGCAGATCCAGGCTGCGGCTGTTCAGCACGCCGCTCAGCGCCTGCACCAGCACGTCGATGTTACCGCCCTTCTGGGCAATGCCGATAAATTCCGGACGCGGGATGTTGCCCATCGTCCCCAGCAGCCAAATCACATACAGACCCAGCGCCAGCAGCGTGCCGTAGACCAGACACTTTACAATGGTGCGGGGATCTTTGCCGTAGTACTTCATCAGGCTCGGCACGTTACCGTGGTAACCGAACGACGCCAGACAGAACGGCAGCGTCATCAGCAGGTACGGCGTGTAGGAGGTATTCACTTCGGCGATGTTAAACAGCGTGGCGGGCGTCACGTGCCCCAGCAGGCTGCCAAAGGTCAGGAAAAAAGTGATGACCTTAGCGCCTAATACGATCGCCGTCATGCGGCTCACCGCTTTGGTGCTCATCCAGACGATAAACGCTACAGCCAGCGCAAAACACAGCCCCGCCAGACGCGCCGGAACGTTCAGCGACATCTCCGAGAAGGTGTGATGCAGAATCGAGCCGCTCGCCGAAATATACGCGTAGGTCAGGATATAGAGCACAAAGGCGATGGACAGCCCGTTCACCAGGTTCCAGCCTTTACCCAGCAGATCTTTGGTGATGGTGTCGAAGCTGGAGCCAATGCGGTAGTTCAGATTCGCCTCAAGGATCATCAGCCCGGAATGGAGCATACAGAACCAGGTAAAGACCAGCGCCGCAAGCGACCAGAAGAACCACGCACCGGACATGACCACGGGCAGGGAAAACATCCCGGCACCTATAATGGTTCCGCCGATGATCACCACGCCGCCAAGCAGCGAAGGTGACGTTTGGGTGGTGGTTAGTGTCGCCATACAGCCTTTTCTCCAGTCAATCATGCGGTTCTGCATTTTAATGTGACGCACTGTACCAGTACAAGAGTACAAAGGGAATAAAAAAAGCCCCGATAGCGTATATCGGGGCTGTATATTTTACTTTACGTCAGAAGCGTAAGGCTTACGCGTCACCGAAACGGCGACGGCTGGTGCCTTCTTCACGACGTGGGCCACGGTTTTCGCGACGCTCGCCGGAGAAACGACGACCTTCACCACCGCGACCTTCGCTGCGGCCGCCTTCACGACGCTCGCCACCGAAGCTGCGACCACCGCCACGACGTTCACCACCGCGGTCAGGGCGTGGCTGTGCATCACCCATCAGCTGCATGTTCATCGGCTTGTTCAGGATGCGGGTACGCGTAAAGTGCTGCAGCACTTCGCCCGGCATGCCTTTTGGCAGCTCGATGGTGGAGTGGGATGCGAACAGCTTGATGTTACCGATGTAACGGCTGCTGATGTCGCCTTCGTTAGCGATCGCGCCAACGATGTGACGAACTTCAACGCCATCATCACGGCCCACTTCAATGCGGTACAGTTCCATGTCACCCGCGTCACGACGTTCACGACGTGGACGGTCTTCACCACCACGCTCTGGACGGTCACCGCGTGGGCCACGGTCATTACGGTCGCCACGACGTTCGAAGCGATCGTCACGGTCACGGAATTCACGCTTAGGACGCATCGGCGCATCTGGTGGCACGATCAGGCTACGTTCGCCCTGAGCCATTTTCAGCAGTGCTGCAGCCAGGGTTTCCATGTCCAGCTCTTCGCCTTCAGCAACAGGCTGAATCTGCGACAGCAGCGCACGGTACTGATCCAGATCGCTGCTTTCCAGCTGCTGCTGTACTTTCGCGGCGAATTTTTCCAGACGGCGTTTACCCAGCAGATCTGCGTTTGGCAGGTCAGCTTCTGGAATGGTCAGCTTCATGGTGCGTTCAATGTTACGCAGCAGACGACGCTCGCGGTTCTCAACGAACAGCAGCGCGCGGCCAGCACGGCCCGCACGACCGGTACGGCCGATACGGTGAACGTAAGACTCGGAATCCATCGGGATGTCGTAGTTCACAACCAGGCTGATACGCTCAACGTCCAGACCACGTGCTGCCACGTCGGTTGCAATCAGGATATCCAGACGACCATCTTTCAGACGTTCCAGAGTCTGCTCACGCAGGGCCTGGTTCATGTCGCCGTTCAGCGCTGCGCTGTTGTAGCCGCTACGCTCCAGGGCTTCAGCCACTTCCAGGGTCGCGTTTTTGGTACGAACGAAGATAATCGCCGCATCAAAATCTTCCGCTTCCAGGAAACGTACCAGCGCTTCGTTTTTGCGCATGCCGTACACAGACCAGTAGCTCTGGCTGATGTCCGGGCGAGTAGTTACGCTGGACTGAATACGCACTTCCTGAGGATCTTTCATGAAGCGTTTGGTGATACGGCGAATCGCTTCTGGCATGGTGGCAGAGAACAGCGCGGTCTGGTGACCGTCCGGGATCTGCGCCATGATGGTTTCGACGTCTTCGATGAAGCCCATACGCAGCATTTCATCTGCTTCATCCAGTACCAGGCCGCTCAGTTTAGAGAGATCCAGAGTACCGCGCTTCAGGTGATCCAGCAGACGGCCCGGCGTACCGACAACAATCTGTGGACCCTGGCGCAGGGCGCGTAACTGCACGTCATAACGCTGGCCGCCGTACAGGGCTACCACGTTTACGCCGCGCATATGTTTAGAGAATTCCGTCATTGCTTCTGCAACCTGAACAGCCAGTTCACGGGTTGGAGCCAGGACGAGGATCTGCGGTGCACGCAGGTCCGGATCAATGTTGTTCAGCAGCGGCAGCGAGAATGCTGCAGTTTTACCGCTACCAGTCTGGGCCATGCCCAGCACGTCACGACCAGAGAGCAGGTGTGGGATACACTCAGCCTGGATCGGAGATGGTTTTTCGTAACCCAGATCGTTAAGGGCTTCAAGGATAGGAGCCTTCAGGCCCAGATCTGCAAAAGTGGTTTCGAATTCAGCCATGTAGTACAAGTGCCTCGATATTAATGGCGGCCAGTCTACTTAGCTCATCGTGAAAATGATTAGCAATTTTCATTGAAAAGTGTGAACCGGCTCAAAGTAGGTGTATTGACGAACAACAACGCCCTCACCAGTGAAGGTGATGGCAATCAAAAGATTACGGGCTGATGTTTATGTCGTCAGCTATTGCTGGTCCGATTCTGCCAGGTCGTCTTGCTCCTGGCCCAAGAGCGATAATTCCAACAATGCATAACGGTGCTCAACGAAGTTGTGTACGTTGTTAGCAACCGCTAATTTGAACAGTGCCGTAGCGCTGTCCATATCCCCCAGACTTAGGTAGTACTTACCTAAATAGAAGTTGGTTTCACTGAGATGCTCAGCGAGCGAGGTGTTATCCGTTGCGTCCGCCTTGAGGCGTTCCATCAGCGTTGCTTCGCTAATGTTGCCCAGGTAGAACTCGACAATGTTCCATCCCCACTGTTCCTTGTCCGATTTATCGAAGCGCTGTTTTAGTGCCTCTTTTGCCTGCTTCTCATCGAGCTTCCGCTCAACGATGTAAAGCCACAGGCTACGGAAAGGATCATTAGGATCGTCTTGATAAAACGCCAGCAGATCATCTTGCGCTAACTTATCACGACCGCCGTAATACAATGCGATACCGCGATTCAAGTGCGCGTAGTTGTAAGTTGGATCAAGCTCAAGTACAGAATCAAACGCTTCATAGGCAGCATCAAAATTGCCTGCCTGCGTTAAATAAATGCCTAAGTAATTGAATACTTCAGGCATATCAGGTCGGATAGCCAGCGCTTGTGAAAAATCATTTCGCGCCAATGCCCTCAGACCGAGACTATCATACAACACTCCGCGCTCATATAAAAGCTGTGCGCGTTCTTCATCGGTTAAAGCCCGACTGGCAAGTATTTGTTCCATGCGTGCCAGAATCACTTCCTGCTGCAAAGTCGGTTGCAATGGCACTGCGAGGACTTCGCTCTTACGCCAGGCAGAGTTGCTGCATCCTGCCAGCGTTAAAGCTGTCGCAACGAAACACCAGCGCAAAAAAGGCTTCATTTCCCACTCCCGAAGACAACTATTGGATGAACGTCCTGTCCCCCGGCGGCTTAACAAGGCGTCCTGCCTGATAATAGGCCCTCCGCAAAGCGGAGGGCAAATGGCAACTTACTCGCCTTGCTGTTCTGCTGCCTGTGCTTCTGGCGCAGCAGCTGGCTGAGACTGCTCGGTTGCTTCTTTAATGCTCAGACGGATACGGCCCTGGCGATCAACTTCCAGAACTTTAACCGGTACTTCCTGACCCATCTGCAGGTAATCGGTCACTTTCTCAACGCGCTTGTCAGCGATCTGAGAGATGTGAACCAGACCTTCTTTACCGCCACCGATGGCAACGAACGCGCCAAAGTCAACGATACGGGTCACTTTACCTGCGTAGACGCGGCCCACTTCGATCTCTGCAGTGATTTCTTCGATGCGGCGGATCGCGAATTTCGCTTTCTCGCCGTCGGTTGCTGCGATCTTCACAGTACCGTCATCTTCGATTTCGATCGTGGTGCCAGTCTCTTCGGTCAGCGCACGGATTACGGAACCGCCCTTACCGATAACATCTTTGATCTTGTCTGGATTGATCTTGATGGTGTGGATACGCGGAGCGAACTGAGAAATATCGCCACGCGGCGCGTTAATCGCCTGTTCCATCACGCCCAGGATGTGCAGACGCGCACCTTTAGCCTGGTTCAGGGCAACCTGCATGATCTCTTTGGTGATACCTTCAATTTTGATATCCATCTGCAGCGCAGAGATACCTTCGCGGGAACCCGCTACTTTGAAGTCCATATCGCCCAGGTGGTCTTCGTCACCCAGAATGTCAGACAGAACAACAAAGTTGTCGCCTTCTTTCACCAGACCCATTGCGATACCCGCAACGGCGGCTTTGATTGGCACGCCTGCATCCATCAGCGCCAGAGAGGCACCACACACGGAAGCCATGGAAGAAGAACCGTTGGATTCGGTGATTTCAGACACCACACGTACGGTGTACGGGAATTTGTCTGCTTCTGGCATGACTGCCAGCACGCCGCGCTTCGCCAGACGACCGTGACCAATTTCACGACGCTTCGGCGAGCCAACCATACCGGTTTCGCCTACGGAGTACGGAGGGAAGTTGTAGTGGAACAGGAAGCTGTCGGTGCGCTCGCCCATCAGTTCGTCGATGATCTGTGCGTCACGTGCGGTACCCAGGGTCGCGGTAACCAGCGCCTGCGTTTCACCACGGGTGAACAGCGCGGAACCGTGAGTACGTGGCAGAACGCCAGTACGCACATCCAGACCACGGATCATGTCTTTTTCGCGGCCATCAATACGCGGCTCGCCTGCCAGTACGCGGCTACGAACAACGTTTTTCTCGATAGCGTGCAGGATGTCGCTCAGTTCGTTAGCGTCCAGCGCTTCGTCTTCAGCAACCAGCGTCGCGATAGTTTCAGACTTGATCACGTCAACCTGAGCGTAACGCTCCTGTTTGTCAGTGATGCGGTATGCATCGCTCAGACGAGATTCTGCCAGGGCTGCAACGCGTGCGTTCAGCGCGTCGTTTGCCGCTTCTGGCTGCCAGTCCCAACGTGGTTTACCGGCTTCTTTCACCAGGTCGTTGATGTTCTGGATAACGATCTGCTGCTGGTCGTGGCCAAATACCACAGCGCCCAGCATCTGGTCTTCGCTCAGCAGTTCAGCTTCGGATTCAACCATCAGCACAGCGGCTTCAGTACCCGCTACAACCAGGTCCAGCTTACTTTCTTTCAGCTCTTCCTGAGTTGGGTTCAGCACGTACTGGTCGTTGATGTAGCCAACGCGCGCGGCACCGATTGGGCCATTGAATGGAATACCAGACAGCGACAGGGCAGCGGATGCGCCGATCATCGCAACGATGTCCGGGTTAACCTGTGGGTTAACGGAAACAACGGTCGCGATAACCTGAACTTCGTTAACGAAGCCTTCCGGGAACAGCGGACGAACCGGGCGGTCAATCAGACGCGCAATCAGGGTTTCGCCTTCGCTTGGACGGCCTTCACGACGGAAGAAACCACCCGGGATTTTACCGGCAGCGTAGGTACGCTCCTGGTAGTTAACGGTCAGCGGGAAGAAGTCCTGACCTGGTTTAGCTTTTTTCTGGCCAACAACGGTAACGAATACCGCAGTGTCATCCATGCTTACCATAACGGCAGCAGTAGCCTGACGTGCCATCATGCCGGTTTCCAGCGTGACGGTATGTTGACCGTACTGGAATTTACGAACGATCGGATTCAGCAAAGTTCTGTCCTTTCTTAAATGTTTGACAGCACACCATCGGTGTGCTGTCGATTTAACCCGACCTTCTTCGCATCCTCGCGACTAATGACAACCAACACCCCCATGGGTGAAGCCTCTCATTAGCCGCGCGAACCTCTGCAATGAAGATCATTTATAGCAACAATACAATAGTTTCCAGTGAATTGCTGCCGTCTGGTTGAAAAAAGGGGCCATCAGGCCCCCTTTTCTGAAACTCGCAAGACTTAGCGACGCAGACCCAGACGCTCGATCAGCGCGGTGTAGCGTGCAACATCTTTACGTTTCAGGTAGTCGAGCAGTTTACGACGCTGAGAAACCATACGCAGCAGACCACGACGGCTGTGGTGATCTTTTTTGTGCTCTGCAAAGTGACCCTGCAGGTGGTTAATCTGTGCAGTCAGCAGTGCAACCTGAACTTCGGTAGAACCGCTGTCGTTAGTACCACGACCAAACTCAGAAACGATTTTAGCTTTAGCTTCAACGCTTAGAGACATTTTCAAACTCCAAAGTATAAAGAATGTAAGGATGCCGATCTCTAATTCAGCAATCCCATGTACGCCCCGCAGATTGTTAAACAATTTACCAGGCGTTAAGCGGCGATATTCTACTCGTCTCCCCTGCTTATCGCAAGGTGAGCCGTTATCACCGTCACGCGTCGACCGGATATTCGACGACCAGACGACGCGGCGCAACGCGCCCTTCGCCATCCATTTCGCCCATACCGATGAATTTCCCTTCGTCACCTTCGGTCACGCGTACCAGTCCTTCCAGCGGCGCTTGTGCCGTACGAACCGGGTTGCCGTTCTTAAAGTAAACGGACGATGTTAAAGGAAGATTAACAACCGGGAAGTCTGCTGCCGGACTGTCCATCGGCATCAGCAGTGGATCCAACAAATCTGCCGGCGCGATCCCCTGTGCTTCCGCCTGTTCTACGAGCTCGCGCAGATGTTCAAGGGTTACCATCCGCTCCACCGGGTACTTGCTCACCGCCAGACGACGCAGGTAAATCACATGCGCGCCGCAGCCCAGCTTTTCACCGAGATCGTCGATGATGGTGCGAATATAGGTCCCTTTCGAACAGTGCACTTCCAGCTCCAGCTCATCGCCTTCATGGCGAATTAACAGCAACTCATACACGGTTATCGGACGGGCTTCACGCGGGACGTCAATGCCCTGGCGCGCATATTCGTAGAGCTTCTTGCCCTGATATTTCAGCGCCGAATACATCGACGGCACCTGCATCGTGTCGCCACGGAAGCTTTCCAGCGCCGCATCAAGCTGCTCTGCACTGAAGGCCACCGGGCGCTCTTCAACCACCTGTCCATCCGCGTCGGAGGTATCCGTGCGCTGGCCCAGTTTAGCGATAACGCGGTAACGTTTATCGGAGTCGAGCAGGTACTGGGAAAACTTTGTCGCCTCACCCAGGCAGACCGGCAGCATGCCGGTTGCCAGCGGATCGAGCGCGCCCGTATGGCCCGCACGGTTGGCGTTATAAATACGCTTAACTTTTTGCAGCACGTCGTTGCTGGATGCGCCCTGGGGTTTATCCAGCAGCAGCACACCATGCACGTCGCGACCACGACGACGAGGACGACTCATCAGTCCTCCTTGCTGTCGTCCGCTGGGTTCACACGACGCTCATCGTCATGTTTCACCACGCTGGTCACCAGGTTGGACATACGCATACCTTCGACCAGCGAGTTGTCGTAGAAGAAGGTCAGTTCAGGAACGATACGCAGGCGCATCGCTTTGCCAAGCAGAGAGCGGATGAAACCTGAGGCTTCCTGCAGCGCTTTAATGCCGTTTTTCACTGCCGCTTCGTCCTGATCGTTCAGGAAAGTGACGAACACTTTTGCATAGGCCAAATCGCGGGACATTTCGACACCGGAAACGGTGGTCATCATGCCGACACGCGGGTCTTTAATTTCACGTTGCAGAATGAGTGCGATCTCTTTCTGCATTTCCTGCGCTACGCGCTGAGGGCGACCAAATTCTTTCGCCATAATAAATTCTCCAGACAAAAAAGGGGCTAAAAGCCCCTTTTAAAATTATTGCCGGGTGGCGCGAGGCGATCCCGGCTTACAATCGGTAATTAAGCGATGGTACGCTGAATTTCGATGATCTCGAACACTTCGATCATATCGCCAACGCGAACGTCGTTGTAGTTCTTCACGCCGATACCACATTCCATGCCGTTACGGACTTCGTTAACGTCATCTTTGAAGCGGCGCAGGGATTCCAGCTCGCCTTCGTAGATAACCACGTTGTCGCGCAGTACGCGGATTGGGTTGTGACGTTTGATGTTACCTTCGGTAACCATACAGCCTGCGATCGCACCGAATTTCGGTGATTTGAACACGTCACGTACTTCAGCCAGACCGATGATCTGCTGTTTCAGCTCAGGAGACAGCATGCCGCTCATCGCTGCTTTCACTTCGTCGATCAGGTTATAGATGACGGAGTAGTAGCGCAGATCCAGGCTTTCAGCTTCAATCACTTTACGCGCAGATGCATCCGCACGAACGTTGAAGCCGACCAGGATAGCGTTGGACGCAGCAGCCAGGGTCGCGTCGGTTTCGGTGATACCACCTACGCCAGAACCGATGATCTTCACTTTCACTTCGTCGGTAGACAGTTTCAGCAAGGAGTCGGAGATCGCTTCCACAGAACCCTGAACGTCAGCTTTCAGAACGATGTTCACTTCGTGAACTTCGCCCTCGGTCATGTTGGCAAACATGTTCTCGAGTTTAGATTTCTGCTGACGAGCCAGTTTAACTTCACGGAATTTGCCCTGACGATACAGTGCCACTTCACGCGCTTTCTTCTCGTCACGCACAACGGTCACTTCGTCACCGGCAGCCGGAACACCGGACAGACCCAGGATTTCCACTGGAATGGACGGACCCGCTTCCAGAACTTCCTGACCCAGTTCGTTACGCATCGCACGAACGCGGCCGTATTCGAAGCCACACAGAACGATATCGCCTTTATGCAGCGTACCTTCACGAACCAGAACGGTAGCAACCGGGCCACGTCCTTTATCCAGGAAGGATTCGATCACCGCACCGCTCGCCATACCATTACGGATCGCTTTCAGCTCCAGTACTTCAGCCTGCAGCAGGATCGCGTTCAGCAGGTCGTCAATACCGGTACCCGCTTTAGCAGATACTGGGATGAACTGCGCTTCACCGCCCCACTCTTCCGGCATAACGCCGTACTGAGACAGTTCATTCTTCACGCGGTCCAGATCGGCTTCTGGCTTATCGATTTTGTTGACTGCAACAACCAGAGGCACCTGCGCCGCTTTCGCGTGTTGGATAGCTTCGATGGTCTGAGGCATCACGCCATCGTCCGCAGCAACAACCAGGACAACGATATCCGTCGCCTGAGCACCACGGGCACGCATTGAGGTAAACGCTGCGTGGCCTGGGGTATCCAGGAAGGTGATCATGCCGTTTTCGGTTTCTACGTGGTAAGCACCGATGTGCTGGGTAATGCCACCCGCTTCACCAGAGGCAACCTTGGTAGAGCGAATGTAGTCAAGCAGAGAGGTTTTACCGTGGTCAACGTGACCCATGATGGTCACTACTGGTGCGCGCGGTTCTGCCGCAGCGCCAGTATCACGGTCGCTCATTACTGCTTCTTCCAGTTCATTTTCACGACGCAGGATAACTTTGTGGCCCATCTCTTCAGCAACCAGCTGTGCGGTTTCCTGATCGATGACCTGGTTGATGGTTGCCATAGCGCCCAGCTTCATCATCGCTTTGATGACCTGAGAGCCTTTAACCGCCATCTTGTTCGCCAGTTCGCCAACGGTGATGGTTTCGCCAATCACGACGTCACGGTTAACTGCCTGAGCTGGCTTCTGGAAGCCCTGCTGCAGAGCGGAACCTTTACGCTTACCGCCTTTACCGCCGCGAACAGCAGCGCGTGCTTCTTCACGGTCAGCTTTGGATTCAGCGTGCTTATTGCCTTTTTTCGCTGGACGCGCAGCTTTAGTACTGCGAGTACGGCCGCGACCACCTTCAACTTCACGGTCGTTGTCGTCTTCAGCCTGACGCGCGTGCTGAGAAGTGGTCACGTGATAATCGCTGGTATCTTCAGTCGGTTCAGCGGTATTCACACCGTTCTTCTCGTTTTCTTCTGCCATACGGCGCGCTTCTTCTGCGACGCGGCGAGCTTCTTCTTCCAGCTTACGGCGGGCTTCTTCTTCCGCTTTACGCTTCAGCTCGGCAGCTTCATTTTCACGGCGGGCTTTTTCAGCCTGGGCGGTTTTTGTCATTTCGTCTGTCTGTTGATTGCTCACTTTGTCTTTTTCCGCAGCGTCACGCTTCACTTTATCACTTGCGTCGCGTTTCGCTTTTTCTGCGGCCTCACGTTCAGCTTTTAATTCTGCTTCACGTTTGGCGGTTGCTTCCGCCTCACGCTGAGCTTGTTCTTCCGCTTCACGCTGTGCCTGCTCTTCCGCGGCAAGGCGTTCTGCCTCTTGCGGATCACGTTTTACAAAGGTGCGCGTCTTGCGGACTTCAATTTGTACCGATTTGCTTTTGCCACCGGTACCAGGGATGTTTAACGTGCTACGCGTTTTGCGCTGCAGCGTTAACTTGTCAGGCGTAGAACCGTGTTCACGGTTCAAATGCGTTAACAAGGTTTGTTTTTCTTGCGCGGTCACCGAGTCATCAGCGGACTTCGGGATCCCTGCATCAGCAAATTGCTGTACCAGGCGGTCCACGGAGGTCTGAATCTCAGCAGCCAGCGATTTTACAGTTACATCAGTCATGCTGTTCCTTCCTGCTACAGTTTATTACGCTTCGTCGCCGAACCAGCAAATATTACGTGCGGCCATGATGAGCTCGCCGGCTTTCTCGTCGGTTAAACCTTCGATATCAGCCAGGTCATCAACGCCTTGCTCAGCGAGATCTTCCAGCGTACAAACACCACGGGCAGCCAGCTTGAACGCAATCGCACGATCAAGACCTTCCAGATTCAGCAGGTCATCAGCCGGCTTCTTATCGCCAAGGCTTTCTTCCTGAGCCAGCGCCAGGGTGGTCAGTGCGTTTTTAGCGCGTTCACGCAGGGTTTCAACGGTTGGTTCATCCAGACCGTCAATTTCCAGCAGCTCTTTCATTGGCACATAGGCCAGTTCTTCCAGCGTAGAGAAACCTTCTTCAACCAGAACAGTGGCGAAGTCTTCGTCAATATCCAGGTATTTAGTGAAGGTATCGATCGCCGCATGGGCTTCAGCCTGATGCTTAGCCTGCAGGTCATCAACGGTCATAACGTTGAGTTCCCAGCCGCTCAGCTGTGACGCCAGGCGTACGTTCTGACCGTTACGGCCGATTGCCTGCGCCAGGTTGCCCGCTTCAACAGCGATATCCATGGTGTGTTTGTCTTCGTCAACAACGATAGACGCCACATCAGCTGGAGCCATTGCGTTGATCACGAACTGCGCCGGGTTGTCATCCCACAGAACGATATCAATACGTTCGCCGCCCAGCTCAGTAGAGACTGCCTGGACACGCGCACCGCGCATACCGACGCAAGCACCGACCGGGTCGATACGCTTGTCGTTGGTTTTCACCGCAATTTTCGCACGGGAGCCCGGATCGCGAGCCGCCGCTTTAATCTCGATAACTTCTTCACCGATTTCCGGTACTTCGATACGGAACAGTTCTACCAGCATTTCTGGCTTAGAACGGGTCACGAACAGCTGCGCACCGCGCGCTTCAGGGCGAACGGCGTACAGAACACCGCGGATACGGTCGCCTGGACGGAAGTTTTCACGCGGCAGCATATCTTCACGCAGGATCACGGCTTCAGCGTTACCCGGCAACCCTTCGGATTTGATCTCCAGGGAGATGTTGTCGCGGTTCACTTTCTTCACCACGCCGGTGATGATTTCGCCTTCCTGATCGCGGAACTGATCGACAACCAGCGCGCGCTCGGCTTCGCGCACTTTCTGCACGATGACCTGTTTAGCGGTCTGGGTGGTGATACGGTCGAAGGTCACAGATTCAATCTGATCTTCAACGTAATCGCCCACGTTCAGACTTTCGTCTTCAAAACGGGCGGCTTCCAGCGTGATCTCTTTGGTCGGCTGGGTCACTTCTTCAACGATTACCCAACGACGGAATGTATCGAAGTCACCGCTTTTACGATCGATTTCTACGCGAACATCGATCTCTTGTTCGTATTTTTTCTTGGTTGCTGTAGCCAGTGCACTTTCCAGCGCTTCGAAAATCTTCTCACGCGGCAGTGATTTCTCATTGGAGACGGCTTCAACAACAGCCAAAATTTCTTTGTTCATCGCGGGCTTTTCACCTCAATCCAGACTGTTAAAAGTGGGGAACCAGGTTCGCCTTCTGGATATTACTCAGCGCGAACACTTCATCTTTGCCGTCGACTGTCACCGTGATCATTTCACCATCAACGGCTTTGATAATTCCCTGCCATTTACGGCGGTTCTGTACGGCCATACGCAGAACGAGAGCCACTTCTTCACCGGTAAAGCGCACATAGTGCTCGGCCGTGAACATCGGGCGATCGAGGCCAGGTGAGGAAACTTCCAGGTTGTACGCAACGGTAATCGGGTCTTCAACATCAAGAACCGCACTCACCTGGTGGCTGACATCAGCACAATCATCAACATTGATGCCATCTTCACTATCAATATAGATGCGCAGCGTCGATGTACGGCCGCGAACGAATTCGATGCCGACCAGTTCGTAGCCCAGTGCTTCGACCGGTGCAGTAATCATCTCTGTTAATTTTTGCTCTAATGTGGACAAGCCCACCCCCAAGACATAAAAAAAGGGCGTAAAGCCCAGTTATTCTGTAGTCAGATAACAAAAAACCCCGATAAATCGGGGCTTTAGATAACTGAACCCTATAGCCACAACTGTGGCCTGGAGCACTTTCCGAAAGAATTTTTTCAAATCCAGCTACGAAGGCTCTAAGTCTTCACAGTATATTTGAAAAAGAACTTTATGGGAAAGTGGTTGCGGGGGCCGGATTTGAACCGACGACCTTCGGGTTATGAGCCCGACGAGCTACCAGGCTGCTCCACCCCGCGCCTGAAACGTGGCAAATTCTACGCGTTTTGGACAGAATTTGCAAATAATGCTGGGATTTGGTACCGAAGACGGGACGTAAAATCGGCGTTTAGTATATTGATAGTTGACCCCACCTGTCAAGGCGACTTCCGCCAGATCAAACAGACCAAAATTTTTACAAAAAACGCACGAGTCTCTTCCGGTCTTCGCCAAAAGATGATTAAATGAATACTCACTTATTTTGCATAAAAATGCACAAGAGAGCGAAAGCGGTCTCTAATCAGTCAATCAAGCAGGGTTTTATTCTATGACGACGATTCTCAAGCATCTTCCGGTAGGACAACGTATTGGCATCGCTTTCTCAGGCGGCCTGGATACCAGCGCTGCACTGCTGTGGATGCGCCAGAAGGGAGCGGTTCCGTATGCCTATACTGCGAACCTGGGTCAGCCGGATGAGGACGACTATGATGCCATTCCTCGTCGCGCTAAAGAGTATGGTGCTGAGAACGCGCGCCTGATTGACTGCCGTAAGCAACTGGTCGCGGAAGGTATCGCGGCTATTCAGTGTGGTGCATTCCATAACACCACCGGCGGCCTGACCTATTTCAACACGACCCCGCTGGGCCGTGCGGTCACCGGCACCATGCTGGTTGCGGCGATGAAAGAAGACGGCGTCAACATCTGGGGTGACGGCAGTACCTATAAAGGCAACGATATTGAACGTTTCTATCGTTATGGCCTGCTGACCAACGCCGAACTGCAGATCTACAAGCCATGGCTGGATACCGACTTCATCGACGAGCTGGGTGGTCGTCATGAAATGTCCGAGTTTATGATTGCCTGCGGTTTTGACTACAAGATGTCCGTTGAGAAAGCCTACTCCACCGACTCCAACATGCTGGGTGCGACGCACGAAGCGAAAGACCTGGAATTCCTGAACTCCAGCGTGAAGATCGTTAACCCGATCATGGGCGTGAAGTTCTGGGACGAGAACGTCAAAATCCAGGCCGAAGAAGTGACTGTGCGTTTCGAACGCGGCCATCCGGTTGCGCTGAACGGTAAAACCTTCTCTGACGACGTTGAGCTGATGCTGGAAGCTAACCGTATTGGCGGACGTCACGGTCTGGGCATGAGCGATCAGATTGAAAACCGTATCATCGAAGCGAAAAGCCGTGGCATCTATGAAGCCCCGGGTATGGCGCTGCTGCACATCGCTTACGAGCGTCTGCTGACCGGCATCCACAACGAAGACACCATTGAGCAGTATCACTCTCATGGCCGTCAGCTGGGTAAACTGCTGTATCAGGGCCGCTGGTTCGATCCACAGGCGCTGATGCTGCGTGATGCGCTGCAGCGTTGGGTAGCAAGCGCGATCACCGGCGAAGTGACGCTGGAACTGCGTCGCGGTAACGACTACTCCATTCTGAACACCGTGTCGGACAACCTGACCTATAAAGCAGAGCGTCTGACCATGGAGAAAGGTGAATCCGTGTTCTCACCGGACGATCGTATTGGCCAGCTGACCATGCGTAACCTGGATATCACCGATACCCGCGAGAAGCTGTTCAACTATGTTGAGAATGGCCTGCTCTCCGCGAACTCCGGTAACGGTCTGCCACAGGTTGAAAACCTGGAACACAGCGATAAGAAATAATCGACAGCAAGTCATGCAAAAGGCGCCCTACCGGCGCCTTTTTTGTTTGGTGTTTGTAGGGCGGGTAAGCGCAGCGCCACCCGTCATTTTGCCCCCCACACAATATACAGACGAAAAAAAAGACGTCTTTCGACGTCTTTCTTCTGGAATATTGGTACCGAGGATGGGACTCGAACCCACAAGCCCGTTAGGGCACTACCACCTCAAGGTAGCGTGTCTACCAATTCCACCACCTCGGTACAGAATACTTAGTGCGGGATATCGCTGGTTGGCTTAGCCGGTGCAGCTGGCTGAGTCTGCTCAGTTTTCGCTGGCGCGCTCAGATTTTCCCACTCGCTTCCTTTGCTGGTCTTGTTGCTGTTGATATTGCCAAGCACCAGACTGATGATGAAGAACAGCGTAGCCAGAATCGCCGTTGTACGGGTCATGAAGTTCGCAGAACCACTTGAACCAAACAGCGTACCGGAAGCGCCTGCTCCGAAGGAGGCTCCCATATCAGCGCCTTTACCTTGCTGCAGCATAATCAGCGCTACGAGAGCGATGGCTACAATAAGGAAAATAACTAAAAGAGCTTCGTACATAATCAACCTGTTCCTTGCGGATTTGCCGCATACCAATGCTTCGACCAATTAGCAGGATTTTTGTTTCCCACTGAAGCGGGTGTGAATACTAACCAAAGCGAATGGCCTTCGCAAGGGCATTTTCGACGCATTGTATCAACTGCGGAAAAAAACAGCAAAAAGCCATTAATTGCTTAAAACAAAGGCGGCAAACGCCGCCTTTTTAAACATTTAGCATGCAATATTATGCAGCTTTCACGGCATCCGCGATACGGTGCGCAAACTCGGTTACCTGCGCTTCGTCTTCACCTTCCACCATCACGCGGATCAGCGGTTCGGTACCGGACTTACGCAGCAGCACGCGTCCACGGTTGCCCAGCGCCGCTTCAACGTCAGCCATTACCGCTTTCACGTTCTCATTTTCCAGCGGATCGCCTTTACCGGCTGTGAAACGTACGTTTACCAGGATCTGTGGGAACATTTTCATCCCGCTGCACAGATCGTGCAGGCTCATATGGTTGCGGGCCATCGCGGCAACCACCTGCAGCGCGGCCACAATACCGTCACCGGTGGTGGTTTTGTCGAGCAGGATCACGTGACCTGAGTTCTCAGCACCGATACGCCAGCCCTTCTCCTGCAGTTTTTCCAGCACATAGCGGTCACCCACTTTCGCGCGGACAAACGGAATACCGAGCTGTTTCAGCGCCAGCTCCAGGCCCATGTTACTCATCAGCGTACCCACCGCACCACCGCGCAGCTGGCCCTGACGCAGACCTTCACGTGCAATGATGTAGAGGATCTGATCGCCGTCGACCTTGTTACCTTCGTGGTCGACCATGATCACGCGGTCACCGTCGCCGTCCAGCGCAATACCCAGATCGGCTTTCTCTGCCAGAACACGCGCCTGCAGGGCACGAACGTCAGTTGCCCCCACCTGCTCGTTAATGTTCAGACCATCCGGCTCGCAGCCAATGGTGATGACTTTCGCACCCAGCTCGCGGAAGACATTCGGGGCGATGTGATAGGTCGCGCCATTAGCACAGTCCACCACAATTTTGAGGTGAGCCAGGCTCAGCTCATTCGGGAACGTGCCTTTACAGAATTCGATATAGCGACCCGCCGCATCAACGATACGGTTCGCTTTACCCAGCTCTGCGGAATCAACACAGGTGATCTCTTTTTCCATTTCAGCTTCAATGGCTTCTTCCACCTCATCCGGCAGCTTGGTGCCGTCAATGGAGAAGAATTTAATGCCATTGTCGTAGAACGGGTTATGAGAAGCCGAGATGACAATCCCCGCTTCCGCACGGAAGGTGCGCGTCAGATACGCAACCGCAGGCGTTGGCATTGGGCCAGTAAAAGAAGCGGAAAGTCCAGCAGCCGCCAGCCCCGCTTCCAGCGCGGACTCCAGCATATAGCCGGAAATGCGGGTGTCTTTACCGATGATAATTTTACGTGAGCCATGACGCGCCAGTACCTTGCCAGCCGCCCAGCCGAGCTTCAGGACAAAATCAGGGGTGATGGGAGCATCGCCTACGCGCCCACGGATACCGTCGGTACCAAAATATTTACGATTACTCATAGCGTTTGTTTTCCTTCGCTGCCAGTGTGGCTTCCACCACACGCATGGCTTCTACTGTTTCTTTTACGTCATGGACACGAATAATGTGCGCGCCCTGCATCGCCGCAATCACCGCGCAGGCCAGACTACCGCTCAGGCGTTCGCTCGGTCCCACGTTCAGCAACTGCCCAATCATCGACTTTCTCGACATCCCCACCAGCAGCGGCAGGCCAAAGTGATGGAATTCCGACAGGCGCGCAAGTAACGCATAATTATGTGAGAGATTTTTACCGAAACCGAACCCCGGGTCGAGCAGCAATTTCTCTTTTGGGATACCTGCACGTTCACAGCGCGCGATATGCTCAATAAAGAAGCGATTCACGTCAGCAAAGACATCGTCGTACTTCGGTGCTTCCTGCATGGTTTTCGGCTGACCCTGCATGTGCATCAGGCATACCGGTAACCCCGTCTCTGCTGCGGCCTCAAGTGCACCAGGCTCAGTGAGTGAGCGAATATCATTAATAATGTGAGCGCCCACTCTCGCCACTTCACGAATCACCTCAGGCTTGGACGTGTCTACGGAGATCCATACTTCAAACCGCTGTGCGATAGCTTCAACCACCGGCACCACGCGCGCCAGCTCTTCTTCCACAGACACGTCCGCCGCACCAGGACGCGTCGATTCGCCGCCAACGTCAATGATGGTGGCACCCGCATTAATCATTAAATTCGCGTGCTTAACCGCCTCGATAAGCGTGTTGTGCGCGCCGCCGTCAGAGAAGGAGTCAGGGGTAACATTCAGGATCCCCATCACATGGGGGTGTGAAAGATCGAGATGCGTGTCCTGAGCGAATAATTTCATGGCGAAATCCCTGATATCTATTTGATTAAACAAAAATGAAAAACCCCGGAGCAAGCTCCAGGGTTTGAGGTAAAAACGAACGCATCAACAGCAGTGACTTACTTATCGCCCAACTGTTCTGACATGGTATTACCCGGGTTTGGCGTACGCGGTTCATCAACCGGACGCGGCGCACGCGGGGTGCCATTGTTGTCAGAATTATTGGAAGCGCCTGGGTCTTCCCAGCCTGCTGGCGGACGCACTTCACGGCGCGCCATCAGGTCGTCAATCTGCGGTGCATCGATAGTCTCATATTTCATGAGCGCATCTTTCATCGAATGCAGGATGTCCATATTGTCGTTCAGGATCTGGCGAGCACGCGCATAGTTACGCTCTACCAGAGATTTTACTTCCTGGTCGATGATACGTGCCGTCTCATCGGACATATGCTTCGCTTTCGCCACAGAACGGCCCAGGAATACTTCCCCCTCTTCCTCTGCATACAGCAGCGGACCGAGTTTGTCGGAGAAGCCCCACTGCGTCACCATGTTACGCGCCAGGTTTGTCGCGACTTTGATGTCGTTAGACGCACCGGTAGAAACATGTTCCACACCGTAGATAATCTCTTCTGCCAGGCGACCACCGTACAGGGTAGAAATCTGGCTTTCCAGCTTCTGACGGCTGGCGCTGATCGCGTCGCCTTCAGGCAGGAAGAAGGTCACACCCAGCGCACGACCGCGCGGAATAATCGTCACTTTATGTACCGGATCGTGTTCCGGCACCAGGCGACCGATAATCGCGTGACCCGCTTCGTGATATGCCGTGGACTCTTTCTGCGCTTCCGTCATCACCATGGAGCGACGTTCCGCACCCATCATGATTTTGTCTTTCGCTTTCTCAAACTCCACCATCGATACGACGCGCTTGTTACCGCGAGCGGCAAACAGTGCGGCTTCGTTGACCAGGTTCGCCAGGTCCGCACCGGAGAAGCCCGGGGTACCACGCGCAATAATTGCCGCGTCGATATCCGGCGCCAGCGGTACGCGACGCATGTGAACTTTCAGAATCTGTTCACGACCGCGAACGTCCGGCAGACCCACAACAACCTGACGGTCGAAACGGCCTGGACGTAGCAGCGCAGGGTCCAGTACGTCAGGACGGTTCGTTGCCGCGATAACGATGATACCTTCGTTACCTTCGAAACCGTCCATCTCAACCAGCATCTGGTTCAGCGTCTGTTCACGTTCATCGTGACCACCGCCCAGACCTGCGCCACGCTGGCGGCCTACGGCGTCGATTTCATCGATGAAGATAATGCACGGTGCTGCCTTCTTAGCCTGCTCGAACATGTCACGCACACGAGATGCACCGACACCCACGAACATTTCGACGAAGTCAGAACCTGAAATAGTAAAGAACGGCACCTTCGCTTCACCCGCGATGGCTTTCGCCAGCAGGGTTTTACCGGTACCCGGAGGGCCAACCATCAGCACGCCTTTCGGAATCTTACCGCCCAGCTTCTGGAAACGGCTCGGTTCACGCAGGTATTCAACCAGTTCACCCACTTCTTCTTTCGCTTCGTCACAACCGGCGACGTCAGCAAACGTGGTCTTGATCTGGTCTTCCGTCAGCATACGCGCCTTGCTCTTACCGAACGACATGGCACCTTTGCCACCGCCGCCCTGCATCTGGCGCATAAAGAAGATCCAGACGCCGATAAGAAGCAGCATCGGGAACCAGGAAATGAAGATAGAAGCCAGCAGGCTTGGTTCTTCTGGCGGCTCGCCAACCACCTTGACGTTTTTGGTCAGAAGATTATCAAGCAGCTTAGGATCGTTCACCGGGATGTAAGTCGTGTAACGGTTACTATCTTTCTTGGTAACGTTGATCTCACGTCCGTTGATACGCGCTTCGCGAACCTGGTCCTGATTGACCTCCTGCAGGAAGGTAGAATAATCCACCTTGCGGCCATTCGACTCGCTGGGCCCAAAGCTCTGGAATACTGACATCAGCACGACGGCAATGACCAGCCAGAGAATTAGGTTTTTCGCCATGTCACTCAAGGGATTAACCTCACATTACAACTGTGTTAAAAACAGCGTCAGGATACTCTATATCCAGTTTCATTCAAACTTTCGCCTGAAATCTACCGGTTATCATTTTCGCCCGGTCGCTACAATATACACTTCTCGGGAACGGGCCCGGGAAGAGTCCGGCTTACGAACTTTAACCTTCGCAAACAGGGAGCGAATTTCCTTAAGATACTCCTCGAAACCTTCGCCCTGAAACACCTTCACAACAAAACTACCACCAGGCGCTAGTACATCACGACACATTTCTAACGCTAGCTCCACCAGATACATGGCGCGGGGGATATCCACCGCCGGTGTTCCACACATATTTGGTGCCATATCTGACATGACAACCTGGACCTTACTGTCACCTACACGATCAAGTAACGCTTTCAGCACTAATTCATCACGAAAGTCGCCCTGAAGGAAGTCGACACCGACGATGGGATCCATTGGTAAAAGATCGCATGCGATGATTCGGCCCGTTCCACCGATCTGCGTAACCGCATACTGAGACCATCCGCCAGGTGCCGCACCGAGGTCAACAACCGTCATCCCCGGCTTAAAAAGTTTGTCACTTTGCTGTATTTCATCAAGTTTAAACCAGGCACGGGAACGCAACCCCTTTTTCTGTGCCTGTTGAACATATTTATCGCTAAAGTGTTCCTGAAGCCAGCGGCTGGAACTGGCAGAACGCTTTTTACCTGTCATTTAACTTTTCCGTCCGGGTTCATCGTTGCCTACTTTTGACGTAAATTTCTACGCAGCTATTTGGCGATATAAGGGAGATGGCGGTAGAATGAACCGTTTTCAATCCCAACGTAAGCAAAAATATACGATGAATCTGAGTACTAAACAAAAACAGCACCTTAAAGGTCTGGCACATCCGCTCAAGCCTGTAGTGATGCTTGGCAACAATGGTTTGACCGAAGGGGTGCTCGCCGAGATTGAACAAGCGCTGGAACACCACGAGCTGATCAAGGTGAAAATCGCCTCTGAAGACAGAGACACTAAAAACCTGATCGTGGAAGCCATCGTGCGCGAAACCGGCGCCTGTAATGTACAGGTCATCGGTAAAACGCTGGTGCTCTACCGCCCATCTAAAGAGCGTAAAATCTCGCTGCCACGCTAAGGATATCCTGAATCAAACACATTTTCTGTGTGAAACGAGGGATTTCTGTCAGCAGGCGAGCAAAATGCCATGCTCCTTGAGTTGATAAAAGGCCGCTATGCGGCCTTTTTCTTTTCTTTACAATGTATCAACATCTTAGTAGAGAAGCGAATTACAGGTATTCAACCTTAATAATTTCGTATTCCACTTCACCGCCAGGGGTGCGGATGGTGACAACATCGTCCTGCTCTTTGCCAATCAGGCCGCGAGCAATCGGAGAGTTCACTGAAATCAGGTTCTGTTTGAAGTCTGCTTCATCATCACCCACGATGCGATAGGTCTGCTCTTCGTCATTGTCCAGGTTCAGTACGGTCACCGTAGAACCAAAGATCACACGCCCGTTGTTTGGCATTTTGGTGATATCGATAACCTGTGCATTGGACAGTTTTGCTTCGATATCTTTAATACGCCCTTCACAGAAGCCCTGCTGTTCACGCGCGGCGTGGTATTCAGCATTCTCTTTCAGGTCGCCATGCTCGCGCGCATCCGCGATAGCGGCGATGATTTCAGGACGACGCACGGATTTCAGGAAATCCAGCTCTTCGCGCAGTTTTTCGGCACCACGTAAGGTCATCGGAATAGCTTGCATTTGTTATACCTCTTAAACATTCCTGTTGGGAGCAGTGTTCCCTGCTCCTGCCCCCCTAAGCGGACAAGAAGCAAAAAGAAAACCGACCCGGGAGCAATGCCCCAGGTCAGCAGCAATTTTTCAATTTGATATGCATTTTACCGCGAAGTTCACTATGGGTCATCGTTTACTTTGCAGTGCCATGCACCGTAGTATGACGGTTTGTTTTCGGGTTGTTAGCGCGAGATTATGCGATTTTCCAGATTTATCATCGGATTGACTACCAGTATAACGTTCACGGCTCAGGCCGCGAATGTTGATGAGTACATTAATCAGCTCCCCGCAGGCGCGAACCTTGCCCTGATGGTGCAGAAGGTTGGCGCACAGGCTCCCGAGATTGACTATCATAGTCAACAGATGGCACTGCCTGCCAGTACCCAAAAGGTGATCACTGCCCTCGCCGCCCTGCTCCAGCTCGGGCCGGACTTCCGATTTACGACCACACTCGAGACCAGGGGTAACGTCGATGGTGGTGAACTGAAAGGCGATCTTATCGCCCGTTTTGGCGGCGATCCGACCTTTAAGCGTCAGGATATCCGCAATATGGTTGCGGTGTTGAAAAAATCTGGCGTGCAGAAAATTGATGGCAATGTGCTGATCGACACCTCCATCTTTGCCAGCCACGATAAAGCACCTGGCTGGCCGTGGAACGACATGACCCAGTGCTTTAGCGCCCCGCCCGCCGCCGCGATTGTCGACCGTAACTGCTTCTCGGTTTCGCTTTACAGCGCGCCAAAGCCGGATGATTTAGCGTTTATCCGCATAGCGTCCTACTACCCGGTCACGATGTTTAGCCAGGTCCGCACGCTGGCGAAAGGTTCCCCGGATGCGCAATATTGTGAGCTGGACGTCGTGCCCGGCGATCTGAACCGCTTCACGCTTACCGGCTGCCTGACGCAGCGCGCCGATCCACTGCCGCTGGCCTTTGCGATACAGGATGGAGCAAGCTATGCGGGTGCCATTCTGAAAGATGAACTGAAACAAGCGGGAATCACCTACTCCGGTACGCTGCTTCGCCAGACGCAGGTCAACCAGCCCGGCACGGTCATCGCCAGCAAACAGTCTCCGCCGCTGCACGATCTACTGCGAATCATGTTGAAAAAGTCTGACAACATGATTGCCGACACCGTCTTTCGCATGATTGGCCACGCGCGTTTCGGCGTGCCGGGAACCTGGCGCGCGGGTTCCGACGCCGTTCGTCAGATCCTGCGCCAGCAGGCGGGGATCGAGCTGGGTAATACCATCGCCGTCGATGGCTCCGGATTATCGCGACATAACTTGATCTCCCCAGCCACGATGATGCAGGTGCTTCAGTACATTGCACAGCATGACACTGAGCTAAACTTTATTTCAATGCTGCCGCTGGCCGGGCATGACGGTTCACTGCAGTACCGCGCCGGGCTTCACGCTGCCGGCGTGGATGGCAAAGTATCCGCTAAAACAGGCTCACTGCAGGGGGTTTACAACCTTGCAGGCTTTATCACTACCGCCAGCGGACAACGCATGGCATTCGTGCAGTATCTTTCCGGCTATGCCGTCGAGCCGACCGACCAGCGCAATCGTCGTATTCCGCTTGTTCGCTTCGAAAGCAGGCTTTATAAGGACATCTACCAGAATAACTAGCGATGAAACTACTCATAGTTGAAGACGATCTGTTATTGCAGGAAGGGCTGGCGCTGGGGCTGGCCAATGAAGGGTATGCCCTCGACTGTGCCGGCACCGCCGCGGAAGCGGACTCCCTGATTCAGAGCGGCGAATACAGTCTGGTGATCCTCGATTTGGGCTTACCTGATAAAGACGGTGCCACGCTGCTCAGCCAGTGGCGACGCCGCGGTATCGCCAACCCGGTATTGATCCTGACGGCTCGCGATGCCATTGAGGATCGCATAACCGGCCTCGATGCAGGCGCAGATGATTACCTGGTGAAGCCTTTTGCGCTTGCGGAGCTGCAGGCTCGGGTGCGAGCGTTGATTCGCCGCTATCAGGGACATAGTGATAACTTACTGACCGACGGCGATATTACGCTGAATCTGCAAACCCAGCAGGTACTGCGCCAGGATCAGGCGGTAGAGGTGACGCCAAAAGAGTTCGCCTTGCTTACTCGTCTTATCATGCGCAGCGGGCAAACGGTGCACAGAGAAACGCTCCAGCAGGATATCTACTCCTGGCAGGACGATCCGGGGTCGAATACCCTCGAAGTTCACATTCACAACCTGCGTCGCAAGCTCGGCAAGGACAGAATCAAAACCGTCCGTGGCGTTGGCTATCGCCTGGAGAGCCAGAAATGAACAGCATGCGTCGGCGTTTGATGGTGCTGCTGGCGGTCATTCTGTTATTTTTCCAGCTGATAAGCGTCATCTGGCTGTGGCATGAAAGCCGTGAGCAGATTGGTTTTCTGGTGAATGAAACGCTGTCGGCGAAAGCGCGCAACAACCACGTTGAGAAAGAGATCCGCGAAGCGATTGCCTCGCTGCTGGTCCCATCTCTGGTGATGGTCGGTTTCACGCTACTGTTTTCATTCTGGGCGGTCACCTGGATAACCCGACCACTGAATAAACTCCGTGACAGCCTGGCTAACCGTTCGGCAGATAACTTAACTCCGCTTCCCATGTATTCCGACATGGAAGAAATCGGTGCGGTGACAACCTCCCTGAACCAGCTGCTCGCCCGGCTGGACAATACCATTCAGCAGGAGCGCCTCTTCACCGCTGACGCCGCACACGAGCTTCGAACGCCTCTTGCCGGTATTCGGCTCCATCTGGAGCTTATGGCGCAGTCAGGCGCGCCACAGGCCGCGACGCTCATTACCCGTATCGATCAGCTCATGCATACCGTTGAACAGCTGCTGATGCTGGCCCGTGCCGGACAGGCAATGGCGAGCGGCCACTACGAAACCGTGGGCTGGACGGAAAATATCATTGAACCTCTCGGCCTGGGACATGAAGCCAAAGAGCATAAGGTGATTTGGCCCGCTAAAAGCGCGCTCACGGTACAGGGAGATGCCGTACTCCTGCGCCTGATGCTGCGCAACCTGCTTGAGAATGCCGGGCGTTACAGCCCACCAGGGACAACGATTACAGTGACATTAACCGAGGTCGAGGGTGGAACGCAGATCAGCGTTATCGATCAAGGTCCTGGTATTGATGAAGCGCACCGACTGTCAATTACTGAGCCATTCCGCCGTCTTGACCAGCGCTACGGTGGCAGCGGTCTGGGCCTGAGCATCGTGCAGCGCATCGTCCAGCTTCATCATGGCAGGTTGACGCTTGAGAATGGCGCTGAAGGCGGTTTAATCGCCAGCTGCTGGCTGCCTGCGACGCTGGAATAAAAAAAGCCCCCATAATGGGGGCTTTGGACAGATGTTAGTGCTTGTAGATGAACTCGACGCCTTCTTCGTCGTCTTCATCCCAGTCATCGTCCCAGTCTTCATCGTCTTCTTCCGCTTCCAGCTCTTCAAGCTGCTGGCGGTGGTAGTCATCCCACATGAATTCGACTTTTTCAGGCTGTTTCGCTTCTTCCGCCTGAACGATTGGGTTCTCAATGATAAAGGTCATTACATCCCAGCACAGATCTTTCACGCCAACCTGGCTTGCCGCAGAGATCAGGTAGTATTTATCTTCCCAACCCATCGCTTCAGCAATGGCTTTCGCTTTTGCTTCCGCTTCGGCTTTGTCCATCAGGTCGATCTTGTTGAAGACCAGCCAGCGAGGTTTATTCGCCAGTTTTTCGCTGTATTTTTCCAGTTCACCGATGATGATGCGGGCGTTTTCAACCGGATCGGAACCGTCGATAGGATCGATATCGATAAGGTGCAGCAGCACGCGGCAACGCTCAAGGTGTTTCAGGAAACGAATACCCAGACCCGCGCCTTCCGCAGCGCCTTCAATCAGACCCGGAATATCGGCGACCACAAAGCTCTTCTCGTTATCCATACGGACAACGCCCAGGCTTGGTACCAGCGTGGTAAACGGATAGTCCGCCACTTTTGGTTTCGCCGCAGAAACAGCGCGAATGAACGTCGATTTACCGGCGTTTGGCATACCCAGCATGCCCACGTCTGCCAGAAGCATCAGCTCCAGCTGCAGATCGCGCTTATCGCCCGGCGTACCCATCGTTTTCTGACGCGGCGTACGGTTAACGGAAGATTTGAAACGGCTGTTACCCAGACCGTGCCAGCCGCCTTTCGCCACCATCAGGCGCTGACCGTGTTTGGTCATATCACCCATGGTTTCACCGGTCCCCTGGTCAATTACACGGGTACCGACCGGAACCTTAATGGTAACGTCCTTACCGCGTTTCCCGGTACAGTCACGGCTTTGGCCGTTCTGACCACGTTCAGCGCGGAAAGATTTTTCGAAACGGTAGTCGATCAGCGTGTTGAGGTTCTCATCCGCCTCCAGCCACACGTCACCACCATCCCCACCGTCGCCGCCGTCAGGACCGCCACGTGGGATATACTTTTCACGGCGGAAGCTCACGCAACCATTGCCGCCATCACCAGCCACGACCAGGATCGTCGCTTCATCAACAAACTTCATTTTACTCTCCGTAACTCATTCGCCTGAGCGGGGGACTACTACAACCGCTTCATTTTTGCGCCAACGTCCCCAAAGACGATGACCAATGGCGGAATACATCGCGCCCGCAACCACGACAAACGCACCGAGATAACCCAACAGGTTGAGCATCGGTCTGACGAAGACATCGGGCCAGGCCATTGATAACAAATCTGAAAATAACAGCGTAAACAGCGGAGTAAGCGTAATTAACGCGCTCACCTGTGCTGCCTGCCAGCGCGCCATCGCTTCGGCCAGCGCGCCATAACCGACCAGCGTGTTCAGCCCACAAAAAACGAGGCACGCCAGTTGCCAGTCGCTAAGCTGGGTAATCACGCCCGGCTTTGCTAATGGCAGCAATGCTATTGTACACAAAGTGTACAGCAAAAAGAGGATCTGCTGTGAGGCAAGTCGACGCAATAACACCTTTTGCGCGACGCCATAGCTCACCCAGACCGTTGCTGCCCCCACACCGAAAATGACACCCCATGTGTAATCCGTCAGGCGGGTAAAAATCTCTATCAGACTGGTGTTGAAGAACATCACCAGACCGCACAACAGCATACTCGCCCCGATAATCTGCGTACCGCGCATCTTCTCTTTGAGGATAAAGACGCTGGCGACCATCATGCCCACCGGTGAAAGCTGACCTATCACCTGCGACGCCGTGGGGCTGAGATATTGCAGGGAAGAGCTGAACAGGATGAAGTTACCGAACAGACCGCCCGTCGCGATAGCCAGCAATACCAGCCAGCGCGGTTTACGGAAGAGCCGCAAGGAAGGAAGCTTACCTTTGATAGCCAGAATAGCCCCAAGGCCGATGCTTGCCATCAGAAAGCGATAAAAGACCACCGTAGGCGGCTCCATCACTTCCAGTACCTGCTTCATTGCAATTGGCAACGCACCCCAGCACATTGCGGTGGTGAGCGCCAAGAGAATACCCATGCCGGCCTGCTGCTTCATGCCCGTTTTCCCTACAGAAAATTTTCCGGGTTTCCAATGTAAAAAGCCCCGCAACACGTTGCGGGGCTTTAATCCGTTACCGGACCGAGAAAACCTTACTCAGCAACGATGCTGATGTATTTACGGTTGTTCGGGCCTTTAACTTCAAATTTCACTTTACCGTCTGCTTTAGCAAACAGAGTGTGGTCACGACCGCAACCTACGTTGTTGCCAGCGTGGAATTTGGTACCACGTTGACGAACGATGATGCTACCCGCCAGAACGGATTCGCCACCGAAACGCTTAACGCCCAGGCGTTTAGCTTCTGAATCGCGACCGTTACGTGTGGAGCCGCCAGCCTTTTTATGTGCCATTTAAATCTCTCCTCAGGTCTTAGGCGCTGATGCCAGTAATTTTCACATCAGTGAACCACTGACGGTGGCCCTGCTGCTTACGGTAGTGCTTACGACGACGAAACTTAACGATTTTAACTTTCTCGCCACGACCGTGTGCAACAACTTCAGCTTTGATAACGCCGCCATCAACGAAAGGAACGCCGATTTTGACTTCTTCACCGTTTGCGATCATCAGAACTTCTGCGAACTCAACAGATTCGCCAGTTGCGATGTCCAGCTTTTCCAGGCGAACGGTCTGACCTTCGCTTACTCGGTGTTGTTTACCACCACTTTGGAAAACCGCGTACATATAAACTCCGCTTCCGCGCACGTCCTCGTATGAATCAGAGTGCGCTATAAATATTCACAATAGGGCGCGAATATTACGCAAAACGCGAGCCTTTGACAAGTGCTACCGTCAATACATGAAGAAAAAAAACACAACACGTACGGTAACGTTTATCTGTGCCGTTTTTTCAGTACAATCAGCACTACTATTGATAAACCGAAACCCTTCGTTACCCCATTGAAGATGGGATCAACAGGATAAAAAGCCCGGCTTTTGCGATGAATTTAGAAAAAATCAACGAGTTAACCGCGCAAGATATGGCGGGTGTGAATGCAGCAATCCTGGAGCAACTCAACTCTGACGTTCAGCTGATCAATCAGTTGGGCTATTACATCGTTAGCGGCGGCGGTAAACGCATTCGTCCGATGATCGCCATTCTGGCTGCCAGAGCCGTTGGCTATCAGGGAAATGCTCACATCAGTATCGCAGCGCTCATCGAATTTATTCACACGGCGACGCTTCTGCATGACGATGTGGTGGATGAATCGGATATGCGTCGTGGCAAAGCCACGGCAAACGCCGCGTTCGGGAACGCAGCCAGCGTACTGGTGGGGGATTTTATCTATACCCGCGCCTTCCAGATGATGACCAGCCTGGGCTCCCTGAAAGTGCTGGAAGTGATGTCCGAAGCCGTAAACGTTATTGCTGAAGGCGAAGTGCTACAGCTGATGAACGTCAACGACCCGGACATCACCGAAGAAAACTACATGCGCGTCATCTACAGCAAAACCGCGCGCCTGTTTGAAGCGGCGGCCCAGTGTTCCGGCATTCTGGCTGGCTGTACCGAAGCACAGGAAAAGGGCCTGCAGGACTATGGCCGCTATCTGGGTACGGCATTCCAGCTGATTGATGATTTGCTGGACTACAGTGCGGACGGCGAGACGCTCGGCAAAAATGTGGGTGATGACCTGAACGAAGGTAAACCTACCCTGCCGCTACTTCACGCCATGCGCAACGGAACGGCCGATCAGGCGAAAATGATCCGTGAAGCGATCGAACAGGGAAATGGCCGCCATCTTCTGGAACCTGTGCTGGAAACCATGGCTATCTGCGGATCGCTGGAATGGACGCGTCAGCGTGCGGAAGAAGAAGCCGACAAAGCCATCGAAGCTCTCCAGGTTATTCCCGACAGCCCATGGCGCGAGGCGCTGATTGGTCTTGCCCACATCGCCGTTCAGCGCGACCGTTAATCCCCTTGTGTCTCCCCGCGACCATAGCGGGGAGATTCCAGTACACACCTGTAAATTCCGCGTTCATGTAAATTCATCGGTTTAGAGACCGCATGAATAAAGGCGTGTCTTATTCTGAATATCCCTTCAAGTAACGCGAACTTTTTAGAACAAGAGTTTGAAATGGGTATAGTAACCTCGTCGTTTCAGAGGAAACGGCGTAGGTGAATCCGAACTTAAGGACAGCGTTATGGATACGAAATTTATCGACTGGCACACGGCTGATATTATTGCCGCACTGCGCAAAAGAGGCACTTCGCTGGCAGCGGAGTCCCGCCGCCATGGACTGAGCTCTTCAACACTGGCAAACGCCCTCACCCGCCCCTGGCCCAAGGGAGAATTAATTATCGCGACGGCGCTGGATACGCATCCGTGGGTGATTTGGCCTTCGCGTTACCACGATCCGATTACCCATGAGTTTATCGACAGAACGCGCATGATTCGCCAGAGAAAGGCAAAGAAAGAACCAAAGGAATAACGTTTTTTTGACGGGAACAGCAACCCCCCGGTCATTGCTGGCAGGGGGCTGCCGGAACGATTACTCGCCCTTCACACGCTCGATATTGGCACCCAGCGCGCGCAGTTTATCCTCAATACGCTCATAACCACGATCGATGTGATAAATACGATCCACGATCGTTGTGCCTTCCGCGATACAACCCGCCAGCACCAGGCTTGCAGACGCACGCAGATCGGTTGCCATCACCTGAGCACCTGACAGCTTCTCAACGCCATGGCAAATCACGGTATTACTTTCGATCTCAGCATGCGCACCCATACGGATCAGCTCCGGTACGTGCATAAAGCGGTTCTCGAAAATCGTTTCAGTGATGAAGCCAGTCCCTTCTGCGACCAGGTTCAGCAAGGTGAACTGCGCCTGCATGTCCGTTGGGAACGCCGGATGCGGTGCCGTACGCACATTGACCGCTTTTGGACGCTGACCGTGCATATCAAGACTGATCCAGTCTTCACCGATTTCGATATCCGCACCCGCATCGCGCAGTTTCGCGAGTACCGCATCCAGGGTATCAGGCTGCGCGTTACGACACACAATCTTACCGCCAGAGATCGCCGCAGCGACCAGGAAGGTACCGGTTTCGATACGGTCCGGCAGTACACGATAGACACCACCGCCCAGACGCTCAACGCCTTCGATGGTGATACGGTCAGTACCCTGGCCGGTGATCTTCGCCCCCAGCGCCACGAGGAAGTTGGCGGTATCCACAATTTCCGGTTCGCGCGCGGCGTTTTCGATGATGGTGGTACCTTCTGCCAGCGTCGCCGCAGACATAATGGTGACCGTTGCGCCCACGCTCACTTTGTCCATGACGATGTGCGCGCCTTTCAGACGGCCATTAACAGACGCTTTAACGTAACCTTCTTCCAGCTTGATCTCAGCGCCCAGTTTCTCCAGACCAAAGATGTGCAGGTCAACCGGACGCGCACCGATGGCGCAGCCGCCCGGCAGAGAGACCTGACCCTGACCAAAACGCGCCACCAGCGGGCCAAGCGCCCAGATGGATGCGCGCATGGTTTTCACCAGATCGTATGGGGCTGAAAAGTTATTCACCTTGCTGGCGTCGATCCAGACGGAACCGTTACGCTCGACTTTCGTGCCCAACTGGGTGAGCAACTTCATGGTGGTATCGATATCTTTCAGCTTCGGTACGTTCTGAATTTCTACCGGCTCTTCCGCAAGCAGCGCAGCAAAGAGGATTGGCAGCGCGGCGTTTTTCGCGCCAGAAATTGTGACTTCGCCCTGGAGACGCGTTGGCCCCTGTACACGAAATTTATCCATTGTGTGCTCTCTTATAAATTCAACCGTGCTGCGGGCCTGTCGCCCTCAGCTCAAAAACCGTTTAGTTTGCGATCGCGTGCCCATTCTTGCGGGGTGAACGCTTTAATCGACAGGGCGTGGATGCGGTTATCCGCAATATATTCCATCAGCGGCGCGTACACAGCCTGCTGTTTCTTCACACGGCTCATACCGTCGAACATCTCACCCACAGCAATAACCTGGAAGTGACTGCCATCGCCAGAGACGTGGGCTTCCTGAAGGGAGAGTGCATTCATCAGCACTGTCTGGATTTCATGATTTTCCATGGGTTCTTAATCATCTGATAGTGAAAACAAGCCCAACATCTTAGAGCAAAGTGGCGTTGTCTTAAACAAGCAAAAAGCCCCGACGATGAAACTGTCAGGGCTTTCGGAAGTAACGCACTGAAAATATTAACGAGGCAGTACGTCCTGAGGGAGATTGTAGAGCTGCGCAAGGGTCACGACATTATCGCTCGCGCCGTGAAGCGTGACGCTAGCCCCCTGCTTTTTCCCTACCGCAACCAGATGGGCCAGCAGCGCAACACCCGCCGTATCCACCCGCGTGACGTCGGTTAAGTCGATGAGCGTCACGCCCTGCATCGCTTCATGGCGTTTGTCCCACAGTGGGTTCAGCAGATCCTGATCCAGCTCACCGGACAGCTTTAATGTCTCGCCTTCACGCGACCAGCTGAGTTGCTGTGACATTACTTCTTCTCATCCAGGCTAATTTTCTGGCGAGAGATAGACTGCAGCTGTGCGGTCAGGCCATCGATGCCCTTGGTGCGCAGCAGGTCGCTCCATTCGTTCTGTTTGGTGGTGATCATGCTTACCCCTTCGGCAATCATGTCATACGCCTGCCAGTGACCGGTCTGGCTGTTTTTACGCCACTGGAAATCCAGACGAACCGGCGGACGACCGTTAGGATCGATGATCGTCACACGGATAGGGACGATAGTTGCATCGCCCAGCGGCTGCTCAGGCGCAATCTGATAGGTCTGGCCGTGGTACATCGCCAGCGCCTGGCCATAAGCCTGTTTCAGGTATTCACGGAACGCGGCAAAGTAGGCATCACGCTGCGCAGGGGTCGCGTCTTTGTAATAACGTCCCAGCACCAGCGCACCCGCATATTTAATCTGCACATACGGCAGCAGCTCCTGGTCAACGACGTCACGCAGATAGTCAGGATTAGCACGAATTTTAGGCTGTTCGTTTTTAAGACGGTCGAAGGTCTTCTTCGCCGCTTCGTCCATCAGTTTGTACGGGTTACTCTGATCCGCAGCGTGAGCGGCGGTAAGAGGGGCGATGACCAGCATGGCAACCATTAACAGTCGTTTAAACATGAATGACTTCTCCTGATATTAATTCGCAGCACCTGGCGTCGGTGCGACGTCGGTATGATCTTCGCTCTGCGCTGGGGCAGCGTCGGATTTTTTCTCATCCCCTTTACTGCTGTAAAGGAACTGACCAATCATATCCTCCAGCACCATCGCGGATTTCGTATCCTGAATGACGCTACCGTCTTTAAGGATAGTCGTTCCCAGTTCGGGGTCTTCAAAGCCAACGTTAAGCGCCAGATATTGTTCTCCCAGCAGGCCGGAAGTACGGATAGAAAGGGAACTGGTATCCGGGATATGGTTGTAGCGCTCTTCGATATCCATCGCGACGCGTGGCAGATAAGTTTTCTCATCAAGCGTAATGTCAGATACGCGTCCGATCACCACGCCGCCGATACGGACCGGTGAACGCGCCTTCAGCCCGCCGATGTTATCGAAGGTGGCATAGATGCGATACGTCGGCTCGGTGCGCACAGACGTGATATCCGCCGCTCTCAGGCAGATAAACAGCGCGGCCAGCAGCGCCAGCAGCAGGAATACACCGACCCAAATTTCATTTTTTCTCGTTTGCATGAACTCAATTCCCAAACATCAGTGCGGTGAGCACAAAATCCAGACCCAGTACGGCCAGCGACGAATGTACGACTGTACGTGTAGTTGCACGGCTAATGCCCGCCGACGTCGGGATGGCATCGTAACCATTGAACAATGCAATCCAGGTGACCGTAATGGCAAATACCACGCTTTTAATCAGGCAGTTAACCAGATCCATTCGCAGGTCAATGGCGTCCTGCATCGCGGACCAGAAGAAACCGGCGTCAATGCCTTTCCAGTGCACGCCAACCAGCGAACCGCCCCAGATACCCACGGCGACAAACAGGATCGTCAGCAGCGGTAAAGAGATCACCCCCGCCCAGAAACGCGGTGAGATCACGCGACGCAGCGGATCGACCGCCATCATCTCCATGCTGGAGAGTTGCTCGGTCGCACGCATCAGGCCAATTTCAGCCGTTAATGCCGACCCCGCACGCCCGGCGAACAACAGCGCCGCCACAACCGGCCCCAGTTCACGCAGCAGCGAGAGCGCCACCAGCATCCCGAGACTGGTTTCCGCACTGTAGGTTGTCAGAACAAGATAGCCCTGTAGCCCAAGCACCATACCGATAAACAGACCGGAAACAATGATGATGAGCATCGACAGCACGGCGACATTATAAAGCTGCCGCACCAGCAGCGGTGCATGCTTACGGAATTCCGGCTTGCCGACCAGCGCGTTGAATAACATCAATCCGGCACGCCCGAACGTCCTGATGGTTTTTATGCCACGGTGTCCGAGAGCGGCCAACGCATTTAACAGCATGAGTGGCTTAACTCCCTATTCCCAGTAAATCGTCACGATAGTCGCCCGCCGGGTAGCGGAACGGCACAGGGCCATCGGCAATACCGTCGAGGAACTGCCGCACGCGCGGATCGCAATTTTCCTGCAGCGCCTGGGCGCTACCGTGTGCGACGATCTTTTTGTCCGCCACGATATAGGCGTAATCGGCAATGCTCAATACTTCCGGTACATCGTGCGATACCACAATGCAGGTGACGCCAAGCGCGCTGTTCAGTTCAGAGATGAGCTTCACCAGCACGCCCATCGTGATGGGATCCTGTCCAACAAACGGTTCGTCGAACATGATTAAATCAGGTTCTAATGCAATGGCTCGCGCCAGCGCGGCACGGCGCGCCATCCCCCCGGAGAGCTCTGAAGGCATCAGCTTCGCGGCGCCCCGCAAACCGACGGCTTCGAGCTTCATCATCACCGTGCTTTTCAGCAGTTCCGGCGGCAGGCTGGTATGCTCGCGCAGCGGATAGGCCACGTTATCAAAGACATTCATGTCGGTGAACAAGGCTCCAGACTGAAAGAGCATGCTCATGCGTTTGCGAACAGTATACAGACGCGAGCGTGACATCTCCGGGATGTTTTCGCCATCAAAGAGGATTTCACCGCGATCGGGTGGGATCTGCCCACCAATAAGGCGCAGCAGGGTCGTTTTACCGATCCCGGACGGCCCCATAATGGCAGTGATCTTGCCACGCGGTACGGTCAACGAAATATCATCAAATATCAATCTGTTGGCGCGAGAAAAACTCACACCGCGAACATCGACTAAATTCGCCATCGTTTGGCTCATTTATGGTTCCTTTATTACCCTGCTCACGTTAAGGCATGCCGCCTGAATCAGCCCTCAACTCCGCATTTTTACAGAATAATAGCCGTTGAGGTTAGCGAAAGCTGGCATTTGTTTTACTTTTCCGGCGCATAAAGTCAAAATTAGGAATTCGTTACGCCTCAGACTGTATGCAGTCCAGCCATTCCCGCGCGATGGACCAACGAGTATACCTGAAGAAAGGACTTTTGATGCTTTTAGCAACAGCACTGTTAATAATTGGTTTACTATTGGTGGTCTACAGTGCTGACCGTTTAGTGTTTGCTGCATCTATCCTGTGTCGCCTGACGGGCGTACCGCCTGTCGTCATCGGGATGACCGTTGTCAGTGTTGGAACGTCACTTCCTGAGATCATCGTCTCTGTCTCGGCATCGCTGCATGGTCAGCTAGACCTGGCAGTCGGCACCGCGATTGGCTCTAACATCGTCAATATACTCTTGATATTAGGGCTTGCCGCCCTGCTCCATCCATTTCGCGTGCATTCTGATGTTCTGCGCCGTGAATTGCCGCTAATGTTAATCGTAAGCCTGCTGGCAGGCTGCGTATTTTACGATGGTGTACTGAGCTACAGCGACGGCATATTCTTGCTGGCGCTGGCCGTCATTTGGCTGCTGTATAGTGTTAAAATCGCCCGACTGGCTGAGAAGCAGGGCCAGGATAGCCTGACCCGTGAGCAGGTCGCCGAGCTTCCACGAGAAGGCACGCTGCCTGTTGCTCTGCTCTGGCTTGGCGTTGCGCTGATCATCATGCCGATGGCAACGCGCATGGTCGTGGATAACGCGACGGTGCTGGCGAACTATTTCGCCATCAGTGAACTGACCATTGGTCTGACGGTGATTGCCATCGGTACCAGCCTGCCGGAGCTGGCCACAGCTATTGCAGGGGCGCGTAAAGGTGAGGACGACATTGCCATTGGTAATATCATCGGTTCCAACATTTTTAATATCGCCATTGTGATGGGCCTGCCGGCCCTGATTACGCCAGGCCCCTTTAATCCCCTGGCGTTCTCACGCGACTATGGCGTGATGTTATTGGTCAGCGTGATATTTGCCCTGCTCTGCTGGCGGCGGCAACGACAGATCGGCAAAGGCGCTGGCGCGCTGCTGACGGGTGGATTTATCGTATGGATGGCGATGCTGTACTGGCTCTCGCCTCTTCTCTCTGGGTAAACGGAAACGCATTATGTCGCAAATAGAATTGCAGCCGGGGTTTGACTTTCAGAAAGCAGGCAAAGAGGTTCTGGAGATTGAACGTGAAGGTCTGGCGCAGTTAGATCAGTACATTAATCAGGATTTTAGTCTGGCATGTGAGAAGATGTTCTACTGTGCCGGCAAAGTCGTGGTGATGGGGATGGGCAAGTCCGGCCACATTGGACGCAAAATGGCGGCAACATTTGCCAGCACCGGAACCTCTTCCTTCTTTGTACATCCGGGGGAAGCCGCGCACGGCGACCTGGGTATGGTCACGCCGCAGGATATCGTCATCGCGCTGTCCAACTCCGGTGAGTCCAATGAGATCCTGGCGCTGATCCCGGTACTGAAGCGACTGCAGGTGCCGCTTATTTGCATGACCAGCCGTCCGGAAAGCAGCATGGCGCGCGCGGCTGATATTCACCTGTGCGTGAAAGTGCCCAAGGAGGCCTGTCCGCTCGGCCTGGCACCGACGTCCAGCACAACCGCAGCATTGGTCATGGGCGATGCGCTCGCCGTCGCGCTGCTCGAAGCCCGCGGTTTTACGCCGGAAGATTTCGCGCTTTCCCATCCGGGCGGTGCGCTGGGGCGCAAACTGCTGCTTCGGGTAAACGATATTATGCACACCGGGGATGAGATCCCTCACGTCAGTAAAGAAGCCTCCCTGCGTGATGCGCTACTGGAAATCACCCGCAAGAATCTGGGTATGACGGTCGTGTGCGACGATCTGATGAAAATTCAGGGGATCTTCACCGATGGCGACCTGCGTCGCGTGTTCGACATGGGTGTCGATGTCCGCACGCTCGGCATTGCCGACGTGATGACGCCGGGCGGTATCCGCGTGCGTCCGGGTACGCTGGCAGTGGATGTGCTGAATCTGATGCAGTCCCGTCATATCACCTCCGTTATGGTTGCCGATGGCGACCAGTTGCTGGGTGTGGTACATATGCATGATCTGCTGCGCGCAGGCGTAGTGTAATGAAGGATAAGACAATGAGTAATGCGGGTGCATCCCTTGCAACCTGTTATGGTCCGGTTAGTACCCAGATGATGGCAAAGGCGGAAAACATTCGTCTGCTCATCCTGGATGTGGATGGGGTACTCTCCGATGGCCTGATTTACATGGGCAATAATGGCGAAGAGCTGAAAGCCTTTAACGTTCGCGACGGCTACGGTATCCGCTGTGCGCTCACTTCTGGTATTGAGGTGGCTATCATCACCGGGCGAAAAGCTAAACTGGTAGAAGACCGCTGTGAAACCTTAGGCATTACCCATCTGTATCAGGGTCAGTCCGATAAAATGGCGGCGTTTAAGGATTTACTGGGTAAACTGGCTATCGCACCGGAAAACGTGGCCTATGTCGGGGACGATCTGATTGACTGGCCCGTGATGGCTGAAGTCGGTCTGAGTATCGCTGTTGCCGATGCGCATCCGCTGCTGATCCCGCGCGCTGACTATGTTACCCACATCAACGGGGGCCGTGGTGCCGTACGTGAAGTCTGCGATCTGCTTTTGCTGGCGCAGGGCAAGCTTGATGAGGCCAAAGGGCAATCGATATGAGTAAAACCAGACGTTGGATTATCATTTTGCTGTCGCTTGTCGCACTGGTATTGATTGGCGTGAACCTTGCCGATCGCGACGATACGCAAACGGAAGTGGTCAACAATAACGATCCAACCTATAAAAGCGATCACAGCGACACTGTGGTCTACAGCCCGGAAGGTGCGCTGAACTATCGTTTGATTGCCCAGCATGTTGAATATTTTTCAGATGACGGTATTTCGTGGTTTACCCGACCTGTCATGACCACGTTTGATAAGGACAAGGTGCCGACGTGGTCAATTAAGTCAGATCGGGCAAAACTGACAAATGACCGTATGCTTTATCTGTATGGCCACGTTGAAGTCAACGCCCTGACCGCTGACTCACAACTGCGAAAAATTACGACGGATAATGCCCAGATTAACCTGGTAACCCAGGACGTGACCTCGCAGGATCTGGTCACACTGTATGGCACAACATTTAATTCCAGCGGTTTGAGAATGCGCGGGAACTTACGCAGCAAGAACGCCGAGCTGATTGAAAAGGTTAGAACCTCCTATGAAATTCAAAACAAACAAACTCAGCCTTAAAGTAATTATCGCCAGCGCGATGCTGGCGACCAGTCTCCCCGCGCTTGCTGTAACGGGCGATACCGACCAACCGATCCATATCGAGTCCGATACCCAGTCTCTCGATATGCAGGGTAACGTCGTCACCTTCACGGGTAACGTCGTCATGACTCAGGGCACCATTAAAATCAACGCCGACAAAGTGGTCGTGACCCGTCCGGGTGGCGAGCAGGGCAAAGAGATCATTGATGGTTACGGTAACCCGGCCACCTTCTACCAAATGCAGGACAACGGCAAGCCGGTGAAAGGTCACGCCTCGCATATGCACTACGAGCTGGCGAAGGACCTGGTCATCCTGACCGGAAACGCGTATCTGGAACAGCTGGACAGCAACATTACCGGCGACCGAATCACCTATCTGGTGAAAGAGCAAAAAATGCAGGCCTCCAGCGAGAAAGGCAAACGCGTCACGACCGTACTGGTTCCGTCGCAGCTGCAGGACAAAGGCAAAGGCCAGGCCCCGGCACAGAAGAAGAGTAACTAATTCGTTATGGCAACATTAACTGCAAAAAATCTCGCGAAGGCCTATAAGGGCCGCCGTGTCGTAGAAGATGTCAGTCTGACCGTCAACTCCGGCGAAATTGTAGGGCTGCTTGGCCCTAACGGTGCGGGTAAAACCACCACCTTCTACATGGTCGTTGGCATTGTGCCGCGCGATGCCGGCAACATAATCATTGACGATGAAGACATCAGTCTTCTGCCGCTGCACGCGCGCGCGCGTCGCGGGATCGGCTACCTGCCGCAGGAAGCCTCCATTTTCCGTCGTCTTAGCGTTTACGATAACCTGATGGCGGTCCTGCAAATTCGTAACGACCTGACCAGCGAACAGCGTCAGGATCGTGCCAACGAGCTGATGGAAGAGTTCCATATTGAGCATCTGCGTGACAGCCTCGGTCAGGCCCTCTCCGGGGGGGAACGCCGCCGCGTTGAGATTGCGCGTGCGCTGGCCGCAAACCCGAAATTTATCCTTCTGGATGAACCGTTTGCGGGCGTTGACCCGATCTCGGTTATCGATATTAAACGTATCATTGAACACCTGCGTGACAGCGGGCTTGGCGTACTGATCACCGACCACAACGTCCGTGAAACGCTGGCCGTGTGTGAACGCGCGTATATTGTGAGCCAGGGCAATCTGATCGCCCACGGTACGCCGCAGCAGATCCTCGAAGACGATCATGTTAAGCGCGTCTATCTTGGGGAAGACTTCAGACTCTGATAGGGTAGAGGTAACGTAACGCCGAACCGGAGAAAAATGCTCTGAACATGAAGCAAGGTTTGCAATTAAGGCTCAGCCAACAACTGGCGATGACGCCGCAGCTACAGCAGGCAATTCGTCTGTTGCAACTGTCCACGTTAGAACTTCAGCAGGAGCTCCAGCAGGCGCTGGACAGCAACCCCCTGCTGGAACAAACCGATCTTCATGACGAGGTAGATACCCAGCAATCGCAGGATACAGAAGCGCTCGACACCGCGGATGCACTCGAACAAAAAGAGATGCCCGACGAGCTTCCGCTGGATGCCAGCTGGGATGAAATCTACACCGCCGGAACCCCTTCCGGTACGCGTGCAGACTACCAGGACGATGAGCTACCGGTCTATCAGGGAGAAACCACCCAGTCGCTGCAGGATTACCTGATGTGGCAGGTGGAACTCACCCCCTTCTCCGATACCGACCGCGCGATTGCCACCTCAATTGTCGATGCCGTTGACGACACCGGCTATTTGACCGTCACGCTGGACGAGATTCTGGAAAGCATGGGCGATGAAGAGATTGAGCTTGAGGAGATCGAAGCCGTTCTGAAGCGCATTCAGCGTTTCGATCCGGTAGGCGTGGCTGCAAAAGATCTGCGCGACTGCCTGCTGATCCAGCTTTCCCAGTTCAGCAAAGAGACGCCATGGATCGACGAGGCGCGCTTAATCATCAGCGATCATCTGGATCTGTTGGCTAACCACGATTTCCGCTCCCTGATGCGCGTCACGCGCCTGAAGGAAGAGGTGCTGAAAGAAGCGGTGAATCTGATCCAGTCGCTCGATCCGCGCCCGGGTCAGTCGATCCAGACCAGCGAGCCCGAGTACGTCATCCCGGACGTGCTGGTCAGAAAACACAATGACCGCTGGGTCGTTGAACTGAATTCAGACAGCATTCCTCGCCTGCAAATCAACCAGCAGTACGCCTCCATGTGCACCAGCGCGCGTAACGACTCCGACAATCAATATATTCGTAGCAATCTTCAGGAAGCACGATGGCTGATCAAAAGTCTTGAGAGCCGAAATGATACGCTGCTACGCGTCAGCCGCTGTATTGTCGAACAGCAGCAGGCGTTCTTTGAGCAGGGCGAAGAGTTTATGAAACCGATGGTACTGGCGGATATCGCCCAGGCCGTCGAAATGCATGAATCAACCATTTCCCGTGTCACCACGCAGAAGTATCTGCACAGTCCACGCGGTATTTTTGAGCTTAAGTATTTCTTCTCCAGCCATGTGAATACCGAGGGCGGCGGCGAAGCGTCGTCAACGGCCATTCGTGCTCTGGTGAAGAAGTTGATCGCCGCGGAGAACCCCGCGAAGCCACTAAGCGACAGTAAGTTAACCACCATGCTGTCCGATCAGGGTATTATGGTGGCACGTCGTACTGTTGCGAAGTATCGAGAGTCTTTATCCATTCCGCCGTCCAACCAGCGTAAACAGCTGGTCTGACACAACCGATAAGGAAGACACTATGCAGCTCAACATCACTGGACAAAACGTCGAAATTACCGAGGCTTTACGCGACTTCGTGAACGCGAAGTTTGCAAAACTCGAACAGTATTTCGAAAGGATCAATCAGGTCTATATTGTGTTGAAAGTGGAGAAAGTGACTCATATCTCGGATGCCACCCTGCATGTTAACGGGGGTGAACTGCATGCCAGTGCGGAAGGGCAAGACATGTACGCTGCTATCGACGGCTTGATTGATAAGCTTGCACGACAGCTCAATAAACATAAAGATAAACTGAAACAACACTAATTGTCCGGGCAGTTAACGGGTGCAGGACGGCCTGTTGTGAAACACAACAGGCCATTTGTACAGTTAGCGCTTAGGTGAAATTATGATGAACAACGATTCCGCTCTTCAACTGAGCAATGTCCTTAACCAGGAATGTACCCGCAGTGCGGTTCACTGCCAGAGCAAAAAACGTGCGCTGGAGATCATCAGTGAACTGGCTGCCAAACAGCTGGGCCTGCCGCCGCAGGTGGTGTTCGAAGCGATTCTGACCCGTGAAAAAATGGGCAGTACCGGTATCGGCAACGGCATCGCGATCCCGCACGGCAAACTGGAAGAGGATACCCTGCGTGCCGTTGGTGTGTTTGTGCAGCTTGAAACACCTATCGCCTTCGATGCCATTGATAACCAGCCCGTCGATCTCCTCTTCGCGCTGCTGGTGCCTGCCGACCAGACGAAAACCCATTTGCATACGCTGTCGCTGGTCGCAAAACGTCTGGCCGATAAAACCATATGCCGTCGACTGCGCTCGGCCCAAAGTGATGAAGAGCTCTATCAAATTATCACTGAAGCAGAAGGCAATCAGGATGATGCATAATCAGGAGATGGCCTTCACATCTGTTGTCCTGAGGAGAAACGGAACATGGTGCTGATGATTGTCAGTGGCCGTTCAGGGTCGGGGAAATCCGTTGCTCTGCGCGCGCTGGAAGACATGGGTTTTTACTGCGTCGATAACCTGCCGGTCGTGTTGTTGCCCGACCTGGCCCGCACGCTTGCGGAGAGACAAACCTCTGCCGCCGTCAGTATCGACGTCCGTAACATGCCGGAATCGCCCGAGATCTTCGAACAGGCCATGAGCAACCTGCCTGATACATTCTCGCCACAGCTGCTGTTCCTTGATGCAGACCGCAATACGCTGATCCGCCGCTACAGCGATACCCGTCGTTTGCACCCGCTTTCCAGTAAGAACCTCTCTCTGGAGAGCGCTATCGATGAAGAGAGTGACCTGCTGGAGCCGCTGCGTTCTCGTGCCGACCTGATTGTCGACACCTCTGAGATGTCCGTTCACGAGCTGGCGGAAATGCTGCGTACCCGGTTGTTGGGTAAGCGCGAGCGTGAACTGACGATGGTGTTCGAATCCTTCGGCTTTAAGCACGGTATTCCGATTGATGCGGATTACGTTTTTGACGTGCGCTTCCTGCCGAACCCGCACTGGGATCCAAAGCTGCGTCCAATGACCGGTCTGGATAAACCCGTCGCGGCCTTCCTCGACCGGCACACAGAAGTTCACAATTTTATCTACCAGACGCGAAGCTACCTTGAGCTATGGTTACCTATGCTGGAGACAAACAATCGTAGCTACCTGACGGTGGCGATTGGCTGTACCGGCGGTAAACATCGTTCGGTTTACATCGCCGAACAGCTGGCCGACTATTTCCGCTCGCGCGGGAAGAACGTTCAGTCCCGTCATCGCACGCTGGAAAAACGTAAAACATGACCGTAAAACAAACCGTTGAGATTACCAATAAGCTTGGCATGCATGCACGCCCGGCGATGAAACTGTTTGAGCTGATGCAGGGGTTCGATGCAGAGGTTCTGCTGCGGAATGACGAAGGCACCGAAGCGGAAGCGAACAGCGTGATCGCCCTGCTGATGCTGGACTCCGCCAAAGGACGCCAGATTGAAGTCGAGGCCACCGGTCCCCAGGAAGAGGAAGCGCTGGCAGCGGTGATTGCGCTGTTCAACGCAGGGTTCGACGAAGATTAAGGTCTGCCAGTCAGGCGGGTGGCGCTGCGCTTACCCGCCCTACATAAGATTATTTCGCTGCATAAATCCTTCCCCACCCAGCTGACGCATTTGACGCATGATCCACGCCTGACGACTTCGCACGTACCCTGATGGGGCGCTGGCTTTAAAGCGGATGGGATTCGGTAAAACAGCGGCCAATAGCGCTGCTTCTGACATGCTCAGACGGCTGGCTGGTTTATTGAAATACCGTTGCGCGGCAGCTTCCACGCCAAATATGCCGTCGCCAAACTCAGCGACGTTGAGATAAACGGTCAGGATGCGTTTTTTGCTCCAGACCGTTTCCATCCCAAGGGTCAGCCCCGCTTCCAGCCCTTTTCGCACCCAGCTTCGACCATCCCACAGAAACAGATTTTTGGCCGTCTGCTGCGACAAGGTTGACGCGCCGCGCACGCGGTTTTCATGGCGTTCGTTATGGGCTAGCGCCTTCTCAATTGCCGCCACGTCGAACCCCCAGTGCTCCGGGAATTTCTGGTCCTCCGCCGCGATGACCGCCAGCCCCATGAACGGTGAAATCTCGTCCATGCTCACCCAGTCAGAGTGGGCAACATAGCCGAAATCACCGCTGAACCACGCGCTAAGCTGGCGCTCAACCATAACGGCAGAGAACGGAACCGGCATAATGCTGAATAAAGCCAGCCCGCCTCCCCAGAATACCGCCAGTACAAGAACAATACGCAAAAGGATGCGTTTCACCCCTGCGCCTGCGGCAAATTTACGCCTCATTCAGTCAGCACCAGCACGCGAGCCACCAGCTTTTCAATGCCTGAGGCCGCCTCAGCGATATTGTTCGCCAGCATATACGCCGGCGTGGTGACAACTTTGTTATCTTCATCAACCACAATGTCATCAACCGGGCACGGAACGTGTTCGCCCCCCATTTCCTCGACGATCTCTGCGGTATCAATATCCGTCCCGATAGTCAGGCGCAGCGGGAAATCGAAAATCCTGGGCAGCATGGCCGGCGCGATGCAGATAAAGCCCAGCGGTTTTCCCACCGCATGCATGGCCTGCGACAGCGCTTTCAGATGAGGATCGATCTGACACTCCGCGCCCTGCGCAGCGAAGGTACTGAGATTTTTGGCCGCGCCAAACCCACCCGGCACAATGAGCGCATCAAGCTCTGTAGGATCTGCCTGAATAAGAGGATGGATATCACCTCGCGCAATACGCGCGGCCTCAATCAGTACATTACGGGTTTCCGCCATCGGCTCACCGGTCAGATGATTAATCACATCCGCCTGATTTTTGTCTGGCGCAAAGCAAATAACTTCTGCTCCGTGCTTAGCCAGGGCCAACAGCGTGATGACGGCTTCATGTATCTCAGAACCATCGTAAACACCGCATCCGCTCAGCACGACACCAATCTTTTTCATCATGACAATCCTTTTCTGCAACTTGCTGAAGCACATTAATAATTTTGATTAAAACGCTATGCTTCACACATTTCACTGATTCATGTAACAAACCATTTAAGATTTGCTATCTTATCTGCGTGCGGCCTAAATTTTTTCAGGCGGCGCCCTTTCGAAAATAACTTTAAAAAACAGGCGCAGCCACGATTTCCCTGGTGTTGGCGCAGTATTCGCGCACCCCGGTTAAGCCGGGGTCATTTTTTTCTGGCATCAACCCAGGCCTTCAGCACCGCAACATCGTTTTGCCACTCTTGTTTCATCTCTTCAACCCAATCACCCACGTTATCTTCCCATGCAGGTAAATCAGGTGACTGAATCTGTTGACCCAGCTGCTGCAGGTGGCGTAAGCCAACCGAGCCGGCGGCACCTTTAATTTTATGTCCTTCTTCCACGATGCCCTTCTGGTCACGAGCCGTCAGGTTTGATTCCAGCACGCTCAGATAGCCCGGCATCATTTTTTCGAATACCGCCAGACCGTCGGTAATCAGTTTCGGGCCGACCAGATCGATGTACTGCTCCAGCATCGCGGTATCGAGTATCGTTTGGGCTTTTGCGCTATCAACAGACGTCATGGTGCTCTCCTCTTCATCACGGGTATCCCAGAACTTCTTAATCATGGCGGTCAGAGCAGGCACCGCCAGCGGCTTGCTGAGTACATCGTCCATACCGGCATCGAGATACTCTTTTTTATCTTTCAGTACGTTCGCCGTCAGCGCCACCAGCGGCGGCAGTTCGTCGGCCGCGTACTGACGCGTCAGCTCACGCGAGATATCCAGCCCGGTCATGTCCGGTAACTGGATATCAAGCAGGACAAGATCGTATTCGTCCGGTTTAAACATCTCGAGCGCGGCCTTACCGGTCATCGCGACATCCACGCTATTGCCCAGCTTTTCCAGCACGGAGCGCGCCACAATAACGTTCAGCTCAATATCTTCCACCAGCAGAACGTGCAGCGCAGGCAGCGGCATGTCGTCGTTTTCAAAGGTATCCTCAACCTCCTCCGCCACCGCCGGTGCATGGACCGTCAGCGTGAAGGTTGACCCTTTCCCCGGCTGGCTGGCAACGGTGATATCGCCCCCCATACTTTTTGCCAGCCGTTTAGAGACCGCCAGACCAATGCCCGTTCCGGTAGCAGGCTTCCCGCCGTTGCTGTCCTTCACCTGGTAGTACATCGCGAAAATTTTGTCCTGCTCCTCCTGCGGAATACCAATCCCGGAGTCCTCCACCTCGAAGTGCAGCATATCGCCGTCGTCAAAGCGGATGCGTACTGCCACCTGCCCCTTCTGGGTAAATTTCACCGCGTTGCTGATAAGGTTCCACAGGATCTGGCGCAGACGCGTGCCGTCAGTCACCACTTTATGCGGCAGCGGCAGGGTTGGCTCCATGACAAAACTCAGCCCCTTCTGCTGCGCCTGTAAGCCGGACAGGTTTTCGAGATCGGCAAGGAAGCTGGTGAAATCAACAGGCTGGTTATCAAGCTGAACTTTACGGCGCTCCATCTTATCCATATCAATAATATCGTTGAAGATATTACCCAGCGTGACCGCTGAGACATGGATAGTCTTGAGGTATTTTTCCTGTTCTGCGGTCAGGTCGGTATCCAGCAGAATTCGGCTCAGCCCGACAATGCCGTTAAGCGGCGTACGCAGCTCGTGGCTGATGGTGGAGATAAAGGTAGTCTTGTCGCGGCTGGCGCGCTCCAGGGCGTCCTGATAGCGCTTACGCTCGGTGATATCGCGGCCAAAGCCCATCAGGCCGTGGCGTTTCCCGACGCGGTCATAGTAAGGCACCTTACGGATCTCAAAGCAGGCTTTGCGTCCATCCGGGTAATCCAGCCACTGTTCATAGGTCAGCGAGACGTTATGGCGGAAGACTTTTTCGTCCGTCTCCATAACCTTGGCCGCCGCCTCTTCAGAGTAAACGTCCTGCGGCTTCAGGTGAATCAGCTGCTTCTCGCTTTTTCCGGTGAGCAGCTCCATCGCACGGTTACAGCCGGAAAACTCTTTATCTTCATTACGGTAGAACACCAGATCCGGTGAAGCATCAAGAAATGACCGCAGGAAAGAGGACTGCTGCTCAAGCTGGATCTGCGTGACCTCGCGCTCTTTCATTTCGATTTTCAGCTGCTCCAGCGTGGCCTGACGCTCGGCTTCCGCCTTCTCACGATCTGAAATCTCCTGGTTCAGCTGCGCGATGTTGTCTTTGAGCTGGACGTTGAGCTTCAGGTCGCGCTCGCGCATCTCTTCCAGTTTATCGACCAGTTTTGACAAACGCTGACGGGACTCTTCCAGCTGTTCAACCACCACGGAAAGGAAATAGACCGCCCAGGGCGTAATGAGCAAGCCAAAGAAGATGGAGCGGATGACGTCGATACTCTCGACCTGACCATGCAGAACCATGGTGACGGCCATTTGCACGACAATGGCCAGAACGACCAGCGCCAGCGCAAGCAGCATGGAGAAACGCACCAGCCCAAGCTTCATCATCAGGTCGACGTAATACTGGGCAAGCATTCGAATTTGCTTCATAGAGGATCCCTTCACGACTTTATCGCTCAATAATACTCAAATTCAGGGCGAGGCGTTGAAGGTTGTGAGAAAAAGTGCGGGGTGAAACAGGAGATTAGCCTCGCTCCCGGTTAACCGGAAGCGAGGAGAGGTCAATCAGGAGCGTTTCAACAGCAGCCAGAGGCTGATCAGGAGGAAACTGGCGCTTGGCAGCAGCGCACCAATCATCGGCGGAATACCATAAACCAGCGTCAGCGGACCGAAGATCTGGTCGAGCACGTAGAATACAAAGCCGAAGCTGATACCGGTCACAACGCGCACGCCCATCGGCACGCTACGCAACGGGCCGAAGATAAACGACAGCGCCATCAGCATCATCACCGCCACGGACATCGGCTGGAAGATCTTGCTCCACATGTTGAGCTGATACCGTCCTGCATCCTGCCCGCTCGACTTCAGGTATTTCACATAGTTGTGTAAACCGCTGATGGAGAGCGCGTCAGGATCCAGCGCCACAACTCCGAGCTTATCGGGAGTCAGATTGGTCTTCCACGTGCCGGTTACCGTCTGAGAACCGGCAATCTGTTTCGGATCGGTCAGGTCAGACTCATCGACCTGGGACAAGCGCCACTGTTTTTTTTCAGCGTCAAATTTCGCCGAAGAGGCGTGGCGGACTGACTCCAGACGGCGCTGGTCATCAAAAGCGTAGATGCTCACCCCACCCAGTTCATCATTGCCATTGACCCGTTCGATGTAGACGAAGTTTTTACCGTCTTTCGCCCATAAACCTTGCTGAGTCGAGAGCAGTGAGCCGCCGTACATGGCCTGGGCACGGTAGTTACGCGCCATCTGTTCGCCCTGCGGCGCGACCCACTCGCCAATCGCCATGGTCAACAGCACCAGTGGGATCGCGGTTTTCATTACCGACAGCGCAACCTGCATGCGGGTAAAACCCGAGGCCTGCATAACGACAAGCTCACTGCGCTGCGCCAGCATCCCCAGCCCCAGCAGTGCGCCCAGCAGGGCCGCCATCGGGAAGAAGATTTGCACATCTTTCGGCACGCTGAGCAGGGTATACATCCCCGCGCCCAGCGCGTCATAGCTCCCCTGCCCGGCTTTTTTCAGCTGGTCGACAAATTTGATAATGCCGGAGAGCGACACCAGCATGAACAACGTCATCATGATGGTGGTAAAAATGGTTTTACCGATATAGCGATCAAGAACGCCAAACGCCTGCATTAGATGGCTCCTTTACGCGAGAATCGGGCACGTATGCGGCGCACAGGCACCGTATCCCACAGGTTTAATCCCAGCGCCAGTAAGATGTACAGGCTGTTGACGAACCATGTCCAGACCATAGGGTCCAGCTTACCCTTCGCGCCGTTAGAACGAATCGAGGTTTGCAGCAGGAAATAGATCAGGTACAGCAGCATCGCCGGCAGCATGGAGAGCACGCGTCCCTGGCGCGGGTTCACCACGCTCAGCGGCACGACAATCAGCGCCATCATAAACACGGTGAAGACAAGCGTAATACGCCAGTGGAACTCAGCGCGCGCTCTGTCGGTATCGGTGTTCCACAGCGTGCGCATGTCCATTTGCTCGGTATCCGTTGGATCGAGCGCCACCGCCTGATGGCCGATAATAGCCTGATAGTTCTGGAAATCCGTAATACGGAAGTCGCGCAGCATCGCGGTGCCTTCGAAACGGGTGCCTTTGTTCAGCGTCACGATCTGCGAACCATCTTTGCGCTGAGCAAGCTGACCGGAGTCTGCAACCACCACTGATGGACGCGCGTTACCTTTGGGACGTAACTGCGCCAGGAATACGTCGTTGAATTTACTGCCGTCAACGCTCTCAATAAACAGCACGGAGTTGCCGTCGGTTGCCTGCTGGAACTGCCCCTGGGCTAACGCCGCCATGCCGGGGTTGGCTTTCGCTTCGGCCAGCACTTCGTCCTGATGACGGGAAGACATGGGGCCCGCCCACATCACATTCACCGCAGCAACAATACCCGTGAACAGCGCCAGTATCATGGCCGCTTTCACCAGTACCGCTTTGCTAAGGCCACAGGCATGCATCACCGTGATTTCACTCTCGGTGTAGAGTTTCCCAAGCGTCATGAGCAGGCCAAGGAAAAGACTTAGCGGCAGGATGAGCTGCGCCATTTCCGGGATCCCTAAACCAAGCAGGGAAAGCACCAGATTTGTTGGAATTTCGCCGTCAACAGCCGCACCGAGGATCTTAACCAGCTTCTGACAGAAAAAAATCAGCAGCAGGATGAAGAGGATCGCCAGTTGGCTCTTGAGCGTCTCCCGCACCAGATATCTTATGATTATCACTTTAAATACGCCCGTAAAAACCCGTCTCTTTGCAGGAATTTCGCTTGTTTCATGGCTTAAACGTCATTTATTCTCTTGAGTCGTCGAAATCATCGCTAAGATTAAAACATCCAGCGGATTCACGCTTCAGGACTTTTTCTGACGTGTCGAAACCGTAGTAACGTAAGATTAACACGAAGTCACCACAACAGCGGACATGAGTTACGAAAGGTTTCAATTCTATCCGTAGCAGCCGCCGTTGTCTTTAAGATTCAGGAGCGTAGTGCATGGAGTTCAGTGTAAAAAGCGGTAGCCCGGAGAAACAGCGGAGTGCCTGCATCGTTGTGGGCGTCTTTGAACCGCGTCGACTCTCCCCGATCGCCGAGCAACTCGATAAAATCAGTGACGGCTATATTAGCGCCCTGCTGCGCCGTGGCGAACTGGAAGGCAAACCTGGGCAGACGCTGTTACTGCACCATGTTCCAAACGTACTGTCAGAACGTATTCTGCTGATTGGCTGCGGCAAAGAACGCGAGCTGGATGAACGTCAGTATAAGCAGGTGATTCAGAAAACAATCAATACGCTGAATGATACTGGCTCAATGGAAGCCGTCTGCTTCCTGACCGAGCTGCACGTCAAAGGACGTAACACCTACTGGAAAGTGCGTCAGGCGGTTGAAACGGCAAAAGAGAGCCTGTACAGCTTCGATCAGCTGAAGACCAATAAAAGCGAGCCGCGTCGTCCGCTGCGTAAAATGGTCTTTAACGTGCCAACCCGTCGCGAACTGACCAGCGGTGAACGCGCGATCCAGCACGGTCTGGCGATCGCTGCCGGCATTAAAGCGGCCAAAGATCTCGGCAACATGCCGCCTAACATCTGTAACGCGGCGTACCTGGCCTCTCAGGCGCGTCAGCTGGCCGACGCCTACAGCAAAAACGTTATCACTCGCGTCATCGGCGAACAGCAGATGAAAGAGCTGGGGATGCACTCTTACCTGGCGGTCGGTAACGGCTCGCAGAATGAATCCCTGATGTCCGTCATCGAGTACAAAGGCAACCCGTCCGAAGATGCGCGTCCGATCGTACTGGTCGGTAAAGGCCTGACCTTCGACTCCGGCGGTATCTCCATTAAGCCTGCCGAGGGCATGGATGAGATGAAGTACGACATGTGCGGCGCGGCGGCGGTTTACGGCGTGATGCGCATGGTCGCGGAACTTCAATTGCCTATCAACGTGATCGGCGTCCTGGCGGGCTGCGAAAACATGCCTGGCGGGCGCGCTTATCGTCCGGGTGACGTGCTGACCACCATGTCCGGCCAGACCGTTGAAGTGCTGAACACCGACGCCGAAGGCCGTCTGGTGCTGTGTGACGTGCTGACCTACGTTGAGCGCTTCGAGCCTGAAGCGGTAATTGACGTCGCCACCCTCACCGGTGCCTGTGTGATTGCGCTGGGCCACCACATCACCGGCCTGATGTCGAACCATAATCCTCTGGCGCACGAGCTTATTGGTGCCTCAGAGCAGGCCGGGGACCGCGCATGGCGTCTGCCGCTGGGTGACGAATATCAGGATCAGCTGGAGTCTAACTTTGCGGATATGGCGAACATTGGCGGACGTCCTGGCGGTGCGATCACCGCGGGCTGCTTCCTGGCACGCTTCACCCGCAAGTACAACTGGGCGCACCTGGATATCGCGGGCACCGCATGGCGCTCCGGTAAAGCCAAAGGCGCAACCGGTCGTCCAGTGGCGCTGCTGTCGCAGTTCCTGCTCAATCGTGCGGGTTTTAACGGCGACGAGTGATGCACAACGCCGGGTGGCGGCTTCGCCTTACCCGGCCTACAGCATCACTCAACCGTAGGCCGGGTAAGCGTAGCGCCACCCGGCTTTGCATTTAAATCCACGACAAGAAGCCCCATATATGAAGAATGCAACGTTCTACCTTCTGGACAACGACACCCATCAGGATGGCCTCAGCGCCGTCGAACAGCTGGTGTGTGAAATTGCCGCAGAACGTTGGCGCGCAGGTAAACGCGTTCTGATTGCCTGTGAAGATGAACAGCAGGCCATTCGCCTGGATGAAGCGCTGTGGGCGCGTCCGCCGGAGAGTTTTGTCCCGCATAACCTGTCGGGCGAAGGGCCGCGCGGTGGAGCACCGGTTGAAATTGCCTGGCCGCAAAAGCGCAACAGCAGCGCGCGCGATATTCTGATTAGCCTGCGGATAGATTTTGCAGATTTTGCCACCGCTTTCACAGAAGTGGTAGACTTTGTCCCTTACGAAGAATCTTTGAAACAACTGGCGCGCGAACGCTATAAAGCGTACCGCCTGGCTGGTTTTAACCTGAATACGGCAACCTGGAAATAATGGAAAAGACATATAACCCACGCGATATCGAACAGCCGCTTTACGAGCACTGGGAACAGCAGGGCTATTTCAAGCCTAACGGCGACGAAAGCAAAGAGTCCTTCTGCATCATGATCCCGCCGCCGAACGTCACCGGCAGTTTGCATATGGGTCATGCTTTCCAGCAGACCATCATGGACACCATGATCCGCTACCAGCGCATGCAGGGTAAAAACACCCTGTGGCAGGCGGGGACTGACCACGCGGGTATCGCGACCCAGATGGTGGTTGAGCGTAAAATTGCCGCTGAAGAAGGAAAAACCCGCCACGACTACGGTCGCGACGCGTTCATCGACAAAATCTGGCAGTGGAAGGCAGAATCCGGCGGCACCATTACCCGTCAGATGCGCCGTCTCGGCAACTCCGTGGACTGGGAGCGCGAGCGCTTCACCATGGACGAAGGCCTGTCCAACGCCGTTAAAGAAGTCTTCGTCCGCCTGTACAAAGAAGACCTGATTTACCGCGGCAAACGCCTGGTAAACTGGGATCCAAAACTGCGTACCGCCATCTCTGACCTGGAAGTGGAAAACCGCGAGTCTAAAGGCTCCATGTGGCATATTCGCTATCCGCTGGCCGATGGCGCAAAAACCGCCGACGGTAAAGATTACCTGGTGGTTGCCACTACCCGTCCGGAAACCCTGCTGGGCGATACCGGCGTGGCCGTTAACCCGGAAGATCCGCGTTATAAAGACCTGATCGGCAAATTTGTGGTGCTGCCGCTGGTAAACCGCCGTATTCCGATTGTGGGCGACGAACACGCCGACATGGAAAAAGGCACCGGCTGCGTAAAAATCACCCCGGCGCACGATTTCAACGACTATGAAGTCGGTCGTCGTCACGCCCTGCCGATGATCAACATTCTGACCTTCGACGGCGATATCCGCGAAAGCGCAGAAGTGTATGACACCAAAGGCAACGAATCCGACGTTTATTCCAGCGACATCCCGGCTGAGTTCCAGAAGCTGGAACGCTTTGCCGCGCGTAAAGCGATTGTGGCTGCCGTCGACGCACTCGGCCTGCTGGAAGAGATCAAACCTCACGATCTGACCGTACCGTACGGCGACCGTGGCGGCGTGGTGATCGAGCCAATGCTGACCGACCAGTGGTACGTGCGTGCCGACGTGCTGGCGAAACCGGCTGTCGAAGCGGTTGAAAACGGCAGCATTCAGTTCGTGCCGAAGCAGTACGAAAACATGTACTTCTCCTGGATGCGTGACATTCAGGACTGGTGTATCTCCCGTCAGCTGTGGTGGGGTCACCGTATTCCGGCGTGGTACGACAACGAAGGCAACGTTTACGTTGGCCGTAGCGAAGACGAAGTGCGTCAGGAAAACAACCTGAGCGCAGACGTTGCGCTGCGTCAGGACGAAGACGTGCTGGACACCTGGTTCTCCTCCGCGCTCTGGACCTTCTCCACCCTCGGCTGGCCAGAAAACACCGACGCGCTGCGTCAGTTCCACCCAACCAGCGTGATGGTCTCCGGCTTCGACATTATCTTCTTCTGGATTGCCCGCATGATCATGATGACCATGCACTTCATCAAAGACGAAGACGGCAAGCCGCAGGTTCCGTTCCATACCGTCTACATGACCGGTCTGATCCGCGACGACGAAGGCCAGAAGATGTCCAAGTCGAAGGGGAACGTGATTGACCCGCTGGATATGGTTGACGGTATTTCTCTGGAAGACCTGCTGGAAAAACGTACCGGCAACATGATGCAGCCGCAGCTGGCCGAGAAAATCCGCAAGCGCACCGAGAAGCAGTTCCCGAACGGGATCGAGTCTCACGGTACCGACGCCCTGCGCTTCACCCTGGCGGCACTGGCTTCTACCGGCCGTGACATCAACTGGGACATGAAGCGTCTGGAAGGTTACCGTAACTTCTGTAACAAGCTGTGGAACGCCAGCCGCTTCGTGCTGATGAACACCGAAGATCAGGATTGCGGCTTCAACGGCGGCGAAATGACCCTGTCTCTGGCAGACCGCTGGATCCTGGCGGAATTCAACCAGACGGTGAAAGCCTTCCGCGAGGCGCTGGACAGCTACCGCTTCGATATCGCGGCGGGCATCCTGTATGAATTCACCTGGAACCAGTTCTGTGACTGGTATCTGGAGCTGGCGAAGCCGGTGATGAACGGCGGTACTGAGGCGGAACTGCGCGGCACGCGCAACACGCTGATTACCGTTCTGGAAGGTCTGCTGCGCCTGGCGCATCCGGTCATTCCATTTATCACCGAAACTATCTGGCAGCGCGTGAAGGTGATTGCAGGCATCAACGCCGATACCATCATGCTGCAGCCGTTCCCGGAATTCGATGCGGCCAAGGTTGACGAAGCGGCGTCCGCGGATACCGAGTGGCTGAAACAGGCGATCGTTGCGGTACGTAACATCCGTGCTGAAATGAACATCGCCCCTGGCAAACCGCTGGAGCTGCTGCTTCGTGGCTGCAGCGAAGCGGCTGTTCGTCGCGTCACCGAGAACAACACCTTCCTCAAGACCATGGCGCGTCTGGAAAGCATCACCGTGCTGCCTGCGGATGACAAAGGTCCGGTTTCCGTGACCAAAATCATCGACGGCGCCGAGCTGCTGATCCCGATGGCGGGCCTGATCGACAAAGACGCCGAGCTGGCGCGTCTGGCGAAAGAAGTGGCGAAAGTCGACGTGGAAATTGGCAAAATCGAAAGCAAGCTGGCGAATGAAGGCTTTGTGGCCCGCGCGCCGGAAGCGGTCATCGCCAAAGAGCGTGAGCGTCTGGTTGCTTTCGCCGATGCGAAGACCAAACTGATTGAGCAGCAGGCGGTTATTGCCGCACTGTAATGCTTTTACCCCTTACGCTTCAGGGCGTAAGGGGTATCCTTCCTGAAAACTCCTCGCTTGCACTCCCCTTTCTGCGGTGCTATTAACAGCAGTTATGTGTCAATTTTTGTTATGAGTAATGCTATGAGCGTGATTACCCCCGTCGCGACGACGATGCGTCGGATCACTGAGCAGGATAATTCGGCTATCGCCGCCGTTATCCGCACCGTTTCTGCCGAATATGGCCTGACGGCTGACAAAGGCTACACGGTTGCTGACCCGAACCTGGACGAGCTTTACCAGCTCTACAGCCAGCCAGGGCATGCCTACTGGGTAATCGAGCAGAACGGCCTGGTGGTGGGCGGCGGCGGCGTGGCGCCCCTCAGCTGCAGCGAGCCGGATATCTGTGAACTACAGAAAATGTATTTCCTGCCAACGGCGCGCGGGCAAGGGCTGGCAAAAAAGCTGGCGCTGATGGCGCTGGACCACGCGCGCGAGCAGGGTTTTACCCGCTGCTACCTTGAAACCACCGCTTTTCTCAAAGAGGCCATCGGCCTGTATGAACATCTGGGCTTTGAGCATATCGATACGCCGCTGGGCTGTACCGGCCACGTTGATTGCGAAGTCAGAATGCTGAAAAGTCTGTAATTTTCGTTCCTGCCCTCTTCTGTTAAGCGGCTGTAAACTGAATGCTCTACACTCACAGTTCACACCATAACGGGGGAAACACGATGTCGAAGATAAAAAGCTACGCCGCACCGCAGGCGGGTGCAGAACTTGAGCTGTACGAGTACGATGCAGGCGTTCTAAAAGCTGAAGACGTCGAAGTACAGGTTGATTACTGCGGGATCTGCCACTCGGATCTCTCGATGATCGACAACGAATGGGGCTTCTCGAGCTATCCGCTGGTTGCCGGGCACGAAGTCATTGGTCGCGTCGTGGCGCTCGGTAGCGCCGCGCAGGACAAAGGGCTGAAAGTGGGCCAGCGCGTGGGCATTGGCTGGACGGCACGCAGCTGCGGCCACTGCGACGCCTGTATCAGCGGCAATCAGATCAACTGCCTCGAAGGCGCCGTTCCCACCATTCTGAACAAAGGCGGTTTTGCCGACAAGCTTCGCGCCGACTGGCAATGGGTGATCCCGCTGCCGGACAGTATTGATATCGAATCCGCTGGTCCGCTGCTGTGCGGCGGTATCACCGTCTTCAAACCGCTGCTGATGCACCATATCACCGCCACCAGCCGCGTGGGCGTGATCGGTATCGGCGGTCTGGGCCATATCGCCATCAAGCTGCTGCACGCGATGGGCTGTGAAGTCACGGCGTTCAGCTCGAACCCGGCGAAAGAGAAAGAAGTGCTGGCGATGGGTGCGGATAAAGTCGTAAACAGCCGCGATCCTGACGCGCTGAACGCGCTGGCTGGGCAGTTTGATCTGATCATCAACACCGTAAACGTCGATCTCGACTGGCAGCCGTACTTTGAAGCGCTGGCCTACGGCGGCAATTTCCATACCGTGGGTGCCGTAATGAAGCCGCTGCCGGTTCCGGCGTTTACCCTGATCGGCGGCGATCGCAGCGTGTCAGGCTCCGCGACCGGTACGCCGTTTGAGTTGCGCAAGCTGATGAAGTTTGCCGGACGCACCAAAGTGGCCCCGACCACCGAACTGTATCCGATGTCGAAAATCAACGAAGCAATCCAGCACGTGCGTGACGGCAAAGCCCGCTACCGCGTGGTGTTGAAAGCGGATTTCTGATGTGACAGTGCCGGGTGGCGGCTTCGCCTTACCCGGCCTGGATCTGATTTTGTTGGCCCGGTAAGCGCAGCGCTACCGGGCTATTCTCACCTATCGCACCAGTGCAGAAAACACCTCTGCCACCGCGACCGCCCCCGGGTCCATTACCCCGTCCAGGTTCTCTTTATTCACATACGACGAGCGCCCCGCGCCCGCTTTCATCATCTTCGCAGTCGCTTCAGCCCCCTGCTGTGCGGCCTTCGCCGCTGACTCAATATCGCCTTTCCGCAACGCCTCCAGCGCCGGCTGCAGCGCGTCGATCAGGGTACGATCGCCGAGATCTGCGCCACCGTATTGCTTCATCTGCGCCAGCCCGCTGAGCAATGCCTCGGGCAGCGGCTGGCCATCGTGAAGCTTTTGACCGGCCGCGGTAAAGAAGATCGACATCAGCACCCCGCTCGATCCGCCCATCACCGTGGCCAGCCGCTCGCCCACCACCAGCAGCAGCGTCGATACGTTATCAAGCGGGAGCTTGCGATCCTCCAGACGCTGCGCAATATCCCGCGCGCCTTGCGCAAAGGTAGAGCCCGTATCACCGTCGCCCACTTTGGCATCCAGCGCGTTCAGTCGGTTTTCCAGCTGGAGCAGCGTTTTCGTCACCGAGGAAACATACACGCCCACCCGCAGATTGTCCGACGGAGTGTATTCCACGCGATCGTGAATGGCGGTATGCGCCACGATGCGCAGTGGCGCAAACGCAACAGGCTTCTGCCAGCCCAGCGTTTCGACCTCGGCGTGAATCGCCTTTTCAAAGAAATCGTTGAGCTTCAGCAGCGTGAGCGAAAAGCCCTTCATGTCCAGCGCGCTCACCAGCGGCGCGGGGCCTATCAGGTACGCGATCTCCTCTTTCAGCGCCGAATGCGCCAGCTCTTTGGTCAGCAGCGCCATCTCCAGCGCCGATACGCCGCCGAGGTTGTTAATCAATACCGCAAACCGCCCCTCACCCGCCTGCACGCGTAACGGCGCCACCAGCGTGTCGATAATGGCTTTGCTGTTCTGCGTATCCACGACGGAAGCACCCGGCTCACCGTGAATGCCCAGACCCAGCTCGACATGGCCCTGCTTAATGCGTCCCTCTTCATCGTCGCTGCCCGGCAGGTTGCACGTTTGCATCGCAACGCCCAGACTCCAGAGGTTGTCGCAGGCCTGCTGCGCAATATCCCGCACCTCACTCAACGATTTCCCTTGCTCCGCCGCATAGCCCGCAATCTTATGCACCAGTGCCGTACCGGCAATACCGCGCGGCTGTTTGTTATCCGGCAGCGCGATATCGTCCGCCACGATCGCCATCTCCACCTTGAGGCCATAGCGTTTGGCCTTTTCAGCCGCCAGACCAAAGTTCAGGCGATCGCCGGTGTAGTTTTTGACGATCAGCAGGCAGCCGCGATCGCCCGTGACCGCCACAATGGCATTCAGCACCGCATCCACGCTCGGCGAGGCAAACAGATCGCCACACACTGCCGCCGTCAGCATCCCTTTGCCGACAAACCCGGCATGTGCCGGTTCATGGCCGGAGCCGCCACCGGAGATCACCGCCACGCGGCTTTTGTCCCAGTCGCCGCGTGCGACGATCCTGATGGCCGGATCGATATCAAGTTTGACGAGATTTGCGTGTGGCGCAGAAAGCAGTATGCCTTCAATGGCATCGTTGACCAGCTGTTTGCGATCGTTAAAGAAGAATCTGGACATAGTTTCCCACTATTTTGTGAACCGTATGCAAAAGCATAGTCCGCGCTGGATAATGCGCCGCAAAGTCAGGAATTTACTCAACCAAATTGCTTTCAGGTTGCCTATACTCCACCCAGGACTAAGAGAGGAAGCGCATCATGAGTACACCATTGTTAATTGCCCGGACGCTGGAAAAAGAGCTGTATTTATTGCCCGCGATGGCGAACCGCCACGGTCTGATCACCGGAGCGACCGGAACGGGGAAAACCGTCACCCTGCAAAAACTGGCGGAGTCGCTTTCGGAGATTGGCGTTCCGGTCTTTATGGCTGACGTGAAAGGCGATTTAACCGGTGTGGCTCAGGAAGGGACGGCCTCTGAAAAACTGCTCGAACGGCTGAAGAATATTGGCATCACGGACTGGACGCCGCATAACAATCCGGTGGTGGTGTGGGATATCTTTGGTGAGAAAGGCCACCCGGTGCGCGCCACCGTCTCCGATCTCGGCCCGCTGCTGCTGGCCCGTCTGCTTAACCTCAACGACGTGCAGTCCGGCGTGCTGAATATCATCTTCCGCATTGCTGACGATCAGGGACTGCTGCTGCTTGATTTCAAAGATCTGCGCGCCATTACCCAGTACATCGGCGATAACGCCAAATCCTTCCAGAACCAGTACGGCAATATCAGCAGCGCCTCGGTGGGTGCCATTCAGCGTGGGTTGCTGACCCTGGAGCAACAGGGGGCCGAACACTTCTTCGGCGAGCCGATGCTGGATATCAAAGACTGGATGCGCACCGACAGCAGCGGCAAAGGCATCATCAACATTCTGAGCTCCGAGAAGCTCTACCAGATGCCAAAGCTCTACGCCGCCAGCCTGCTGTGGATGCTCTCTGAGCTTTACGAGCAGTTACCCGAAGCAGGCGATCTGGATAAACCGAAGCTGGTCTTCTTCTTCGACGAAGCGCACCTGCTGTTCAACGACGCACCGCAGGTCCTGCTGGATAAAATTGAACAGGTCATCCGCCTGATCCGCTCCAAAGGCGTTGGCGTCTGGTTTGTCTCGCAAAACTCCTCGGATATCCCGGATAACGTGCTCGGCCAGCTTGGTAACCGCGTGCAGCACGCCCTGCGCGCCTTTACGCCGAAGGATCAGAAAGCGGTGAAAGCCGCCGCGCAAACCATGCGCGCCAATCCTGCCTTTGATACCGAAGCGGCGATTCAGGCGTTGGGCACCGGTGAAGCGCTGATCTCATTCCTTGATGCGAAGGGCAGCCCGTCCGTAGTGGAGCGCGCCATGGTAATCGCGCCCTGCTCGCGCATGGGGCCGGTTACCGACGATGAACGTAACGGCCTGATTAACCACTCTCCGGTTTACGGGAAGTACGAAGACGAGGTGGATCGCGAGTCCGCGTTCGAAATGCTGCAAAAAGGGGTGCAGGCGACCACCGAATCGCAGGATGCGCCTGCCGCTAAAGGACAGTCCGTCGCGGTAGATGACGGCATTCTGGGCGGGCTGAAAGACATCCTGTTCGGCAGCACCGGGCCGCGCGGCGGCAAGCGCGACGGCGTGGTACAAACCATGGCGAAAAGCGCGGCGCGACAGGTCACCAATCAGATAGTGCGCGGCATGCTGGGAAGTTTGTTAGGCGGCCGTCGCCGGTAATCGGGGAACCCACGGGCGGCCAAGCGCCGACCCCTGTACGCCGTTCTCCTGCAGATAGCGGTCGATTTCCAGCATCCCCGTCCAGCGGTTCTCACACCATAGCGGTGCCAGAAGCGTTGGACGGCGGGCGCTGGCCGAGATGCGGTGGTAGACAATTTCAGGCGGCGTGTGGCGAATCATCTCCCCCGCCGTCACCGTATAGTCCTCTAGCGCAATACCGCTTAACCGCCCCGCTTCCCAGGCTTTCGCCATAATGCTTCCCGTAACAATATGCAGAGGGTGCAGCTTAATGCCGTCCACGCCGGTCTCAACCACCTTTTCCAGCGTTTCAAGGCCATGCTGTTGACCTTCACCGGGTAACCCAACAATCAGGTGCGAACAGACCTTCAGCCCCCGCTCGCGGGCCAGGCGCGTGGTGCGCTGGTAGCAGGCGAAATCATGGCCGCGATTGATACGGTGCAGGGTTTTGTCGTGCGCGGTCTGCAGGCCCAGCTCCAGCCAGATCTCGTAGCCTTGCTCTTTGTACTCGCTGAGCAGGTCCAGCACCGCGTCCGGCACACAGTCCGGGCGCGTGCCCACGCACAGCCCAACGATGTTAGCCTGGCTGACGGCCTGCTGGTACATCGAGCGCAGCACCTGGACCTCCGCCCACGTGCTGGTGTAGGCCTGGAAATAGGCCAGATATTGCTTCGCGCGGTTTACCAGGCTCGCCTGATGGGCGAGCTGTTCAGCGATAGATTTATGCTGCTGGGCTTCGTCAGCAAAGGACGCAACGTTACAGAAGGTGCAGCCGCCGCGCCCGATGGTGCCATCGCGATTCGGGCAGCTAAACCCGCCGTGCAGCGTCAGCTTATGAACCTTTTGCCCGTACCGCTGCAAAAGATCCCCACCAAACATATTGACTAATTTCTGTAACTGCATAATCTGATAGACCGCCCCGGAGAAAGGGGACAAGCCTGCCACTTTTAGCCTCTGTCGGCGATGACCTGGATCAATCGCCCTGGACGGCCTTTATCTATATGAATAAATACTCAGGATTACTGCAATTTCATTCACGCTATCCGTGATTACTTTTCCTTATGTTCTGATTGTTTTTTTCATTTATAGCGCCACCACTGAAAAACAGTGGCTTTATGCGGGTTTGCAGCCAATGCCAGATTATTATTCTGCTATAAAACTGCTATTCAGCACGCTACATTGATAATACCGCTTTCATATAGTGAGTCAGATCACACTCCGCTACGTCCTGCCAGGGCATGCAATCAATGTAAAAATAGTTAAATACCCTTTAATTACAATAGCATAAACTCTCTTTAGCACATTTTTGTATAAATAAGATTGCCATTTGACCTGTGTACCAATTCCCGATAAGTTGGAAATCCGCTGGAAGCTTTCTGGATGAGCGGCCTGCTCATCATATTTATGCAGTAATTGAGATTCCCTCTGAAGCAAGTCCTCAAACTTGTTTACCTGCGCGAAAGGATGAAAAAGAGGGCGAATGCGAGGTCCGCGTATGAAACGCAAACCCCGTCGCCATGCTCTTTCTGTGCCTGTGCGCCACGGTTAAGTTCAGTGGGAAGCCCGACGAGCCTGGGGAGGTTCACTGATATGTTGTACGATAAATCCCTTGAGAAGGATAACTGTGGTTTCGGCCTGATCGCCCACATAGAAGGCGAACCTAGCCACAAGGTAGTGCGTACTGCTATTCACGCACTGGCCCGAATGCAGCACCGTGGCGCGATTCTTGCCGATGGTAAAACCGGCGACGGTTGCGGCCTGCTGCTGCAAAAACCGGATCGTTTCTTCCGCATCGTGGCGGAAGAGCGCGGCTGGCGTTTAGCCAAAAACTACGCTGTCGGCATGCTGTTCCTGAACCAGGATCCTGAAAAGGCTGCCGCCTCACGCCGCATCGTCGAAGAAGAACTTCAGCGTGAAACCCTGTCGATTGTCGGCTGGCGCAATGTGCCAACCAACGAAGGGGTGCTCGGTGAAATCGCCCTCTCCTCGCTGCCTCGTATCGAACAAATTTTTGTTAATGCGCCTGCGGGCTGGCGTCCGCGCGATATGGAACGCCGTCTGTTTATCGCCCGCCGCCGCATTGAAAAACGTCTCCAGGACGATAAAGAGTTCTACGTTTGTAGTCTCTCTAACCTGGTGAACATCTATAAAGGTCTGTGTATGCCGGCTGACCTGCCGCGCTTCTACCTGGACCTGGCGGACCTGCGTCTGGAATCGGCCATTTGCCTGTTCCACCAGCGCTTCTCTACCAACACCGTTCCTCGCTGGCCGCTGGCTCAGCCGTTCCGCTACCTGGCGCACAACGGCGAGATCAACACCATCACCGGTAACCGCCAGTGGGCCCGCGCTCGTACCTATAAGTTCCAGACCCCGCTGATCCCTGACCTGCACGATGCCGCGCCGTTCGTGAACGAAACCGGCTCGGACTCCAGCTCAATGGATAACATGCTTGAACTGCTGCTGGCCGGCGGGATGGACATCGTGCGCGCCATGCGTCTGCTTGTGCCGCCGGCATGGCAGAACAACCCGGATATGGACCCTGAGCTGCGCGCCTTCTTCGACTTTAACTCCATGCACATGGAGCCGTGGGACGGCCCGGCGGGCATCGTCATGTCCGACGGACGTTTCGCTGCCTGTAACCTGGACCGTAACGGTCTGCGTCCGGCGCGCTACGTCATCACCAAAGACAAGCTCATCACCTGCGCCTCTGAAGTTGGTATCTGGGATTACCAGCCTGACGAAGTGGTCGAGAAAGGCCGCGTCGGTCCGGGTGAGCTGATGGTTATCGACACCCGCGGCGGGCGCATTCTGCACTCAGCCGAAACCGATCACGATCTGAAAAGCCGCCATCCGTACAAAGAGTGGATGGAAAAGAACGTGCGTCGCCTCGTGCCGTTCGAAGATTTATCGGATGAAGAAGTGGGTCGTCGCGAACTGGACGACGATGCGCTTGCGAGCTTCCAGAAACAGTTTAACTACAGCGCGGAAGAGCTGGACTCTGTTATTCGCGTCCTGGGTGAAAACGGCCAGGAAGCGGTCGGCTCTATGGGTGACGATACCCCGTTTGCCGTGCTCTCCAGCCAGCCGCGCATCATTTACGATTACTTCCGTCAGCAGTTCGCGCAGGTCACCAACCCGCCGATCGACCCGCTGCGTGAAGCGCACGTGATGTCGCTGGCGACCAGCATCGGTCGCGAGATGAACGTCTTCTGCGAAGCAGAAGGCCAGGCGCACCGTCTGACCTTTAAATCGCCGATCCTGCTGTACTCCGATTTCAAACAGCTCACCACCATGAAAGAGGAGCACTACCGCGCCGACACGCTCGATATTACTTTCGACGTGAACGACGCGAGCCTCGAAGAGACGGTGAATGCGCTGTGTGACAAAGCCGAACAGATGGTGCGTAACGGTACCGTTCTGCTGGTGTTGTCCGACCGTAATATCGCGAAAAACCGTCTGCCGGTGCCTGCCCCGATGGCGGTGGGCGCTATCCAGACGCGTCTGGTCGACAAGAGCCTGCGCTGCGACGCCAACATCATTGTCGAAACCGCCAGCGCCCGCGACCCGCACCACTTTGCCGTGCTGTTAGGCTTTGGTGCGACGGCGATCTACCCGTACCTGGCCTACGAAACGCTGGCCCGCCTGGTGGATACCCGCGCGATCGACAAAGACTACCGCGCGGTAATGCTGAACTACCGTAACGGCATCAACAAAGGTCTGTACAAGATCATGTCCAAAATGGGCATCTCGACCATTGCCTCCTACCGCTGTTCGAAGCTGTTTGAAGCGGTCGGCCTGCATGACGAGGTCGCCAACCTCTGCTTCCAGGGCGTGGTCAGCCGCATCGGCGGCGCTGGTTTTGCTGACTTCCAGCAGGATCTGGTGAACCTGTCCAAACGCGCCTGGCTGGCACGTAAGCCGCTGGATCAGGGCGGTCTGCTGAAATACGTTCACGGTGGCGAATACCACGCATACAACCCGGACGTGGTGCGCACGCTGCAGCAGGCGGTTCAGAGCGGCGAATACAGTGATTACCAGCAGTACGCTGAGCTGGTAAATAACCGTCCGGCGGCAACGCTGCGCGATCTCATTGCTCTGAACCCGGGTGATGAAGCGGTCAGCATTGACGAGGTTGAGCCTGCATCCGAACTGTTCAAACGCTTCGATACCGCGGCGATGTCCATCGGCGCGCTTAGCCCGGAAGCCCACGAAGCGCTAGCGGAAGCCATGAACAGCATCGGCGGCAACTCCAACTCCGGCGAGGGCGGTGAAGACCCTGCACGTTACGGTACTAACAAAGTCTCCCGTATCAAGCAGGTGGCATCCGGTCGTTTTGGCGTAACGCCTGCGTACCTGGTCAACGCCGACGTGATCCAGATTAAAGTTGCTCAGGGCGCTAAACCGGGCGAAGGCGGTCAGCTACCGGGTGATAAAGTTACCCCGTACATCGCCAAACTGCGCTATTCCGTGCCGGGCGTGACGCTGATCTCCCCGCCGCCGCACCACGATATTTACTCTATCGAGGACTTAGCGCAGCTGATTTTCGACCTGAAGCAGGTCAACCCGAAGGCGATGATCTCCGTGAAGCTGGTTTCCGAACCGGGCGTCGGCACCATCGCTACCGGCGTGGCGAAAGCCTATGCGGATCTCATCACCATCGCTGGCTACGACGGCGGTACTGGTGCAAGCCCGCTCTCCTCCGTGAAATATGCGGGCTGTCCTTGGGAGCTTGGCCTGGTGGAAACCCAGCAGGCGCTGGTGGCTAACGGTCTGCGTCACAAGATCCGTCTGCAGGTGGACGGTGGCCTGAAAACCGGCCTCGACATCATCAAAGCGGCGATTCTGGGCGCGGAAAGCTTCGGCTTCGGCACCGGCCCGATGGTTGCGCTCGGCTGTAAATACCTGCGTATTTGCCACCTGAACAACTGCGCAACGGGCGTTGCGACCCAGGACGAGAAGCTGCGTAAGAATCACTACCACGGCCTGCCGTTCAAAGTGACCAACTACTTTGACTTCATCGCCCGCGAAACCCGCGAGCTGATGGCGCAGCTGGGCGTGAAACGCCTGGTGGACCTGATTGGCCGTACCGACCTGCTGAAAGAGCTGGACGGTTTCACGGCGAAGCAGCAGAAGCTTGAGCTGTCTAAGCTGCTGGAAACCGCGCAGCCGCACCCTGGCAAAGCGGTCTACTGCACCGAGAACAACCCGCCGTTTGATAACGGCGTGCTGAACGCGCAGCTGCTGCAGCAGGCGAAACCGTACGTGGACGACAAGCAGAGCAAAACGTTCTGGTTTGATATCCGCAACACCGACCGTTCAGTCGGTGCGTCGCTCTCCGGCTACATCGCGCAGACGCACGGCGATCAGGGACTGGCAGCAGATCCGATTACCGCGCACTTCAGCGGGACCGCGGGTCAGAGCTTCGGCGTGTGGAACGCAGGCGGCGTTGAGCTGTATCTGACCGGCGATGCCAACGACTACGTCGGCAAAGGCATGGCGGGCGGTCTGCTGGCGGTGCGTCCTCCGGTAGGCTCAGCCTTCCGCAGCCATGAAGCCAGCATCATCGGTAACACCTGCCTGTACGGCGCGACCGGCGGTCGTCTGTTTGCCGCGGGCCGTGCGGGCGAGCGTTTCGCGGTGCGTAACTCCGGTGCTATTACCGTGGTGGAAGGCATTGGCGATAACGGTTGTGAATACATGACGGGCGGGATTGTTTGCGTTCTGGGTAAAACCGGCGTGAACTTCGGCGCAGGCATGACGGGCGGTTTTGCGTACGTCCTGGATGAAGACGGTGAGTTCCGCAAACGCGTGAACCCGGAGCTGGTGGAAGTGCTGGACGTTGATACCCTGGCTATTCACGAAGAACACCTGCGCGGTTTGATTACCGAACACGTGCAGCATACCGGTTCTTCGCGCGGCGAAGAGATCCTGGCGAACTGGCCGGCGTTCTCTGCGAAATTCGCGCTGGTTAAGCCGAAGTCCAGCGATGTTAAAGCCCTGTTGGGTCACCGTAGTCGTAGCGCAGCAGAGCTGCGCGTGCAGGCGCAGTAAGGAATTCAGATGAGCCAGAACGTATACCAGTTTATCGACCTGCAGCGTGTTGATCCGCCAAAGAAACCGCTGAAGATCCGTAAAATTGAATTTGTTGAAATCTACGAGCCGTTTTCAGAAGGCCAGGCCAAAGCACAGGCAGACCGCTGCCTGTCCTGCGGTAACCCTTACTGCGAATGGAAATGTCCGGTACACAACTACATCCCGAACTGGCTGAAGCTGGCCAATGAAGGACGTATTTTTGAAGCCGCCGAGCTGTCTCACCAGACCAACACCCTGCCGGAAGTGTGCGGCCGCGTGTGTCCTCAGGACCGCCTGTGCGAAGGCTCCTGTACGCTGAACGACGAGTTTGGCGCGGTGACCATCGGTAACATTGAGCGCTATATCAACGATAAAGCGTTCGAGATGGGCTGGCGTCCGGATATGACCGGCGTGAAGCAAACCGACAAGCGCGTGGCCATCATCGGTGCGGGCCCGGCGGGCCTGGCCTGTGCGGACGTGCTGACCCGCAACGGCGTGAAGGCGGTGGTCTTTGACCGTCATCCGGAAATCGGCGGTCTGCTGACCTTCGGTATCCCGGCCTTCAAGCTGGAAAAAGAGGTCATGACCCGTCGCCGTGAAATCTTCACCGGCATGGGCATTGAGTTCAAACTGAACGTGGAAGTGGGCCGCGACGTGCAGCTCGACGACCTGCTGAAGGATTACGACGCCGTGTTCCTCGGCGTCGGCACCTATCAGTCCATGCGCGGCGGTCTGGAGAACGAAGATGCGCCGGGCGTGTACGACGCGCTGCCGTTCCTGATTGCCAACACCAAGCAGATTATGGGCTACGGCGAAACCGCCGAAGAACCTTTCGTCAGCATGGAAGGCAAACGCGTAGTGGTGCTGGGCGGTGGTGATACCGCGATGGACTGCGTGCGTACGTCTATTCGTCAGAACGCGGCACACGTGATCTGCGCCTACCGTCGTGACGAAGAGAACATGCCGGGCTCTAAACGCGAAGTGAAAAACGCGCGTGAAGAGGGCGTGGAGTTCCAGTTCAACATCCAGCCTCTGGGTATTGAAGTGAATGCTAACGGTAAAGTGAGCGGCGTGAAGATGGCGCGCACTGAGATGGGGGCACCGGATGCGAAAGGCCGTCGTCGCGCCGAGATCGTCGCCGGTTCTGAGCACGTGATCCCGGCCGATGCCGTGGTGATGGCGTTCGGTTTCCGTCCTCACAGCATGGAGTGGCTGGCGAAGCACAGCGTCGAGCTGGATTCTCAGGGCCGCGTAATCGCGCCAGAAGGCAGCGATAATGCGTTCCAGACCAGTAACCCGAAAATCTTCGCCGGCGGCGATATCGTTCGCGGTTCTGACCTGGTGGTGACGGCGATTGCCGAAGGGCGTAAAGCGGCTGACGGGATACTGAACTACCTGGAAGTGTAAAAAAACAGGCCCGATTGGGCCTGTTTTTTTATTTCACGACGCGAAGAGCCGGACGACCACCGCGCGGAGGCGGATCGTCATCAGGGTCATTGTCGTCGTGACGATCGGGTTTATCGCCATCAATAAGTGACATCACCGTGTCGCTTTCGCGCTCATCGGATGCGTTGTCATCATTCAGGCTGGCAACATCTTCATCATACGCCGCTTCCGGCTCGAACATGGTACCTGCACCGTTTTCACGCGCATAGATAGCCAGCACCGCTGCCAGCGGTACGGAGACCACGCGCGGCACGCCGCCGAAACGCGCATTGAAGCGCACTTCATCGTTTGCCAGCTCCAGGTTACCCACCGCACGCGGGGCTATGTTCAGTACGATTTGCCCGTCACGCGCGTATTCCATAGGAACCTGCACGCCCGGCAACGTCACATCCACAACCAGGTGCGGCGTGAGCTGGTTATCCAGCAGCCATTCATAGAAGGCGCGCAGCAGATACGGACGGCGTGGGGTAAGTTGTGACATTTCCACAGTCATTAGCCTCGGCCGAGACGCATTTCACGTTCCGGTTCAGTTAAAGATGCCAGGAAAGAGTCGCGTTCAAATACGCGAGTCATGTAGCCCTTCAGCTCTTTCGCGCCAGGGCCGCTGAACTCAACGCCCAGCGTAGGCAGACGCCACAGCAGCGGAGCCAGGTAGCAATCCACCAGGCTGAACTCGTCGCTCAGGAAGAACGGTTTCTGACCAAACACAGGGGCGATTGCCAGCAGCTCTTCACGCAGTTGCTTACGCGCAGCGTCGGCCTCAGAAGCGGAACCGCTGACGATAACGTTCATCAGAGAGTACCAGTCTTTTTCGATACGCTGCATGTACAGGCGGCTTTCACCACGCGCGACAGGGTAAACAGGCATCAGTGGCGGATGCGGGAAACGCTCATCCAGATATTCCATAATGATACGGGATTCCCACAGGGTCAGCTCGCGATCCACCAGCGTCGGTACGCTTTGGCTCGGGTTGAGATCGATCAGATCCTGAGGCGGGTTATCCTTTTCCACATGCTCGATCTCAAAACTGACACCCTTCTCGGCCAGCACGATACGAACCTGATGGCTATAAATGTCAGTAGGACCAGAAAACAGCGTCATTACCGAACGTTTGTTGGCAGCGACAGCCATGAAAACCTCCAGGTATATTCAGAATTTTTACTGCTACCAGCCCAACAGGGGCCAGCCAGATGTTGTATCGCCCATCCCAGAGAAAACACATTGTTCAAGAAACGAACAAAAACCGAGTATTCACCGATATTTGGGCAGAAAATTGGATGATAGTTTACCAGATTTTGATGGCTTTGTGGTGAGGGGATTCTGGAAATGTGGAAAAAGAGAAGATATATGCATGGAGATTGTGGATAACCTGCGCATTATCCATAAAAAAACCCGCCGAAGCGGGTTTTTCGCCAATCGTTCTGCGTAAGCAGAATGGATTAACGTTTGGAGAACTGTGGACGACGACGTGCTTTACGCAGACCCACTTTCTTACGTTCAACCTGACGCGCGTCACGAGTAACGAAGCCAGCTTTACGCAGTTCAGAACGCAGGGATTCGTCGTACTCCATCAGAGCGCGGGTGATACCGTGACGGATCGCACCTGCCTGACCGGAGATACCACCACCTTTAACGGTGATGTACAGATCCAGTTTTTCTACCATGTCAACCAGTTCCAGCGGCTGGCGAACTACCATGCGGGCAGTTTCGCGACCGAAGTATTGTTCCAGAGAACGCTGGTTGATTACGATTTTACCACTGCCCGGTTTGATGAAAACGCGAGCTGCGGAACTTTTGCGGCGACCAGTGCCGTAGTATTGATTTTCAGCCATTGCCTATAATCCCGATTAGATGTCAAGAACTTGCGGTTGCTGTGCCGCGTGGTTGTGCTCGTTGCCTGCGTAAACTTTCAGTTTACGGAACATAGCACGACCCAGCGGGCCTTTTGGCAGCATGCCTTTAACCGCGATTTCAATCACACGCTCAGGACGGCGAGCAATCATCTCTTCAAAGGTCGCTTCTTTGATACCACCGATGTGGCCGGTGTGGTGATAGTACACTTTGTCAGTACGCTTGTTGCCGGTAACAGCAACTTTATCAGCGTTCAGAACGATGATGTAATCACCGGTATCAACGTGCGGAGTGTATTCCGCTTTATGCTTACCGCGCAGGCGACGAGCCAGTTCAGTAGCCAGACGGCCCAGAGTTTTACCGGTCGCGTCAACAACATACCAGTCGCGCTGTACGGTTTCTGGTTTAGCTGTAAAAGTTTTCATTAAAAGCTTACCCAAATAATAAGTTACACGTTGGTGAACACCCAAACGTTTAGTCAGTTGAGGTTCACACGACAAAGTCCGGCAAACCTACCCCTTCGAATAGCTAATGCCGACACATAGAAAGTTTCGGGAAAAAAACCTTCTCGTAACGTGGGGTCGCAAGATTATAGAGAAGTTGAGGTCAAAGATCGACCCTTAAATGTGATTTGGAATGGGTTTTTCGGGGTTAAGTATTGTGCGGTCTGGTGCCCTCACCCCCGGCCCCTCTCCCACAGGGAGAGGGTGGCATTTATTAACGTCTGGTACCCTCACCCCCAGCCCCTCTCCCACAGGGAGGGGGTGGCGTTTGTTACGGCATATGCTCCAGCTTCAGGTATTCCTCGCTCTGCATCTCCTGCAGGCGCGACAGGCAGCGCTGGAACTCAAACTTCAGCCGCTCGCCCTGGTAAATCTCATATAAAGGTACCTCGGCGCTGACCACCAGCTTGACGTGGCGCTCATAAAACTCGTCCACCAGCGCAATAAAGCGCCGTGCTTCACTCTCCATCAGCCGCGTCATTACCGGTACATCCAGCACCATCACGGTGTGGAACAGTCGCGAAAGCGCAATGTAGTCGTGCTGGCTGCGGGCATCCACGCAAAGCGTCGTAAAGGAGACCGCCAGCGTTTGGTTTTCGACACCGAGGGTGGGCAGCGGGCGATGGTTAATCTCGAGTTCCGGGGCGTGCTCGCGTTTTGTTCCCGCCAGCGCCAGCCAAAGTGCATCCATCTCGCGGGTGGTCTCTGCATTTAATGGCGAAAGCCACAGGTGCGCCTGGGTCAGCGTGCGCAGACGATAATCGACGCCGGCATCGACGTTCATGATGTCACAATGCTGTTTGATAGCATCGATGGCGGGCAGGAAGCGTGCCCGCTGCAAGCCGTTACGATAGAGCTCATCCGGCGGGATATTCGACGTGGCCACCAGCGTGATACCGCGGGCAAATAACGCTTTCATCAGGCCGCCTAACAGCATGGCATCGGTGATGTCAGACACAAAAAACTCATCGAAACAGAGCACGTCCGTTTCCGCCTTGAACCTGTCGGCCACAATCTCCAGCGGATCGCTCTTGCCCTGCAGTGCGGTCAGCTCTTCATGCACCCGCAGCATAAAACGATGGAAGTGCAGACGCTGTTTACGTGCGCCAGGCAGGCTCTGGTAGAACATGTCCATCAGCCAGGTTTTACCACGTCCGACCCCGCCCCACATATAGAGACCGCGAACCGGCGCATAAGCCTGTGGCGCTTTTTTACCGAGCAACCGCCCAAATGCCGCCTTTAGCCCACCGTTCTGTTCAACTTCAGCGGGTTTTGCCGTCAGCTCCTGATAAATCATCTCCAGACGGTTTACCGCCTCACGTTGGACGTCATCAGGCTGATGAGTGCCCTCGTTAAGGGCCTGTTGATATCGCGATGCAGGGGACAGGTTTTGCATAATCTTATTGTTATTCCTTCAATTAACGCTCACCAGCAGACGTGACTGATGAAAAAAAGGCCGTTCTACACTACGCGATGATACGTCAGGATTCCACTTCTGCAGAAATAGCGGTTATAGTGGCATTATCAGGCACAGGCAGGAGCCGAGCCAACACCCTACGGAACAACAAGACAACGGGAGAAGTTCATGACCTGGGAATATGCGCTAATCGGTTTAGTCGTCGGCATCGTCATCGGTGCTGTGGCCATGCGTTTCGGTAATCGCAAATTGCGTCAGCAGCAGTCACTGCAGTACGAACTGGAAAAGAACAAAGCCGAGCTGGAAGAGTATCGTGAAGAGCTGGTCAGCCATTTTGCCCGTAGCGCAGAGCTGCTGGACAATATGGCGACCGACTATCGTCAGCTGTATCAACATATGGCAAAAAGCTCCAGCAGCCTGCTGCCGGAAATGACCGCGGAAACCAACCCGTTCCGCAACCGTCTGGCTGACTCTGAAGCCGGTAACGATCAGGCGCCCGTTCAGATGCCTCGCGACTATTCCGATGGCGCGTCCGGCCTGCTGCGCGGCGGTGTAAAACGCGATTAATCGCACAACCTGAATTTATTTTACGGGCGCAGCGATTGCGCCCGTCCTTTCTTGATGACCCCAGCTATCATTTAGTTAAACACCTCATTGTTCAGCGGTTTAAAATTCAATAACATCAACGTGTTTTTGGGGCCGTTTTTCCTTTATTCCAGGTTACGAGAGTCAACATCGATGAAGAAAAAAAACCAGCTGTTGAGCGCTATCGCGTTAAGTGTCGGGTTATCTCTCTCGGCGTCCGTCCCTGTATTCGCCGCCATTCCCTCCCAGGTGCCTGGTCAGGCGGCCATTCCAAGCCTCGCGCCAATGCTGGAAAAAGTGTTGCCTGCGGTCGTCAGCGTTCAGGTCGAGGGCACCGCAGTACAAAGCCAACGCGTCCCTGAAGAACTGAAAAAATATTTTGGCGATGAGGCTCCTGACCAGCAGGCTCAGCCTTTTGAAGGCCTGGGCTCAGGCGTCATTATTGATGCAGCAAAAGGCTATATCCTGACCAACAATCACGTCATCAGCCAGGCCGATAAAATCAGCGTCCAGCTGAACGATGGCCGTGAATTTGATGCCAAACTGATTGGCGGCGATGACCAGAGCGACATCGCGCTATTGCAGGTTCAAAACCCAAGCAACCTGACCCAGATTGCCATCGCGGATTCCGACAAACTGCGGGTCGGCGATTTTGCCGTCGCCGTGGGCAACCCCTTTGGCTTAGGGCAAACCGCCACCTCCGGGATTGTCTCTGCGCTCGGGCGCAGCGGCCTCAATCTCGAAGGGCTGGAAAACTTTATCCAGACCGATGCCTCAATCAACCGTGGGAACTCCGGTGGAGCATTGCTTAACCTTAACGGCGAGCTGATTGGAATCAACACGGCGATTCTGGCACCGGGCGGCGGCAGCATCGGGATCGGTTTTGCCATCCCCAGCAATATGGCCAAAACGCTGGCGCAGCAGCTCATCCAGTTCGGTGAAATCAAACGCGGGCTGCTGGGTATAAAAGGGATGGAGATGAGCGCGGATATCGCAAAAGCGTTCAACATCAACGTACAGCGCGGGGCGTTTGTCAGTGAAGTGCTGCCAAACTCCGGCTCGGCAAAAGCGGGCGTGAAGTCGGGTGATGTGATCGTCAGCCTGAACGACAAACCGCTGAGCAGCTTTGCAGAACTGCGTTCACGGATTGCCACAACGGAACCTGGCGCCAAAGTGAAGCTGGGCCTGATACGTGACGGTAAGCCGCTTGACGTTGAAGTGACGCTGGATAAGAGCACCTCTTCCTCGGCCAGTGCGGAGCTTATCGCCCCGGCGCTGCAAGGGGCTACCTTGAGCGACGGGCAGCTGAAAGACGGTACGAAAGGCATTAGCATCGACACCGTCGAGAAGAGCAGCCCTGCCGCACAGGCTGGATTGCATCAGGATGACGTGATCATCGGTGTAAACCGCAATCGCGTGCAGTCCATTGCCGAACTGCGCAAGGTGCTGGAAAGTAAACCGGCGGTGATTGCCCTGCAGGTCATGCGTGGCAATGAGTCCATCTATATTCTGTTGCGCTAAGCATTTGCGACCCGGACATCACCGCTGCGTGTGATGTCCGGATAACTCATGTTATGCTGCAAATCGTTCCTTTTTTAACGACACGCGCATCATGCTTTTAAAGCTCTTACGTTCTATTGTCATCGGTTTGATTGTCGCTGGCCTACTGCTGCTGGCGCTGCCGTCTTTACGTCAGTTCAATAAACTGTCGGCTCCCCAGTTCGATAGCACGGATGAAACGCCGGCCACCTATAACGGGGCCGTCCGCCGTGCCGCACCTGCCGTGGTAAATGTCTATAACCGTGGTCTGAATACCTCAGCCCACAACCAGCTGGAGATCCGTACCCTCGGCTCTGGCGTGATCATGGACGAGCGCGGCTACATTATTACCAACAAGCACGTGATTAACGATGCCGACCAGATTATCGTCGCTCTGCAGGATGGCCGCGTGTTTGAGGCGTTACTCGTTGGGTCTGACAGCCTTACCGACCTGGCCGTCCTTAAAATTAACGCGACGGGCGGTTTGCCGGTTATACCGATAAACCGTAAGCGCACCCCGCATATTGGTGACGTCGTAATGGCTATCGGCAACCCTTACAACCTCGGCCAGACCATCACTCAGGGGATTATCAGCGCGACAGGTCGTATTGGTCTGAACCCCTCCGGGCGACAGAACTTCCTGCAAACCGATGCCTCAATTAACCACGGTAACTCCGGTGGGGCGCTGGTCAACTCGCTGGGCGAACTGATGGGCATCAACACCCTCTCGTTCGATAAGAGTAACGACGGTGAGACACCGGAAGGGATCGGCTTTGCCATTCCGTTCCAGCTGGCGACCAAAATTATGGATAAGCTGATCCGCGATGGCCGCGTGATCCGCGGCTATATCGGTATTGGCGGGCGCGAGATAGCACCGATGCATACCCAGGGCGGCGGTATCGATCAGATTCAGGGCATCGTGGTTAACGAGGTGGCGCCGGGTGGTCCGGCGGCCAACGCGGGGATTCAGGTCAATGATGTCATCGTGTCGGTCAACGGCACGCCAGCGGTCTCTGCGCTGGAGACGATGGATCAGGTGGCTGAAATTCGCCCGGGCTCTATTATTCCTGTCGAAGTCATGCGCAACGATAAGAAACTAACGCTCCACGTAACCATTCAGGAATACCCGGCCACGAACTGACAGGCATAAAAAAACGGAGCGATACGCTCCGTTTTTTTACCGGGAGACGGTTCGTTTTACTTGTTAACGAACTCTTCGCCCAGGGTGATATCTTTCTTCAGCGTATCCAGCATGCCTTCCATCGCGTGTTTTTCAAACGCGCTCAGGGTACCAATGGATTTACGCTCTTCGATACCGTTTTTACCCAGCAGCAGCGGCTGAGAGAAGAAGCGAGCGTGTTCGCCATCGCCTTCAACGTAAGCGCATTCAACAACGCCTTTCTCGCCCTGCAGAGCACGAACCAATGACAGACCAAAACGCGCAGCCGCCTGGCCCATAGACAGGGTTGCAGAACCGCCACCCGCCTTCGCTTCTACCACTTCGGTACCCGCGTTCTGGATGCGTTTGGTCAGGTCAGCCACTTCCTGCTCGGTGAAGCTTACGCCAGGGATCTGGGACAGCAGAGGCAGGATGGTGACGCCAGAGTGACCGCCGATTACCGGAACTTCCACTTCTGTTGGCTGCTTGCCTTTCAGCTCAGCAACAAAGGTGTTGGAACGGATGATATCCAGTGTGGTCACGCCGAACAGTTTGTTTTTGTCGTAAACACCCGCTTTCTTCAGCACTTCTGCCGCGATAGCTACGGTGGTGTTCACCGGGTTAGTGATGATACCGATGCATGCTTTCGGGCAGATTTCTGCAATCTGCTGCACCAGGTTTTTCACGATGCCCGCGTTGACGTTGAACAGGTCTGAACGATCCATGCCTGGCTTACGCGCCACGCCTGCAGAAATCAGCACCACGTCGGCACCCTGAAGTGCAGGACGTGCATCTTCACCGGAGAAGCCTTTGATTTTTACAGCGGTCGGGATGTGGCTCAGGTCAACCGCCACACCTGGGGTTACCGGAGCAATATCGTACAGGGAGAGTTCTGAGCCTGAAGGCAGTTGGGTTTTCAGTAGTAGGGCAAGCGCCTGGCCGATACCACCAGCAGCGCCGAGGACTGCGACTTTCATCCTAAACTCCTTATTATGGTTAACTTAAGTATCTGTAAATCCGTTGCGGCGACCATAATTCAGCAAGTAAATAATTACAATTTTCGTAGCTAAAGAATTTGAGGTCACGCGACTTTATCTCTCACCAGAAGACTATCTGACGACAGAGGGCAACGCTTTAAGAGGTGGTTACAATACACCCTGCCACGCCACCAAAACAACATCATTTTGATAACATTTAATTTACTTTTAAGCTTATTTGCGCGGCGTGACCCAGGCATGTTTTCTGATAACGAAATCTGATAAAATCACTCCCTTTCATAACATTATTTCAGCCTGGCGCTGAGTAGATAATTTGCATAAAAATTCATCCACATGCATAATAATGTTGTTTCTATCGTCATATTCCGGGTGACTTATGCGAAGCTCGTCTAAGCAAGAAGAATTAGTAAAGGCGTTTAAAGCGCTACTTAAAGAAGAGAAATTCAGTTCTCAGGGAGAAATTGTTCAGGCGCTGCAGGAACAAGGCTTCGATAACATCAATCAGTCGAAAGTCTCCCGCATGTTAACGAAATTTGGCGCGGTGCGTACCCGTAACGCCAAGATGGAGATGGTCTATTGCCTGCCGGCAGAACTTGGCGTGCCGACCACCTCCAGCCCGCTCAAGAATCTGGTTCTGGATATCGATCATAACGATGCCGTCGTGGTGATCCACACAAGCCCTGGTGCCGCACAGCTGATTGCCCGCATGCTGGACTCGCTGGGTAAAACGGAGGGTATCCTCGGGACTATCGCTGGCGATGACACCATCTTTACCACACCGGCTAGCGGTTTCTCCGTGAAAGATCTCCACGAAGCGATTCTGGTTCTGTTCGAACAGGAACTCTAATCCCCTCTCCCCGTAGCGCCGCTGCGGGGATCGTTCTGCTTCCGCTGCGTTTCCCCCTCTTTTCCACTGCCCTTCACTTTGACAAATAGTGCTTTTTACCACCTATTAACATTCATCTGGTGAATGTTAAATCAAAAAATCGCACAAAAAATCAAAAGCTCATATCCATATGATTTAATTAGATATAACCATCAATCACGAACAAAAAACGCTCAATATTATGCAATTTGGTTATAAAAAACAGACTGGTTAACACGTAATAACAATGGAAACCATTAGTCTGGTATTAATTTTTTCCGTTATTAGTGTATACTTGATTTTGTGATGAGGGTCACGAAACAAGACCCCACTAAAAAATTCGACGAGGTAAGAATCATGAAACTCAAATCAACTGTAGCGGCGCTGAGCGTCCTGTCTGTCCTGTCATTCGGTGCTTTCGCGGCTGACGCTATCAATGCTGACCAGGCGCAATCCCGCCAGGCCATCGGTACGGTTTCTGTCGGCGCGGTCGGCACATCGCCAATGGACATGCATGAGATGCTGAACAAAAAAGCGGAAGAACAGGGTGCATCATCCTATCGCATCATCGAAGCGCGTTCTGGTGACCACTGGCACGCCACCGCTGAGCTGTACAAATAAGTTTTAGTAATAACTGAAAACGTAAATCTCCACTCAACGGCACCAGGCATAAAAATAGCGGTTCAACCCTTCTCGCCGTTGAGTAAAAAACCCTATTCAGGAGTAAAGACTATGAAAAGCAAATTGATCATCGCAACCCTCGGTCTGGCATCTGTTCTCTCTTTCGGCGCAAGCGCAGCCGTACAGCAGGTGAATGCCGACCAGGCACAAAATCTACAGCGTATGGGCAGCATCTCCGTAACGTCTGTCACCGGTTCACCGATGGATATTCGTCACGAACTTGCCGCCAAAGCTGAAAAAGCAGGCGCCACCAGCTATCGCGTCACCGAACTGAATCAGGGTGACCATTGGCATGCAACGGCAGAGCTGTATAAATAAACCCTCGTCGTATCTCATCATACGACTTGCCCCTGGCCTCATGGTCAGGGGCTTTTTTCATTCAATGCCGCGCGTTAAAGCGCAGCTGCCCTTCAAGCTCTTCTTCCGCTTCATCAAACAGCAATATCAGCGCGCCAAAACGTCTGCGAAGCTTGTCGGGCAAATGGATGAACTCAATTTCCAGCGGTAGCGGCAACTGACTGCCGGTGACCACGTCCCACAGCGTATCCAGATTCGTCACGCTTTCCCGTTCAAGATCAAACACCCGGATAAATTCACGGTAGAAGTCTTCCTGACTGTCGATCTCGTCAAAATCAAACGTATAGGTTTTCATTGCCAGCCACCCAGTCCAGGCGAGCGGCAGATGCCGCCCTGTCTATTATAATCCCCCAATATGCAGGGTTTTAACTTCCAGATACTCTTCCAGCCCCAGCACGGAGCCCTCTCGTCCAAGGCCTGACTCTTTCACGCCGCCAAAGGGACCGAGCTCCGTGGAGACGGCGCACTCGTTAATGCCGATCATCCCGCTCTCGATGGCCTGAGAAACGCGGAAGACCCGTGAGAGGTTCTGGGTATAGAAGTACGCCGCCAGCCCATAGGGCGTGTTGTTGGCGCGCTGGATGACTTCGTCTTCCGAGGTGAAACGGAAGCACGCCGCCACCGGGCCAAACGTCTCCTCTTCTGCCAGCTTCATGCCTTCATGGCAGTCGCCCAGTACGGTTGGCATCCAGAAATTCCCGCCAAGCGGATGAGGCTTGCCTCCTGCCAGTACGGTTGCGCCCCGGGCAACGGCATCGTCGACATGCTCACGCACCTTGTTGACCGCAGAAGGTTCAATCAGCGGCCCGACGACCACCCCCTCCTCAAGACCATTACCCACCTTCAGGGCATTCACCGCATCGGCGAGCTTATTCACAAATTTGTCGTAGACGGTTTCCTGAATATAAAAACGGTTCACGCTGACGCAGACCTGCCCGGCATTGCGGAACTTGTTGGCGATCGCTCCCTTAACCGCTGCGTCGATGTCCGCATCCTCAAAAACGATATACGGGGCATTTCCCCCCAGCTCCATCGAGACTTTTTTCATGGTTTCTGCGGCGTTACGCACCAGCGTTTTGCCGACGGAGGTTGAACCGGTAAAGGAGATTTTACGCACGTCGCGGCTTGCCATGATTGCATCGCTGATTTCATGCGTATTCCCGGCCACGGCATTGAGCACGCCGTCGGGCACACCGGCCTGTTTCGCCAGCGTAAGCAGCGCAAAGGCGCTGAGCGGCGTGTTATTGGCCGGTTTGATCACACCGGTGCATCCTGCTGCCAGCGCCGGGCCTAACTTGCGGGTGAGCATGGCCATCGGGAAGTTCCACGGCGTAATCGCCGCGACCACGCCAATGGGTTCACGGGTCGCCAGTATGCGTGAGCCGGGTTTGATCGGCGGAATAATTTCACCGTTCGCGCGTTTGGCCTCTTCGGCAAACCACTGGATAAAGCTGGCAGCGTACTCGACTTCTCCCTCCGCCTCTTTCAGGGGTTTACCCTGTTCGGTGGTCATTAACCGCCCGAGCCAGCTTTTATTCTCAATAATCAGTTCGTACCAGCGGTAGAGAATGGCCGAGCGTTCCTTCGCGGTTTTGGCACGCCATGCCGGGAAGGCTTTGGTTGCCGCTGCGATCGCTTCTTCAGTTTGCGCTTTACCCGCTTTCGCAACTTTCGCGATTACCTCACCGGTCGCGGGGTTCAGCACATCAAAGGTTGTATCCAGCGTTTTCCAGATTCCGTTGACCAGATAACCGGTCTGAAAAAGGATGTGGTCCTGAAGCGCCTGGGTCGTCATGTGTTCTCCCTTTCTGAAATGTAAGAACGTGCTGGAATAAGTATAGCCACAAAAAAACCGACGCTTTTGGCGTCGGTTTTTTTTACTTCTGTCAGTTATCCGTGAGGGCATTCTGGTAGCGATGCAGCATAAACACCAGCCGACCTACCGGCTCGGTCACCTGAGGCGGTGCCTCCCAGTGCTTGAGCTTCTCCTGGTAGATATCGAGCTCTTCAAGCAGCTGCGTAAAGTAACGACGCCGTTTATCATCGCTGCTGGCGGAAAGCACGTGATCGGCGGTAAGACGCAGCTGGCGGTGCCAGGCCGACAGATCGTCGTTGATCGGCACGGGGGCGTTACGCAGACGCTGGTGCGCGATGATCATGGTTAACGCCAGGCGGAACTTCGCGATATCGCCCGGGAACTTGTTCAGCAGCAAAAACAGCTGCTGGTAAAGCGCGGGCAGGTGGTTCTCTTTACGGCGCGCGGTGTTGGTTGTCATCGACGACACGGCAGCCGACACGAACTGGTTCAGCAGCACGCGGCCCGTTCTTGCCTGCGAGTTATCCCGAACCAGCAGTATCACCATCATGGCCAGGAAACAGCCCACCAGCTGACCTAACGCGCTGTCGAGGAACTGGCTGAAATGGAAGGTCATCGGGTTATCAAGCACGATGATGTTAATCGTACTCGCCAGCGCCCCCAGCGATCCCAGACGCCGCTTTTGCACTTCAATGCCGATAAAGAACGCCATTACCGCGAGGCTAATACAGAGCAGCAGCATGCTCTGTTGCGTCGACGGGATGATGACCAGGAAATAAAGTGCCCCTATCGGCAGAGCGGCAATGGTGCCGTAGAGGAAATCAATGGCGACCATACGCGGGTTAGGCAGACGCATCGCCAGTGCGGTCACGACGGCAATCATCACCATTGCGCCGCTGCCGGACGTCCAGCCCGTCCACAGCCAGAACAACGTGCCGAGCATGCAGGCAAGCGTCGTACGCCAGAAGTTAACCATCGCATGATGGCGCTCGGCAGATTCTGCCTTGATCACCACTTCGCCCTGCAACACTTCTTCTTCCGCCGCGCTGATTTTGGTATTCCCGATCACGCCGCGCTTCAGCAGCAGGTAGCGCGTCGCGGCGCCGACCCAGGTGTAGATGGTTACCGGCGTGTCGCGCTCCCCGGTCCAGGCGATAACCCTGCGCATACGCTTCAGCTGCTTGTGCACGTCCTGCACCGTTTCTACCGGCTCGGCGAACAGCTCGCGGAACGTATCGGTGACCACTTCCGGGCGGGTGTTCTGAATCAGATAGGTTTCACATGCCTGGGTAATCAGCGTCAGAGAGACGGTGTTGAGGGCTTTCAGGCGACGATTCGCGCGAGCCCATCGCGAGGACTCCATATTAAGGTTGCTGCGCATCCCTTCCAGCGCCTGCGTACGACGTACCAGACCGCTCCAGGCTTTATCCACCTCTTCGCTGTCGCCGTGCTTAATGCACAGCTGCATCAGCTGATACTGGGCAACAATCAGCGCATCAAGCTCACGGTCAACCTCCTGCTTGATGGAGCGCGGGGAGAAAAGCAGGTCAGCGACAATCGCACTGACAATACCAATCACAATCTCGCTGCAGCGCTCTACCGCAAACTGCGGGGCGAGCAGCGGTTCAGACTGAATGGTGATGATAATAATTAGCGCGGTATAGCCCGCCAGCCCCCAGGCGTAGGAGTTCTCCACTTTCACCAGAGACGAGATCCAGGTGCAGAAACCCGCCCAGATGCAGCAGACCATCAGCATCAGCAGCGGGGTGCGGATCATCAAAATAATAATGGTCAGCGCCGCGAAACAGCCGATAAACGTCCCGATGATACGCAGCATCCCGCGATAGCGGATCGCGCCAGAATAGGGCTCCCCGCCCGCGGCGAAGGCAGGACCCGCCGCGACAATGGCGGCCGTTAACACCGCCCAGCGAGGGGTTTCAAGCTGGAAGTGGAAGCCGACAAACAGCGCCAGCACAATGGCGCACGCCAGCTTCACGGCGAAGCGAATGTGCTGGCTGGCGATGGAAAAGATACCCATGGCGATTAACCAAACTCGCGCAGGCGGTGGGCAATTTTACGGAAGAACGAGTCCTGGCTGGCATCCCGGTCCTTTTCACCGGTGATGACCACCGTCGCCGTGGTACCCGCAGGCCACAGATTTCCCTGCTGTTCATCCAGATGGATGCGCACCGGCACGCGCTGGGCCAGACGCACCCACTCCAGGTTGGAGTCTACCGTCGCCATCCCTTTGGCATCGTTAGAACTGCTGGAGTTAGTCACCCCAGCGGCAACACTGTCGACGGTACCTTTAATGACGCGGTTGCTGCCCAGCGGCGTAATTTCCGCCCGGAAGCCCGGACGCACGCCTTCCAGCTTGGTCTCTTCCATATAGGCGAGCACGTAGAAGGAGTTCTGTTTAACCAGCGCCACGGCGGTTGAACCACGGGTAATGAATTCCCCGGCATAGACGTTCAGGTTGGTCACCCAGCCATCGGACGGCGCGCGGATCACGGTGCGTTCGAGATCGAGCTTCGCCAGATCGCGCGTTGCCTGCGCTTTCGCCAGCTGGTGCAGCACGGTTTGCAGCACGTTGTTGGACTGGTCAATCTCTTCGCGGGACATTGCCTGAACGCCCAGTTGATTACGACGGCCTGCCTCGCGGCGTTTCTCCGCAGCCAGCGCCTGGTAATAGGCCACGTCCGCTTCCGCCTCTTCCAGCGCTTTCTGGTAACGAGGCTGGTCGATGGTGAACAGGACCTGATCTTTCTTCACCAGTTGGTTATCGTGGACGTTGACCGCCGTGATAAGACCGGCCACGTCAGGGGCTATGGCCACCACATCGGCGCTGAAGCGTGCATCACGCGTCCATGGTGATTCGGTGTAATAAACCCAGGCGCGGAAAATAGCGATGAAGGCGAGGATAACCAGCGCCATCGTGATGGCAGTGCGGGAGATTTTTCTTGTTAGCGTTTTCACATCAACCTCAGACAAACATGCGCGATATCAGGTAAAACAGGCAGCAATACAGCGCGGTATTGAACAATGCAGGGTGCCAGACGAAATCGTAGATCCCGGTAGGGACCAGCACCTTGCGCACCAGCCAGAAGATCGCCAGTGATAAAAGAAGCTCGAAAAATATCGGTGGGAACGACAGACCGAACACCACGATAACGGGAAACAGACTCATGTTGACCTTGATAAGAGAGAGTGCAGGCTTCAGAATTTTTAAGCGCACGCCACCGCAGGAGAGCAAGAAACGCCGGGCGAGAATGGCGCAGCCGTTATGTAATTAATAATATATTAACGTAACTGTTATGCTGTTATCTATAATATGTGATCTAAATCACTTTTAAGCCAGAGTGAACAATGGAACGTTTAAAACGCATGTCGGTCTTCGCCAAAGTGGTTGAACTGGGCTCTTTTACCGCCGCTGCACGCCAGCTTCAGATGAGCGTCTCATCCATCAGCCAGACGGTGTCCAAACTGGAAGATGAGCTTCAGGTCAAGCTGCTCAACCGCAGTACCCGCAGCATTGGGCTGACGGAAGCGGGTAAAATTTACTATCAGGGCTGTCGCCGCATGCTGCTTGAAGTGCAGGATGTTCACGAACAGCTCTATGCCTTCAACAACACCCCCATCGGCACGCTGCGCATCGGGTGTTCTTCAACTATGGCACAAAATGTTCTCGCTGCCATGACGGCGGAGATGCTGAAAGAGTATCCCGGGCTTACCGTCAATCTGGTGACGGGTATTCCTGCGCCGGATCTGATTGCCGACGGGCTGGACGTGGTGATCCGCGTCGGCGCGTTGCAGGATTCCAGCCTGTTCTCGCGACGGCTGGGCAGCATGCCGATGGTGGTCTGTGCATCGAAAAGCTATCTGGCGCAGTACGGCGTTCCGGAGAAACCCGCCGATCTCACCAACCACTCATGGCTGGAGTACAGCGTGCGGCCCGATAATGAATTCGAGCTGATTGCCCCGGAAGGGATCTCCACCAGGCTGCTGCCGGAAGGACGGTTTGTCACTAACGATCCGATGACCATTTCGCGCTGGCTGGTGGCCGGCGCCGGGATCGCCTACGTGCCGCTAATGTGGGTGATCAACGAGATCAACAGCGGCGTGCTGGAGATCCTCTTCCCGCGCTACCAGTCCGATCCGCGTCCGGTGTACGCCCTGTATACCGAAAAAGACAAGCTCCCGCTCAAGGTACAGGTGTGTATTAACTATCTGACCGAGTATTTTGTGGACGTGGCGGAACTGTTTCAGGGGATGCGGGGAAGAAGAAAGGAATAATCGATTTAACGCCGAAAGTATATGAGTGATGAATATTTCCGGGATGCAACCCCTCTGCATTCTGGAATATTCCTTCGCCACTATCAGGAATAGCTAATTGACACTGCTGCCGCCTGCCCTTTACCTTATAAAAAGCCTGCCTTTCGGGCTGTTATTAATTTGTTGCTGATTTGAATAATAAAATGTATTTCGCAGGATGACGTTAAACAAGGAAAAGAAATGAATCTATTTGAACAAACTCCGCCTTCACGCAGGCGCTATGGACTCGCCGCGTTCATTGGTTTAATTGCAGGGATTGTCTCCGCGTTTGTCAAATGGGGAGCCGAGGTGCCGCTTCCGCCACGCAGCCCCACCGATTTATTCACCGGCGCATGCGGGCCTGAGCAATTAATAAGAGCCGCTAGCCAGATTGACTGTTCTCGTAATTTTTTAAACCCTCCCTATGTATTTTTACGCGACTGGCTGGGCGTGGCCGATCCTAACGCGGCGGTTTATACATTTGCCGGACATATATTTAACTGGGTTGGCGTGACGCATATTATTTTCTCAATCGTCTTCGCTGTTGGTTATTGTGTCGTTGCTGAAGTCTTCCCGAAAATTAAACTCTGGCAGGGTTTGCTCGCGGGTGCGTTAGCTCAGCTCTTTGTGCATATGATCTCTTTCCCGCTGATGGGTCTGACGCCACCGCTGTTTGAGCTACCGTGGTATGAACACGTTTCAGAGATCGTGGGCCATCTGGTCTGGTTCTGGTCGATCGAAATCATTCGTCGTGACTTGCGTAACCGCATCACTCACGAGCCGGATCCTGAGATACCGCTGGGTAATTTACGTTAAAAAAAAGGCGCTACATCAGTAGCGCCATTTCTTTATGCAGGGTCAGGTCAGGCTGTACCGCCCACCGTCAGGTTGTCCACTTTCAGCGTTGGCTGACCCACGCCAACCGGCAGGCTCTGGCCCTCTTTACCGCAGACGCCCACGCCGTTATCCAGCTTCAGATCGTTACCGACCATGGAGATCTGCTGCATGGCTTCAATACCGGAGCCAATCAGCGTCGCCCCTTTCACCGCTTTGGTCACTTTGCCTTTCTCGATCAGATACGCTTCTGAGGTGGAGAAAACAAACTTACCGGAGGTGATGTCCACCTGGCCGCCGCCAAAGTTTGGCGCAAAGATACCGTAATCAACGGATTCGATAATCTCCTGCGGCGTGGATTTGCCCGGCAGCATGTAAGTGTTGGTCATGCGCGGCATCGGAAGGTGCGCGTAAGATTCACGGCGTCCGTTGCCCGTCGGCGCTACGCCCATCAGGCGCGCGTTGAGTTTGTCCTGCATGTAGCCTTTCAGCACGCCGTTTTCGATCAGCACATTGTACTGGCCTGGCGTACCTTCATCGTCGATAGAAATCGAGCCGCGACGATCGAGCATGGTACCGTCATCCACCACGGTGCACAGCTCCGAGGAGACAAGCTGCCCGATCTGACCGCTGAATACGGAGGTCCCACGACGGTTAAAGTCGCCTTCCAGACCGTGGCCCACCGCCTCGTGCAACAGCACGCCCGGCCAGCCAGCGCCCAGCACCACCGGGAATGAGCCCGCCGGCGCCGCGACGGCATTCAGATTCACCAGCGCCATGCGTACGGCTTCTTTTGCCCACGCGTCAGCGCGTGCTTCACCGTCAACATCCCCCAGGAACCAGTCGTAGCCGAAACGACCGCCGCCGCCGCTTGAGCCGCGCTCGCGTTTGCCGTCGTCATCGACCTGCACGCTAATAGAGAGACGCACCAGCGGACGTACATCTGCCGCCAGGGTACCGTCCGTTGCCGCAACCAGAATCAACTCATACACACCGCTCAGGCTGGCAGAAACTTCCTGCACGCGTTTGTCCGCCGCGCGGGCAACTTTGTCCACGCGACGCAGGATATCCAGCTTCTCTTCACGGCTCATGCTCTGCAGCGGATCGATGCTGGTATAGAGCGCAGAGTGCTGCACTTCTCCCAGGGTTTTCACGCGGCCATCGCCGGTATCACGCACAATGGTCCGTGCGGCCTGCGCGCTCTGCTCAAGTGCAGTGAGGCTTATCTGATCGGCATAGGCAAAACCGGTTTTCTCGCCGCTGATGGCGCGGACGCCGACGCCCTGGTCAATGTTGTAGGAGCCATCTTTGATGATGCTGTCTTCTAAAACCCAGGATTCGTGATAGCTCGACTGGAAATAGAGATCGCCGTAGTCGAGACGGCGTTCGGTCAGTTGACCAAGAATGGAGAACAGGTCCTGATGGCTCAGGCCGTTCGCTGCGAGCAAATGTTCACTTACCAGGTTCAGACTCATCGTATTGCTACTCGTTCGTTGCCGCCCGTGGCGGTATAAAAATCGTATTTATTGAGAGTGAGGCAATTACCTGCCCACGTCAAATCATTGCTGTGCATCTTTGCGCGGCTGGCGCAGCACCTCGTTAATCTGCGGTTTATCCACCGGACCGGTAATGCGGTAGCGCAGAATGGAGACCTTGCTCCAGAGTGGACCCAGCACTTTACTGGCGGCAAACACCGCCGCACCGACTATCGGGTTCACCACAAAGGCCGCCGCAACGCCCACGCTTGCGGAAATTTCCGGCGCCACCACGGCTTCCATATCCAGCTCGCGACGCACGAGGTTGACGGAGCCTTTCATGGCGATATCCGCTTCCAGGCCATCCACCAGCGTGTCGTCCGTGTGCAGAACGCCGTCCTTGATCCACGCCGTACTGCGGATGGAATCGTAGTAGAAACCTTCGCTGAAGGTATCGCTGAAATCGAAGCGCAGCTTGCGCAGCAGCGCATCAAAACTCAGCAGGCGCAGGATCTGCCCGGCGCGCCCGGTGCTCACGTCGGCAATTTCACCTTTGCCAAAGTGAGTTTTCAGAATGCCGTTCAGCGAGGCCTCATCCGGCTTCCACGGTGCGTCACGCCAGTGAAGATCGTAATCGACGTCAAATGACGAGCCGCGCAGCGGCGTGCTGATACCAAAGAAATTGGCTGCCGCATCCAGCTTGTTGCCTTTAATGTCGCCCTTTAGGGAAGTTCGCTGCTCGCCCGGGTTATTCACCCATTCTCCTGCGGCCGTCATGCGGCCAAAACCGGTATCAACCAGGCCGCCGGAGAGCGTAAGCGTATTTGCCTGGATGGTGAAATCGCCGTCGATACGGCCATATTTCTGCCCCCACAGCCAGCACTCCGCACAGCGCAGCTGGAGATCGGGCCAGCCGCTAAAATCGATGCGGGATGTCTTACTCAACGGCGATGTCCCTGCCGGCTGGTCTTTTCCGCTCGCGCTTGCCGGGTTGTAGTAGAGATAGCGGATCGCCGCCTGCCACGGCGCGTGATTGCGCATGGTCAGCGTGCCGTTGATCTCCCTTCCCTGGGCCTCCACCTTCGTGCCGTTAGCGCCAGGCTGCGAGACAATGCTCAGGTTGTTCCACTGCTGTCCGCCCAGCATCAGAGAAGGCGTACGTACGGTAATGGCTTGCGGGAACTGGGCGGTTTCATCAACGTTTTGCCCAACGCCTTTCTGGAACAGCGCCAGCCACTCTGCACCATCCATCGGTGGGAGATTCAGCTCAATGCCCGGCTGCTCCGGCAGCGGCGGCGTGGAGCGGCTATCCGTTGTCCAGATGGCTTTGTCGAGGGTGAGTTTGCGGTTAAGCAGCCAGCGGCTGTTGAAGTGGTTTGTCCCACCCGCGCTGCCGGTCAGCTCGAAGCTGTTCAGGTTGCCATCGACGTTCAGCTTTACCGGCAGCGGCTGTCCGGCCTGTTTATCCAGCGGCGCAGGCAGCTGGCTCTGAAGGTTTTTCAGATCGCCCGTGATGTCGACCTTATACCGGGCACCCGCATGATAAGGCAGGTCGATTGCCACTTTACCCTGCCAGGTAACCGCCCCCTCCACTGATGCCTCAATTGGCTTTGGCAGGACGTCCATACGCGCTGGCTGCCAGTTGCCATCCAGATTGACGGCCACCTGATAAGCCTTTTCACCCTCGGTAGTCGTGAAGTCAATATTAACGGGCTGATTAAACCAGCTCGCCGTAAGCGGCTCGCTCTTAAGGTTACCGTTCTCAAAGCTGAACTGCCCGCTGAGATTTTTCAGCGTGCTCTCAAGGGGTTTGATGAACAGACTGTTGTTCTTCAGGCGGACATCGCCTTTGGCGGTGGTCATCTCCCCGTCCAGCGGGATATCAAGATGTAAGCGAGCATTCACATCGCCATCAAGCTGCAGCTGCTGAAGCGTCGCCGCCAGCGACTCTTTCAGCGGCGTCTCTTCAAAGTACGGTCCCACCGCTTTGCCGGGACCGTTGATGTCGGCATCAATCAGCAGCTTCTCTTTTGAGTAGTCCGGGATGTTGGCCGTCAGGTTGCTGGCCGTCACGCCGCCCAGCGCCACGCTGTCGGACTTCATCCATAGTCCGTCATTGAGGAAGTTGAGTTCGATATCCAGGTTTTTCAGCGCGGGCCAGCCGGGCTGGAACGCAAAGGTCGCGTTATGCAGCGGCACCAGCACCTGGAACTGGCCTTCATTATGTTTGTACGGGAAAAGATGCGGATTACCGCCGTAGACCAGCGTGGCATTGTCCGCCTGACCGCCCTGAATCGCGCCGCTGAGATAGTCCACCAGCGCTTTTCCCATCAGGTTTTCCGGGAAGTAGCGCCAGGCCTGAGAGCCGTCATCGGTGCTGATCCCCGCCAGAATGCCGAGCCACGGCTCATCACCTTCAGGCTGCATATAGCGGAAATCACCGCGCGCATGCACCGCTTTGGCTTTCACATCGATATGGCGGCCATCAAGCTGGAAACCCTTGTCGTTACGGAGCCAGTTAAGCACCGCGCTGCCCTGTTCGATTTCCAGCGGCGCGCGGAAGACCGTCTCGTAAGGCATTTTGGCATCGTGCATATCAACCGTCAGCCTGCCGTTTTCCACGCTGCCTTCCAGCTTGCCGCTAAAGTGCTCTGCCCCCGGCAGCAGCTTCCACTGCTTCCAGGCAAGATCTTTCCAGGTTGCCTGGAAACGGGTTTTTTCCGTCGCCTGAAGCGGGATATCCAGCGCCAGGGCGTCTATCTTCCCGCTCGGCTGCGTTGCCAGCCAGATCTCGCCCAGGTCCGGAGATATCTTTGCCGCCATCGAGCGCAGGCCTTCAATGGCAGCCAAATCGAGGTTGCTGGCGCGGATGCGCAGCTCGTCGCTGCGTTTACTGGCCGTGCCGCCGACATCCTGCTCCGGCATCCAGGCCAGCGTTAGCGCACCGCGCGGCCACGGCTTGTCGTCCATGGTGATGCGGGTATCGGGAATGGCAAACTGCCAGCCCTCTTTCTCCTGCGTCACGTGCGCGGTGAGGTTATCGACGGAAAGCTGATGCTGCTGTTTTTCACCTTTCCAGCTTGCGCCCCCCTGCTTGAGCCAGATATCGCCGCTGGCAAATTCGCCTTTGGTCAGAGTCAGCCAGCCTTCAAGGCTGAAACGGGCTGTCTCCAGCTGCATATTTTGCTGGATCCAGTCGCCCAGCCACGGCTTCACGTCCACATCATCGGCCTGAAGCCAGACTTTGCCGTTGTTTAGCAGGCCGTCATCGTCCCGCAGATCCATGCGCACCTGCATCACGCCGTGCTGGCCGTTCAGGCTTGAGAGATTAACTTGCCCTTCGGCGCGGTGCCGATCCTTGCCGTTGAGCCAGGTCAGCTGGGGGATCGCCAGTTCGGCGCGCTGGCCGGAAAGGGTAATAAAGCTCACTTCGCTGTCGCGCAGATCGAAATGATCGAACTGGCGGAGGAAAAGATCGCTGAAGCGGTTGGCCTCAAGACCCTGACCGCTATCGCCGCCAGACAGCGGCGTATTGGTCAGAAACTGGAGTTGATAAAAGGTGAGATCGCGAAACTGCCAGCGAAGATGCAGCAGGCTTTGCCAGACGTCCAGCGCCAGAGTCACGCGTTTGATTTTGAGATGGCCGCCATCTTTCAGGCTGGCGTTGATATCCCGGACATCGAGCGTCGGGCCAAAATTCTGCCAGTTAGCGCTAATCTGGCTTACATTCACCGGCACGCCGGTGGTGGATTCGATTTTAGCCAGCAGCTGCGGACGCCAGCTGTCCAGATGCGGTAATACGAGGCGTAGCCCGCTCACGAGCAACGCGACAATCACGACCAGCGTTGCCCCTGTAAGCAATAAAATCCCCGGCAATCGCCTCACGCATCTCTCCTTGTCAGCTTTTGTCACGCAGCGTACTGCGTCTTACATCATCACGACGTCAAACTGCTCCTGGTTATAGAGCGGTTCAATTTGTACTTTTACCTGTTTGCCGACAAAGATTTCCACTTCCGCCAGCGCGTGCGACTCTTCGCCTTTCAGCGCTTCAGCCACCGCAGGGGAAGCATAGACCAGAAAACGATCGGAGTCGTAGGCATGATGAACACGGACGATTTCACGCATGATTTCATAGCAGACGGTCTCAACCGTCTTTACCGTTCCGCGTCCATGGCAGGTTGGGCATTCATTACACAGCACATGCTCAACGCTTTCACGGGTACGCTTACGCGTCATCTCCACCAGCCCCAGCTGTGAGAAGCCGTTGATGCTGGTTTTCACGCGATCTTTACTCAGCGCCTGCTCAAGCGAGTGCAGCACGCGGCGACGATGGTCTTCATTACTCATATCGATGAAGTCGATGATGATAATGCCGCCCAGATTGCGCAGACGAAGCTGGCGCGCAATCGCCTGAGTGGCTTCGATGTTGGTGTTGAAGATGGTGTCATCCAGGTTGCGATGGCCGACAAACGCGCCGGTGTTAATATCGACGGTGGTCATCGCTTCGGTCTGATCGATGATCAGATAGCCGCCTGACTTCAGCTCGACCTTACGCTCCAGCGCTCGCTGGATCTCGTTTTCGACATCATAGAGATCGAAAATCGGCTGACGCCCTGAATAATGCTCCAGCAGGCCAGGCATCTCCGGAATATATTCGGCAGTAAATTCCAGCAGCGCTTCATAGGTCAGGCGCGAGTCCACGCGAATGCGGTCGAGCTGCGCGTCGGCAAAGTCACGCAGAACGCGCTGAGCAAGCGCCAGTTCACCGTAAAGCTGGTAGCGGGTCTGGTTGCGTTTTTTACGCTCCATCACCTTGGTCCAGACGCGCTTCAGGTAAGCCGCATCCGACGCCAGGTCTTCTTCGCTGATCCCTTCCGCAGCGGTACGGATGATAAACCCGCCCTGTTCATCGCAGTAGGCGCTGACCACTTTCTTCAGACGCTCGCGCTCGGTTTCGCTCTCAATACGCTGCGAAACGCCCACGTGCGACGCGCCGGGCATAAAGACCAGATAGCGGGAAGGTAAGGTGATGTCGGTGGTCAGACGGGCGCCTTTGGTACCGAGGGGATCTTTCACCACCTGCACCATCAGATCCTGTCCCTGACGTACCAGTTCAGAAATATCGCGTACGGCAAACTGCTTTTGCTCTTCGCCCGCAACGCACTCGGTGTGCGGCATGATATCGGAGGCATGTAAAAACGCCGCCTTATCCAGTCCAATATCTACAAAAGCCGCCTGCATACCCGGCAGTACACGACTGACACGACCTTTGTAGATATTGCCTACTATTCCGCGCCGCGCTTCACGCTCAATATGAATTTCCTGAAGAATGCCACCATCAATATAGGCCACACGGGTTTCCGATGGCGTTACGTTTACCAACAATTCAGCCGTCATAATTATCCCTTCCCTCACGCAGTGAGTTAAAATTGCTCAGCAACTCATACGTTTCCACCAGCGGTAAGCCGACTACGGCGTGATAGCTGCCATTAATCTTCCTGACAAAACAGCCACCCAGCCCCTGAATACCGTATGCACCTGCTTTATCCATTGGTTCACCGCTGGCAATATAAGCGGCAATGTCGTCGTCGGTAAGTACTCTGAACGTCACTTCTGTCACCACCAGGCAATCCAGCACGTGCTGGCTGTCAGCCAGCGCGACGGCCGTCATCACCTGATGCGTATGTCCGGACATTTTGCGCAGCATGCGCGCCGCATGATCGGCGTCGCGCGGTTTCTCCAGCACTTCACCGTTCAGAATAACGATGGTATCTGCTCCCAGCACGGGGAGATCGCGTGGCACACTGGCCACGCCCGCCTGCGCTTTCTCGCGCGCCAGGCGAGACACGTACTGTTGAGCGCTTTCGCCCTCAGCACGTTTTTCTTCAATGCCGGTCACGATGCGTTCAAAAGAGACCCCTAGCTGCGTCAGGAGTTCCTGACGGCGCGGGGAGCCGGAAGCGAGATACAAAGACGTCATAGAAACCTTTTATTGTACAGCAAACTGCTGGCGAACCTTCCGCATCAGCAGGAATAACCATGGCCAGAGCACACCGTTTACTACACTACTCCAGAACACTTCCGGTCGGAAAGAGACGTTGATCACTAAAAACTCTGCCCAGAAAACAACGATATCCGCCGCGAGCGACAATAACATCACCACCAGGGCCTGTTGCCAGAGCGCAAGGTTACGAAAGAGCTGGAATTTGAGTGCGACGAGGTACGCAATAATGCTCATGGACAAGGCGCGCACGCCAAGCGTAGAGCCACTAATGAGATCCAGTATGGCACCCATCACGAAACCTGTGCCGACATTTACGCGATGCGGCAGGGCAAGGATCCAGTAAAGTAAAATGAGCAATACCCAGTTTGGCCGGAAAACGAGAATGTCATCCGGCCAGGGCATCACTTGGAGTAACAGTGCGATGAGAAACGAGAGCCAGATGACCCAACGTCCCTGGCTACGATAACTTGCCACTACTGCCCTCCCGAAGAGAGTTTAGGCGGTGGTGGCGCATCCGGCAGCGGCTGCGTTAACCCTGTTGCCGGTGCCGGTACTGGCGCAGGCGGCCCCATGGAATCCGCAGGCGGGAGAACCTGCGGCATCATCTGCATCAGGCGCTCGTTTGCTACGCGATGCACCTCTTCAGGCGTCATCGGATTAGCACCGTTACGATCGGCGCCCCACAGCAGCAGCAGATAGCGCAGACGCTGCAAACCGGCGGTTGGACGCGCCTGAATCACGGTATAGGCACGCTGAGTATCCAGCTTAACTGAAGAGACCACCGCAACCGGATAGCCTTCAGGGAAGCGTCCACCCAGGCCAGACGTCACCAGCACGTCGCCCACGCGAATATCCGTGTTAGCCGGCAGGTGTTCCAACTGCAGGTCGTCCGTACAGCCGTTACCGGCCGCAATCACGCGAATATCGTTGCGCAGAACCTGGATCGGCAGCGCATGTGTGGCATCGCAAATCAGCAGCACGCGGCTGGTCAGTTTGGCCACGGCAACAACCTGGCCCACTACGCCTTTATCACTGATAACAGGCTGACCTTCATACACCCCGTTCACGCTCCCTTTGTCGATCACAACCTGATCGCTGTAGGGGTCGTTCACGGTGGAGATCACCTGCGTGACCATTTTCTGCTCATCCTGACGCAGCGGCGAGCCGAGCAGTTCACGCAGACGCGCGTTTTCCTGCTTGTATTGCCCCAGCATCAGCAGTTCGCTGTTTTTCAGCAGCAGTTCCTGACGTAAGGCCCGGTTTTCGAGTTCGAGTTGGTCGCGCGAAGACAGCGTTTGAGAAACGGAGTCGAGCAGTTCACGGGGACCATTTGAAACAAAGTAGAAAGGACTGACTGCGGTATCCATGTACGTTCTGATCTGGCTGAACGTACCGAGGCGGCTATCGGCAATAATGACCCCAAGCGCAACCAGAACCGCCAGAATGAGGCGAAACTGTAGCGATGGGCCACGGCTAAAAATTGGCTTCATAGGCTATGCGTATTCTCGCGTCAGAGAGAAAGGGTAGCAAATTGCTACCCTCTCAAACTCGACTACTCTTCGCTGAACAAATCGCCGCCGTGCATGTCGATCATTTCCAGCGCCTTGCCACCACCACGGGCGACGCAAGTCAGTGGATCTTCTGCAACTACGACAGGAATACCTGTCTCTTCCATTAACAGGCGGTCGAGGTTACGCAGCAGCGCACCACCACCGGTCAGAACCATACCGCGCTCGGAGATATCGGACGCCAGCTCTGGTGGACACTGTTCCAGCGCAACCATTACCGCGCTCACGATGCCCGTCAGTGGTTCCTGCAGTGCTTCCAGAATTTCGTTGGAGTTCAGGGTAAAACCGCGTGGAACACCTTCAGCCAGGTTACGACCGCGAACCTCGATCTCACGCACTTCATCGCCCGGATACGCAGAGCCGATTTCGTGTTTGATACGCTCTGCGGTGGCTTCACCGATCAGAGAGCCGTAGTTACGGCGCACATAATTAATGATGGCTTCATCGAAGCGGTCACCACCAATACGTACGGAAGAGGAGTACACCACGCCGTTCAGAGAGATAACGGCCACTTCAGTAGTACCACCACCGATATCCACCACCATAGAACCGGTAGCTTCGGAAACAGGGAGGCCAGCACCGATGGCCGCAGCCATTGGCTCTTCAATCAGGAACACTTCACGTGCACCTGCACCCTGGGCAGATTCACGGATTGCGCGACGTTCTACCTGGGTTGCGCCAACCGGCACACACACCAGAACACGCGGGCTTGGACGCATGAAGCTGTTGCTGTGAACCTGCTTGATGAAGTGCTGAAGCATTTTTTCAGTCACGAAAAAGTCGGCGATAACGCCGTCTTTCATTGGGCGAATGGCGGCGATGTTGCCAGGGGTACGACCCAGCATCTGCTTCGCGTCATGACCCACTGCGGCCACGCTTTTCGGCGAGCCTGCACGATCCTGACGAATGGCCACAACAGAAGGCTCATTCAATACGATGCCTTGTCCTTTTACATAAATAAGGGTATTCGCGGTACCCAGGTCAATGGACAGGTCATTGGAAAACATGCCACGAAATTTTTTCAACATACTAAGGGATAATCCTGAAAGCTGGGGCGGAAAACAAAATCCGCTTACTTTACCAACCACACGCAGCAGCGACAAGGCGCAAAAATCATCTGCAACGGTGAAAATTTGTGCAGTACGTTTCCTGATGTTACAAAATCATCCCCTGACTCCCTCAGGGCTGAGTAAACAGTAGCGTTCCCCACTGACGTTTGTAACCCGTTAAAGGTCGTTCACTGGCTTTTTGCTCGACATACTCAAAGCTACAGGCGCGATATTCTACGTGAAAACAGCGTAAACGGCAGGTCAAACAGAGTATCTTTGCAAATATTTTTTCACGTTGGTGTCAAGCGGTTGAGAGGCAGCAAAAAAATCCCCCTGACCACCCATCACACCACGCTCTGTTAACATCTGCCATTCGCTTCTGGAGCGCACGCCTGCGGCAAATACTTGTGTTCGCGTTCCCTTGCATGCTTCGACCAGACTCTGAACCAGCAGCTGGTTTTCCGTCCGCTTCTCAATATTCCTTACCAGCCCCGGATGTAGCTTTAATAACTCCACATCCAGCTCCTTGATCCAGTTGGTACTGACCAGGGTCAAACCTGCCTGCGTCACCGCGACACGCGCACCAAGCGCATTGATCAAACGTACCACCGGACGTAACCGGCTGATGTGTTGACCTACGTCGGCCTCAGCAAGTTCAAAAATAATGTGTTTGCGTTGCGATTTTTCGCATTGCATTAATGTATCACGTAGCCAGCGCTGAAAACGTGGGCGTATTAACGACTCCACGGTGACCTGTAACGCCAGGTTTTCTTCAGGCCAGAAGGATAAAAACGGAATCAGCCGGGTAATTTGCTGGCGGTCATACTCTTCGGACAGGCCAAATTGCAGCACCATCGGCAGATATTCCGCCGAGATAACCTCTTCCGTGCCGTCAAAAATACGACACATCAGTTCACGATGATGAACGTTGCCGTTTTTCATCACCGCGGGTTTTTGATAAATACGTGGCCCGCCGCGGCTAAGCATTTGCTCAATCAGCGTCCGCCAGCGCACGTTGCCGCGCCCTTTTTCCGGCAGCGAGTCATCATAAACCGCCCACCCGTTCGCCCCCTGCAACACGGCGTTGCGGGTAGCGGCTTCCGCATGCTCCATCACCTGCTCCGTGGATTGCCCGCCACGCCAGGCGCAGATCCCCATGTGGACCATGTCGTCTCTGTCGAGCATTTTGCTCTGCGGCAGTGCATCCACCGCCTTCAGCAGCTGGCTGGCGATGCTCTCCGATTCCTTCAGCGTACGATGCGGCAACAACACGGCAAAGTCGCTGCGGTGATAGCGGGCCAGCAGCGCGCCCGGGTAGCGCATAATAAAGGTGGAGAGCAGGTTGATCAGCGTAAAGAGGTTTTCTTCCGCGACCCGCTGTCCCCAGGTGTCGCGCAGGAGATCGAAATCGGGCAGGCGAATCATCATCACTACCCCGTGTGTCCCCACTTTTTCTGAATCGTCGAGCAGCGTGGCGAGCTGATTATCAAAGAAAAGACGGTTGTTAAGGCCGGTTTTATTGTCCTGCGCCGCATAAGAGCGGATCAACGTATCCATACGGCTGCGCTGGTCGCTGGCAAACTGGATTTCGGAGAGCAGGGTATCCAGCGCGCTGCTGGCGCGTGACGGCCACTCGTGGACGGAACCACGGACCTGTGGGCCGCGTTCACCGTTAAGGATCCGCACAGAGCGCATCTCCAGCAGCTCCTGACCGGAGAGCTGGCGGCGCAGCCAGCGAACCGCGAGAAAGATCAGCAGGACGATAAACGCAACGGCGACCGTGAGCGGCGCGGTGGTCATCATGGAACGGAAGTAGCTCGCCATCGGATCGAGGTAGACCATGTGTATAGTCATCCCCGGATTTTTGAGGGAGTGCACCGTCACTTCCCGGTACTGGCTCACCACCCCCGCTGGACGGTAACTTCCCTGACGTTCATGGCTTAAAACGCGATGCTTTCCCTGCTGAATGTCGATCTGGACAATATCAACAGGTACCATCAACTCATCGAGCTCGCGGGACAGCGCCGGCAGCGGCGTCGTCAGCAGACGCGTATCAATCACCGATGCGACAGACTGTACCCGGTTGACCAGCTTGTCCTGAATGGCGTTGTAAAAGCTCAGCGAGCAGCCCAGAAGCGTGACAAAAATGGTCAGCCCCGTCAGCAAGGTGATAAAAGCCGAGAACTTCGTCGTTAATCGCATCCTTGAGATTACTCCGTGGGTTGATGGGGGTAGCGAGTAAGCGCTAACTTGCATTTCAAATGCGGCATACTACCAAATCGGGTGTATCTGGCAATTTATTGCGTTAAATCGGCACTGCGTTTCCCTGAGCGAGTATAGTCTTCAGAAATTATTTTCCAATCATCTGAGTCGAGAGGACCCCGTATGCAGGCTTTGATCTTAGAACAGCAGGATGGCAAAACGCTTGCCTCAGTGCAGGCGGTAGAAGAGAGTCGCCTGCCGGAAGGCGAAGTAACCGTCGACATCGACTGGTCCAGTTTAAATTATAAAGATGCGCTGGCGATTACCGGTAAGGGTAAAATCATCCGAAATTTCCCTATGGTGCCAGGTATTGATTTCGCTGGCCGGGTTCATACCAGTGAAGATCCGCGTTTCCACGCGGGCCAGCAGGTGCTGCTTACCGGCTGGGGCGTAGGTGAAAATCACTGGGGCGGGCTGGCAACGCAGGCGCGCGTGAAGGGCGACTGGCTAGTGCCAATGCCGAAAGGTATGGATGGCCGCAAGGCGATGATTGTCGGCACGGCAGGTTTTACTGCCATGCTGTGCGTAATGGCACTGGAAGATGCAGGTATCCGCCCTGAGTCGGGTGAAATTGTCGTCACCGGCGCCAGCGGCGGCGTGGGCAGCACGGCGGTCACGCTGCTGCACAAGCTGGGTTATCAGGTCGCTGCGGTTTCCGGCCGTGAAAGTACCCATGACTATCTGCGCCAGCTCGGCGCCAGCCGCATTCTGAGCCGCGACGAATTTGCCGAAACCCGTCCGCTGGAAAAACAGGTCTGGGCAGGGGCGGTGGATACCGTCGGTGATAAGGTGCTGGCAAAAGTCCTGGCGCAGATGAACTACGGCGGCTGCGTGGCAGCCTGCGGTCTGGCGGGCGGATTTGCCCTGCCAACCACCGTGATGCCATTTATTCTGCGTAACGTACGACTGCAGGGTGTGGATTCCGTGATGACCCCGCCGACCCGTCGTCATGAAGCCTGGGAACGACTGGTGCGCGATCTGCCTGAATCTTTCTATACCCAGAGCGCAACGGAGATAACCCTGAGCCAGGCACCGGAATATGCCAGTAAGATCATGGACAACCAGTTCCACGGTCGCGCGCTGGTGAAAATCGCCTAATCTTCAAATTTTCGTGACATATTCGCGCGAATCCCTCTCCTCCGTCATGCTTAGGAAAACGCATGACGGAGGATGCCATGAAAAACCGAAAACTGACGGAAGCCGACGTAACGTCTGAGTCTGTCTTTATGTTACAGCGCCGCCAGATCCTGAAAATGCTTGGCATCAGCGCCACTGCCCTGACGCTCTCTCCGGCGGCGCACGCCGACCTGCTCGACTGGTTTAAAGGCAACGATCGGCCAAAGGCCCCTTCCGGTGCCCCGCTCACCTTTACGAAACCCGCCCAATGGCAAAACAAACTGACGCTCACGCCGGAAGATAAAGTCACCGGCTACAACAACTTCTACGAATTTGGGCTCGATAAGGCCGATCCTGCCGCGAACGCGGGAAGCCTCAAAACCGATCCGTGGACGCTGAAGATTGATGGCGAAGTGGCAAAACCCCTGACGCTGGACCACCACGATCTCACCACCCGTTTTCCCCTCGAAGAGCGAATCTATCGCATGCGCTGTGTGGAGGCCTGGTCGATGGTGGTACCGTGGGTTGGCTTCCCGCTGCATAAACTGCTGGCGATGGTTGAACCCACCAGCAACGCAAAATATGTCGCTTTCCAGACGCGCTATGCGCCGGACGAAATGCCCGGGCAGAAAGATCGGTTTATCGGCGGCGGGCTTGAGTATCCGTATGTGGAAGGGTTGCGCCTCGACGAAGCCATGCATCCCCTTACCCTGCTGACCGTCGGCGTTTACGGTAAGGCGCTCCCGCCGCAGAACGGTGCCCCCATCCGTTTAACCGTTCCATGGAAATATGGTTTCAAAGGGATTAAATCTATCGTCAGCATTAAGCTTACCCGCGAACGTCCGCCAACCACCTGGAATCTGGCGGCTCCGAACGAATACGGCTTCTTTGCCAACGTGAATCCGCATGTGGATCATCCGCGCTGGTCGCAGGCAACCGAGCGGTTTATCGGTTCAGGTGGAGCGCTGGACGTAAAGCGTCAGCCGACGCTGCTGTTTAACGGCTATGCGGATGAAGTGGCCTCGCTTTACCGTGGTCTCAATTTACGGGAGAACTTCTGAGTGCGTTTAACGGCAAAACAGATTACCTGGCTGAAAGTGCTACTGCACCTGGCCGGGCTGCTTCCTTTTATATGGCTGTTCTGGGCCGCAAGCCAGGGACTCTTTAGCGCAGACCCGGCGAAGGATATCCAGCATTTTACCGGTCGGATGGCTCTGAAATTTTTGCTGGCCACCTTGCTCGTCTCGCCGCTGGCGCGCTACGCTAAACAGCCCTTATTGATACGCACCCGTCGCCTGTTAGGGCTATGGTGTTTTGCCTGGGCGACGCTGCATCTCACTAGCTATGCCCTGCTGGAACTGGGAATTAACAATCTGGCGCTGCTTGGCCGCGAACTGGTGACACGTCCTTATCTGACGCTGGGTATCGTGAGCTGGATGGTTTTACTGGCGTTAGCGCTCACATCCACGCAATATGCTCAACGAAAACTGGGCAGGCGCTGGCAACTGCTGCACAACTTCTTCTATCTTGTCGCGATCCTCGCCCCCATTCACTACCTGTGGTCGGTGAAGATCCTCTCCCCGCAGCCGGTCCTTTATGCACTGGCGGCCGTGGCGCTTTTAGCATGGCGTTACAAGAAGTTCCGCCAGTGGTGGCGATAGTTCGCGAAACTGTGCGTTTTCCCGCAGATTCCCCGTCAACCGCAAATCTTTTTCGGATAGCGGTTGATTATCTTCCCTGATAAGACCAGTATTTAGCTGCTAAATGCTACGAAATCGTTATAATGTGCGACCTTGGTTCGCCTGACAGCGGTTTTAAGCCTCTGAAAAGGTGACATTTGCGCTTCGACGGTATATTTTGTTTTTTACCAGAGAATCGCAGGAGATAGCGGCATAATGACTGATAAATTCCATATCTTAGTTTTGAACGGACCGAACCTGAACATGCTCGGCACCCGTGAGCCAGAGAAGTACGGCACGCTAACATTGGGTGAAATTGTTAACCGTCTGGGAACGGAAGCAGCGTCACTGAATGTGGATTTGGATCATTTTCAGTCAAATGCGGAGTACGCACTCATCGACCGTATTCATCAGGCTAAAGACAATGTGGACTATATCCTGATCAATCCGGCCGCGTTTACGCACACCAGTGTTGCTATCCGCGACGCACTGCTCGCGGTGAGTATCCCGTTTATCGAGATCCACCTGAGTAACGTGCACGCCCGAGAGCCGTTCCGCCACCACTCGTATCTGTCAGATATCGCTGCTGGCGTTATATGTGGACTGGGCGCTGACGGCTATTCATACGCTTTACAGACAGCGGTAAAACGCTTGTCACAATCACACTAAACAAGAGTACGGAACCCACTCATGGATATTCGTAAGATTAAAAAACTGATCGAGCTGGTTGAAGAATCAGGCATCTCCGAACTGGAAATTTCTGAAGGCGAAGAGTCTGTACGCATCAGCCGTGCAGCCCCAGCCGCTAGCTTCCCGGTAATGCAGCAAGCTTATGCTGCGCCAGTGCAGCAGCCTGCGCTCTCCGCAGCCGTTGCGCCAGCAGCTGAAGCCGCACCTGCCGCTGCAGCAGAAATCAGTGGTCACATCGTACGTTCCCCAATGGTTGGTACTTTCTACCGCACCCCGAGCCCGGACGCGAAGGCGTTCATCGAAGTGGGTCAGAAAGTCAACGTAGGCGATACCCTGTGCATCGTTGAAGCGATGAAAATGATGAACCAGATCGAAGCAGACAAATCAGGTACTGTGAAAGCGATTCTGGTCGAAAGTGGTCAGCCGGTTGAATTTGACGAGCCGCTGGTCGTCATCGAGTAACGAGGCGTACATGCTGGATAAAATTGTTATCGCCAACCGCGGCGAGATCGCACTGCGTATTCTTCGTGCCTGTAAAGAACTGGGCATCAAGACCGTCGCTGTGCACTCAAGCGCGGATCGCGATTTAAAACACGTATTGCTGGCGGATGAGACGGTCTGTATTGGCCCGGCTCCGTCCGTAAAAAGCTATCTGAACATCCCGGCTATCATCAGCGCCGCTGAAATCACCGGCGCGGTGGCAATTCATCCGGGTTACGGCTTCCTCTCTGAGAACGCCAACTTTGCTGAGCAGGTTGAACGCTCTGGCTTCATCTTCATCGGCCCGAAAGCCGACACTATCCGCCTGATGGGCGACAAAGTGTCTGCGATCACCGCGATGAAAAAAGCCGGCGTTCCAACCGTACCAGGCTCTGACGGCCCTCTGACAGACGACATGGATGCTAACCGTGCTCATGCTAAACGCATTGGCTACCCGGTTATCATCAAGGCGTCCGGCGGCGGCGGCGGTCGCGGTATGCGCGTTGTGCGCAGCGATGCTGAACTGGCGCAGTCCATCTCCATGACCAAAGCAGAAGCGAAAGCCGCTTTCAGCAATGACATGGTGTACATGGAAAAATACCTGGAAAACCCACGCCACATCGAAATTCAGGTGCTGGCTGACGGTCAGGGTAACGCGATCTATCTGGCAGAACGTGACTGCTCCATGCAGCGTCGTCACCAGAAAGTGGTCGAAGAAGCACCAGCACCGGGCATTACCCCAGAGCTGCGTCGCTACATCGGCGAGCGTTGCTCCAAAGCGTGTGTCGATATCGGCTATCGCGGTGCAGGTACCTTTGAGTTCCTGTTCGAAAACGGCGAGTTCTATTTCATTGAAATGAACACCCGTATTCAGGTTGAACACCCGGTTACCGAAATGATCACCGGCGTTGACCTGATCAAAGAACAGCTGCGTATCGCTGCAGGCCAGCCGCTGTCCATCAAGCAGGAAGAAGTTGTGGTGAAAGGCCATGCGGTAGAGTGCCGTATTAACGCCGAAGACCCGAACACCTTCCTGCCAAGCCCGGGTAAAATCACGCGTTTCCACGCGCCGGGTGGCTTTGGTGTGCGCTGGGAGTCTCATATCTACGCCGGTTACACCGTACCGCCGTACTATGACTCAATGATCGGCAAGCTTATCTGCTACGGCGAAAACCGTGACGTGGCGATTGCCCGCATGAAGAATGCCCTGCAGGAGCTGATCATCGACGGTATCAAAACCAACGTTGATCTGCAGATGCGTATCATGAGCGACGAGCACTTCCAGAATGGTGGAACCAACATCCACTACCTGGAGAAAAAACTCGGTCTTAACGAGAAGTAAGACTGCTCTCACGCGAAAAGGCCGGATTATCCGGCCTTTTTTATTTCTGGGGTCAGGAAAGCCTCATCATGTACAATCCCCGCTTTCTTCATCCACAAGGGACAAAAAATGGACAAACGTTTTGTTCAGGCCCATAAAGAAGCGCGCTGGGCGCTGTGGCTGACCCTTCTCTATCTCGCAGCATGGTTAGTGACTGCTTACTTACCAGACTCCGCTATGGGCATCACCGGCCTGCCACACTGGTTCGAAATGGCCTGCCTGCTGGTACCGCTGGTGTTTATCGTGCTGTGCTGGGCAATGGTCAAATTCATCTATCGCGATATTCCGCTGGAGGACGATGATGCAGCTTGAAGTGATTCTGCCGCTTATCGCTTACTTGTTGGTGGTGTTTGGTTTATCCGTTTACGCCATGCGAAAACGCACGACAGGCACGTTTCTGAACGAGTATTTCCTCGGCAGCCGCTCAATGGGCGGCGTGGTGCTGGCCATGACGCTGACCGCGACCTACATCAGCGCCAGTTCGTTTATCGGTGGACCGGGCGCAGCCTATAAATACGGGTTAGGCTGGGTGCTGCTGGCGATGATTCAGCTGCCTGCCGTCTGGCTCTCGCTGGGTATACTGGGAAAGAAATTTGCCATTCTGGCGCGCCGTTATAATGCCGTGACGCTCAACGATATGCTGTTTGCCCGCTATCAGAGCCGTTTACTGGTCTGGCTGGCCAGCTTAAGCCTGCTGGTGGCCTTTATTGGCGCAATGACGGTGCAGTTTATCGGCGGGGCACGCCTGCTGGAAACGGCGGCCGGGATCCCCTACGAGACGGGCTTGATCATCTTCGGAGTCAGCATTGCGCTGTATACCGCGTTTGGCGGATTCCGCGCCAGCGTGCTGAACGATACGATGCAAGGCCTGGTGATGCTTGTTGGCACCCTTGTTCTGCTGGTGGGCATTGTGCATGCTGCAGGTGGCCTGAGCCACGCCGTCGAAACACTGGAAGCCATCGACCCGAAACTGGTCTCTCCGCAGGGCGCGGATGACATTCTTTCGCCAACCTTTATGACCTCGTTCTGGGTGTTGGTGTGCTTTGGGGTCATTGGCCTGCCGCATACCGCCGTGCGCTGTATCTCTTATAAAGACAGCAAAGCCGTGCACAGAGGTATCATTATCGGCACTATCGTCGTCGCAATCCTGATGTTTGGTATGCACCTGGCGGGCGCATTAGGTCGGGCAGTTATTCCTGACCTTACCGTACCCGATTTGGTCATCCCAACCCTGATGGTTAAAGTGCTGCCGCCATTTGCAGCCGGGATCTTCCTCGCCGCACCGATGGCCGCCATTATGTCGACCATCAACGCTCAGCTGCTGCAAAGTTCCGCTACGATCATTAAAGATCTCTACCTGAACCTGCGTCCTGAGCAGGCAGAGAATGAACGGCGCCTGAAGCGCATGTCGGCCGTTATTACCCTGGCGTTAGGGGCTTTGCTGCTGTTAGCCGCGTGGCGACCGCCGGAGATGATCATCTGGCTGAACCTGCTGGCATTTGGTGGGCTTGAAGCGGTATTCCTGTGGCCGCTGGTGTTAGGGCTCTACTGGGAGCGCGCGAATGCCGCCGGTGCGCTGAGCGCGATGATTGTCGGCGGCGTGCTTTACGCCGTCCTTGCAACGTTTAAGATTCAGTACCTGGGCTTCCATCCGATTGTCCCTTCGTTACTGCTAAGTTTACTGGCGTTTGTGGTGGGGAACCGTTTCGGTCAGCCCGCGCCACAACCCGCTATGATTTCTACTGATAAATAAAGAGTTTTGCCATGCCGTGGATCCAACTAAAACTGAACACAACCGGCGCTAACGCCGAGGAACTGAGCGATGCGCTGATGGAGGCCGGCTCGGTCTCTATCACCTTCCAGGACACGCATGACACGCCGGTCTTTGAGCCACTGCCGGGCGAAACCCGCCTGTGGGGTGATACCGACGTTATTGGCCTGTTTGATGCCGAAACCGATATGAAAGAGGTCGTCGCGATTCTGGAGAATCATCCTCTGCTGGGCGCGGGTTTTGTGCACAAAATCGAACAGCTGGAAGACAAAGACTGGGAACGCGAATGGATGGATAATTTCCACCCGATGCAGTTCGGCAAACGTCTGTGGATCTGCCCAAGCTGGCGCGACGTCCCGGATGAGAATGCGGTCAACGTGATGCTCGACCCGGGTCTGGCGTTTGGTACCGGCACTCACCCCACCACGTCCCTGTGCCTGCAGTGGCTGGATGGTCTGGACCTGGACGGAAAGACAGTGATCGATTTCGGCTGTGGATCCGGGATCCTCGCGATTGCAGCCCTGAAGCTGGGCGCGGCAAAAGCCATCGGGATCGATATCGATCCGCAGGCGATTCAGGCCAGCCGCGATAATGCCGAGCGTAACGGCGTCTCCGATCGTCTGGAGCTGTATCTGCCGGATGCTCAGCCAGACGCCATGAAAGCCGATGTGGTGGTCGCAAACATTCTGGCGGGCCCACTGCGCGAGCTGGCCCCGTTAATCAGCGTGCTGCCCGTTGAGGGCGGTCTGCTCGGGCTTTCCGGTATTCTGGCAAGCCAGGCTGACAGCGTGTGTGAAGCCTACGCCGATCTCTTTGCTCTTGACCCGGTAGTGGAAAAAGAAGAGTGGTGCCGCATCACCGGCCGTAAAAAATAAGCATTTGGCGTGGTCATCTGACCACGCCTTTCCTCCTCTGATAATCCTCTCTCCCCAGGTTATTCTTCGGTAAAATAACCATACAAATCATGTTGATTTGTATTACAAAAATTCACCGGAAGAATATGATGAAACACATTACAGGCAAGGCAGCGCTGCTGGCGCTGAGCATGATCTCGGCTTCAGCATGCGCATCACACTGGAGCTACGAAGGGGAAGGTTCGCCGGAACACTGGGGCGAGTTGGACGAGGCATACAAGACCTGTCAAAGCGGAATGAACCAGTCTCCCATTAATATTGATTCGACCGCAAACGCCCATCTCTCCCCGCTACAAACCCACTACGTCGATGGCCCTGTTACGCTGACAAACAACGGCCATACCATTCAGGCAAGTGAACAGGCTGACACCCGCGATACCCTTTCCCTTGATAAGCAAACCTGGACGTTACAGCAGTTCCACTTCCACGCGCCGAGCGAAAACACCGTTCATGGCAAGAAATATGCAATGGAAATGCACCTGGTTCATAAAAATGCCAGTGGGGAACTGACGGTGGTGGCGGTCATGTTTGATAAAGGAGCCGCAAACCCGGAGCTTGAAAAACTGTGGCGCGTTATGCCTCAGCAGGCCGAGCAAAATGTCTCCATCAAACAAGATCTTAACCTTAACAAACTGCTGCCAAAAGATAAAACGTACTGGCGCTTTAGCGGTTCATTGACCACCCCTCCGTGTTCAGAAGGCGTCACCTGGATTGTGCTTAAACAGCCCCTGACCGTTTCTGCAGAACAGCTTGATAGATTCACCCATACAATGCATCACGATAATAACCGTCCGGTACAGTCGCTGCATGGGCGTGTTGTGGTCGAATAAGACGCATTTTTCGCATGACGATCATGTTCTAAAATGCGACGCAGATCGCAAAGAAGTGGGATAATCTGCTGCTAAAAACAGCAGATTATCCCGCTTCAGCGACGCATTTATTCAGAAATGATGAGAAGTTACGGGAAATTGTAAGCGCCTATAAAATAACCATTATCATATAACATAATGATTTAAATGATGATTAATTTTGAATGGAATGATTGAGCGGCGATTCCTTGATCTATAACAGTGGATTGTTCAAAGTTTGGCCTTTCATCTCGTGCAAAAAATGCGTAATATACGCCGCCTTGCAGTCACAGTATGGTCATTTCTTAACTCATGCGCATCGGACACCACCAGCTTAGAAATCGCCTGATCGCAGCCCCTATGGCAGGTATTACAGACCGGCCATTCAGGACGCTGTGCTATGAGATGGGAGCCGGTTTAACCGTATCCGAGATGATGTCGTCTAACCCGCAGGTTTGGGAAAGCGATAAATCCCGCCTTCGGATGGTGCACGTTGATGAACCAGGTATTCGCACCGTGCAAATTGCCGGAAGCGTGCCTGAAGAGATGGCAGATGCCGCGCGGATTAACGTGGAAAGTGGTGCCCAGATTATTGATATCAATATGGGGTGCCCGGCCAAAAAGGTGAATCGCAAGCTTGCAGGTTCAGCCCTTCTGCAATACCCCGACCAGGTGAAAGCTATCCTGACGGCGGTTGTCAGCGCAGTGGACGTTCCTGTTACGTTGAAGATTCGCACGGGTTGGTCGCCGGAACACCGTAACTGTGTAGAGATTGCCCAACTGGCCGAAGACTGTGGCATTCAGGCCCTGACCATTCATGGACGCACTCGCGCCTGTTTGTTCAACGGTGAAGCTGAATACGACAGCATTCGGGCAGTTAAGCAGAAAGTTTCCATTCCGATTATCGCGAATGGCGACATAACTGACCCGCTTAAAGCCAGAGCTGTACTCGACTATACGGGAGCTGATGCTCTGATGATAGGACGTGCAGCTCAGGGAAGACCCTGGATCTTCCGGGAAATCCAGCATTATCTGGACACTGGGGAGCTGCTTGCCCCGCTGCCTCTGGCAGAGGTTAAGCGCTTGCTTTGTTCGCATGTTCGGGAACTGCATGACCACTACGGCCAGGCAAAAGGGTACCGAATTGCGCGTAAACACGTCTCCTGGTATCTCCAGGAGCACGCTCCAGATGACCAGTTTCGGCGCACATTCAACGCCATAGAGGATGCCAGCGTACAGCTGGAGGCGTTGGAGGCATACTTCGAAAATCTTGCGTAATGAAATAAAGAGCTGACAGAACTATGTTCGAACAACGCGTAAATTCTGACGTACTGACCGTTTCTACCGTTAACTCTCAGGACCAGGTAACTCAAAAGCCCCTGCGTGACTCGGTTAAACAGGCACTGAAGAACTATTTTGCTCAACTGAACGGTCAGGATGTTAATGACCTGTATGAGCTGGTACTGGCTGAAGTTGAACAGCCACTGTTGGACATGGTGATGCAATACACCCGCGGTAACCAAACCCGCGCTGCGCTGATGATGGGTATCAACCGTGGTACTCTGCGTAAGAAACTGAAAAAATACGGCATGAACTGATACTAATCAGTTAAATGCTTGTTTAAAAAGGCGCTCTTCGGCATGGGGAAGCGCCTTTTTTATTACCTGTGCCTCTCCGTCAACGCATTGTAAACCTTCGCTTATCCCGCTTTTCAACCACGGTTTTTCGTGTATATTTCCCCCACCTTACTGGCGTTCTTCCCGCGGAATGACACAATGATTCGTAAATACTGGTGGCTGGTTGTCTTTGCAATCTCCGTTCTCATTTTCGATGCACTCCTGATGCAATGGATCGAACTGATGAGCACCGAAACCGATAAGTGTCGCAATATGAACTCCGTCAATCCGCTGAAACTCGTGAACTGCTCCGAGCTCGACTAACCGCCCGATTGCGCCAGCCCCCCGTTATTACCCACTAAAAACGGGGATTTAAATCCCTTTGAGCCATTACCTGACGGTGATAATGTCTCGCCCTTCTCAACCGCTCTAGCGTAACCCCACACTCGAGTAGAACCGTCCATGCTGGTCAGCCAATACAACCATATCCTTGTCGTCCTCTCCTTTGTTGTTGCCATCCTTGCTGCGTATACCGCGCTGAACATGGCTGCACGCGTCGCCGGGAGTGAGGGCGTCGCTGCCCGCGTCTGGCTGGCTGGCGGCGGTATTGCAATGGGCATTGGCGTATGGGCCATGCATTTTATCGGCATGCTGGCGATGGACCTCTCCATGAGCATGAGCTACAACGCCACCCTGACGGTGTTATCCATGGTCATCGCCGTGGGGTCGTCGCTGTTTGCGTTATGGCTCGTGAGCTGCGAGCAATTACGCTTGCGCCGGCTGCTGCCCGGCGCGCTGGTGATGGGGAGCGGTATTGTTGCCATGCATTACACCGGCATGGCGGCGCTGGAAGTGATGCCCGGGATTATCTGGGACAAGGTCTGGGTGGCCATTTCGGTCGCGATTGCGCTTGCCGCTTCGCTCGCGGCACTATGGCTGACCTTCCGCCTGCGTCGCGAAGCCGCGCAGGTCGTGCTGATGCGCATGGGGGCCGCCATCACGATGGGCATTGCCATTGCCGGTATGCACTATGCCGGAATGAAAGCAGCGCAGTTTCCCATGTCCACAATGGTTCATCATGAGGGGATTAACGGGAGCTGGCTGGCGGTGCTGGTCAGCGTCGTCGCGCTCTCTATTCTTGGGATCACCCTGCTGGTGTCGATGCTGGATGCCCGCCTTCAGGCACGTACCGCCCTTCTGGCCTCGTCGCTGGCAGAAGCTAACCGGGAACTCGCTCAACTGGCGCTGCACGATACCCTGACGCGTCTGCCCAACCGTATCCTGCTGGAAGACAGACTCGACCAGGCCATCAGCAAAGCCGCTCGTGAAGGGAGCCACTTTGCCCTGATGTTCATGGATCTCGACGGCTTTAAAGCCATCAATGACGCCTACGGCCATGATGTCGGTGACAGGCTGCTGGTCGCCGTTACGCAGCGTCTGCTGCTTCTCCTGAAAGGCCAGTTCACCCTTGCACGTATCGGCGGTGATGAATTTGTTCTGCTGGCTGAAGGAGAAGGTCCGGACGACGCGGCATCGCTGGCGAACTCGCTGGTGCGTGCGATCGATAGCCCGTTCAATCTCGACCCCTATGAACTGGTGGTGACCCTCAGCATTGGTATCGCGCTCTATCCTCATGACGGCAAAACCGAGCGTGAGCTGATGTTTAACGCCGACGCGGCGATGTATCACACAAAGCATATGGGCCGTAACGGTTACCACTTTTTCCAGCCCTCCATGAATACCCTTGCGCAGACCCATCTCCAGTTAATGAACGATCTGTGGATGGCGCTCGATCGCAATGAGCTGCGCCTGCTGTATCAGCCAAAATTTCACGCTCCCGCGGGTCCTATACTCGGATTTGAGGCGTTATTGCGCTGGCAGCACCCTAAGCAGGGGTTACTGACGCCGGACCTTTTTCTGCCGCTGGCGGAAAAAACGGGGCTGATCATCCCCATTGGCAACTGGGTGATAAATGAAGCCTGTCGCCAGCTGCGGGAATGGCATCTTCAGGGGCATCAAAGCTGGTCAATGGCGGTAAACCTGTCGACACTGCAGTTTGAACAACCTTCACTGGTTAAAACGGTTCTCGACTGCCTGGCACTTCACCGTGTTCCACCGGAAATGTTGATCTTAGAAGTGACGGAAACCACGGCGATGAGCAACCCAGATGAGAGTGTTCGGGTGCTGACAGAGCTGACGGATGCGGGCGTGAAGGCCTCCATTGATGATTTTGGCACCGGATATTCGAGCCTGCTGTACCTCAAGCGCTTACCGGCCTGTGAATTGAAAATCGACAGGGCGTTTGTGAAAGAGCTCAGCGGCGAAAGCGAGGATGCCACTATTGTCTCAGCAATTGTGGCCCTCGCTAAAACACTTAACCTGAAAGTCGTGGCTGAAGGTGTGGAAACCGAAGCACAGCAAGCCTTTTTAACCGAGCTGGGCTGTAACACCCTTCAGGGTTATCTGTTAGGTAAACCCGCCAGCGCGCAGACCATCGAAGCACTTTGTGCCCGAGGGGAAATGTTACCTGGCGCTGAGCTGTAAACATCATCAGCAGGCGACACGCGAATGACAGGGAGTGTCGCCAGTATGCTATCGACCAGAGCGGGCGCCTGCTGATAAAGATTAAAACTGTCGTTATTCATTAACCAGTTTTTAATTATTCCGCTAAAAAAACCGTGGAATACGATCAAGGTGAGATCAATATTCACCTTTGGCGAAATGATATTGCGCGAAATACAGGTCTCCAGCGTGGCACGTAGCGTGTCATCATTGAATCCAATACGCTTTCTGATTTCACGCTCTGAAATCATATCACTGCTAAATTCACACTTATGATACAGAATTTGTAAAAGCGCACATTGCCGGGGCTCACGGGCAATATACTGCAGCGCGGTAATAAATTGCTCACGAAGTTTTAACAACGGGTTGTCACTATCGGAAAGGGAAAGCCTGTCGCGAATAATGTCGCGAAGCGGTAATTGCTGTTCACAGATGGCATTGAATATTTCAGCTTTACTGGTGAAGTGCCAGTAGATCGCGCCGCGCGTCACCTTTGCAGCATCAGCGATATCCGTCAGCGTCGTGCTGGCTACGCCACGCGTCGCAAACTGCCCGATAGCCGCCTCAATCAACTGCTGCCGGGTTTGTTGAGCCTCTTCTTTCTTTTTACGCGCCATAGGCAACTACTCGTTACTCACAAGGTTGAAAGGTAATATTGCGTTCATGTAAATCTAAGTATTCACTAAAATCCGTTTTAATTTTGCACAAAAAAAGTCAATTCGCTTAATTTATAATTAAGACAAATACATCAAATCAATTAAATTCATGAAATGAATAATTAGACAACATTAAACGCATTTACCTGATTAACATACCTGAAGTATATCCTCGAATAGACCAGGTCTGATTCTGATTTTTTTCTACAAGCATGGTCATTCGCACTTATAAATTAAAAAACATTAAATACCCTCATTATTATACGCAGCTACATTTTATTTTTATCCCTCTGCCCCAGCTACCGATTCACGGCATATATCGGTTAATGGGTATTTAAAGGAACAGTAATGACGAATCATTTCAGACGCTTGCCTTTATCCGGTTTCATTGTCTGCGCGGTACTGCTCACTGGATGCGATGGTCAGGAAAATCAACAACAACACCTGCAGGCGCCACAGGTCAGCGTGCATATTGTGAAAAGTGCGCCTCTGGCTGTCACCACTGAACTCCCGGGCAGAACAGATGCATTTCGCGTTGCGGAGGTTCGTCCTCAGGTGAGCGGCATCATCCTTCGCCGCAACTTCACGGAAGGTAGCGATGTCAAAGCGGGTGATTCACTTTACCAGATTGATCCTGCGACCTATCAGGCAGCCTATGACAGCGCGAAAGGCGAACTGGCGAAGGCTCAGGCAGCGGCAAATATTGCGCACCTGACGGTAAAACGTTATCTCCCGCTGGTAGGCACCCAATATGTCAGTAAGCAGGAGTATGACCAGGCCGTGGCGACCGCTCAGCAGGCAGATGCCAGCGTTGTTGCTGCAAAAGCCGGCGTTGAAAGCGCACGTATCAACCTTGCCTACACCAAAGTGACCTCCCCTGTTGATGGCCGTATCGGGAAATCCAGCGTGACCGAAGGGGCGCTGGTGACGAACGGGCAAGCCGCAGCGCTGGCAACGGTCCAGCAGCTCGATCCGATTTATGTCGATGTCACCCAGTCCAGTAATGATTTTATGCGCCTGAAACAGACGAGCCTGCAAAAAGGCGATACCGCCAGCAGCGTTGAACTGCTGATGGAGAACGGACAGCCCTATCCGCTGAAAGGCACATTGCAGTTCTCTGACGTCACGGTCGATGAAAGTACCGGCTCGATTACCCTGCGCGCCATATTCCCGAACCCTCAGCATCTGTTATTACCCGGCATGTTTGTTCGCGCCCGCATTGATGAAGGCACCCAGCCGGACGCGATTCTGGTACCACAGCAGGGCGTGACCCGTACGCCGCGAGGCGATGCAACCGTCCTGGTGGTGAACGATAAAAACCAGGTTGAGCCGCGAACCGTCGTGGCCCCTCAGGCAATTGGCGATCGCTGGCTGGTGACTGAAGGGCTGAAAAACGGTGACCGCGTGATTGTCAGTGGGCTACAGAAAGTCAGACCAGGGGTAACCGTCGTCGCCACGCCGGATACCACCACGACGCCAGCCGGCTAAGGGACGACGACATGGCTAATTTCTTTATTCAGAGACCGGTTTTCGCCTGGGTACTTGCCATCATTTTAATGATTGCAGGCGGGCTGGCCATTCTCAAACTCCCCGTCGCACAGTATCCAACCATTGCCCCTCCCGCCGTGGCGATTTCTGCGACCTACCCGGGAGCGGACGCTCAAACGGTGCAGGATACCGTGACCCAGGTTATCGAACAGAACATGAACGGTATCGATAACCTGATGTATATGTCCTCCACCAGCGATTCAGCGGGTAACGTTACCATCACCCTGACCTTCGAGTCAGGAACCGATCCGGACATCGCTCAGGTGCAGGTGCAGAACAAGCTGCAGCTTGCTATGCCGCTGCTGCCGCAAGAGGTTCAGCAGCAAGGGATTGGCGTGGAGAAATCCAGCAGCAGCTTCCTGCTGGTCGCCGGTTTTGTTTCAGACAACAAAAGCCTCACCCAGGATGACATCTCTGACTATGTCGCCTCAAACGTCAAAGATGCCATCAGCCGAACGTCTGGTGTCGGTGACGTTCAGCTGTTTGGCACTCAGTATGCGATGCGCATCTGGCTCGACAGCAACGCGATGAACAAATACCAGCTAACGCCACTGGATATTATCAACCAGCTGAAAACCCAGAACGATCAGATAGCGGCAGGCCAGCTGGGCGGAACGCCGTCCATTCCAGGGCAGCAGCTGAATGCCTCGATCATTGCGCAAACCCGCCTGAAATCACCGGAGGAGTTTGGCCGCGTGACGCTCAAGGTGAACCAGGACGGCTCGATGGTTCATCTGAAAGACGTGGCTCGTATTGAGCTGGGTGGCGAAAACTATAACATGGTCACTAAAATCAACGGACAGGCGGCAACCGGTCTGGGGATTAAGCTGGCAACCGGGGCAAATGCGCTGGACACCGCAGCCGCCATTAAGAGCAAGCTGGCGCAACTGCAGCAGTTCTTCCCACAGGGGCTGAAGGTTGTCTATCCCTATGACACCACGCCTTTTGTCAAAATCTCCATCCACGAAGTGGTGAAGACGCTGTTTGAAGCGATCATTCTCGTCTTCCTGGTCATGTACCTGTTCCTGCAAAACCTGCGTGCGACCCTCATCCCGACTATCGCGGTGCCGGTCGTTCTGCTGGGTACCTTCGCGGTTCTGGCGGCGTTTGGTTTCTCCATCAATACCCTGACGATGTTCGGCATGGTGTTGGCGATAGGTCTGCTGGTTGATGACGCTATCGTGGTCGTTGAGAACGTTGAACGTGTCATGGTCGAGGACAAGCTGCCGCCGAAAGAGGCCACGCAGAAGTCGATGGAGCAGATCCAGGGCGCACTGGTGGGGATCGCCATGGTGCTCTCGGCGGTCTTTATTCCGATGGCCTTTTTCGGCGGCTCAACGGGGGCAATCTATCGCCAGTTCTCGCTGACTATCGTTTCCGCTATGGCGCTGTCCGTTCTGGTTGCGCTCATCCTGACGCCCGCCCTCTGTGCAACGTTGCTTAAGCCCGTATCCGGCGATCATCATGAGAAAAAAGGTGGCTTCTTCGGCTGGTTTAATGCGCTCTTTGATAAAAGCGTGGAGCACTACAGCAACAGCGTGAGCGGTATTTTGCGTAAGACAGGGCGCTATCTGGTGGTGTACGTCATTATTGTCGGTGGGATGGCGGTGCTCTTCCTGCGCTTGCCCACCTCCTTCCTGCCCGAAGAGGATCAGGGGGTGTTTATGACGATGGTTCAACTCCCGGCAGGTGCAACCCAGACGCGTACTCAGCAGGTTCTCGACCAGGTTCAGGATTACTATCTGAACAAAGAGAAGGCGAACGTTGCATCTGTCTTTACCGTAAACGGCTTTAGCTTTAGCGGCCAGGGTCAGAACTCCGGTATTGCATTCGTCAGCCTGAAGCCCTGGGAGGAGCGCCCGGGCTCGGAAAATGGCGTCGAAGCCATTGTGGGTCGCGCGACGAAAGCCTTCAGTCAGATTAAAGATGGCCTTGTGTTCCCGTTTAACCTGCCTGCAATTATTGAGCTGGGTACCGCCACGGGCTTCGACTTTGAATTGATCGATCAGGCTAACCTGGGGCATACCCAGCTGACGCAGGCGCGTAACCAACTGCTTAGCATGGTGAAAGAGCACCCTGACCTGCTGGTTCGCGTGCGCCCTAACGGTCTTGAAGATACGCCTCAGTTCAAGCTGGATGTCGATCAGGAGAAAGTGCAGGCGCTGGGCGTCAGTCTTTCTGACGTCAACCAGACGATTTCGACGGCCTTAGGTGGCACCTATGTGAACGACTTTATCGATCATGGGCGCGTGAAAAAGGTTTACGTACAGGCCGACGCCAAATTCCGTATGTTGCCAGGTGATATTAACAACCTTTACGTGCGCAGCGCGAATGGGGAAATGGTGCCGTTCTCCGCCTTTAGCAACGCTCACTGGGTCTATGGTTCACCTCGCCTGGAGCGCTATAACGGGATGCCCTCTATGGAGATCCTGGGTGAATCCGCTCCGGGTAAAAGTACCGGTGAGGCCATGGTTATGATGGAAAGTCTCGCGGCAAAACTGCCTTCCGGCATCGGCTATGACTGGACGGGGATGTCTTATCAGGAGCGGCTCTCAGGTAACCAGGCGCCTGCACTGTACGCCATTTCCCTGATCGTAGTGTTCCTGTGTCTGGCAGCGCTGTATGAAAGCTGGTCCATTCCGTTCTCCGTTATGCTGGTTGTACCGCTGGGGGTCATTGGGGCGCTTCTCGCTGCATCATTGCGGGGGTTAAACAATGACGTTTATTTCCAGGTCGGCCTGCTGACAACGATTGGTTTATCCGCGAAAAACGCCATCCTGATCGTCGAATTTGCTAAGGACCTGATGGATAAAGAAGGTAAAGGCATCATTGAGGCCACGCTGGAAGCTTCCAGAATGCGCCTTCGACCGATCCTGATGACGTCTCTGGCCTTTATCCTTGGAGTCATGCCGCTGGTGATCAGCACCGGGGCCGGGAGCGGCGCGCAAAACGCCGTCGGTACGGGCGTTATGGGAGGGATGCTTTCCGCAACGCTTCTGGCGATTTTCTTCGTGCCCGTCTTCTTTGTGGTTGTTCGGCGACGATTTACTCATCATAAAGAGTAATGTTCTCCTGAAAAGGCACCTCTGGTGCCTTTTTATTTTTTTAACATAAACAATAAATTAGGATTTACATCAAGGCAGCATTAAAAATAGGATGATTTGCATTAAGTAAAAACAGTCTCTTGCATCTTCATAATGTCTCCATTAATTCCTCCTGAACCCAACTTTTCTCCACGATTTTTACAAACTACATAATTTGAGATTATTCCTCGTGTAACGAGGACTTACCCCGGTGGTAAAATAACCTCCAGTTCGTTAATAGCCCTCCTGGCTTTATAGCGAATGAGAAATAATACTGAGGTAACATCATGAAAAGATTCATTTCCGTTGCACTTCTCGCTGCGCTGCTTGCTGGTTGCGCGCACGACTCTCCATGTGTACCGGTTTACGACGACCAGGGCCGACTGGTTCATACCAATACCTGTATGAAAGGTACTACTCAGGACAACTGGGAAACTGCGGGTGCAATCGCTGGCGGTGCTGCCGCAGTAGCGGGTTTGACGCTGGGTATTGTTGCCCTGACGAAGTAACATCTGTTGAGAAAGCGCGGCTTTGGCCGCGCTTTTGCTTTTAATGAGTGCAGTATTTTCAAATAAGTAAAAAAATAGCCCCGTATTTATTCATGTAATTAAACCAAGCCTTAAATCCGTCACAACTTTTTCGCATATTCATTCAAATTACTTATTCTATCGTGATGATTTTCACACATTAATATTATTGAATACCCTGCCAATATTCACCCTGGAAACTATCTCCTCTTTTTCCTGACCCGACTCAAAACTTTTGCTCCGATTTGTGGCACAGGTTGTAATTTCGCACCGTTTCGGGGCGCTCGTTTTATTTAAGCCTGTCTACACTCAGCATTAAGCGTTCACTCGTCTCTTATTTTGTCGAACGCAAAACTGGCATTACGTTTGCTTTATAAACGTTGGCCAAAGCCACAGACAGGTTAAGCGTTTAAAAAACGCCTCTATAACGATAAATTTCGCCACACAGGATGCATTATGAAAAAGACGATGATAGCCAGCCTGGCCGCTGCAGGCATGTTGTTTGCCGTAGCCGGTCAAGCCCATGCGGGAACGACACTGGATGCCGTTAAAAAGAAAGGTTTTGTTCAATGTGGTATCAGTGACGGTTTGCCTGGCTTCTCTTATGCCGATGCGAACGGCAAATTTACCGGTATTGATGTGGATGTCTGCCGTGGCGTTGCAGCCGCCGTTTTTGGTGATGACAGCAAAGTAAAATACACCCCGCTGACGGCGAAAGAACGCTTTACGGCGCTGCAGTCCGGCGAGGTCGACATGCTCTCCCGTAATACCACCTGGACTTCCTCCCGTGATGCTGGCATGGGGATGTCATTTACGGGCGTGACCTATTATGACGGCATCGGTTTCCTGACCCACAATAAAGCAGGCCTGAAAAGCGCCAAAGAACTGGATGGCGCCACCGTTTGTATCCAGGCGGGCACCGATACCGAGCTGAACGTCGCAGATTATTTCAAAGCAAACAACATGAAATACACCCCAGTGACATTCGACCGCTCGGATGAATCGGCCAAAGCGCTGGAATCCGGCCGTTGCGACACGCTGGCTTCTGACCAGTCACAGCTGTATGCCTTGCGCATTAAGCTGAGCAACCCGGCAGAGTGGATTGTCCTGCCAGAAGTCATCTCCAAAGAACCTCTCGGCCCCGTCGTTCGTCGTGGTGATGAAGACTGGTTCTCCATCGTTCGCTGGACGCTGTTTGCCATGCTGAACGCAGAAGAGATGGGCATCAACTCTAAAAACGTTGATGAGAAAGCGGCTAAGCCATCTAACCCGGATATGGCACATCTGCTCGGTAAAGAAGGTGATTTCGGCAAAGATTTGAAGCTGGATAACAAGTGGGCTTACAACATCATCAAACAGGTGGGCAACTACTCTGAGATCTTTGAGCGCAACGTGGGATCGGAAAGCCCGCTGAAGATCAAACGCGGCCAGAACAATCTCTGGAACAACGGCGGTATTCAGTACGCGCCACCAGTACGTTAAGTCATAGCTGTAACGGGCACTGCTCCGGTAGTGCCCACTCCAGAGTCATGGTTACTGAGGTTTCTTTATGTCCCATCGCCGCTCAGCCGTAAAAGGATCGCTATCCTTTTCTCATCCCGCGGTCCGCGCCTGGCTATTCCAGATTATTGCTATTGTTGCGGTTGTTCTCATCGCCGTGTATCTCATCCATAACACCATCACCAACCTGAATAACCGCGGCATTACCTCCGGTTTCGCGTTTTTAGACCGCAGCGCGGGGTTTGGTATTGTTCAGCACCTTATTGATTACCAGGAAGGTGACACGTACGGACGCGTGTTCGTGGTCGGTTTACTGAATACGCTGTTGGTATCGGCGCTTTGTATCGTCTTCGCGTCGATACTGGGCTTCTTTATTGGCCTGGCGCGTCTTTCTGAAAACTGGCTCCTGCGGAAACTGTCGACTGTTTATATCGAGACGTTCCGTAATATCCCCCCGCTCCTGCAGATCTTCTTCTGGTATTTCGCCGTACTGCGTAACCTTCCCGGTCCCCGTCAGGCCGTCGACGCGTTTGAGCTGTTTTTCCTCAGTAACCGAGGGTTATCCATTCCTTCTCCTCAGCCGGGCGAAGGACTGTATGCTTTCATTGGCGCGATCGTGATAGCGCTTGCTCTCTCTGCTGGGGTATTCCGTTTTAACCGCAAGCATCAGATCAAAACCGGTCAGCTTCGTAGAACCTGGCCCACGGCAGTTGTCCTGATCGTTAGCCTTCCGCTAATCGCGCACTGGCTATTTGGGGCGGCGCTGCACTGGGACATTCCACATCTGCGGGGCTTTAACTTTCAGGGTGGGATGGTATTAATTCCCGAGCTGGCAGCCCTGACGCTGGCGCTATCGATTTATACGTCCGCGTTTATCGCCGAGATTATCCGTGCGGGGATCCAGGCCGTACCTTATGGGCAGCACGAGGCGGCACGCTCGCTGGGATTGCCTCATACCGTGACGCTTCGCCAGGTCATTATTCCGCAGGCTTTACGGGTCATTATTCCCCCCCTGACCAGCCAGTATCTCAATATTGTCAAAAACTCGTCTCTGGCCGCTGCCATTGGTTACCCGGATATGGTGTCACTCTTCGCCGGAACCGTGCTTAACCAGACCGGACAAGCCATTGAAACCATCGCCATCACGATGTCTGTCTACCTGATCATCAGCCTGGTGATTTCATTGCTGATGAACCTTTATAACCGTCGTATAGCACTGGTCGAGCGCTAAGGATCTATGATGACAAAAGCGATACTGTCGCACTCCTCGCGCCCTGCCAACTCGACAGGTGGACGTTTCATTCTCTGGGCGCGTAAGAATCTCTTCTCCAGCTGGAGCAACAGCCTGCTGACGATTGTCTGCCTGTGGCTGATGTGGGAATTGATTCCTCCCCTGCTGAACTGGGCATTTTTACAGGCCAACTGGTTCGGTTCAACCCGAGCAGACTGCACAAAAGCCGGCGCCTGCTGGGTGTTTATTCATGAGCGCTTCGGCCAGTTTATGTATGGATTGTATCCTCATGAACAGCGCTGGCGGATTAATCTGGCGCTGGTTATCGGCCTGCTCTCCGTTGCGGCCATGTTCTGGAAAAAGCTGCCTCATCGTGGACGCTATATTGCCGGCTGGGCTGTGGTTTATCCAATTATTGTCTGGGTACTGTTGTATGGCGGTTTCCTGGGACTGGAACGCGTTGAAACACGCCAGTGGGGCGGGCTGACGCTGACGCTGATCATCGCTTCAGTGGGGATAGCCGGTGCGCTACCGTGGGGGATTTTACTGGCGCTGGGACGGCGTTCAAAAATGCCTATCGTCCGCGTGCTCTCCGTTATCTTCATTGAGTTCTGGCGCGGCGTACCGCTTATCACCGTTCTGTTTATGTCGTCGGTCATGCTGCCGCTGTTTATGGCAGAAGGTACCACCATCGACAAGCTGATCCGTGCCCTGGTGGGGGTGATTCTCTTCCAGTCCGCCTATGTCGCTGAAGTTGTGCGAGGTGGTTTGCAGGCGTTACCTAAAGGCCAGTACGAAGCGGCGGAATCACTGGCTCTCGGTTACTGGAAAACACAGGGGCTGGTCATTCTTCCCCAGGCACTCAAGCTGGTCATCCCGGGTCTGGTCAATACGATCATTGCCCTCTTCAAGGATACCAGCCTGGTGATCATCATTGGATTGTTCGATCTCTTTAGCAGCGTGCAACAGGCAACCGTTGACCCTGTCTGGCTGGGTATGTCCACCGAAGGATATGTCTTTGCAGCCCTGATCTACTGGATCTTTTGTTTTAGCATGTCGCGCTACAGCCAGCATCTGGAAAAGCGCTTTAACACCGGGCGTACACCGCACTGAGGAAATTATGAGCCAAATAACTATGACACCCGCCGACGCGATGATTACGCTGGAAAATGTGAATAAATGGTACGGACAATTTCATGTCCTGAAGGACATTAATCTTAAGGTAAAGCAGGGAGAACGCATTGTCCTTTGCGGCCCTTCTGGCTCCGGGAAATCAACAACCATTCGCTGTATTAATCATCTTGAAGAACACCAGCAAGGACGCATTGTGGTTGATGGTATCGAGCTGAATGAAGATATCCGCAATATTGAACGCGTACGTCAGGAAGTAGGAATGGTATTCCAGCACTTTAATCTGTTTCCGCACCTGACCGTTCTGCAGAACTGTACGCTTGCGCCAATTTGGGTACGAAAGATGCCGAAAAAGGAAGCGGAGGCATTAGCCATGCACTACCTGGAGCGCGTACGTATCGCAGAGCATGCCAATAAGTTTCCAGGCCAGATATCGGGTGGCCAACAGCAGCGTGTGGCGATCGCGCGATCGCTGTGTATGAAACCGAAAATTATGCTGTTTGATGAACCGACATCTGCCCTGGATCCGGAAATGGTGAAAGAGGTTCTGGACACCATGATTGGGCTGGCGCAATCCGGTATGACCATGCTGTGCGTGACGCATGAGATGGGGTTTGCGCGAACCGTGGCCGACCGGGTGATCTTTATGGATCGCGGGGAGATTGTTGAGCAGGCACCGCCGGATGAGTTCTTTGCGCATCCGAAGTCAGAACGTACGCGAGCATTCCTGTCGCAGGTAATTCATTAGTCGTTTGCTCTGCCGGGTGGCGACTTCGCCTCACCCGGCCTACCGTTTTTCTGTGCATAAACGCAAAAAGGCCATCCTTTCGGATGGCCTTCTCACTTATTTGATGTCTGGCAGTTCCCTACTCTCACATGGGGAGACCCCACACTACCATCGGCGCTACGGCGTTTCACTTCTGAGTTCGGCATGGGGTCAGGTGGGACCACCGCGCTAAAGCCGCCAGACAAATTCTTTTACTTCTTGCCGAACTTTAACCTAAGTATAAAGTGGTGCTGATACCCAGAGTCGAACTGGGGACCTCACCCTTACCAAGGGTGCGCTCTACCAACTGAGCCATATCAGCACGCTAAATTTGATGCCTGGCA
>NZ_AVOP01000006.1:0-101236 GCF_000733275.2 Enterobacter sp. EGD-HP1
GTGTGATCAAACCATTTACATAATATCATTAAATTTTTATATCTTACATTCATGAAAAAGCTCTTTTCAAGAGGATAGAGCAACTAATTAGACAAGACAGAAATTTAACAAATAGTGATATGAGAAGAATGACTTGGTGCCGAAGGCCGGACTCGAACCGGCACGTATTTCTACGGTTGATTTTGAATCAACTGCGTCTACCGATTTCGCCACTTCGGCACTGAAGGGGATGCGGAAACGTTGTGGATTATACCTGTCGCGCGCCGCCATGCAAGCGACGACGCGCTAAACCCGCGCTAAGTGCCCAAAAAACCAGCGTCCTTCGTCACTCCAGCTCAGACACCGCCAGCCGAATCACCCCTGCCGCCTTCTGCTCCGGCAGCGCCAGCACCTTCGCCCACATCTCCTGCACCATATCGCAGGAGAGCTTCTCTTTGCCCGCCGCCTTCTCCGGCATCTGCAGCAGCTGGATGTCCTCGCCGTACTTATCGGCAAGTGCCTTCATAATCGGTCGCACATCTTCGACAGCCGCCTCGCGTTCGGCCGCGGTCACGGTGTGGCGGTTTTTGCCGTAGGCCGCGCGCATCATGTCGGCGTCGGCCTGCATGCGTCGCGCCATCAAATCTTTATCCAGCATGCGCATCGGGTTAACACCGCCCTTCACCATCGGGTAGAGGAAGCGGAAGCAGGCGTCGTCGCTCACTTTCTGGATGGCAGCAGTCTGCTCCATGTTGATGGTCATGTAGTTCACCACGTTGGCGTCCGGGGCGTTTTGCAGGCGCGACATCTGCAGATGCAGGATCTGCGGCTGGATGGTGTCGATAATCTGCTGCTCCGGCTCGCCCGCTTTTTGCAGGGCGGCCATCTGGTCGAGGATGCGCTGATGCAGCGCGGGCTCCTGCTCCTTAATCACCTGCCAGGCGGGCATCGCGTTGAGGGCGGAATCCATCTGCCGTTCAGGGGCGCGCTGCCTGTCGAAAAACACCCAGAACGCCACGGCGGCAGCCGCAATGACGACAATCACAATACGGGTCCACGTTTTATTCATCTCGCATCCTTATCCTTGAGTTATGCCGGTTTACACCGGCACGCCGCTGTGGAAGCGAAACTCGTGGTCCGGTGTCGAGATAAGTGTGGCTTCAATTTCGCCAAAAAGCTTTATGCGCGGTGAGATATCGTCGTCGCTCACCTGCCGGGCAAGCGTCAGGTAGTCCTGATAGTGCCGCGCTTCCGAGCGCAGCAGCGAGAGATAGAACTTCTGCAGGTCGTCGTCGAGGAACGGGGCCAGCGCGGCGAAGCGTTCGCAGGAGCGGGCTTCGATGTAGGCGCCGCAGATGAGCTTGTCAATCAGCGTCAGCGGCTCGTGGGTGCGCACTTCCTTCAGCATCCCTTTGGCGTAGCGGCTGGCGGTGATTTTGACGTACGGAATGTCGCGGGCCAGCATCGCCTCGCGCACCTGCCAGAAGTGGTGCAGCTCCTCTTTAATCAGCAGCACCATGCTGTCGATGAGCGCCTGGCCCCACGGGTCGTCGGTTTTGGGCATCACGCTTTTGCCAATCTGCCTGTGCAGGGCGATGAAGTCCGGCTCCGGGCCGTCGCGGAAGGTGAACTGTTCGTAGGGTTTGAGCCAATCGAGCAGCGCGTCGGCACCGCTTTCGTCGGCGACGTATTTACGCACCAGCAGCAGCGCGGTCTGGGCGGCCTTGAGCTCGCATACCATGTGGTCGGTGAGCAGCAGCGGCAGGTTCGCCGGGTCGCGGGCTTTATCAATCCATGCTTGCGGGGTTGGGCACTGGAGGAAGTTGAGTACGGGGGCGAGTATCTGCGGGTAATCCATGGTTCTGCCTTGAAAAAGCGGTGGCGCGCGCCACCGCCTGAAACGCTTAGTGACGCACGCCGTCGTCGTCTTCGTCGACGTAATCTTCGTCGTCGCCTTCTTCGCCGTCTTCACCGTTCGGATCTTCGAAGTAGGTTCCCCAGCCGTCGTATTCCACTTCAAACTTCTCGGCCAGGTTCATCAGCTGTTCTACCTGCGCGTCGATCAGCTCCGCCTTCAGCGCGCCTTCGCTCAGAATGTCGCAGCAGATGACGGTGTCGCCCTCTTCCACTTCCAGCTCTTCCGGCTCGGTCACTTCGTAACCCAGCTTGAAGGCTTCCACGGCCAGCTTTTCCAGCGCGTCGAAATCATCCGCAGAGAAATGGTGCTCGATGGTGTACAGCGCGTCCGGATCGCTACCGTCTTCCAGCAGTTCTTCAATAATCAGACGCGTCTCTTCGCGTTGCTCTTCCAGGTGTTCCGGGTTTGCCATGGCTCAATCCTCTTTAAAGTGCGGCAGATACTTCTATTTTCACACACGGACGGGTTTGCCTCCACCTTTGTTGGAAAGATTTGTGAAACGGGGTTGCAAATGAATAATTACACATATAAAGTGAATTTTAATTCAATAAGTGGCGTTCGCCATGTGAGGATAAAATGTCTGATCTGTACAAGAAACACTTTCTGAAATTGCTCGACTTTACCCCTGCACAGTTCACTTCTCTGCTGACCCTTGCCGCACAGCTCAAAGCCGATAAAAAAAATGGCAAGGAAGTACAAAAGCTTACTGGCAAAAACATCGCGCTCATCTTCGAAAAAGACTCAACCCGTACACGATGCTCTTTCGAAGTTGCCGCATTTGACCAGGGTGCGCGCGTTACCTATTTAGGGCCGAGCGGCAGCCAGATTGGGCATAAAGAGTCAATTAAGGACACCGCGCGCGTGCTCGGACGGATGTACGACGGCATTCAGTATCGCGGCCACGGCCAGGAAGTGGTTGAAACGCTGGCGCAGTATGCGGGCGTGCCGGTGTGGAACGGGCTGACCAACGAGTTCCACCCAACGCAGCTGCTGGCGGACCTGCTGACCATGCAGGAACACCTGCCGGGCAAGGCGTTTAACGAGATGACGCTGGTCTACGCGGGCGATGCGCGCAACAACATGGGCAACTCGATGCTGGAAGCGGCGGCGCTGACCGGGCTGGATCTGCGCCTGGTGGCCCCGAAGGCATGCTGGCCGGAAGAGAGCCTGGTGGCGGAGTGCAGCGCGCTGGCGGAGAAGCACGGCGGGAAAATCACCCTGACGGAAGACGTGGCGGCAGGCGTGAAGGGCGCGGACTTTATTTATACCGACGTGTGGGTGTCGATGGGCGAAGCCAAAGAGAAGTGGGCGGAGCGTATCGCGCTGCTGCGCGGGTATCAGGTGAACGCGCAGATGATGGCGCTGACCGGCAATCCGGACGTGAAGTTCCTGCACTGTCTGCCGGCGTTCCATGACGACCAGACCACGCTCGGCAAGCAGATGGCGAAGGAGTTCGATCTGCACGGCGGGATGGAAGTGACGGACGAGGTGTTTGAGTCGGCGGCGAGCATCGTGTTTGACCAGGCGGAAAACCGGATGCATACGATTAAGGCGGTGATGGTGGCGACGCTTGGGGAATGATTGACTCCTCTGCGGCCTGATGCCCTCACCCCGGCCCTCTCCCACAGGGAGAGGGAGAAAACACTAAAAACAACAACAGCGTTATCGTCAGGCAGAAAAATTCATTTTACTGACGCTTTCTCAGATACGCATTAACCATAATAAGAATTTATGTTTTTATTAACCATTATTTATTGAGTAGATAATGGTTAATATCAGGTCATTATCAATTACAAAACACCGTATATTATCGGCGTAATATTTCCTTATTGCTGCATTTCGTTAATAAGGATTATTCATGTCATGGAATAAGCATGAAGCTGTGTCATACGCCCGTAGCCACGCACTAACCCATACTGGACACTATTGCGCTCGAGCAATCGCCGCCGCCATTCGAGCCGGAGGGCTTAAAATCGAAGGGGCAAACGCTAAGGATTTCTGGCGTTCTCTTGAAAAAGCAGGGTTCTCAAAAGTCTATGGCACCCCCATAGAGGGGGATATCGCGGTGATTGATGCCTTGCCCGGCCAGAATCAGTACGGGCATGTCTGTATTTACGATGGCGCTGGAACCTGGTATTCAGATTTTAAACAGAGAACACTGTACCCGGGGCCAACCTATCGCCAACTCCAGCCAGCAATAACCTTATACAGGCATTATTAATATGAATAAGCTCATCTTAATTGTGTTATTCAGCACAGCCGCATTGGGGGCCGAAGATTTTCAGATACCGATGCAGCGCGCCCTTGAATTCAATCGCTGGTACGTCAAACAAGTGAACAACGATCGTTATCCCATCCAACAGGGAAATGAAATCGATAAGTTCGTTACGGCCAGCACCATGAAAAAATTACGTCATGCAGACGATCCCCGTTATGCCGACGCTGAATTTTACGAGGCTGATTTTTTTATGAAATCGCAGTATATCGGCGAGGACTGGGCTGAGAATGTGGCTATTGATTCGTATGATTCAGACCCGGTCTGTGTAAACGTGAATATCACGTTTGGCAAAAAGACCCAGCACACAGTCATTGATTGCATGGTGAAAGAAGATGGGATCTGGAAAATTCAGTCTGTCGCCGCTCGGGATAATAATTGATGCCCCCCGCTAACAATAATGTAGCCGGGTGGCGCTGCGCTTACCCGGCCTACACAACCCGTAGGCCCGTGCAAGCGAAGCGCCGCCGGGCAAACCGGCGCCATTTCATTGATTTTTCACCCCGAAAAAGGTACGTTTTCGCCTTAATTCCAGCGTGGACATACCAGCATTATGCCGATTATTCAGTCTGTTGAACGTGCGTTGCAGATCCTCGACCTGTTCAACGAGCAGGCCACCGAGCTTAAGATCACCGACATCAGCAAACTGATGGGGCTGAGCAAGAGTACCCTCCACTCGCTGCTGAAAACCCTGCAGCTTCACGGCTATATCGATCAGAACCCGGAGAACGGTAAGTATCGCCTCGGCATGAAGCTGGTCGAGCGCGGCCATTTTGTCGTGGGCTCCATCGATATTCGGCAGAAGGCGAAAGGCTGGCTGACAGAGCTGTCCCAGCGGACCGGGCAGACCACCCATCTGGGGATCCTGGACGGGCGTGAAGGGGTCTATATCGAGAAGATTGAAGGCAAGCTGGCCGCCATCGCCTATTCGCGCATCGGCCGCCGTCTGCCGGTTCACGCCACCGCCATCGGCAAGGTGCTGATTGCCTGGCTGGGCGAACCCGAGCTGAACGCCCTGCTGGAAGGCTATCAGTACACCACCTATACCCCTTCCACCCTCGCCTCTCGTGAAGAGCTAATGGCCGCCCTGACGCTGACCCGCGAGCAGGGCTATGCCCTGGACAGCGAAGAGAACGAGCAGGGCGTGCGCTGCGTGGCGGTGCCGGTGTGGAACCACGAGTCCCGCGTCATCGCCGCCCTGAGCCTGTCGACGCTGACCTCCCGGGTGGACGACGCCGAGCTGGCTAACTTCCGCGAACAGCTTCAGCAGGCCGGGCTCCAGCTCTCACGCGCGCTGGGCTACCCGGCCTGAGCCGTTAGGCCGGCTCGTAGGTGAAGTAGTCGAAGTCCGCGTGGCAGCCGTCGCCGCTGATGTCCTCGCAGTGCAGCCCCACAAACGCGCCGGTGAAGAAGCCGCGCCCGCCGATGTAGTCGTCCGACAGCTTCCACGCCTCATAGGTTACCGGCACGGCGTGCCACGTCTCGCCGTCGAACGAGTAGCTGTAGCGGTAGACCAGCGTATCCACATCTACCCGCAGCCAGACGCTCTCCGCACTCTCCGGCACCGGAATCGGCTGCTCGTGCAGCGGCCACGACGGCACGTTGTGGTCGAGCTGGATCACCTTAATCGTTCTGCCCTGCCCCTCCTCGTAGTCCACAAAGCAGTAGCTCCAGTTTTTGCTGTTGTAGTAGCAGGTCAGCCCCGCGCTCTGCTGGAAGTGGACCGGCGAGAACTGCATCCGCGTTTCTGAGCGGAAAGCGAAGTGCTGCCAGCGGCGCGCCACGGTCGACTGGGTAAAGGTCGAGTTGAGCGAGTCGTTGCCGTAGAGCCGTAAATAGCCGAGGCGGGCGGTGAGCGAGCCGAGGGTGTCGTCGAACGGAATGCGCAAGGTCTGCAGTTCCGGGTCGAGCGAACTGGCGTCGAAATCGTCCCGCCAGCTGCTCTGAACGGCAGCGGTCTGCTCGGCCATCTGCGGGCCGGGCACGGTCAGCTGCGCGTGCTTGCCGCCTTCCACGTACGGCCAGCCGTCGCGCCACTCAATGCGGGCGATACCGGTCTCACGGCCCAGCGGGCAGTAGCCGCGTCCGCCGGAGGCCAGCAGCGGCACGCCGGGCAGGCGCAGCGGGCGGCTGGTGAGGTAGGCCATGTACCACTCTCCAGTGTGGGTCTGCAGCAGCGAGCCGTGGCCGCTCTTCTGCAGCGGGTTCTCCGGCAGGTGCCAGCTGGTCATCATCGTCACGTCCGGGTGAAGCTCGTACGGCCCGTCGATGGTTTTTGCACGCAGCATCACGACGGCGTGCTCGTAGCTGGTGCCGCCTTCGGCGACCATCAGGTAGTACCATCCCGCGTGGCGATACAGGTGTGCGCCCTCGGTGTAGCAGAGCGGCGTGCCGGTAAACAGGGTTTTGCGCTCGGGCGAGAGGGTGCCGGTCTGCGGGTCAAACGCCTGCAACACGATGGTGTTGTGCGGGTTGCTGTGGTGGCGCGGCCCCCACGGGCGGTAGATATAGTACTTGCGGCCGTCGTCGTCGTGGAACAGGGACGGGTCAAACCCGCCGTTGCCCATCGGGATCGGCTCGCTCCACGGCCCCTCGATGGACGGCGCGGTAACGAGGAAGTTGCGGCCGTTTTTCCACGGCGAATCGACAATCTTCACGTCGGTGTAGAGCAGCCAGAATTTGCCGTCGGCGTAGCTCAGGCACGGTGCCCAGATGCCGCCGGAGTCCGGGTTGCCCTTCATGTCCAGCATCGACACGCGGTCCAGCGGGGTGCTGACCAGCGACCAGTTTTTCAGGTCGCGGGAGTGGTAGATGCGCACGCCCGGGAACCACTCGAAGGTCGAGGTGGCGATGTAGTAGTCCTCGCCCTGGCGGCACAGGGACGGGTCGGGGTTGAAGCCGGTGAGTATCGGGTTAGTGATTTCCATATTGCCTCCGGTTAATGGGATGCGGCTGTCGCAGCGTCGGGAACGGCCTCGCCCTGCGCCGCGCGGTGTTTGATCAGCTGCTGGCTGATGGCCTCCACGCGGGCGTCGGTGAGCTTATAAAACGAAAGCATGATGAACATGCCCGCGTAGAGCACCACCGGCACCACGCAGAACAGAATTTTGATGGTGGTCAGCACCTCGACCGGCTGCACGCTGCTGCTGGCGGAGTAGTTCACGTACGCGAGGATCCAGCCCACCACCGCCCCGCCAATCGCCAGGCCAATCTTCAGGCTGAACAGGTAGGTGGAGAACACCAGCCCGTCGAGGCGGCGCCCGCTGCGGCTCTCCTCGTAGTCCACCACGTCAGAGGCCATCAGCCACTGCAGCGGCGTGGTGGTGTTAAAGACGAACAGGAACAGGATGTTGAGGGCGAAAATCAGCGCGATATGCTCGGCCGGGGTGACGAAAATCAGCAGGCTGATCAGCGAGTAGGCGACGATGATCCACTTGAAGGCGGTAACGCGGTCAAAGCGGCCCAGCAGGCGGGAGGAGCAGAGCGAGCCGAACATGGTGGCGAGGCTGCCGTAGAGTAAGAACTGGGTCGCCATCTCCGGGTGATCCATCACGTATTTCACGAAGTAGAGCGTCGCCCCGCCGCGCACCACGTTAGAGCAGGTCGCCATCATCTTGAACGCGCACATGATCCGCCACTGGCTGTTGCCCAGCAGCAGCTTAAGATCTTTCGCCACCGACGAGCCCGGCTGCACCTCAAAGGTGTAGCGCTCTTTGGTGGTGAAGAAGCAGACGTAGAGCAGCACCACGCCGCTCAGCCCGAGTACGCACATGGCGCCGAAGTAGCCCACCTGCTCGTTCCCTTTGCCAATGATGCTCACCAGCGGCAGCGCGATGCCGCTGATGGCGAGCGAGCCCGCCGCCGCCAGGAAGAAGCGCCAGGACTGCAGGGCGTGACGCTCTTTCGGGTCGGCGGTAATGACGCCCGGCATGGCGCAATACGGCACGTTAACGAAGGTGTAAACTAGGGTCAGGAGAATGTAGGTCACGCAGGCGTAGATGATTTTGCCCTGCGCGGAGAAGTCCGGCGTGTAGAAGGTCAGCACGCAGACGATGCCGAACGGGATGGCGCCCCACAGCAGGAACGGGCGGAACTGGCCGTGCCGCGTGCGGGTGCGGTCTACCAGCAGCCCCATCAGCGGGTCGGTGACGGCGTCGAGCACGCGGGAGACCAAAAACAGCGTGCCCATTATGCCCGCGGAGAGACCGAACACGTCGGTGTAGAAATAGGCCAGCAGGAACATCGTGGCCTGCCAGACGAAGCCGCAGGCGGTGTCACCCAGCCCGTAGCCAATTTTGTCTTTCATGGTTAATTGCGTCATCAGAATTACACCCTTATGTAGTGTGCTGAATTACAACATCGTGTTAATGGAGTGTAATGAGCTGTTCAATTAACCAGCAATGGTCATATCTTATTTCTGAATTACGTTATTTTGCTTTTGTGACGCCAACGATATATCGCAACTTATTGTTTAAATTGATAAATAACAGGAACAGAAAAACCGCCCGCGGAATATTTCCCGCAGACGGTTTTATCTCTGAAAATAATTAAATGCCGAGCGCTTTTTTACCGGCGTTAATTACCTCAATGATTTTATCGGTGTCATAAATGCAGCCTTTCCAGGTGCCGCCGCTCACCGACTGCAGCGCCGCCCACAGCCGGGTATCGTCCGGCAAAAAGTCGTGGGCGTGCAGGTCCGGGTGCGTCTGCCGCCGTGCCAGCTCGCGCGCCCCCTCTTCCGGCATCAGCGGGTTGTCCGCGGTGCCGATAAAGTTGACGCTGCCAGTTAACGTCAGACGATCCACGGCAATCTCGATGATGTCGTTATCGCGCAGCTTGCCAATCGGCCCGCCCTCCAGCGCCTCCGGCGACACGTGGCCGAAGCAGGCCCCCGTCGACACGCCCGAGAAGCGGGCATCAGTAATGAGCGACACCGTTTTGCCCCACGAGATATGTTTGAGCGCGGAGGTGAGCTGGTAGGTCTCTTCCATGCCGGTGCCGGACGGCCCGCCGCCGATCACCACCATGATATCGCCCTGCTTAATCTCTTCCCGCTTGATGGCCTTAATCGCCTGCGCTTCCGAGACAAACACCCGCACCCGGCCGGTGTGGCGGTAAACGCCATCTTCGCCCACCACCGACGGGTCAATGGCCGTGGCCTTGATCACCGAGCCTTCCGGCGCGATGTTGCCCGTCGGGAAGCAGACCGTCGAGGTCAGCCCTTTCGCTTTTGCCTTCTCCGGCGGCAGGATCACGTCATCCGGCTCCACGCCGTCCTGCTCGCGCAGGCACTGGCGGAAGCGCGCCCGGCGCTCGGACGCCTGCCACCAGTCGAGGTTCTCGCCCACCGTCTGGCCAGTAACGGTCATCGCATCAAGATGCAGCAGGCCGAGATCGCGCAGGTGGAGCATCACCTCCGGCACGCCGCCCGCGAGGAAGGCGCGCACGGTCGGATGATAGTCCGGGCCGTTGGGCAGCACGCTCACCAGGCGCGGCACTCTGCGGTTGACGCGCGTCCAGTGCTCAACGTCCGGAATAGTGCAGCCCGCCGCGTGGGCGATGGCCGGAATGTGGAGCAGTAAATTGGTGGAGCCGCCGAACGCCGCGTGGATCACCATCGCGTTTTCGATGGCTTTGTCAGTCAGGATATCCCGCGTGGTGATGCCGCGGTTATCCAGCTCGCTGACCGCGCGCGCCGACTGGCGGGCGATCTCCAGCCACACCGCCTGTCCGGACGGCGCCAGCGCGGAGTGCGGCAACGCGAGACCCAGCGCCTCCGCGACCACCTGCGAGGTGCCCGCCGTGCCGAGGAACTGACACCCGCCGCCCGGCGAGGCGCAGGCGCGACAGCCCAGCTCGGCGGCCTCCTGCAGGGAGAGTTCGTGGTTGGCGAAGCGCGCGCCGATGGTCTGGACCTTGCCCGCGTCTTCTCCCACGGTCGGCGGCAGCGTCGCCCCGCCCGGCACCAGAATGGTCGGCAGGTCGTGCATGGAAGCCAGCGCAATCATGGTGGCGGGCAGCCCTTTATCGCAGGTTGCCACGCCGATCACCGCCCGGCGCGTCGGCAGGGAACGGATCAGGCGGCGAAACACGATCGCCGCGTCGTTGCGGTACGGCAGGGAGTCGAACATGCCGTGCGTGCCCTGAGAACGGCCGTCGCACGGATCGCTGACGAAGGCCGCAAACGGGATCCCGCCGTTGCGGGTGATCTCCTTCGCCGCCGCCTGCATCTGCATGCCGATTTCCCAGTGCCCGGTGTGGTAGCCCAGCGCAACCGGACGCCCGTCTCCGGCGCGGATCCCGCCCTGGGTGCCGATGATCAGCACCTCTTTGCCGGTGAGCTTGCTGGCATCCCAGCCCATCCCGGCGTTCTGCGTCATGCCGAACAGATTACCGCTGGGAGATTCCATCAGCATCTGCGGAGTCAGCGGCAGCGCGCCCTGCGGCCCCGCCGCGTGGGTGATCACTGCATAAAACGCGTCGTCCTGTGGGGTGAAAATTTTCTCAATAGTCATCGTTATCGTCCGGCTCAGCAAAGCTTGAGCTGTTGCAGCAGGGTTTTCAGCTGCGCCTTACGCGGCTCGTCCAGCGCAGAGGCGGGCGGCAGCACGTGGGTAGAAATCGGGCGGCCGCAGAGCACGATCGCCTCTTTAATGACGTTCACAAACGGCGTATCCAGCTGATACATCTGCGGGATTTGCAGTAAGGTCTGATGATACTCGGCCGCTTTCGCCACGTCTTTATCCCGCCAGGCTTTCAGAAGATTCACCGACACCTGCGGAGCAAAGTTGACGCTGGCCGAGATCGCCCCGTCGCCGCCGAGCAGCAAGGTATTAAACAGATGATCGTCATAGCCGCACAGCACGGTGAAGTGCGGGTGGGCGGCTTTGACGGTGTGGATCATGCTGCGCAGGTGGGCGACGGAGTCGATGGTGTCTTTGATGCCGATAATATTGCTGCGCGAGTCGGCCAGGGTTTTCACCAGCGCCGGGGTCAGATCCTGCCCGGTCAGCGCCGGGAAGTTGTAGAGCATCACCGGCAGCGTGACGCTGTCCGCCACCTGTTCGAAATAGCGGATCAGGTTCGCTTCCGACACTTTCCAGTAGTAAGGGTTGATCACCACGATGCCGTCCGCGCCCGCCTGCTGCGCGTGCTGGCTGAGTTCGATGGTTTCCCGGGCGTTGGTGCCGCCGGTGCCGATCAGCACCGGCACGCGACGATCGACATGATCGATAGCAAAGCGCGCAATGGTTTTACGCTCTTCGGCGCCGAGCTGGGAGAACTCGCCGCCGCTGCCCAGGAAGAACAGGCCGTCAACGCCTGCTTTGATCAGATCGTCGATCAGCGCGGCGGTGCCCGGCTTATCGAGCTGGCCGTCGGCGGTAAAAATGGTGGAGACAGGGGGAATGATTCCCGTGAACAACGCGGACTGCGGCATGAGATCTCCTTGCTGAATCATTTTGTTCTACATTATAGAACAGTGTTCATTAAATTAACGATCATACTATGACGCAGAAAAAGCGCAGGTAAATGGGAGATGAGGAGGGAGTGCGGGAAATATAAGCTGGATCACATTATGCGTGGGTGCGGTCTGGTGCCCTCTCCCCGTGGGAAAGGGGACTTTTACACCCTCTCCCTCTGGGAGAGGGCCGGGGTGAGGGAAAATAACTCCACCAGCATTTTAACGACCACTTTCCTGACCTTAGCAGGCGCTCCCACCGCGCACAGCGGCTTATGCATTTCGCCCGGCCAGAACACCACAAAATCCCCTTCGCTCAGCACCACGGTTTTCTCCTGCTCGCCTTCCGGCAGGAACGCGATGTCTTTGTCCGCCAGCCAGTCGGTGTCCGGCGTACCGTGCGGCAGGGTGCTGAAGGTCATCCCTTCCTGGCCTTTCATAATTATCTGGATATCCAGATAGCGCGCGTGGTACTCAGCGCGGCGCTCGGCGAACGGCTGGGTCGTATCTTCGGAGACCAGATAAAACAGGCTGTTGCCGTTGATGTCGTGTTTCCCGAGCGGCGTGGCGTCGGTGACGTGGGTTTTGACGTGCTCAATGGCCTGACGCAGATCGTCAGGCAGCCAGGACTGCAAATGGTGGATGTTGCCGATAATCATGTTTCAATCCTCAATATAAAACAATGTTTCATTTTTATCTTTTATACGAGAATCCCGGCTGCCATACCAGCCCTTTTTAGACGTGGTTTGCGCGAGCGCATGTTTATCGGGAATGGTGTTAATTTGCTGTTAACCCTGCCCAGGCATTTATGCAGGGGTTATGCATAACCTCGATCCGCGTTTATCGCACGGCCGTTCTAACCTCTTGATCATGCTCTCTAATTAACAAAACCCGTTGCCGCCTCACACTTTACTGTTTTGATAATTTGCTCTAAAAAACCATAACTATTTATTGATTTTTCTTAAGTCAAAAATAGTTAATTACGTTAATTGCATAGCCATTCTCATGCATAATATTTATCATTTAAAATCAGCCACATAACAACATATTTCAAAAGATTAAAATCTACAAAATAATAACAACCTCAAATAATGCCAGCGGATCCTGCTTAGCTATTCACCCCTCAATAATATGAAATTAATCATTATCTGATGCGAATCATGCAAATGAAAACAAACTCCTTAATATCCGGTTTCGCGTGAGCAGTATCACATTACTGATTATTTAACTGCCTAGTATGAATCACGAAATCAATTGAGCTTAGCCGCCATGAAATTAAATACATCGCATGGCGCATGCCCTTTTTATTCTGAAAAACAGTTAAAGGAATAATTATGGAAAAGCATTACGTCGGTTCTGAAATTGGTCAATTGCGTAGCGTTATGCTGCACCGCCCAAATTTAAGTCTGAAACGTTTAACGCCGTCAAACTGTCAGGAGCTGCTATTTGACGACGTGCTCTCGGTTGAGCGGGCGGGTGAGGAGCATGACATCTTCGCAAACACGCTGCGCGAGCAGGGTGTGGAAGTCCTGCTGTTGACCGACCTTCTAACACAAACCCTTGATATTGCAGAAGCGAAAGCCTGGCTGCTGGATACGCAAATCTCCGACTACCGCCTCGGCCCCACCTTTGCCGGCGACGTGCGCGGCTGGCTGGCGGATATGCCGCACCGCGAACTGGCGCGCAGATTAAGCGGCGGATTAACCTACGGCGAAATTCCGGCGGCCATTAAAAACATGGTCGTCGATACCCACACGGCGAATGATTTTATTATGAAGCCGCTGCCGAACCATTTATTTACCCGCGATACCTCGTGCTGGATTTATAACGGCGTCTCTATTAACCCCATGGCGAAACCGGCCCGTCAGCGTGAAACCAATAACCTGCGGGCAATATATCGCTGGCACCCGGCGTTTGCCGACGGCGATTTTATTAAGTATTTCGGCGACGAGAATATTAATTACGACCACGCCACCTTAGAAGGCGGCGACGTACTGGTTATTGGCCGCGGCGCGGTCCTGATCGGCATGTCCGAGCGCACGACGCCGCAGGGCGTGGAGTTCCTCGCCAACAGCCTGTTTAAACATCGCCAGGCCGAGCGCGTGATCGCCGTTGAGCTGCCAAAACACCGCTCCTGCATGCACCTCGACACCGTCATGACCCACATCGACGTGGATACCTTCTCCGTCTACCCGGAAGTGGTGCGCAAGGACGCCCAGTGCTGGACGCTCACCCCGGACGGACGCGGTGGCCTGCAGCGCACGCAGGAAACCGACCTGCTGCACGCCATCGAGAAAGCTCTCGGCATTAACCAGGTGCGCCTGATCACCACCGGCGGCGACGCCTTCGAAGCCGAACGCGAGCAGTGGAACGACGCCAACAACGTCCTGACCATTCGCCCGGGCGTGGTGATCGGCTACGAGCGCAACGTCTGGACCAACGAGAAGTACGACAAGGCGGGTATCACCGTGCTGCCCATCCCGGGCGACGAACTCGGACGCGGCCGCGGCGGCGCGCGCTGCATGAGCTGCCCACTGGAACGCGACGGAATTTAAAGGAGCCATCATGGAACGAAAACCCACTCTGGTTGTGGCGCTTGGCGGCAACGCGCTGCTCAAGCGCGGCGAGCCGCTGGAAGCGGATGTCCAGCGCCAGAACATCGAACAGGCCGCCCGCACCATCGCCGGGCTGACGGAACAGTGGCGCGTGGTGCTGGTACACGGCAACGGCCCGCAGGTCGGGCTGCTGGCGCTGCAGAACAGCGCCTACGACAAAGTGACGCCCTACCCGCTGGACGTCCTCGGTGCCGAAAGCCAGGGAATGATCGGCTACATGCTCCAGCAGGCGCTGAAAAACAACCTGCCCCAGCGCGAGGTGAGCGTCCTGCTCACGCAGGTGGAAGTGGACGCCGCCGACCCGGCCTTCCGCAACCCGACCAAGTACATCGGCCCCGTCTACAGCGAAGCCCAGGCGAAAGCGCTGGCGGCGGAAAAAGGCTGGGTGTTTAAGGCCGACGGGAGCTACGTCCGCCGCGTGGTGCCGTCACCGCAGCCGAAGCGCATCGTCGAGAGCGACGCCATCACGGCGCTGATTCAGCGCGACCACCTGGTGATCTGCAACGGCGGCGGCGGCGTGCCGGTGGTGGAAAACGCCAACGGCTATCGCGGGATTGAGGCGGTGATCGACAAAGACCTCTCCGCCGCCCTGCTGGCGCGCCAGATTGAGGCGGATGCCCTGCTGATCCTCACCGATGCCGACGCGGTGTACCTCGACTGGGGCAAACCGACCCAGCGCCCGCTGGCGCAGGTGACGCCGGAGCTGCTCAGAGGCATGCAGTTCGACGCCGGATCGATGGGGCCGAAAGTGGCCGCCTGCCGCGAGTTTGTTGAGGCCTGCAACGGCATTGCCGGGATCGGGGCGCTGGCCGACGGCGCGGAGATCCTCGCGGGCGAGAAAGGCACGTTGATTCGTAAATGAACACTCATTTTAAAAAGGATTTACCCATGACCATCAACCTGAAAAACCGCAACTTCCTGAAACTGCTGGACTACACCCCGGCGGAGATCCAGTACCTCATCGACCTCGCCATCGAACTCAAGGCCGCCAAAAAAGCCGGGCGTGAGAAGCAAACCCTGGTCGGGAAAAACATCGCCCTGATTTTTGAAAAAACCTCGACCCGCACCCGCTGCGCCTTCGAAGTGGGCGCGTTTGACCAGGGCGCGCAGGTCACCTACCTCGGCCCAAGTGGATCGCAGATCGGCCATAAAGAGTCGATGAAAGATACCGCCCGCGTGCTGGGCCGCATGTATGACGGCATCGAATACCGCGGCTACGGCCAGGCCATCGTCGAAGAGCTGGGCGAGTATGCGGGCGTACCGGTGTGGAACGGCCTGACCGACGAGTTCCACCCAACGCAGATCCTCGCCGACCTGATGACCATGCTGGAGCACGCACCGGGCAAAACCCTGCCGGAGCTGAGCTTTGCCTACCTCGGGGATGCGCGTAACAACATGGGCAACTCGCTGATGGTCGGCGCGGCCAAGATGGGGATGGATATCCGCCTCGTCGCGCCGAAATCCTTCTGGCCGGAAGTCGGGCTGGTCGAGCAGTGCCGTGCCATCGCGAAAGAGACGGGCGCGCGCATCACCCTCACCGACGACGTGGAAGAAGGCGTGCGGGGGACCGATTTCCTCTACACCGACGTGTGGGTCTCTATGGGCGAGCCGAAGGAAGCCTGGGCCGAGCGCGTCAGCCTGATGAAGCCGTATCAAATCAACGCGGACGTGATGAAGGCCACCGGCAACCCGAACGTCAAGTTTATGCACTGCCTGCCGGCGTTCCACAACGAGCACACCAAAGTGGGCCGCGAGATCGAGATGGCGTACGGCCTGAAGGGGCTGGAGGTAACGGAAGAGGTCTTCGAATCACCGAACTCCATCGTCTTCGACGAAGCAGAGAACCGCATGCACACCATTAAAGCGGTCATGGTGGCGACACTCGGCGACTAATCACCGCCCGGCGCGCCAAGGGGTGCGCCGGGTTTAAGGAGCACATCATGGGCAAGTTTAAGTTTCCCTCCGCTTACACCATTCTCTTTTTTCTGATTGCCGTTGTGGCGGCGCTGAGCTGGGTCGTCCCCGCCGGGCAGTACCAGATGGCAATGAACGAAACCCTCGGTAAAGAAGTCCCGATTGCCGGAACGTACGCGCACGTGGCGGCGCATCCGCAGGGGCTGGTTTCGGTGCTGATGGCGCCGATTGCCGGGCTGTACGATCCAGAATCTGGCCAGGCCGGGGCGATCGACGTGGCGCTGTTTATCCTGATCATCGGGGGATTTCTCGGGATCGTCACCAAAACCGGGGCGATTGACGCCGGGATCGAACGCGTCACCACCCGGCTGCGCGGACGCGAGGAGTGGATGATCCCGATCCTGATGGCGCTGTTTGCCGCAGGCGGGACGATTTACGGCATGGCCGAGGAGTCGCTGCCGTTCTATACCCTGCTGGTGCCGGTGATGCTGGCCGCCCGTTTCGACCCGGTGGTCGCCGCCTCCACCGTGCTGCTTGGTGCAGGGATCGGCACCCTCGGCTCCACCATCAACCCGTTTGCCACGGTGATCGCCGCCAACGCCGCCGGGATCCCCTTCACTAACGGCATCGCCCTGCGCGTGGCGCTGCTGGTTATCGGCTGGATCATCTGCGTGGCGTGGGTAATGCGTTACGCCCGCAAGGTGCGCCAGGATCCGTCGCTGTCGATCGTGGCGGATAAGCAGGAAGAGAACCGCGCCCATTTCCTCGGCGACAAGGGCGAACAGTCGCTGGAATTTACCCCGGTGCGCAAAATCATCCTGGTGATTTTCGCCCTCGCCTTCGCGGTGATGATCTACGGCGTGGCGGTGCTGGGCTGGTGGATGGCAGAGATTTCGGCGGTGTTTCTCGCCAGCGCGATTATCGTCGGCCTGATTGCCCGCATGAGCGAAGAAGAGCTGACGTCGACGTTTATCAACGGCGCGCGAGATTTGCTGGGCGTCGCGCTGATTATCGGCATCGCGCGCGGTATCGTAGTCATCATGGATAAGGGCATGATTACCCACACCATTTTGCACAGCGCGGAAGGGCTGGTCAGCGGGTTGTCCACGGTAGCGTTTATCAACGTGATGTACTGGCTGGAGGTCGTGCTGTCGTTTCTTGTGCCTTCTTCGTCCGGCCTGGCCGTTCTGACGATGCCGATCATGGCGCCGCTTGCCGATTTCGCTAACGTCAACCGCGACCTGGTGGTGACGGCTTACCAGTCGGCCTCCGGCATCGTGAACCTGGTCACTCCCACCTCTGCCGTAGTGATGGGCGGGCTGGCTATCGCCCGCGTGCCCTACGTGCGTTATCTGAAATGGGTGGCGCCGCTGCTGGGCATTTTAACGGTAGTGATTATGGCGGCGTTAAGCCTGGGGGCGGTGTTGTGATGTTTTGAAGTTGTAGGCCCGGTAAGCGTAGCGCCACCGGGCGTTTTGTTTCAGCCACTTACATGGGAAATAGTTATGACGGAATATGGTGATTACTCTCCAAAAGAACAGCTTCAGCTGACAGTCTGCCAGCGTCTGATCGCAGAAAAGAGTTATCTCTCTCAGGAGGAGATCCGCCGGGATTTGCAGGAGCGTGGTTTTGAGACCATCAGCCAGTCCACCGTTTCACGTCTGCTTAAATTGCTCGGTGTCATAAAAATTCGAAATGCCAAAGGGCTAAAGATTTATTCGCTGAATCCCCAGCTGCGCCCTGCCCCCGACGCCGCGCGTACCGTGTCCGAAATGGTGGTCAGCGTCGAGCACAATAGCGAGTTTATCCTTGTTCATACCGTCGCCGGATATGGCCGCGCGGTGGCGCGTATTCTGGATTATCACCAGCTGCCGGAAATTTTAGGCGTGGTGGCTGGCAGCAGTATCGTCTGGGTCGCCCCTCGCGTCGTGAAGCGCACCGCGCTGGTGCATAAGCAAATTAATTATTTACTCAGAACGCATTAATATTCATAAAGAACCGTTTGCATTGAGTAAAGCGTGCATTAAATCGCTTGATCCGAAAAGCGAGCTGCGTATAATGCCCGACAATTTGCCGGGAGGAAGCATGGTCAAGCGTGTACGACATAACGTCTTACCGCGTCTGAAATCAGACGCTGGCCTGCCGTTTTTCTTCCCGTTGCTAAACCTATTCCCAGAGCCCCTCATTTGAGGGGCTTTTTTTTGCCCGGCGTCAGGAGATAAACATGAATCCGCTTTATCAAAAACACATCATTTCCATAAACGACCTCAGCCGCGAAGAGCTGGAACTGGTTCTGGAAACCGCGGCAAAACTGAAGGCCAATCCGCAACCGGAGCTGCTGAAGCACAAGGTGATTGCGAGCTGCTTCTTCGAAGCCTCAACCCGCACCCGCCTCTCCTTTGAAACCTCCATGCACCGCCTGGGCGCGAGCGTGGTGGGCTTCTCGGACAGCAGCAACACGTCGCTGGGTAAAAAAGGCGAGACCCTGGCGGATACCATTTCAGTGATCAGCACCTACGTCGACGCGATTGTGATGCGTCACCCGCAGGAGGGCGCGGCGCGTCTGGCGACCGAGTTTTCCGGCGGCATTCCGGTACTGAACGCCGGCGACGGTGCCAACCAGCACCCTACGCAGACCCTGCTGGATCTGTTCACCATTCAGGAGACGCAGGGCAAGCTCGAGAACCTGAATATCGCCATGGTCGGCGACCTGAAGTACGGCCGCACCGTCCACTCCCTGACCCAGGCGCTGGCGAAATTTAACGGCAACCGCTTCTTCTTCATCGCGCCGGACGCGCTGGCGATGCCGCAGTACATTCTCGACATGCTGGATGAGAAAGGCATTGCGTGGAGCCTGCACGCCAGCATCGAAGAGGTGATGGGCAACGTGGATATTCTCTACATGACCCGCGTGCAGAAAGAGCGTCTGGACCCGTCCGAATACGCCAACGTGAAGGCGCAGTTCGTGCTGCGCGCCAGCGACCTCGAGGGCGCGCGCGACAACATGAAGGTGCTGCATCCGCTGCCGCGCATCGATGAGATCGCCACAGACGTGGACAAAACGCCGCACGCCTGGTACTTCCAGCAGGCCGGAAACGGCATCTTCGCCCGCCAGGCGTTACTGGCACTGGTTCTGAATCGCGAATTGGCACTGTAAGGGGAAACGACCATGACACACGATAACAAACTCCAGGTTGAAGCCATCAAGCGTGGCACCGTGATTGACCACATCCCTGCGCAGGTCGGCTTTAAGCTGCTGACGCTGTTCAAACTGACCGAAACCGACCAGCGCATCACCATCGGCCTGAACCTGCCGTCAGGTGAAATGGGCCGCAAGGACCTGATCAAAATCGAGAATACCTTCCTGACCGACGAGCAGGTTAACCAGCTGTCGCTGTACGCGCCGGACGCTACCGTCAACCGCATCGACGAGTATGAAGTGGTCGGCAAATCCCGCCCGAGCCTGCCGGATCGTATCGAGCGCGTGCTGGTCTGCCCGAACAGCAACTGCATCAGCCATGCGGAGCCGGTTTACTCCAGCTTTGCAGTGAAAAAGCGCGCCGATGACATCGCGCTCAAATGCAAATACTGCGAAAAAGAGTTTTCTCATTATGTGGTGCTGGCCAACTAATTGAGGTTGGTAATGAAATCCCGGCTGTTATAATGGCCGGGAACATTCTTAACGCTGTAATTCTGGAGAAAACATGAGCAAAGTACTCGCGACGGAAAATGCACCAGCCGCTATCGGACCCTACGTTCAGGGCGTTGATCTGGGCAGCATGATCATCACTTCAGGTCAGATCCCGGTAAACCCAAAAACTGGCGCGGTGCCGGAAGACGTCGCGGCGCAGGCGCGTCAGTCGCTGGAAAACGTGCAGGCTATCGTTGAATCTGCCGGTCTGAAAGTGGGCGACATCGTGAAAACCACCGTTTTCGTGAAAGATCTGAACGATTTCGCGACCGTTAACGCCACTTACGAAGCGTTCTTCACCGAGCATAATGCGACTTTCCCGGCGCGCTCCTGCGTGGAAGTAGCCCGTCTGCCTAAAGACGTGAAAATTGAAATCGAAGCGATCGCCGTACGTCGTTAATTCGCTTTGGCGATAAAAAAAGGCAGCCCAGGCTGCCTTTTTTGTTGCTTGCTACTGATTCCGCGTCGCGCGCAGCAGCGTTTCCAGCGGGTACACCGCCGCAATCACCACTTCGTCCTGAACCTTCGCCGCGTTGTCCAGTTCGCTCTGAATCGAGGCGATCTCTTTGTCATCCAGCGTGCCCTGGCGCGCCACCAGATCCGTCAGCCGCAGGCCAATCGAGGCCAGCTTATCCACCTCCTGAATCACCGGCTTCATCGCCTTCAGCTGATAGCTGTTGTCGCTTAGCGCCAGCGCGTCGCTGGTGTTGTTCTGCCACCGGTTGAAAACGTGGCGCAGCGCGTCTGCGCTTTCCGCGTCTTCCGCATCGCTCACCAGACGGTCCGCCCATTTGTGCATCTGGCGCACGGTGGCGCTTTCGGCGTTCAGAGCATCCGCGAAGCGGTTGAGCGGCTCAAACTGATGGTAGTTTCCGGCCTGGAACTTGAGGTGCTGACGGGTGTAATACTGCGCGGGCTCTACCGCCTGCGCGAGGATTTGCAGCGGCAGCGTGTCGGCATTACCGGCGAGGCGCGTGAACTGCACCTGCTGCTGGGTATGCTGCTGCAGCCCGACCGACACCGTCGACCAGCTGTCCATCGCCTGCAGGCGGGTGAACATGTTATCGACGTCGTTGACATCCTGTGCAGACCACAGCCGCTCCGCCACCGCAAAGGCGCGCGGCCACAGGCGGATATCCAGCACCGGTGCTACCACGTTTTCCGCCCACAGCGCGGCCTCACCGCCAAGCAGGTTGGCCTGATTCGCCACGTCCGGCACGACCGGCGGAATGCCTTTCGGCACCTCGTCCAGACGCGTGCCGCTGATGGGGTAGCGCGTATTCCCCACCAGGAAATAGCCGGTGAGCGTGTCGTTATCGACGGAGACCACCGGGCGCGTTTCGCCCATCCAGGTGTCGACGGTAAAGGTCACCTGATTGTCGTCACGCCATTCAATATCCTGCACCGCTCGACGGGATTTCCCGGCAAAATCAATAAATCCGCGCCAGCCTGCGTCCCCTTTCACCAGCGTGAAGCTCCCCTCCACCGGCTTGCCCTTCAGGCGCGGCATGGAGAAGGCCCAGCTCTGGACGCTGTCGGTGTCTGCAATCACATCCACGCCGTTCAGCCCCTGCGGGACAATTTCGTTGCGATAGTGATAGGCGGTGGACTGGGGCTGGTCGAGATAGAAGCCCGTCGAGAGAATGCCCTTGTAGCCGTTCTGCGCCACCTGCCCCAGCGCGTCCTGCCCCTGCCAGGACTGGATCAGAATGCTTTTCGGCAGATCGGGATGGTAGATCTCGTCCCAGCCGACCATCTGGCGGTGATGCTTCTCGAGGATCGTTTCCAGCTTGCGGTTGAAGTACGCCTGCAGCGCGTGGCTGTCCGCCAGCCTGTTGTCGCGCATGAAATTCTGGATCGCGGCGTTCGCTTTCCACTGGCTGTCGTCCACCTCATCGCCGCCGATGTGCAGATACGGATCCGGGAAGATCGCCGCCAGTTCGCTGACCATCGCGTCGGCAAAGGCGTAGGTTGCCTCTTTTGTCGGATCCAGCACCGGCTTCAGCACGCCCCAGTGGCGCTCCATTGCGTACGGCCCCGGGGCGCTCATCAGCTCCGGGTAGGCCACAGCAATCGCCGAGGCGTGGCCCGGCATGTCGATTTCCGGCACTACGCGAATGCCGCGTTCGGTGGCGTAACGCACCACCTCGCGCATCTGTTCAGGCGTGTAGAACAGCCCGTCGCTGGCAAGCTGCGTCAGCTTAGGGTAGCGCTTCGAGCTGAAGCGCCAGCCCTGGTCGTCGGTTAAGTGCCAGTGCAGCACGTTGAGCTTTGCCGCGGCCATGCCGTCGATCTGGCGCTTGATATCCGGCAGCGGAATAAAGTGACGCGCCGAGTCGAGCAGCAGCCCGCGCCACGGGAAGCGCGGCGAATCTTCAATGGTGACCCACGGCAGCGAGGTGTTTTCCGCGCCGTTCTGCATCAGCTGGAGCAGCGTTTCCATGGCGCGCATGGCACCAAAGCGGGTATTGGCGGAGATAGTTACGCCGTTGGCGTCCACCGTGAGCGTATAGCTTTCATCGCTGTCCGGCAGCGGCTGCGGCTTCACCTTTTTAGCAACCGCGATGCGAATGGTCGGCTTTTCAGGCTTGTCGACCTGCGGCTGCAGCGTCCAGCCGGTTTGCAGGGCGATGCGCTGGCGCAGGCGGCTGACGGCGTCGCCGAGATCGTCCCCGCTGACGCTAATGGATACGTTGTTGCTGAGCACCAGCGCGCCCTGGGTCGTCGGGCGTTCGACCTTGGCAGGCCAGGGCATTAAGGGGAGATCCCCTGCCGGGGCAGCAAAGGCAGAGGCGCCGAGCATCAGCCCGGCGGTTAAGAGACTGTACCGTAACATGAATGTTCCTTATCTGACGGGCCAAATATACCCGTCATACTTCAAGTTGCCTGTGCGTTGGCTGCACTCGTTCACCCCGGTCACTTACTTATGTAAGCTCCCGGGGATTCACTCCCTTGCCGCCTTCATGCAACTCGAATTATTTAGGGTATAAAGGCAAAACATTCTGTTAACATGCGCTCAATTTGTCGTCAAGCGAATGCGCCGACGGAGATCACAGGTTGTTGAATTTGAGAGGAAAGCTATTGCCCGGTGGCGCTGCGCTTACCGGGCCTACGTTTCGAGAGTAGGCCGGGTAAGGCGAAGCCGCCACCCGGCAAACATAACTTACTGCCACCCATACCGACGCGCATAGAACCCTTTCACCATCTGGGTCAGCACCATATAACCGGCGAGGATCGCTACCAGCCACGGGAAGTAGCTCAGCGGCAGCGCCTGCAGCTGCAGGTAGCCAGCCAGCGGCGAGAACGGCAGCGCGATGCCGAGCGCCATCACAATTCCCGTCATCACAATCAGCGGCCACGCGGCGCGGCTCTGGATGAACGGAATGCGGCGGGTGCGGATCATATGCACAATCAGCGTCTGCGACAGCAGACCCACCACGAACCAGCCGGACTGGAACAGCGTCTGATGTTCCGGGGTGTTGGCGTGGAACACAAACCACATCAGGCAGAAGGTCAGAATGTCGAAAATGGAGCTGATCGGGCCAAAGAACAGCATAAAGCGCCCGAGATCTGCCGGGTTCCAGTGCTGCGGCTTCTGGATCTGCTCGTCGTCGACGTTATCAAACGGGATCGCCACCTGAGAGACATCGTACATCAGGTTCTGGATCAGCAGGTGCAGCGGCAGCATCGGCAGGAACGGCAGAAACGCGCTCGCTACCAGCACGCTGAAGACGTTACCGAAGTTGGAGCTGGCGGTCATTTTGATGTATTTGAGCATGTTGGCGAAGGTGCGGCGCCCTTCGATGACACCCTCCTCCAGCACCATCAGGCTCTTTTCAAGCAGGATGATATCCGCCGCTTCGCGGGCGATGTCCACCGCGCCGTCGACGGAGATACCAATATCCGCCGCACGCAGCGCGGGCGCGTCGTTGATGCCGTCGCCCATAAAGCCCACCACGTGCCCTTCGCGACGCAGCAGCGTGACGATGCGCTCTTTGTGCATCGGGGTCAGGCGGGCAAACAGCGTGGTGCGCTGGGCAAGCTTCGCCAGCTCGTCATCAGAGAGATGTTCAATATCGCTCCCCACCACCACGTCGCCCGCGTCCAGACCCACTTCATGGCACACTTTGGCCGCCACCAGCTCGCTGTCGCCGGTGAGGATTTTCACCGTGATACCGCTCGCCTTCAGCGCCTTCAGCGCCGGCGCGGTAGTCTCTTTCGGCGGATCTAGGAAGGCGATGTAACCCTCGAGGATCAGATCGGATTCGTCGATACGCTGATAGTCACCCTCCCGCGCGGGCAGGAACTTGCTCGCGACCGCCACCACGCGCAGCCCCTGACGGTTCAGGTTGTCGGTGACGCGCTTGATGCGGCGCAGCATGGTGTCGTCCAGCGGCACGATCTCGCCGTTATGGCGCACCTGCGTCGACACGTTCAGGATCTCCTGCAGCGCGCCTTTGCAGATCAGCTGATGCACGTCCGTCTGCTCGCTCACCACCACCGACATGCGGCGGCGCTCAAAGTCGAACGGGATCTCATCCACCTTCTGCCAGCGGCCGGAGAGCGTGCGGGCGGATTCTTCATCCACCCCTTCCAGCACCGCCACGTCGAGCAGGTTTTTCAGCCCGGTCTGGTAATGGCTGTTCAGCCACGCGCTGTGCAGCACGCGCTCGCTGGTTTTGCCGGAGATATCGGTGTGGTTCTCCAGCACGATTTTGTCCTGCGTCAGGGTGCCGGTTTTATCGGTGCAGAGGATGTCCATCGCGCCAAAGTTCTGAATGGCGTCGAGGTGTTTGACGATCACTTTCTGTTTAGAGAGCTTCACCGCCCCGCGCGCCAGCGTGGAGGTGACGATCATCGGCAGCATTTCCGGCGTTAAGCCGACGGCCACGGAGAGCGCAAACAGTGCCGCCTCCCACCAGTCGCCCTTGGTGTAGCCGTTGATCAGCAGCACGATCGGCGTCATCACCATCATAAAGCGAATCAGCAGCATGCTGACGCGGCCAATGCCTTTCTGGAAGGCGTTCGGCTCGCTCTCCTGCTCGCTGACGCGTCCGGCAAGCTGTCCGAACCAGGTGTTGCCCCCGGTAGCGGTGACAATCGCCTGCGCCGTGCCGCTGACCACCGTGGTGCCCATAAAGCACAGGGTGTCGCACTCGAGCGGGTTCATCTGCTGCGGGTCGCGGCTGCGCGCCACCTTTTCAACGGGCAGGGATTCCCCGGTCAGGGAGGCCTGCGCGACGAAGAGATCGCGCGCCTGGATGATGCGTAAATCCGCCGGGATCATGTCCCCCGCGGCCAGCTTCACCAGATCGCCCGGCACCAGCTGGTCGATAGGCAATTCCACCCAGGCGTTTTCGCCGAGATCGTTAATCACGCGCGAGACGGTCGCGGTGTTGCTGACCATCGCCTTCAGGGCGTCCGCCGCTTTGGTGGAGCGGGCCTCCTGAATAAAGTTCAGCAGCGTGGAAATGCCCACCATCAGGGCAATCACCCCTGCAGCAAACAGATCTTCCGTCGCGTAGGAGATGAGGCCGAGCACGGTCAGCAGCAGGTTGAACGGGTTGCGGTAGCAGAGCCACAGGTGTACCCACCACGGAGAGGGCTTCTGCGCCGGGATCTGGTTATCGCCGTGCACGGCGCGGATTTTTTCCACTTCGGCCGCGTTTAGCCCTTCCGGGTGTCCGCCGAACGCGCGCCAGACTTCGTTTTCATCCATCGCCGCCACGTTCAGGCAGCGTTCGGTCAGGGACGCGGGGATCGCGGTGCCCGCCATGTTTTTAGCATTGGGCAGCGGGTCGCGCTGAACAAGACGGTGTGGCAGGTGGCGGCTCAGCAGGGCCTGCAGCTGCCGGGTGATATTTTTAAACATAGTCATTCCTCCGCATCCGCGAATGCGGACGCAGCATTTCCTTCAGGCGTGGCAAGGCCGTACCTGAGAGGCACTTAATTTTTCAAGCAGGAACGTTTGTGGCGTTGCTGCCTCACATCACCGGTGAGTCAGCAACAAAGCTGGCTTACCGGAAAGAACGCATTCTCCCGTTCAGGAGAGGTGTGGGATCGGGATCCATGAAGCCTCCGGTAAGTAAAAAGTAGGGTGTCGTCGCGCAGTATAGGGATTTAAGCGTACCCTTTGTGACGATTCGGGCGGTATTATACCCCCCTGCAAATAAACCGAACGTAAACCAGACTTTGCCCATAGCGAAATCGCGCTATAGCATTAGGCTCAATTCACTACATCGTCGTTGTTACAGGGAATACAGCATGCAGAACCGCCTTACGATTAAAGACATCGCGCGTTTAAGCGGCGTGGGGAAATCGACCGTCTCACGCGTGCTGAACAACGAAAGCGGCGTCAGCGAACGCACCCGCGAGCGCGTTGAGGCGGTCATGAATCAGCACGGGTTTTCCCCTTCCCGCTCCGCGCGCGCCATGCGCGGGCAGAGTGACAAAGTCGTCGCCATCATTGTTTCGCGTCTGGATTCCCTGTCAGAAAACCTCGCCGTGCAGACCATGCTGCCCGCCTTCTACGAGCAGGGCTATGACCCGATCATGATGGAGAGTCAGTTTTCTCCGCAGCTGGTGGAAGAGCATCTGGGCATGCTCCAGCGGCGCAACATTGATGGCGTGGTGCTGTTCGGCTTTACCGGCATCAAAGACGAGATGCTGAAACCCTGGCAGCCTTCGCTGGTGCTGCTGGCGCGCGATGCCCACGGCTTTGCCTCCGTCTGCTATGACGACGAGGGCGCGATAATCACCCTGATGCAGCGCCTGTTCGACGAAGGCCACCGCCACATCAGCTTCCTCGGGGTACCGCACGCGGACGTCACCACCGGTAAGCGCCGCCACGAGGCCTACCTGACCTTTTGCAAAAACCACAATCTCTCCGCCGTGGCCTCCCTGCCGGGGCTGGGCATGAAGCAGGGTTACGAGCAGGTCGCCAACGTCCTGACCCCGCAGACCACCGCGCTGGTGTGCGCCACGGATACGCTGGCGCTGGGTGCCAGCAAATATCTGCAGGAGCAGCGCATCGATAACCTGCAGGTGGCGAGCGTCGGCAGCACGCCGCTGATGAAGTTCCTGCACCCGGAGATCATCACCGTCGATCCGGGCTACGCCGAGTCCGGCAGACAGGCCGCCGCGCAGCTGATCGAGCAGATCAACGGGCGCGCTGAGCCGCGTCAGATCGTCATTCCTGCCCACCTCTCTTAACCCCCTCTCAACGGATTATTGTGATCTTCGCCCGATTTCGGGAACGTTCCCATTTTCGCCGTCACGCTGAAGGAGTAGGCTTGCGCTCAGGTCATTACCCCCCTCACCATCTGTCATGAGGTTTCATGATGAGTAAAGTCAAACAAGCAGATATCGATCGGTTGATCGTCCTGGTCGGCGGCCGCGAGAACATCGCCACCGTCAGTCATTGCATTACCCGCCTGCGCTTCGTGCTGAACGATCCGGCCAAAGCCAACCCGAAGGCCATTGAAGAGCTTTCCATGGTCAAAGGCTGCTTCACCAACGCCGGTCAGTTCCAGGTCGTGATTGGTACCGAAGTGGGCGATTACTATCAGGCTCTGCTGGCGACAACCGGGCACTCCTCCGCCGATAAAGAGCAGGCGAAGAAGGCCGCGCGCCAGAATATGAAGTGGCACGAGCAGCTGATTTCCCATTTCGCGGAGATCTTCTTCCCGCTGCTGCCGGCGCTGATCAGCGGGGGCTTAATCTTAGGCTTCCGTAACGTCATCGGCGATGTGCCGATGAGCGACGGCAAAACGCTGGCGCAGATCTATCCGGCGCTGAAAACCGTTTACGATTTCCTGTGGCTGATTGGCGAGGCCATCTTCTTCTACCTGCCGGTCGGGATTTGCTGGTCCGCGGTGCGCAAAATGGGCGGCACGCCGATTCTTGGTATCGTGCTGGGCGTCACGCTGGTCTCTCCGCAGTTAATGAACGCTTACTTACTTGGTCAGCAGGTGCCTGAGGTCTGGAACTTCGGCCTGTTTACCATCGCCAAAGTGGGCTATCAGGCGCAGGTTATTCCGGCCCTGCTGGCGGGCCTGGCGCTGGGCTTTATTGAAACGCGCCTGAAGCGCATCGTGCCGGATTACCTCTATCTGGTGGTGGTGCCGGTTTGCTCGCTGATTCTGGCGGTGTTCCTGGCGCACGCCTTTATCGGTCCGTTTGGCCGCATGATTGGCGACGGCGTGGCCTTCGCGGTGCGTCACCTGATGACCGGCAGCTTCGCGCCAATCGGTGCCGCGCTGTTTGGCTTCCTGTACGCCCCGCTGGTGATCACCGGCGTGCACCAGACCACGCTGGCTATCGACATGCAGATGATTCAAAGCCTCGGCGGCACGCCGGTCTGGCCGATTATCGCCCTGTCTAACATTGCGCAGGCCTCTGCGGTGACCGGCATCATCATCGTCAGCCGCAAGCACAACGAGCGTGAGATCTCTGTTCCGGCAGCTATCTCCGCCTACCTCGGCGTCACCGAACCGGCGATGTACGGTATCAACCTGAAATACCGCTTCCCGATGCTCTGCGCGATGAGCGGTTCCGGTCTGGCGGGCCTGGTGTGCGGCCTGAACGGCGTGATGGCGAACGGGATTGGCGTCGGCGGCCTGCCGGGCATCCTCTCCATCCAGCCCGCTTACTGGCAGGTGTTTGCCCTGGCGATGGCCATCGCGATCATCGTCCCAATGGCGCTCACCACCGTGGTTTACCAGCGCAAGTTCCGTCAGGGCTCGCTGCAGATTGTTTAACGTCTTCTTTCGGGGCGCAGTTGCGCCCCTTCGCATTTGCAGGAACGCACTATGAATACTCTTCCTCACTGGTGGCAGAACGGCGTCATCTATCAGATTTACCCAAAGAGTTTCCAGGACACGACCGGCAGCGGCACCGGCGATCTACGCGGCGTGACGCAGCGTCTGGACTACCTGAAAACCCTCGGCATTGACGCCATCTGGCTGACGCCGTTTTATATCTCCCCGCAGGTGGATAACGGCTACGACGTGGCGAATTACACCGCCATCGACCCCGCCTACGGCACGCTGGATGATTTCGACGAGCTGGTTGCCGAGGCGCACGAGCGCGGCATCCGCATTGTGCTGGACATGGTGTTTAACCACACCTCCACGCAGCACGCCTGGTTCCGCGAGTCGCTGAACAAAGCGAGCCCGTATCGCCAGTTCTACATCTGGCGCGACGGCACGCCGGAGCAGCTGCCCAACAACTGGCGCTCCAAGTTTGGCGGCAATGCCTGGCGCTGGCATGCCGAGAGCGAGCAGTACTATCTGCATCTGTTCGCCCCGGAGCAGGCGGACCTCAACTGGGAGAACCCGGCGGTGCGCGCCGAGCTGAAAAAGGTGTGCGAGTTCTGGGCCGATCGCGGCGTGGACGGCTTGCGTCTGGACGTGATTAACCTGATTTCAAAAGATCAGGACTTCCCGGACGACAGCATCGGAGACGGCCGCCGCTTCTACACGGACGGGCCGCGCATCCACGAATACCTGCAGGAGATGAGCCGCGACGTCTTCACCCCACGCAACCTGATGACGGTGGGCGAGATGTCCTCGACCTCGCTGGAGAACTGCCAGCAGTACGCGTCGCTCGACGGCAGCGAGCTGTCGATGACCTTTAACTTCCATCATCTGAAGGTGGACTACCCCGGCGGCGAAAAATGGACGCAGGCGAAGCCGGACTTCGTCGCGCTGAAAACCCTCTTCCGCCACTGGCAGCAGGGGATGCACAACAAAGCCTGGAACGCGCTGTTCTGGTGTAACCACGATCAGCCGCGCATCGTGTCGCGCTTTGGTGATGAAGGGGAACACCGCGTGGCTGCCGCGAAGATGCTCGGCATGGTGCTGCACGGCATGCAGGGTACGCCGTATATCTACCAGGGCGAGGAGCTGGGGATGACGAACCCGCACTTCAGCCGCATCACCGATTACCGCGACGTGGAGAGCCTGAATATGTTCGCCGAACTGCGCGCCAACGGCCGCGAGCCGGATGAATTGCTGGCGATTCTGGCGAGTAAGTCACGTGATAACGGACGAACTCCAATGCAGTGGGACGCGTCGCACAATGCGGGCTTTACCGAGGGCGAGCCGTGGATTGGCGTCTGCGATAACTACGAGACGGTGAACGCCCGCGCCGCGCTCGACGACCCGGATTCGGTGTTCTACACCTACCAGTCGCTGATTAGCCTGCGCAAAACCCTGCCGGTGCTGACGTGGGGAGATTATGAGGATATCCTGCCGGAACATCCTTCTCTTTGGTGCTACCGTCGTCAGTGGCAGGGTCAGACGCTGATGGTGGCGGCAAACCTGAGCCATACGCCTCAGGAATGGCAGACAGACGCTCTCAGCGATAAATCACAGGTGCTGATGAGTAACTACCCGGCACCGCAAACGACGTCGCTCCGTCCGTTTGAAGCCGTCTGGTGGCTGCAGCAGTAACCTTCTCGCCGGGTGCAGCCCAGCATCCGGCTTATTTTACTGTTTTTGTTGAATAATTAATCAGATTTTTCTCGCGCGCCTTTACAATCGCTGAAGCGCCCGTCGTTTGTACTCTCGTCTTTTTACTTTGTTCTGCATCAAATAAATCGCAAACATGTTTGATGCAAATCACTATATGTAGCACTTAAAATGCACGCCGACCCAATATCTTGTATTTATCGTCTACTATTCCAACAACAAGACGGCGCTTACGCTGGCCGGAATTGTGGATAACACGAGCTGGGAACGCGGGAAGTCTTTGGCCCGGCGGGGAATACGCCCGGTGAATACTTCTCCACCTCTGTGGATAACCTGTTTTCAAAAAATGGAGTGATCATGACACCGCATGTGATGAAACGTGATGGCTGTAAAGTGCCGTTTAAATCAGAGCGCATCCAGGAAGCCATTCTGCGTGCAGCTAAAGCAGCGGGAGTCGATGACGCAGATTACTGCGCCACCGTCGCAGAAGTCGTTAGCAGCCAGATGAACGAACGCAGCCAGGTCGATATCAATGAGATCCAGACCGCGGTTGAAAACCAGCTGATGGCGGGGCCTTACAAGCAGCTGGCGCGCGCCTACATTGAGTACCGTCACGATCGTGACGTGCAGCGTGAGAAGCGCGGTCGTCTGAACCAGGAAATCCGAGGCCTGGTGGAGCAGACCAACTCCGCCCTGCTCAATGAAAACGCCAATAAAGACAGCAAAGTGATCCCGACCCAGCGCGACCTGCTGGCCGGTATCGTCGCCAAACACTATGCCCGTCAGCATCTGCTGCCGCGCGACGTGGTGTCTGCGCACGAGCGCGGCGAGATCCACTACCACGACCTCGACTATTCGCCGTTCTTCCCGATGTTCAACTGCATGCTGATCGACCTGAAGGGCATGCTGACCCATGGTTTTAAAATGGGTAACGCCGAGATTGAACCGCCTAAGTCGATCTCCACGGCCACCGCCGTCACCGCGCAGATTATCGCCCAGGTTGCCAGCCACATTTACGGCGGCACCACGATTAACCGCATTGATGAAGTGCTGGCCCCGTTCGTGACGGCAAGCTTTAACAAGCATCGTAAAACCGCCGAAGAGTGGCAGATCCCGGACGCGGACGGCTACGCGCACTCCCGTACCGAGAAAGAGTGCTACGACGCCTTCCAGTCGCTGGAATATGAGGTGAACACGCTGCACACCGCCAACGGTCAGACGCCGTTTGTGACCTTCGGCTTTGGTCTGGGCACCAGCTGGGAATCGCGCCTGATCCAGCAGTCCATCCTGCGCAACCGTATTTCCGGCCTCGGCAAAAACCGTAAAACCGCCGTGTTCCCGAAACTGGTGTTCGCCATCCGCGACGGCCTGAACCACAAGTTTGGCGATCCGAACTACGACATCAAACAGCTGGCGCTGGAGTGCGCGAGCAAGCGCATGTATCCGGACATCCTGAACTACGATCAGGTCGTCAAAGTGACCGGTTCGTTTAAAACGCCAATGGGCTGCCGCAGCTTCCTCGGCGTGTACGAAGACGAAAACGGCGAGCAGATCCACGACGGACGCAACAACCTGGGCGTCATCAGCCTGAACCTGCCGCGCATCGCGCTGGAAGCGAAAGGCAATGAAGCTGAATTCTGGACACTGCTGGATGAACGCCTGCAGCTGGCGCGTAAGGCGCTGATGACCCGTATCGCGCGCCTTGAAGGAGTCAAGGCCCGCGTGGCGCCGATCCTCTATATGGAAGGGGCCTGCGGCGTGCGCCTGAAGGCGGACGATGACGTGTCGGAGATCTTCAAAAACGGTCGCGCGTCCATTTCTCTGGGCTATATCGGTATTCACGAGACCATCAACGCCCTGGCGGGCGATACGCATATGTACGACAGCGAGGCCCTGCGCGAAAAAGGCATCGCCATCGTTCAGCGCCTGCGCGACGCGGTTGACCAGTGGAAAGAGGAAACCGGCTACGGGTTTAGCCTCTACAGCACGCCGAGCGAGAACCTGTGCGACCGCTTCTGCCGTCTGGACACCGCCGAGTTCGGGATTGTGGAAGGCGTGACCGACAAAGGGTATTACACCAACAGCTTCCACCTCGACGTGGAGAAAAAGGTGAACCCGTACGACAAGATCGACTTCGAAGCGGCCTATCCGCCGATCGCCAGCGGCGGCTTCATCTGCTACGGCGAGTACCCGAACATTCAGCACAACCTGAAGGCGCTGGAAGACGTGTGGGATTACAGCTATCAGCACGTGCCGTATTACGGGACCAACACGCCAATCGACGAGTGCTACGAGTGCGGCTTTACCGGTGAGTTCGAGTGTACGAGCAAAGGCTTCACCTGCCCGAAATGCGGCAACCACGACGCGGCCCGCGTCTCCGTGACCCGCCGCGTGTGCGGCTATCTCGGCAGCCCGGACGCGCGTCCGTTTAACGCCGGCAAGCAGGAAGAGGTGAAGCGCCGCGTGAAGCATCTGGGGAATGGGCAGATCGGGTAAGTTCTGCGCAGGGTTTTCCCCCTCACCCTACCCCTCTCCCTCAAGGGAGAGGGAACCGATCGAGCACATTGTTATTCCGGCCACCGATTTTCTCCCTCTCCCTGTGGGAGAGGCCCGGGGTGAGGGCATCAGGTTAACGCTATGAATTATCATCAATACTACCCCGTCGACATCGTCAACGGCCCCGGCACCCGCTGCACCCTGTTCGTCTCAGGCTGCGTCCACGAATGCCCCGGCTGCTATAACAAAAGCACCTGGCGTCTAAACTCCGGCATGCCGTTTACCGCTGAGATGGAAGACCGCATCATCAACGACCTCAACGACACCCGCATCAAACGCCAGGGGATCTCGCTCTCCGGCGGCGACCCCCTGCACCCGCAAAACGTGCCGGATATCCTGAAGCTGGTGAAGCGCATTCGGGCAGAGTGTACGGGAAAAGATATCTGGGTCTGGACAGGCTACAGGCTGGAAGAGCTGAACGCGCAGCAGATGGAAGTGGTGGATCTGATTAACGTGCTCGTCGACGGCAAGTTCGTGCAGGATTTAAAAGACCCGGCGCTGATCTGGCGCGGCAGCAGCAACCAGGTTGTGCATCATCTGCGTTGAACAAAGGCGGATGTTATCCGTCCGCCCTTACCTCAAAACCGGCTCAAACTCTCCATTGCCACCGCCTTAAACTCGGCAAAATCTCCGCAGCTACAGAGCCGCGACATCGCCCGTTCACGCAGGAAAGTGACAAAGATATCGTAAATCGCCATCGCCTCTTCGTACTCGCTTTTGCTGATGGCAAGCAGGAAGATGACGTGCGCGGTTTCGTCGCCCCACGGGACGCCGTGCGGGGCGAGTACGGTATAGACCACCGTTTTCTGCGCCAGCAGGCCGAGGGAGTGCGGCAGCGCGATGCCGTCGCCGAGCATGGTGCTGACGATGGCTTCACGCTCGACGACGGAATCCAGGAACTCCGCGCCGACAAACCCCTCGCCTTCAAGCTGCGCGCACAGCTCGCGAAACAGCGTTTGCTGATCAACGGGCGTGTCGATAATGCGGAAATGGGCCGCGTCGAAGTATTTATCCAGCATCCACGGCCGGGTGCGGTCCACCAGCACCAGCTTGCCGATCTGCTCTAACTGATAGTCGGTCGGGAACGGGGCGATCGTCACCACCGGTTTCGACTTTTCACTGACGCGGGCGGTGGCGATCACAAAGTCTTCGCCAATCGTTTCCGCCAGCTCGTACTCGCGCAGGGTGAGCGTGCGCGTGACCTCAATTTGCGGGTATTTGCGCTGCAGAACGGCTTCAATCATGCGGACCATGGCATTACCGGCGTCGCACACCAGCAGCACGCGCGGCTGGCGCTGGTAGCCGATGTTGTAGTGACGCTCCAGCCCGACGCCAATGTGCAGCACCAGGAAGCCAATCTCGTTTTCGCTGATCACGTACGGCGTGTATTTGCCCCAGCTCGATACCGCCGCGAGGGTCATATCCCACGCCATCGGGTAGTGCTGCTTGATGTTATCCAGCAGCGGGTTGGGGATCATGATTTGATACCGCACGCGGGTGATCATGGTTTTGATGTGCGTGAGCAGGTCCGCGTGCAGTTGCTCGTCGCTGAGCAGGTTGTAGTTATAGTGGGTGTTGATGTAGCGCAGGATGTAGTTGACCAGCGCTTCGTCGTCGTCTGCGTTAATGGCGCTCGGGGCAATCTCCTGAATCTGCCGCGCCGCAATGTGCACGCAGAGCCAGCTCTCCTCCGAAGGTGAAAGCGCTTTGCCCGCCAGCTGCTGGATAGTGACGGCGATATCCTTCGCCGCCTCGCGCACGTTCTCTTCTACGTCTTCGGCGTGGAATTCCGGCAGCGGATAGCCCTCGCTGATGCGCCGCACCGACACCGCGCAGTACAGGCGCAGGAACAGCTCGCCTTCATCGGTCAGACGGATGTGATGACGCGTCAACGCCTCGTGCAGCACGGGCACCATCTGCTCCGCCACGCCCGCGTTCAGCGCCACGTCGGTCACCAGCGGGTTCAGGCTGTCCTGCTGTGCCAGCTCCCAGAGCAGATCGGTCAGGCAGGCGCGGGTCGACATCTCGCTGCCAAACAGCTTCATGCCGTGGCGCGGACGCGTTTCCAGCGTCAGGTTATAGCGATGGAACCACTCGCGGACTTCCGCCATGTCGCTTTGCAGCGTGGCGCGGCTGACGAACCACTCGTCCGCCAGATCCTCAAGCTTAAGAGAAAATGCCGAGGTGAGAAAACGCACCACCAGATAATGCACGCGCTCCGGTCCGGTCCGGGGAATGCGCAGTGCGCGCGGATGGGATGCCTGCAGCTGCTGGTAGCGCACCACATCATCAATTTTGAGCTGATAGCCGTTGCCCCGGCTCAATATAAACTGCGCGCCGTGGCTTGCCAGCAGCGCGTTCAGGGCGGTGATATCGGCACGGACGGTTCGCGTGGAGACCGACAGCCGCTGCGCCAGCTCGTCCTGCGGCAGCGTCTCGTTTTGCAACAGATCGAACAGTTGCGCTAAACGTTGGTTCGGAAATCGCACGGGTTTGTCCTCTACAGCTTAAGGTGAAATGACCATCTGGGATGGGCTGCCGACCGGGGTGTAGTCTGGCTCGAAGCTCAATTTGCCGTCCTGCGCTACGCGGAAACGGGTGATGTTGTCGCTGCGCTGGTTCATAACGTACAGCCAGCGTCCCTGTTTATCGAGCGTCAGGGTGCGCGGGTAGTCGCCGCGCGTCCACACGTCGTCCTGATGGGTCAGCGTGCCCTCCGCTGTTACGGTAAAGTGCCCGATGCTGTTATGCAAACGGTTAGCCACATACAGCTGTTTGCCGTCGGCGCTTAATGCCAGCCCGGCAGCAAAGCTGGTGCCTTTGTAACCTTCCGGCAGGGCTGAAAGCGTTTTGCCCTCTTTTAAGGTGCCGTTGGCGCTCACGGTATAATGGGTGAGCGTAGACGCCTCTTCGTTAATCAGCCACAGGGCATCCCCTTTTGGCGTAAAGACAAAATGGCGCGGCCCGGCGCCTTTTGAGGAGGCGCTGATAAACGGCGGATCGTTCGGGGTCAGCTTTCCTGTTCGATCGTCAAAACGGTACTGGTAGAGGCGATCCAGCCCAAGATCGGTGGAAAACACGAACTTCCCGCTCGGATCGGCGGCGATCATGTGCGCATGCGGGCCGTTATGATCGCTGATGGCAAAACTGCCCTCCGCTGCCGCTTCCGGCTTCGCCGCACCCGGTTCGCCTTGATCCTGATGAGTGTCCGTGGCCTCACCCAGGCTGCCGTCTGCGTTAACGGGCAGCACTGCGATAGATCCGCTGACGTAGTTCGCCACCAGAAGATGGCGACCGTTCGGCGTCAGCGACAGGTAAACCGGCCCCGCGCCGCCGGAGGCTACCTGATTCAGCTCGCTCAGCGCGCCGTTATCCCCCACCCGCAGCGCCTGCACCACGCCCTGCTCCACTTCGCTTGCCAGATACAGCGTTTTGCCGTCGCGTGAGACGGCCAGCTGCGCGGCGTTCGGCAGCTTGCTGACCAGCGTTTTATTCGCCAGCGCGCCGCTTTGCGGGTCAACGGTAAAGCGGTACAGCCCTTCGCCGTTGGGGTTGTAGGTGCCCACCCAGGCGTATTGCGTCTGGGCGATAGCGGTGGTGGCGAACATTGAGAGTGAAGCAACAAGCAGGGTACGGGTGTGCATGGTGGCTCCTTCAGGTGTGTGCGGTAAGGTTTTATTTTACTTCACCAGCTTCTTCGTCATCGCCAGCAGCGTGCGCACGTCTTCCGGGCGCGTATCGCCGCTGGCTTTGTCGATAATCGAGCTGTAGATATGCGGGATGATTTTGCTCACGCCCGCGTCGAGGGCGATCTGCAGGATCTCCTCATAGTTTTCCAGATCGATACCTCCGGTTGGCTCCAGCCAGAAGTCGTGACGGGCGCAGGCTTCCGCCACCGCTTTGTACTCGTCGCGGCACTTCAGGCCGCCCATCGGGAAGTATTTGATGGAGCTGCCGCCGAAATCCTTCAGCAGGGCAATCGCGGTTTCAACCGGCACGATGCCGTCAGGCGCGGCGCTGCTCAGCGGTCCGGTGGAGATTTTGACCATCCCGACGGTGCCGGTCGGAGAGACCAGACCGTTGACCACGGAGTCGTTCTGCCCCAGCAGCGCGCGGCTGGTAGCCACGCCGGTAAAGACCTGGTTGACGTGCTGCGGCTGCACCTGACGGGAGATTTCACTCACCATCGCCGACTGGTTCGGATCCCCCGCGCCGAGGCCGACGGAGAGCGCGTTATCAATCAGCGCCGCGTATTCGCGCATGTCCGCAACGGCGCTCGCCACGTCCGGGTAATTTTTGGAGAGCACGCCCACCAGCACATGACCTTCCGCCGCCTCGTAAATGGCGCTGGCGTTGGCCTTTGAGCCTGCCAGCACGTTCAGGCAGACGCGGTCACGGTAAAAGTTGGGGGTCAGTTTCATGCGTTTTTCTCCTGTCCTAATACTTCGCTAATGCGGCGGTACACGATGTTCAGCTGGTCAGCATTCACGCTGCGCACGTCCGCCTCGATAATCCCTTCGTTGGCCTTGTAGCCGCGGAAGTAAATGGCGTATTCACCCTGTTTCAGCTTCGCCACCAGATCGCCCGTGCCGACGCCCGTTGCGGCTTCGTCGAACTTGATCTCGGTGCGGGCGATATCGCGACCGGCACTGTCCCAGACCACGCGCGCGGTCACGCCGTTCAGGGTGTTGAGCGCCTCGATAAACGGCGTCATCTTCGCCACCATCTCGGCCCCGCTCTCTTTGGTCGCCGTCAGGTAGTGCTCGATGGCGCAGGTCAGGCCAAGAATGCCCTCTTTACCCACCTTCATCGCGCGGCCAATGCCCGCGGTCTGGCGCTTCACCCACTCAACGTACTGGGTTTTGCCGATCACCAGACCGCTGGTTGGGCCTTCGATCGCCTTCGCGCCGCTGTAGATCACCAGATCGGCGCCGGATCGGTAGTACGCGTGCAGATCTTCTTCCGCCGCCGCATCGACGATCAGCGGGAGATCGTGCTTGCGCGCCACAACCGCCGCCTGCTCGACGCTGAGCATGCTTTTCTGCACGCAGTGGTGCGATTTGATGTAGAGGATCGCCGCCGTGCGCGGGGTGATCGCCGCCGCCAGCTGATCGGCGGAGCATTCGTTGGCGTAGCCCGCCTCCACCAGCTTGCCGCCGCCCAGCGCCACCATGGTGCCCACCGGCGCGCCAAAGTTTACGTTGTGGCCTTTCGGCAGGACGATTTCGTTGTTCTCAATCGGGGTCACATGCAGGTTTTCCAACAGCCAGTCGCTGTCTTTGACCAGCACCGCCGCCACCGACTGGGCTATACCCGCCGACGCGCAGGAAACCACCGTCGCGCCTTCCACATCCAGCAGCTTCGCGATGTATTCCCCGGTTTTATTGACCAGATCCTTCATCTCGAAATAGTGATTCATGCCGTCCATTGCCGCCTGCACCACTTCCGGGCGCGGCGTGGAGACGCCCAGCGCCGTCATGCGGCCGGAGGTATTGATCACCTGCTTTAAGTTGTACTTCTCATAAATCGAAGGCATGTTCCGTGCTCCCTTGTTCGGTCATGTAGCCCTTGCCCGCGCGGATCGCGGCAAGCGGCACCAGAATGTGTTCAGCCTGCAGGCTGTCGTTTTCGGCATCCGTCAGCACCGTCGGCTGGCGTTTGAGCGTGAACAGAGTCAGGTCGGCGTCGAGACCCGGCTGGATGCGGCCCTTGCGCGCCAGGCGCAGGCCGTCGGCGGCGTTCGCAGTCACGCAGTCAATCACCTGCGGCAGCGACATGCCGATAGCGAGAAACTTCGACATCACGCTCGCCAGCGAGCCGACCGGACCGTTGATGCGGTTGCGGCAGTAGATATCCGAGCTGATGGTATGCGGCAGAATGCCCATCGCGATGGCGCGTTTCGCCACCTCAAAGCTGAAGCTCGCCGTGCCGTGGCCGACGTCCAGACGCACGCCGCGCTTCAGGGCGGAGGTGATGGAGGCGCGCAGCTCGCCGGAGGGCGTCAGAATGCGGTTAGGCTTGCCGTTGTAGCAGTGGGTGATGATGTCGCCGGAGCTCAGCAGCTCGGCAATTTCGTCAAGGTTCGGCGGGTTGTTGCCAATGTGCACCATCAGCGGCAGGTCGCCGTTCTCTTTCTGAATGGCTTTCGCCCGCTCCAGCGGCGTGATGCCGTTTTCACCCACCACGCTGCTGCTCATGCGCGCCTTCAGGCCAACGATAAAATCAGGGTGGCGCTTCACCGCCTGCTTCACCGCGTCGGCGTCGATATTCGCCATGTTGGCCAGCTCGTTTTGGGCAATCAGCCCCACGCGGGAGATGTTCAGCAGGGCAAACACCTCGGTGGAGGCCCTGCGGGTGATGTCGTAGAAATCGTCCACGTCATCGGCGCCGGTGCTGCCCGCGTCCACCACGGTGGTGACGCCGGTGGCAATGCCGACGCTGTCCGGCTCGTCGTGGTAAATCGGGGAGTTCGGGTAGCAGTGTACGTGGGAGTCAATCCAGCCTGCGCTGACGAACACGTCGCCGTTCAGCTCAACCGTTTTATGCGCGGGGGCGTCAATCTCGCCCAGCGCCGCGATTTTCCCGTTCTGAATGGCGATATCGGTCAGGGTATCGTCGGCAAGGCGCGCACGGCGCAGGAGTAAATCAAACATGAGGATCTCCTGATAAGGCGGGCGCCTGAGCGCCCGCGGGTATTAAAGGGCGACCGGGAACAGCCAGCCCAACAGCATTGCGCCGAGGATCGCGCCACCGGTGATCGGCTTCTGCCAGATGTAGAACACCAGTGCACCCAGCAGGGAACCGACGCCGATAGGAATGGAGGCGGTCATGGCGCTGAGGATAATCAACGGCCCGAGGAAGCGGCCGGAGGCGTTACCCGCGCCCATCATCACGTCTGCACCGTAGGTAGAGTTGCTCTGGTTGATGGTGAACTTACGCGCCAGGATGATGACGTAGCCAATCGCCAGACCAATCACCAGGCCGGTAATCAGCGCGGCAATGAAGTTGGTCACCGGGAACATGATCCCCGCGCCCAGCAGCAGCGCCGGTACGCCGAGGCCTACGCCAGTCTGGATCGCCCCGCCGATATCAAGAATACCCACCAGCGACCCTTCGATAATGCGGGCGAACAGGAAGCTCGCGCCAAATGCCGCCACCGCGCCGTAGACGCCGGTATCTATCCCCGCCTTCAGCATCGCCACGAAGGCCACTTCGTTAAACGCGCCGATGCCGTAGAGGTAGTACATGTGCGTCCCGGCGAAAACGCCCGAGGAGAGCAGGCCAACGAAGATCGGGAACGACCAGTCGGCATACCAAAAACCTTTATTCTGTTCCATTTAGAGGCTCCTGTTATTTACCGCTGAGCGAGTTGTGGATCATGTCGAGCCAGTTCGGCACGGTCAGATGGAAGGATTCGATCATCTTCATGTCGAAGCCGCGGAAGAAGCCGCTCAGCACGAAGAGCAGGACGATGGCCGCCATCATCACTTTGGTGACGTGGTTCCAGCCGCTCTCTTCCACGCCTTTACCGATCAGGATCCCCAGCACCAGGCCCGGTACGGCGTTCCCCATGATCAGCTGCGCCGCGCCGCCAAAGATGGTGGCCCAGAAGCCTGATTTTTTACCCGCGTCGATGGCCGCCAGCCAGAAGATCACCGGCATCACGGTGTTCACCAGCAGGTTAGCCGCCGGTACCAGCACCTTCACGGCGGTGACCTGAAGCGCTGCCGGAACGGAGGAGGCGGTCAGGTTCAGGAAGGTGACGACGAGCATGCCAATCACGCCGCAGGCAATCGCCATTTTGCGCGGGTCGTGCAGCGTTTCGCCGACGTTACGGTTTTTGATCATCAGTGCAGCAGCACCCCAGTTCGGGATGATGCGGTGGTCAACGTCCTGTGTGAAGGCACCTGCGGCCACGGAAGAGGCCCAGGCGTTAAAGAAGAAACCTAACCCAAAGGAGAAGTGAGACGCTGGGTCCCCTTCGCAGGAGTTAAGTTCCCCCAACGTACGAAACGCGCCCATACCCTGTGTGGTAGGCGCATGAAACATGCGTGCAGCCCCGGCTCCGACACCGACGCCAACCAGGCCGCCAATGATGAGCGATTTTATTAATATAATTAAGAACATCAGTCTGCCCTTTTATGAATAATCAGCGTTGCGTGACGAAATCCACCTGGTCGAGATTGATGGCGGTCACGTTGACGGTCACATCCAGCTCCACGCTGTAGGTGCGTCTTTCCCGGCGCAGAAAGAAGAACAGAAACGCTTCTTTTCGCACCGCTTCTTGCGCCTGAACGACCTGCACATCCTGTGGCTCAATACGCAGTAAGATATGCGGTGAGGCTTTCATCACCGCTGCCTGAACGTGGTTGAGCGCGTCGGCAAAGGCGCGCGCTTTGGCGTCGCCTTTGCCCTTCACTCTCACCGTGGTTGTGAACTGTTCTTTCATGCTTATGCGCCGTATTTCTTCTGCCACGCCTGTACCAGACGCTCGCCCAGCTCTTCTTTATCCATGAAGCCGAAGCCCAGCACGTTGCAGCCTTCGTTGATGGCGGTCACGCCCTCTTCCACGGAACGCATGCCGTATTTAGCCTTGTAGCCATATTTCGTTTGGGCTGTGATGGCACCCGCGCCGCCGCTGCCGCAGAAGGAGATGCCGAAGGTGGCGTTTTCCGCTTTCATCACGTCGCCGAGCTTCATATCGGCAGCCATACCCGGTACGACAACCGCGCGTCCACCTGCTTTTTCCACACCGGCGGCCACTTTCTGACCTTTGCCCAGGCGATCGCCAATCACGACTGTAATCTGTTCCATGTGTTGCTCCTTAAAGGTTGTCTTTCGCGACTTCAAAGTGAACGGAGAGCAGCCAGGCTTCTTCATCAGGAAGATTGCCAAACTGCGCGACCACTTCACGGGCGAGCCGCATTGAATCCGGTGAAATTTCGTCAAACAGCTCTGCTTCAACCTCCGGCAGTGGCTCGCCGGTCACGGACCGGTGCGCCATTGCGCGAACGTGGGAGGTCAGCATCTGCTCCTGTACCGCATTGGGGATGATGTCGTGCCGGGCCAGCAGGGCATAAACCTGCTGCAGCATGGTGTTCGCGAGCTGTTCTGTTTGCTCCGCCTGTTCCCCAACGTCGTTCATTACCGCTCCGTTAATCACTGGTCTTACCCCGTTAATGGCTCTGGAATAAAACTAACGTTGGGGGGGAATGGTTTGTAGCGAGTTGTTTTCCACTTCGAAGTGGAAAGGCGAGCCGCAGCAGTGATCTGTGCCACATAAATGCGGTGAATCTGGATAAACCGCTGTATTTACGTGATGAATATCACGCTATTAAGCGGCAATGAACAGGTCAGCGAAGTGGAAAAGTTTCCGAGCGGGCTCGTAAAAATGTGACGTGGATAAGGTTTTCTTATAGGGATTCGCTAGAGTGGCGATGGGTGCTTGAGACTGACCGTCTCAGGCATGGGACGGAAAGTGGAAAGCCCCTACCTGAATGTAAATCAGGACGGGGCTGTAAACGACACGTCTAGCCACGCGATGTTTGCTACCTCGCCCGCTTTAAAGCAAGGAGGCATCCATGAAACGCCAATCCCCAAGTATCGGGGTTTTGATGATTATTTCTTTGACGATAATCATCTTAACGCTGGTGACGAGGAAAACACTGTGCGAGATCCGTTTTCGAAACGGCTCGCTTGAAGTGACAGCGCGAATGGAGTGTCGCTCCGACCGGTAGGGAGCAAAGATGCGGGGGCGCGTAATGCGCCTCCGCATACGGAGAAAGGACGTACAGCTCAGGCACCCAATTAACGATACTTTTGATGATACGTGTTGCGCGTGGTCACAAACTGCTCGGCCGCCGCCTGGGCTTCCTTCACTTTGCCTTCGTTAGCCAGCTTCAGCGCGCCGTCGATCTGGCCGACCAGCACGTCAAAGCCGTGGCGGTAGTCTTTCATCTCTGCGCTGTCTGCCGCTTTGCTTTCCAGCTTCGGAGGCGTCGCTTTTTGTGCGTCCAGCGCCGCTTCACGCATTTTGGTCAGCGCGTCTTTCATTTCAGCCGCATTGTCGGTTTTCTGCACCACCTTCAGGTTTTGACCGAGGATGCCCATGTCGTCTTCAAGATCGGCAGCAAACGCAGAAGAGCCAAGAACCAGCGTTGAAGCCGCGACGATCGCTAACAGATGTTTACGCATTGCTCACTTCCTTTTTTATTATTAAAACGCCTTTACGGGTATTACTGACCGGCGATTTTCATTTCCGGCAGAAGTACAGAACCACACTGTATATTGCTACGTGTTTCAATATCGTTACCGACCGTAACGATATTGCGCCACATGTCCTTCAGGTTGCCGGCGATGGTAATTTCGCTCACCGGATACTGGATTTCACCGTTTTCCACCCAGAAGCCCGCCGCACCGCGCGAGTAGTCGCCGGTGATGCCGCTTACGCCCTGGCCCATCAGCTCGGTGACCACCAGACCGGTGCCCATCTCTTTCAGCATCTGCTCAAAGTTCAGGCCCTGTCCGGCAATGCGCCAGTTGTGGATGCCGCCAGCGTGTCCGGTGCTTTTCAGCCCCAGCTTGCGCGCGGAGTAGTTGGTCAGCAGCCACTGGGTTAGAATACCGTCTTTGATGATATCGCGACGTTCGGTGCGCACGCCTTCGCTGTCGAACGGCGTGGAGGCCAGCCCCTTCAGCAGGTGCGGATGTTCTTCAATGGTGAGCCATTCCGGCAGGATTTGCTTGCCCAGCGAGTCGAGCAGGAAGGTCGATTTACGGTAAACCGAGCCGCCCGCAATCGCGCCGACCAGATGGCCAAACAGGCCGGTGGCCACTTCGTTGGCAAAAATGACCGGAGCCTTCATGGTGGAGAGTTTGCGCGGCGACAGGCGTGACAGCGTGCGTTCGGCACACTCTTTACCCACCCACTCAGGAGACTGCAAATCCCCCAGCGCGCGGCCAATGGTGTAGGCGTAGTCACGCTCCATGTCACCGTTCTCTTCGGCGATGACGCAGCTGGAGAGCGAATGGCGGGTGGAGCAGTAGCCCTGCAGCATGCCGTGGCTGTTGCCGAAAACTTTGATGCCGTAGTGGCTGTTGAAGCTGCCGCCTTCGGTATTGGTGATGCGCTTATCCGCCTGCAGGGAAGCCTGCTCGGCGCGCGCGGCCAGTTCAATGGCTTCGTCCGGGGTCACTTCCGCCGGGTGGAAAAGATCGAGATCCGGCGCGTCAAACGCCAGCAGGTCTTTATCCGCCACGCCTGCGTAAGGATCCGGGGAGGTATAACGGGCGATATCCAGCGCCGCCTGCACCGTACGGGCAATGGCATCCGGGCTGAGATCGGTGGATGACGCGCTGCCTTTGCGATTCTGGTGATACACCGTGATCCCAAGCGCGCCATCGCTGTTGAATTCGACGTTCTCCACTTCACCATAGCGGGTACTCACGCTGATGCCGGTGGTTTTGCTGACCGCCACTTCGGCGCCATCTGATTTTTCTGAAGCAAGCATCAGCGCGGTGGAGACGGCTTCTTCAAGAATCTTACGCTGCGCTTCAACTTGTGAGGTTACTTTCATCGCAAATGCCATACTGTAAGAGAGAGTTATCTGAAGTCTAACAGAGAACCGTTTTTCAGTGCGCGTCTTAACTGGTAACATTAGCCTCTTTTTTTAAGGAGCCTGACATGACTAAGCAGCCCGAAGACTGGCTCGACGACGTTCCCGGTGATGACATCGAAGACGAAGATGATGAGATCATCTGGGTCAGTAAAAGTGAAATTAAACGTGACGCCGAAGAGTTAAAACAGCTTGGCGCAGAAATGGTAGAACTGGGTAAAAACGCGCTGGACAAGATCCCGCTCGACCAGGATCTGCGTGATGCCATTGAACTGGCACAGAAAATCAAAAAAGAAGGCCGTCGTCGCCAGCTTCAGCTTATCGGGAAAATGCTGCGTCAGCGCGACGTCGATCCGATCCGCCAGGCGCTGGACAAGCTGAAAAACCGCCACAACCAGCAGGTTGCGTTTTTCCACAAGCTTGAGCAGATCCGCGATCGCCTGATTGAACAGGGTGATGATGCCGTACCGGAAGTGCTGAACCTGTGGCCGGATGCCGACCGCCAGCAGCTGCGTTCCTTGATCCGCAACGCGAAGAAAGAGAAAGAAGGGAATAAGCCGCCGAAGTCTGCGCGCCTGATTTTCCAGTACCTGCGCGAGCTGTCTGAGAACGAAGAGTAATCTGTTCCCCTCACCCCGGCCCTCTCCCCGGAGGGGCGAGGGAGAAAACACGGGAAAGTAGGCCCGGTAAGCGTCAGCGCCACCGGGCTTTTTTTTACTCTGCGGCTGCCGCTTCCGCTTTCTTCGCCAGACCGTCCAGCAGCTTCTGATGGATCCCACCAAAACCGCCGTTGCTCATCACCAGAATATGGTCACCGGGCTGAGCGGCTTTCACCACCATATCCGCGAGCGCATCCACATCCGCACTCCAGTGCGCAGGCTGAATGCAGGCATCGGCCACTTCAGCCACCTGCCACGGAATGTGCTGCGGCTGCAGCAGGAAGACCTCATCGGCACGTCCTAACGACGGCGCGAGGTCATCTTTGCAGATGCCCATCTTCATGGTGTTCGAGCGCGGCTCCAGCACTGCCAGAATGCGGGCTGTGCCGCCGACCTTGCCACGCAGGGCGGCAAGCGTGGCCAGAATGGCCGTTGGGTGGTGCGCGAAATCGTCATACACGGTAACGCCGTGGGCTTCACCGCGCAGCTCCAGGCGGCGACGGGCATTGATAAACGAGCCCAGCGCATTGGCCGCATCCGCAGGCTGAACGCCCACGTGACGCGCCGCAGCAATGGCCATCAGGCCGTTGTGCATATTGTGCTCACCCACCAGACCCCACTTCACCTCACCCACTTTCTCACCGTCGAGCAGCACTTCCCACTCGGAGGCATCGGCGTTGAGTTTCTTCGCCTGCCAGTGGCCCTGCTCGCCCACCAGCTCCTGCTCGCTCCAGCAGCCCATCGCCAGGGTCTGCTTCAGGTTGATGTCGTTCTCCGGCAGGATGATGCGTCCCTGGCCCGGCACGATGCGCACCAGGTGGTGGAACTGCTTCTGAATGGCTTTCAGATCGTCAAAAATATCTGCGTGGTCGAACTCAAGGTTGTTGAGGATCAGCGTGCGCGGGCAGTAATGCACGAACTTAGAACGCTTGTCGAAGAACGCGCAGTCGTATTCGTCGGCTTCGATCACAAAGAACGGGCTGTCGCCCAGACGTGCAGAAACGTCGAAATTACCCGGTACGCCGCCAATCACGAAGCCCGGCTTGTAGCCGCAGGCTTCGAGGATCCAGGTGGCCATGCCCGCGGTGGTGGTTTTGCCATGGGTACCGGCAACGGCAACCACCCAGCGGTCGCGCAGGACGAAGTCATGCAGCCACTGCGGGCCGGACATGAACGGAATATTGCGTTCCAGTACCGCCTCAACGCACGGATTGCCGCGGGTCATGGCGTTGCCGATGATCACCAGGTCCGGCTCGGGATCCAGCTGGCTGGCATCGTAGCCCTGAATTAACGAGATGCCCTGTTTCTCCAGAAGTGTGCTCATTGGCGGATACACATTGGCGTCCGAACCCGTCACTTCGTGGCCCAGCGAGCGCGCCAGCATTGCCAGTCCGCCCATGAAAGTGCCACAAATCCCCAATATATGAATGCGCATACGTCACTATCCTTCTTCAATGTGGCGCACATTTTACTCACATGTTAGCGGGTGTGAAACGCATTTCAGGTAAATCCGTATGTTGCTGGCGCGATTCACCTCTGCGCTACTATTTGAATATTTGTTAAGATTGTTGGGCTTTAGTCGTTTTAGTGAACATACAATCGCTCTACTCACAAAGATGCAGGGAAAGTGTTATGAAAACGTTAGGTGAATTTATTGTCGAAAAGCAGCACGAGTTCTCTCATGCTACCGGTGAACTCACTGCTTTGCTGTCGGCAATAAAGCTGGGCGCTAAGATCATCCACCGCGATATCAACAAGGCCGGTCTGGTCGATATCCTGGGTGCCAGCGGTGCCGAGAACGTTCAGGGCGAGGTTCAACAGAAGCTCGATCTGTTCGCAAATGAAAAATTGAAAGCTGCACTGCGCGCGCGCGACATCGTTGCGGGTATCGCCTCTGAAGAAGAAGATGAAATTGTTGTTTTCGAAGGGTGTGAACACGCTAAATACGTTGTTCTGATGGATCCGCTCGACGGCTCCTCAAACATCGACGTTAACGTTTCTGTCGGTACCATTTTCTCCATCTACCGCCGCGTCACGCCTGTTGGCACGCCGGTAACCGAAGAAGATTTCCTGCAGCCGGGCATTAATCAGGTTGCTGCCGGTTACGTCGTTTATGGCTCCTCCACCATGCTGGTATATACCACCGGGTGCGGGGTTCACGCCTTTACGTACGATCCTTCACTGGGCGTTTTCTGCCTGAGCCAGGAACGCATGCGCTTCCCGGAGAAGGGCAACACCTACTCCATCAACGAAGGTAACTACATCCGATTCCCGAACGGCGTGAAGAAGTACATTAAATTCTGCCAGGAAGAAGATAAAGCGACCCAGCGCCCTTACACGTCCCGCTATATTGGCTCTCTGGTCGCGGATTTCCACCGTAACCTGCTGAAAGGCGGTATCTACCTCTACCCAAGCACCGCCAGCCACCCGGACGGGAAACTGCGTCTGCTGTATGAGTGCAACCCGATGGCGTTCCTCGCCGAACAGGCGGGCGGCAAGGCGAGCGACGGTAAAGAGCGTATTCTGGATATCGTGCCGGAAAGCCTTCACCAGCGTCGTTCATTCTTCGTCGGCAACAACCACATGGTTGAAGACGTTGAACGTTTTATCCGTGAGTATCCGGACGCGTAATACCTCTCTACAGGGGAGCCGTTCTGGCTCCCCTGGTCATTTATATATTTTACCGTATAAGTGTTTATAAAAAACATGCTTTAATATTCACCACTGCTCCTGCATTATTTCCATAACAGTTTGACAGATATTTCGTGGAGCAGAATCGCAATGAAAAATTATTCCCGTGCTAATACCGGTATTGATTTAAATCTTATCCCTGTATTTATTGAAATCGTCCGCTGCGGCAGCATGGCAAAGGCCTCTTTGCGTCTGGAGATGTCCCGCCCCGCGGTGAGTCTGGCATTAAAGCGTTTTAATCAACTCTTTGATGAGCCATTATTTTTCCGCAAAGGTTTATATCTTGAACCGACGGAAAAAGCGTTAGCCTTAACCCGTTCGCTGGAAATATTAATGGGTGAAATTCACGATAATATTGCGGCGGTTAATTCCGGTGGAAATAAAACCCCGGCACAGAGCGTACCGGGGCTGGGTAATATTATACAGCGGTCTGAGTCGTCACTTTGAAGGATGACATGGCTTCCATCAGCTGACGCGACTGTTCCTCAAGGGAGCGGGTCGCGGCGGAGGATTGCTGCACCAGCGCCGCATTCTGCTGCGCGGTTTCGTCCATCTGATTCACCGCAATATTTACCTGCTCAATGCCGCGGCTCTGCTCCTGAGACGCAGTCGCAATCTCGCGCATCAGTTTGGTCATGCGCAGCACTTCTGTTGCGATCTCGTCCATCGTTTCGCCAGCCTGCTGGGCCAGCTCGCTGCCCTCGGTAACGTGGGTCTGCGAATCACTGATAAGCGTTCGGATCTCTTTCGCCGCGTCGGCGCTGCGGCTGGCGAGGTTTCGCACTTCGCCCGCAACGACGGCAAACCCGCGCCCCTGCTCGCCCGCGCGCGCCGCTTCCACGGAGGCGTTAAGCGCCAGGATATTGGTCTGGAAGGCAATACCGTCGATCACGCTCAGGATATCGGCGATGCGCGCCGAGCTGCCGGAGATATCGCGCATTTTTTCAATCACGTAGCAGACCATCTCGCTGCCGTGATCGGCCGTGTCGGACACCGACTTCGCCAGCTGGTGCGCCTGCTCGGCGTTATCGGCATTGAGCTTCACCGTGGCGGTGATCTGTTCCATGCTGGCCGCCGTCTGCTCCAGCGACGTGGCGGTGGATTCCGTACGCTCGGCAAGATCGCGGTTTCCCAGCGTCAGCTCGCGGCTACCGGTATCAATCTGCGCGCTGGCGTCGCGTACCCGCATAACCGAGTTCATCAGCGACTGTCGCATCTCCTCTATCACCGCGTTGAGGCGGTTAAACTCCTGGCTTGCGGGGGCATTCAGCGTGTGGGTTAAATCCCCCGCCGCCACATTCTCCAGTTGAGCAATGGAGGCCGAAAGCGGCTTGAGCAGCATATGGCGCAGCACCAGCCAGGCGAGTACGATAATGCCCGCCGTCAGCAGCGCGGCGACGATAATCAGGATCAGTACGCGGGTTTTGCTCGCCTGCACGGCGCTCACTTCCGCCTGACCGCGCGCTTCGCTCCATTTCTGAAACGCCTGCATATCGTTATCAAACTGCTTCGCCACCGGTATCAGCGTCTTCTCCAGCAGATCGTAATACCCGTCCGCACTCTGATCATTCAGGGTTTTCAGCATCGGGTTGATCCCCTGCTGGTTATACGTCGCCAGGCTGGCCGCCACGTTATCGAGCAGCTCTTGCCCCTGTGCGTCAGCCACGCCGCCGTCGATCACGCCTTTCAGCGTTTTCTGGGCCAGGGCAACCTCCTGATTGATGTTTTTTACCGCGTTGGCCGCATCGTCCAGCATGCCGATTTCCATCATGCGGACGGCCTGGCCCGCCTCATTGCGCGCGCGCAGGATCAGCGTATAGCCTGAATTAAGCTGCACCATCTGCTCACCCTGAAGGTGGTTGATACGCTGCAGCGAAGAAGAACTCTGTGTGAGGGCATAAATGCCGATGCCGCTGACAATCAGCAGCAGAAGGGTCATAACGGCCAGTAAAGAGAGCAAGCCGGTACGAATCGATAGCGTTTTAAGCATGATATTATTTCCGGTAGCGAGATATTTCTGGGCATAAAAAAAGAGTATCGGCCGCTACCGGAAAATGTTTAGACTTTAAGCAAATTCAGCGTGTTATCGCTCTGTTACCGATGTGTTTACACGGGTAACAGGCGAGCTTTGACGGTTCTCCCAGAGCACCGTCAGACCCCGCTGCAGGGCAATAAAAATAAACAGCAGAATGCCGATGGCGATCTTCGTCCACCAGGAGCTGAGCGTGCCGTCAAAGTTGATGTAGGTCTGTATCAGCCCCTGAATCGCCACGCCGAACAGCGTCCCCAGCACCGTACCCACCCCGCCGCTGAGCAGCGTGCCGCCGATAACCACAGAAGCAATCGCATCCAGCTCAACGCCCACGCCTGCAAGGGCATAGCCCGCCTGGGTATACACCGAGAAGACGATACCCGCCAGCGTCGCGAGGCCGGTCGAGAGCATATAGATGCGGATGGTGGTGCTGCGGGTTGAAATGCCCATCAGGTTGGCCGACGTGGCGTTACCGCCGATGGCGTAAACCTGATTGCCAAACCGGGTACGGTGGGCGAGGAAGATGCCAATCACGACCACGCCCAGCATCAGCAGCCCCATCGCGCTCAGGCGGCCGCCGCCGGGAATTTTCCACGCCAGGCTGGAGAGCGTGTCGTAGATGGGGTGGTTAATCGGGATCGACTCTTCCGACACCAGATAGCTCACCCCGCGCAGGAAGAACATTCCCGCGAGGGTAATGATAAACGCCGGGATTTTTAACGCGTCGATCAGCAGCCCCATAAAGGCACCAAACGCGCAGCCCATCGCCAGTACCAGCGGGAACGCCACCAGAGGAGAGATCCCCCAGAAGCCGATCGCCTTCGCGAGGAACACGCCGGTAAACGCGATCACCGACCCAACGGAGAGATCGATCCCGCCGGAGAGGATCACAAAGGTCATCCCAACGGCGATGATGCCTAAAAAGGCGTTATCGGTCAGGATATTGCAGATCACGCGCGTCGAGGCAAAACCGGGGAACTGGGTCAGACAGTAGAGATAGCCCAGCACAAACACGCCCAGCGTGATCATTAGCGGTAAATTACGTTTTATCATGGCCACGGATCCCCTTAATGATGCTGACAAAGCGCGGCGACTGGACGATCAGCACGCAGAGCACAACCACCGCCTTCACCACCTGGTTGAGCTCCGGCTGGAATCCCGAAAGCAGGATCCCGGTGTTCATGCCCTGAATGATCAGCGCGCCGATCACCGAGAGCAGCAGGTTAAAGCGCCCGCCCATCAGCGACCCGCCGCCGATCACCACCGCGAGGATCGCGTCCAGCTCCAGCCAGAGCCCCGCGTTGTTGGCATCGGCTCCGCGAATATCCGCCGCGACGATGACCCCGGCAATGGCGGCGCAGACGCCGCTCAGCACGTAGGTCAGCATTACCATCAGCCGGGTGTTGACCCCGGCGTTGCGCGCGGCGCGGATGTTGATCCCGACGGCCTCAATGAACATGCCGAGCGCCGTTTTGCGGGTGAAAAGCCAGAAGACAACGAGCGTAGCCAGAGCAATAATCACCGGCGTCGGGAAGAACAGAAGGTTGCCGCTACCGAGCCACGCCAGGCTCGGGGAGTTAAAGGTGACAATCTGTCCGGAGGTAATCAGCTGCGCCACGCCGCGCCCGGCCACCATTAAGATCAGGGTGGCGACAAAGGGCTGGATTTTCAGTACTGCCACCAGAATGCCGTTCCATAATCCTGCCAGCACGCCGGTGCCTAAGGTCGCCAATAAAACGACCGGCAGGCTGTGCCCGGCCACGGTCATGGAGGCTGCCGTGGCCCCGGCGATCGCCATCACCGCGCCGACGGAGAGGTCAATCCCGCCGGTGGCAATGACCAGCGTCATCCCGATGGCCAGCAGCGCCACGGGGGCGGCACGGTTTAAAATGTCTATCGGGCTGCCAAACAGGCGGCCATCCTGCACGATAATCTGGAAGAAATGCGGCGCGACCAGGCTATCCACCAGTAAAACCACCAGCAGCGCCGCGATTTGCGGCGTGCCGGTCGGCCAGCTGAAGCGGCGCTTTGACTCACCTGTTTGCGAAAGCGAACGGGGCATCACGATTCACTCCTTATGCCGCGATGGCATTCATGATCGCCGGAACGGACAGCTTATCCAGCGGGATCTCTGCCACCTGTTTACGATCGCGCATGATGATGACGCGATCGGCATAGCCCACCAGTTCCTCAAGCTCGGAGGAAATGACCAGCAGCGCCAGACCGTCCGCACACAGGGTTTCAATAAGCCGGATAATTTCAGCGTGCGCCCCCACGTCAATGCCGCGGGTCGGTTCGTCGAGGATCAGGAACTGGGGTTTGGTCAGCAGCCAGCGTGACAGCAGCACTTTCTGCTGGTTACCGCCGGAAAGAAACTCAATAGGCTGTTCCGCGCTCGGGGTGCGGATGCCGAGCTGGCGGATAAAGCGCTCGGCGATGGCGTTCTGCTCTTTGCGTGGGATCGGCCGTAGCCAGCCGCGCTGGGCCTGCAGGGCCAGAATGATGTTTTCCCGCACCGAGGCCGCGGCGATAATACCGTCCGTTTTCCGGTCTTCCGGGCAGAAGCCCACTCCCATGCAAGAGGCCTGATGCGGCGATCGCAGGGTTTGCGGTTTGCCCTTGATCAGCGCGCTGCCGCTGTCAGCAGGCTTGATCCCGAAGATCACCTCGGCGGTTTCGGTCCGGCCGGAGCCCAGCAGGCCCGCCAGGCCGACAATTTCGCCTGGTCGCACCTCAAGGTTAAACGGTGAGATCACCCCTTTCTTGCCGTAATCGCTGAAGGCGGCGACCGGTTTCTCGCTCAGCAGCGTGCGGCCTGCGCGCTGAAGGGCGTTGGTTTCCAGCTCGCGGCCGAGCATCATTTTGACCAGCTCGATCTGCGGCAGCTCGCGGGTTTCGCGGCAGCCGACAAAGCTGCCGTTGCGCAGCACCGTAATGCGATCGCTCACCTCATAAACCTGATCGAGGAAGTGCGTCACGAAGATCAGGCTCACGCCCTGATCGCGCAGCTGGCGCATCAGGGTAAAGAGCATCTCCACTTCCTGGGTATCGAGGCTGGCGGTGGGTTCATCCAGGATCAACACCTTTGCCGAGAGATCGATAGCCCGGCAGATGGCGACGATCTGCTGCATCGCCACGGAAAAGCGGTTCAGCGGCTCGCGGACGTCGAGGGAGAAGCCGTACGATTCCATCAGCTTTGTCGCCCGCGCCTCCATCTCTTTGCGGCGCAGCAGGCCAAAGCGGCGTGGTTCACGGCCAATAAACAGATTATCCGCCACCGACATATTCGGCAGCAGGTTCACTTCCTGGTACACCGTCCCGATCCCCAACTGTTGGGCATGGGCGGTATTTTTTGGCGAAATGGCGTTGCCTTCCAGCCAGATGGTGCCACGATCGGCGTGATAGACGCCGGTCAGCGCTTTAATCAGCGTCGATTTCCCCGCGCCGTTTTCGCCCAGCAGCGCCATAATCTCACCGCGCCGCAGGCTGAAATCAACGCCATCCAGCGCCTTTACGCCGGGGAAGAATTTACTCAAGCCCTCCGTGCGGAGGATTTCCTGGTGTTGTTCAGTTTTCATATTTACGCCCCCGGCACGTTCCCGTAGGCCGGGTAAGCGCAGCGCCACCCGGCAATTTCACTGGATCAGTAGCCCATATTTTTCTTCTTCTCTAACTCTTCTTTCGCCGTATCCGGCAGGTAGAGCGTGGACTTGGTGACCGTCACTTTCTCAGGCATCGTGCCGTCTTTCTTGAATTTCTCCAGCGCGTCGAATGCCGGGCCCGCCATGTTTGGCGTCAGCTCCACGCTGGCGTTGGCTTCGCCGTCGATCATCGCTTTATAGATGTCCGGCACGCCGTCGATAGAGCCGGTGAGGATATCTTTGCCCGGCTTCAGGCCCGCTTCTTTAATCGCCTGAATCGCACCGATCACCATGTCATCGTTGTGGGCGTAAACCATGCAGATGTTCTTGCCGTTGTTTTCAGCCTTAATAAAGCTCTCCATAACCTCTTTACCTTTACTACGCGTAAAGTCGCCGGACTGAGAGCGGATGATCTTGATGTTTGGCGCTTTCGCAATGGCTTCAGCAAAGCCTTTTTTACGGTCGATGGCCACGCTCGCGCCGACGGTACCCTGCAGCTCAACGACGTTACACGGCTTGCCGTCGACCTGCTTCACCAGCCAGTCGCCAATCAATTGCCCTTCAAGCACGTTGTTGGCGGTGACGGTGGTCATATAGAGGGATTTGTCTTTGACGTCGATGGAACGGTCGAGCAGGAAGACCGGGATCTCAGCGTCTTTCGCTTCCTTCAGTACGGGTTCCCAGCCGGTCGCCACGACGGGTGCAATAAAGATGGCATCCACGCCCTGGGCGATAAAGGAGCGCACGGCTTTGATCTGATTCTCTTGTTTTTGCTGACCATCGGCGATTTTCAGGGTAATGCCGCGTTTCTGAGCTTCGCTTTTCGCCACGTTGGTTTCTGCCGCTCGCCAGCCAGATTCAGAGCCGACCTGCGAAAAACCTACGGTTAAGGGAGCGGCCATCGCCATAGACGACATGGCTGCCGAAACTGCTGTGACCAGGAGTAAGCGCTTCCACATATTAACGTCCTCGTAGGGTGAGTTATTGTTGGTTAAAAGATGTTCTGCGGAATGACTATAGCCCATGAAATATGTAACGAATTGCGTTACATCACACTTCAGAAAAGTGAATAAATCGTTAATCACAAGTTTGTAATCGCTTTCATTTCGCCATGAAAAATGCGGCTGAGTTTATGGATTTTCCTGTCATGGAATCGGTCTGAAAAGTGGAGAAAGCGGGGAGAGAAAGCGAAAACAGGCGGAGACATTCAGCGCGAGTTGGCTATAATACCTGCCACTTGTTTACCATCCATTTTAAAGGACACCGACATGAGCTTACTCAACGTCCCAGCGGGTAAAGAACTGCCAGAAGACATCTACGTAGTTATCGAAATCCCGGCTAACGCAGATCCGATCAAATACGAAGTGGACAAAGAGAGCGGCGCCCTGTTCGTAGACCGTTTCATGTCTACCGCGATGTTCTATCCGTGCAACTACGGCTACATCAACCACACCCTGTCTCTGGACGGTGACCCGGTTGACGTGCTGGTCCCAACGCCATACCCACTGGAGCCAGGCTCCGTCATTCGCTGCCGTCCAGTTGGCGTGCTGAAAATGACCGACGAATCCGGTGAAGATGCGAAGCTGGTTGCGGTACCGCACACCAAGCTGAGCAAAGAGTACGATCACATCAAAGATGTGAACGACCTGCCAGAACTGCTGAAAGCGCAGATCACTCACTTCTTCGAGCACTACAAAGACCTCGAAAAAGGCAAGTGGGTTAAGGTTGACGGCTGGGACAACGCAGAAGCGGCGAAAGCAGAAATCATCGCCTCTTTCGAACGCGCTGCTAAGAAGTAATTCTTACTGCCGATCGATAAAGCCCCGCTGGTCGGGGCTTTTTTATTTCGTTGGTTAAAAGCGGTACAAACGGATTATTTAAGAAAAATCCCATTCCTTTTGGTTTGGATATTAAAAAAAAGAAAAGACGCCCTATCATTTATGGTGGGAGTGGTTGAATAGCCAGGCTGTTCGCAACATACTGTCATGATGAACATTAATCCCCCTTCCTTACAGGATTCATATGTCATCCATTAACATTGACGTTGCCCGCCCAACTGGGATTTATTTTATTATTGAACGGCTTTATTCCCGCGATGGTCTTATGCCTTCTATTGGGGAAATCAGCCCCTCTTTAACACAAGTGCACCGTACTGTCATTCAGCTAAAACGCAAGCAAGATATGTTTATGGATGGCGTTAAGGTTTCCCCTAAAGATATTACCCTTTGGCAACAGATAAAATATATTACGGGTTCAAAAGTAACGACCAAAGATACAGATGCGTTAGTGTATACGACCGATTTTATTGGCTCTCTTGTTGCCACAACGCCTTTAGGTAATATTGAGCATGAAAATATTCCTCGGTTCCTCACGACAGAGTCTATCCACTCCCTGCCACAGGCGGTGAGCTATGGGCGGGATCCCATCCCACAAGTTCTTCTTTATGGTCGTAAGGATATTGTCTTCTTTATGGACAATGGTGGTAAAGGTACGCCAACCGCTATTGCAAAATATAACCACAATACTCGTGACCTTGCCATAATCAAAGATCAGCTAGAAGCCAGTAAAACGATGAAGGAACTGCTATCTAAGGGAGCAAAATTATGAGTAAGAAAAGCCATATTGTGAGCCTATTCATCCTTATTGTTGCCTCCTTTATCTTTGGCAGAAGTACGTATATTGAATATCTGTCATGGTACTATGGAAGCGATAATTTAATATTCAGCGAAATAAATAGTTCTTTACTATCTAGTTTATTTAACGGACTTTACTTCGCTCTATCAGCAAGTATTATTTATGCATTACTCACTCTATTAAAAAGAATACCAGGAAATATTGTCATTTCTTGTCTGCTTCAGTTCTGTATTAACATCGGGCTATATACGCTTTTTGTTGCAGTAGATAGAGGATATAGTAAATTACATACTTTAAGCTCGGGTGCTACTGATATCACCCACAGCTTTTTTTTAGGGGCGTTGCTGACGAGCACGCTCCTGACCGTCGCGATCGTGAGCGTTATACATGCTAAGTTTCTTTCTTCAAAGCATAAAGATGGGCTACATAAAGGCGTTTGACTGTTACGGCAAAGACAGCAAATGGCAGTATCTCTGCATCATGACATTCCAGCTTGCCTGGTTTTTGTTTTACTTATGGATCCCTTATCGAAGCGATTATGCGATTCTGCTGTTTTTACTGTTTTTCCTGCCCGTGATTTCAAGCAATACGCGGTGCATAAACTACTATGGCCGTTCACGCGCCCTGTGTTTGTTATGGCTTATTGCCCCGTACATCATGCTGTTCGTTCCTCTGTTTTTAACCCGGCGCCGGGATACAGAAGAGAGTTGAAGGAACAAAAAAAACAACGCCACCTCACGGTGGCGTTGTTTTTTTCAGTACTGGTCTCTGTCTAACCAGTTACCGCTTACAATCCGCGTTAACCCTTCGACCGGACGCTGGTAGACATACATCCACGCACTTCCGTACGGCGTCTGGATCAACTGGCGTGCGTATTCACCGCCCCTGGTGCGCAAGGCATCAAGTTCGGCAAGCGTCGCGTTATCAATACGATAGACTTCACCCTGTACTGTTCCTTCGCCCGGAACCGCGCCTGGATAGTGGCCCAGGCTGTACAACTGGTAGTTCTCGATATTGTAATTCCCCAGCAGCAGGGCATTGGTCATCCAGTGACTGTTGCCTTGCTTGGTTCGTAAACTGCCGTAGACAAATATTCGCATTGCTAAAACTCAAACTGATAGAGCAGATCAAGTGCCTGGTCTACGCCGGACACTGCTTCCAGATATAGCTTAGGCATCAGGCGATAGCGTAACGTGAGTGTTGCCAGTGAGTCAAAGATCCCCACACCATATTTTACCTGCAGACCCGGCAGCACATAGCCGCTGACCACCACCTGCGAGGAGTCACCCACGCCCTGGGTGTCCAGCGCCAGATTGCTTACGCCGAACGTCTCGCCGATTTTACCCACAACCTGCCCACTTTGTGCAACCCCCAGACCCACTAACATCGAGGTCATCGCCGCGCTGTCGCTTTGTCCGCTGTCCAGACCTTGTCCACGCAGCAGATAAGAGAGAGCTTCCTGCTGCGACATCGCCGGGTCAGAGAAGATCTCTGCCTTCGGTTCGTCAGCAGAACCGGTGACGCGAACGCCAGCAATGACGTCGTTTTCCGTCGCTTCCGGGTTACGAATCGCTTCGATGTTCAGCAGGGGCTGATCCGGTGGACCGGAGAATAAAAGCTCGCCTTTGCGGACAATCAGATCCTGGCCATAGGCGTGGAAACGCCCTTGAGGGATAGTGATCTGCCCGTTCAGGCCAAGCCCTTGTTTATCCTGTGCCACTTTCAGGTCGCCCGTGAGCCTCGCCTTCAGCCCAAACGCATCCAACCGCACGTTATTCCCCACGTGCACGATAAGGTTACTATTAATCGGTATGCCAGCGCTCTTCTGTTCGACAGGTTTCAGATTTTCATTGAGCATAACTTCATCACTTGAGACGCCGACCGCACTTTCCGGCACGTCGTGAACCACGATGCGCGCCCAGGGTACGTCGACGCGTCCGTCAAGCGTGAAGAGGCTTGGCGTGGCTTCAAAGACCACATCAGGCGAGACGTCCAGGCGCACCATCGGCGGTACGGTGATGCGTACCCGGCTCCCCTTCGCCGCGATGCGGGCGCGCCAGTTATCGATCTGGCTCCAGTCCGCGTCGCCGCTCAGGTTGATTTGCCCCTGCTGGGTGAGCACCGAGCCGCTCAGCGTCGAGCTCATGCCGTTGAAGTTCATCGCAATCTGGCTGGGCTGCATATCGAACGGCATGAAGTTACCGTCGATATCCACACCGCTGAGGCGCAGCTGGCCGAACAGCTGCGGGCTTTGCGCGTTGCCGGCCAGGCGCAGGTTGGCATTCACCATGCCCTCTGCTTTTTCCCCGCGCGCGAAAATCGGGTTCACCATCGCCAGGTTGAAGTTACGAATGTTGACGTTGCCGCCCAGATTACGCCGTCCCTGCGGATCGGTAATCTGGACCTGCCCGTCCATCTGACCGTTGTTGGTCAGGCGGATTGTCCACCCCAGCTGTGCGCGATTGTTATGCAGATCGGCACTCAGGTTCAGGGTGTCGAATGCCACCGGAAGCGGCGCGTCGTTGACCTCCTGCGTCACCTTCACATTACGACCGGATAGCGTGACGCTGCCCTGCGGCAGCCCCTCTTTGGTGGTATCCCATGCCACATCGGCTTTCCCGCTGAAGACGCCGCTGGCCTGAGTCGTGTCCGGCATAAACGGCTTCAGCATCGCCAGATCGAAACGATTAAGGTTGATCTGCGCCCGCCCTTCCGCGCCCGCATCAATGGTCTGCGGCACGCACAGCTCCGCATTCGGGTTGGTCCAGCAGTGTGGCCCAATGCTGATCTTCTGCTCGGCGTTGCGGTAGTCCAGCGCGATGGAGCGTGACAGCGCCAGCGGCCCGACCGGCGTATTAAAACGCGTGTTATCCAGCGTCCCTTTCCAGCGTTCTTCCTTGCGGTCGAAGCTGCCGGTCAGGTGAAGCTGGCCGGAGACCGGCTCGCCCTGCACGCGCAGCTGGAGATCGTGCTGCTTCTCGTTCCCTTTGGCGTCCAGGGTCACCAGGTTAATGTTCACGTCCGGCTGAGAAATACGCTCTACGCGCAGGTTCAGGTTACCGCCGATCTGATCGGTGGATTTCACATCCCCTTCCACGCGGACGCGGGCAACGCTCAGCTCCTGCCAGCGCAGGTTATTGGCGGTAATGTCCGCCAGCAGCTGCGGCGCATCCACGGTGCCGCGCACTTTCACGAGACCTTTCGCCGTCCCCCCCAGACCCGGAAGGGCGTTATCCAGATTCGGCGCGTCGATGGTGGCGTCCAGATTAAGATCTTTCACCCCCAGCTCGCCTTTGATATCCGCCGTGTTGCGGCCCAGCGCCACGTGCAGACCCGGAATGACCCACTGCAGGTAGCTGTTGCCTTTCACCGAGCCTTCAACGTTAACCTTGTTCTGCTTCACGTTCCCGGTGAGCTTAATTTCCGGCACGTCCATCTGCCACGTACCGCCGTACAGGCTGCCGCGCGTTTTGATCAGGCCGTCCAGTTTTGACGGCCAGTCCGGCACCTCTTTGGCGGTGTTAATGCCCGTCAGCTTCAGCTCACCGCGCCAGCTGATCGCCTGCTGCCAGTCGAGCAGCGCGGTCAGCTCGGTTTTGCCTTCCAGCGCCGCGACGGTCAGCTTGTCGAGGTTAACCTGCTGTTCGTTGCCCTTCGCATCCAGCGTGATGTTTGCGGGCGGCACGCCCTGCCCCTTCACCGCGGTGCGGAACGAGAGCGTGTAGTCGGTCATCTTGCCGCTCAGCTTCAGCTTCAGGTCATCGGCCTGGAACTGCTTTTCGCCGGTGAACGGCCAGTAAAGCTGCTTGCTGACAACCTCAAGATTGAGCGGCAGCCCGGCTTCCGCCAGCTGCGTTTGCGCGCGCAGGACCAGGTCCACCGGGCCGGAGAGATTGACGTCAACATCGAGCTTATCGCGCAGCGCCCCGCCCACCTTGACCTTCACCTTCTCGCCTTTCAGCGGATCGATGTTGAGGGCACTGTTGAGGGTGATATCCACCGGCCAGTTGTCGCGCAGCAGCGCATTCCCCGACGCATTCACCGAGCCCTGGTTGGTGTCGATATCCAGCGCGTCGAGCTTCATGTTGCCGTCAATGCTGCTGACTTTCAGCAGCATATTGAAGACCGTCAGATCGGTATCGCCGGTCAGGCGCAGCTGCTCGCCTTTGAACTCCTCAATATTGAGGTTCAGCGGCAGGTGAACGTCGGTCATTTCCGGCAGGACAGGCTTCGAGAAGAGATCTTTCAGCGTTTCGCCCAGCGGCTTTTCTTCCGGCTGCGGGTTCTGGATCTTCGGCTCGACGATCTCTTCCTGCGCCACGTCGGCCACCTTCGGCAGCGCGATCAGCAAGCCCTGCAGGGACGTCGGCGTCAGGGTGAGGTTTTTCTCCTGCCAGCGCAGGCCGGAGGTGAAATCCATCACGGACACGGTGGTGTCGTCGATTTTGATATTGACGTTATCGAGCGCCACCCGATAGAGCGCGATCGGGTACGGCGTGGAGAGATTCAGCGGGCCGCTGTCCTCTTCCTCGACCGGCGCAGACTTCGGCATTTTTTTCGAATCTATCGCCACGTTGACGTCTTTAAGCGACAGATCGTTGACGCAGAGCTTGCTGTCACGCAGACAGCCCAGCTTCACCGCGAGATGGAACTCCCCGGCGTTCACCGCCACGCCCGGCTGCTCGTAGCGGATGTTTTTCAGACGCAGATCGCGCCAGCCGCCCGTTACCTGACCAATCTCCAGCCCCGGCACCCAGCGGTTCGCGGCGTTAAACAGCAGATGCAGCCCGGTCGTCGTTCCCACCAGAAACGCCACCGTACCGAGCAGCAGCACGATAAAGATCAGCACTCCGAGGCTTATTTTCTTCCATAAACTCATAATTCAGGCCCCAGACCGATGTAAAACTGTAATCCGTGTTCATCTTTGTCGCCGACAGGCACGGCAAAATCGAGCTTGATGGGCCCGACGGGTGACTGCCAGCGCACGCCCACGCCCGCGCCGGTTTTAAAGTCGCTGCGGCGGATATCGTTCACCGCTTCACCGCCGTCAACAAACATGGCGCCCCACCACTTTCCGCTGACGTTGTACTGATACTCCAGCGACCCCGTCGCCAGTTTTGACGCGCCGGTTAGCTGGCCCTTTTCGTTCTCAGGCGAGATCGATTTGTACTTATACCCACGAATGCTACGGTCGCCCCCGGCGAAGAAGCGCAGATCCGGCGGCACGCGCTCGAAGTCTCCCGTTTCAATCCAGCCGAGATTGCCGCGCATCACAAAGCGATGTTTGTCATACAGCGTGCGGATCCAGACGTTTTGCGCCTGCAGGACGGAGAAGTCCACGTCGGAGCCCCAGGCGGAGTTGGAATAGTCGATGGAGTAGCGCTGCGAGTCACCCCAGGTCGGCATCAGGCCCCCACGCGAGCGGGTGCGGCTGATCATCACGCCCGGATAAAGCAGCATGGTGGTATTGGTGACGTTGGCCTGGGTAAAGTGGTCCAGGCTCCAGCGCAGGTTAATGGCGCGCTGCCAGCCGCTGGAGAGATCCCAGAAACGGGAGACCGCAAGCGTCGTAGAGTCCTGCTTGGTGTCGTTCAAATCGGTGCGCTTAAAGCCGCCCTGCAGAAGGTAATATTGCTCAAGCGGATTTTTCAGCAGCGGCATTTTGTAGCTGAAATCCAGCTGCTGTTCAGGGGCCGAGAGGCTCAGGCTGGTGGTCAGGCTGTGGCCGTACGAGTTCATCCACGGTTTTTTCCACGAGGTTTTCACGCGTGGTCCTACATCCGTCGAGTAGCCAACACCGGTCTCAATGGTGTTCTCGGTGCGCGGCGAGACAACGCCATGCAGCGGCAACACCTTGGTTTTGCGAGACTTATCAAATTCCGGGGCGACAACCACGGAGTTAAACCAGCCGGTGGCTGAAAGGCGACGGTTCAGTTCCGCCAGGTCCCTCGACTGGTAGTAATCCCCTTTTTTGAACGGCACGAGGTTTTGCAGGTACTCTTCGCGAATTTGCGAACCTTCAAACGTCACATCGCCAAAGCGGTAGCGTTCCCCGCTGTCGTAGTCGATATCCCAGAAGGCCTGACGTCGCGCCAGCGCAATGCCCAGCTGGCTTTTATTAAACTGGCTGTCGAAGTAGCCCTTACGCAGAGAAACGCTCGTCAGCTCTTTTTTGAAATGGTCGTAGTCGCCGTGGTTAAGCACGGTACCGACTTTCGGCCGCGTGCTGAGCAGGTCCAGGTAATCCCGGTCGGTACGCGCTCCGCCGCGCAGGATGACGTTTGTGCCGCCAATCAGTACCGGCTCACCCGGCGAAACGCGGGCAATAAGCACCTGGCGCCCCTTCTTTGGCGGCGGACGGAGATCGAAATCAATGGTGGGTTCGTAATAACCCAGCGCCTTTAGGCCCTCACGGATGGCGTCATCGACGCGCGCGCGAAAACGCCGGTCCGGCGTCACCTCATCACTCTGGATGGTCGACAGCTGCGCACGCACGTTTTTTTCCAGCGCCCCGGATAACCCCTCAACCTGCAAACGGACATTCGCCGCGCTGGCAATCCCGCTTGTCAGCAACACACTGACCAAACATAACTGGCGGATTTTTGTCACGTTTTCTCCTGAATATCCCTGTTTCCACCCTGGAAGCAAATGAAGTGCCGCTCCGCGGCAAAATACGGCCTGTTGGCCAAAAACCCGAATCGCGGGTTGAAAATGGGTGCAACACCCAAATATTTCTTATGATTAAATCTAGACTCATTCAGCGCATTTATTGTGTTCAATTAAACGCGTCGTGACAACCTTAACTGAAACATCGCACCCCGGGAGGCCCCATCGTGAGTTTATTCGACAAAAAGCATCTGGTTTCACAAACAGATGCATTACCGGGACGCAACACCCCTATGCCTGTGGCGACCTTACACGCCGTCAATAACCATTCCATGACCAACGTGCCGGAGGGAATGGAAATCGCCCTGTTCGCCATGGGCTGCTTCTGGGGCGTTGAGCGCCTCTTCTGGCAGCTGCCCGGCGTTTACAGCACGGCAGCTGGCTACACGGGCGGTTACACGCCGAATCCGACCTATCGCGAAGTCTGCTCCGGCGAAACCGGGCATGCGGAAGCGGTACGCGTAGTCTATGACCCTGCGGTGATTAGCTACGAGCAGCTCCTGCAGGTCTTCTGGGAAAACCACGACCCGGCGCAGGGCATGCGCCAGGGCAACGATCACGGCACCCAGTACCGCTCGGCCATTTATCCGCTCACGCCTGAGCAGGATGCCGCCGCACGCGCCAGCCTTGAGCGCTTCCAGCAGGCCATGCGTGAAGCGGGCGATACGCGCGAGGTGACCACGGAAATCGCGACGGCGAAACCGTTCTACTACGCCGAGGACGATCACCAGCAGTATCTGCATAAAAACCCGTACGGCTACTGCGGCATCGGGGGCATCGGCGTCTGTCTGCCGCCACAGCTGGCCTGATTACCGATCCAGCGCCACGCGCGCCGCGTGGCGCGTGGCGTTACTGACCGAACCGTAATCCATCACTTTGCCCTGCAGCAGCAGATTAAAGACCGGCGCCTGCGGTCGGTTAAGCCGCGTTTGCAGCAGATGTACGGCCTCAATCCCCAGCTCGCGGCAGGGCACCGTGACGCCCGTGACCGGTTTTTCCAGACGGTGCGCTAAATTCCAGGCAAAATCGGTCGTAATCAGCGAAATGTCTTCCGGAATGCGCAGCCCGTGGCGCGTTAGCACCCTGACCACCCCTTCCACCATGCGGGTACTGTTCGGGAAAATGACCTCCGGCCACTGGGATCGGTCATGACTCAACAGCCACGCATCCAGCGCCTGCTCGGCCTCTTCAGCGGTAAACCACTCCGTCACGAGCAAATCGCGCTGCGGGTCAAAAGCCACGTGAAAATGGCGGTACGCCTCTTTGATACCGTCCAGACGCGCGTACAGCGTATCCCGCCTCAGGCAGGTGAGCGTGAGCACGCGGCGATGCCCCTGCTCAAAAAGATACTGCATGGCAGTGAAACCAATCGCCCGGTGATCGGGCGACACGGCATCCAGCACCCGATCCCGATCGACGGAATTAATCAACACGCAGGGCTTATTCAGCGTACTCGCCAGTTTAAATATGGTGGAATCATCAGTTCCAATAATAATTATCGCGTTGATATTCTTATGACTGGCCTTTTCCATAAATAATTTCACATCGGCGTGCTGTTCTTCTAACCCACAGCAGCTGACCCACACGTTGTGCGGCGCGCAGGCTTCCGCGATCCCTTTCGTCACTTCCAGATAAAAAATATCCCCGCGTCCCTGAAAGGTTCTTTCCGGCGCAAAAACAGCGATACCGTTAATTAATAGTCTTCCGCTCGCCATTGACTCCAGCACCCCTAATTCTCGCGCGGTGCGAACTATCGCTTCCCGGGCTTTATCGCTGGTATACGACTTGCCGCTTAATACCCGCGAAACCGTGCTGACGGAATAGCCCGTCAGGGCCGCAATTTCCTCCATTTTCAACTTGCCCGGCATAGTGTGACCTCGCTCTCATTCAGTTTTTGCAAATATTTGCAGAAACAGTTCGTTGATTTTAAAACCAAATTTCAGAAAGCCTGGAGATTACTTAATCACCTTGCGAGTATTCTCACAAAAACACATTGTCGCTGCGGCTCCCCTTTCCTATTTTCCGGTCATCACTCATTTCAACTGAAATTAAGGTGTGACATGGAGAAGGTACGTTTTGGCATTATTGGAATAGGGAATATCGGTACGGTCCATGCGCGTTATTTACTGGCGGGTACGGTCAGCGACGCCTGCCTGGCAGCGGTTTGCGATAATGCACTGGAAAAACATCCGGCCATTCGCCAGCTGGTCGGCACCCTCCCCCTTTTCAGCGACGCGCAGGAGATGCTCCAGAGCGGGCTTATCGACGCGGTGATTGTCGCTACGCCGCACTACGAGCATCCGCGCCTGTCGATGCTGGCGATGCGCAGCGGCATCCATACCCTGTGTGAAAAACCAGCGGGCGTGTATACGGCGCAGGTGCAGGAGATGAACGCCTGCGCCCAGACGTGCGACGTGGTGTTCGGCATCATGTACAACCAGCGCCCGAATCCGCTCTACCAGAAGGTGAAAGATCTGATCGACAGCGGCGAACTGGGTGAGATCCGCCGCTCCAACTGGATCATCACCAACTGGTATCGCTCGCAGAGCTACTACAACTCCGGCGGCTGGCGCGCCACCTGGAAAGGAGAAGGCGGCGGCGTATTGCTCAACCAGGACCCGCACCAGCTCGATCTCTGGCAATGGCTGGTCGGCATGCCGGTCCGCCTGCGCGCGTTCTGCCAGTTCGGTAAGCATCGTGAAATCGAAGTGGAAGACGAGGTCACCGCCTACGCCGAATATGCCAACGGCGCGACGGGCGTGTTTATCACCACCGTGGCGGAAACGCCGGGCACCAACCGGCTGGAAATCGTCGGCGATCGCGGCAAGGTGGTCGTCGAAGAGGGCAAGCTGCGCTACTGGCGGCTGCGTGAATCTGAAACCGCCTTCAACGCCCGCTGGCAAAACGGTTTTGGTGAACCCGAATGCTGGGAAGTCACGCTTCCCGTCGCCCCGGAGTGCAGCGAACACCACGTCATTACCGCCAACTTCTGTGCCGCCATCCTGCGCGGCGAGCCGCTCATTGCGCCGGGTCTGGAAGGGATCCTCGGGTTGACGCTCTCAAACGCCATGCACCTCTCCACCTGGACGGACGACTGGGTCGACCTCCCGCTCAACGAAAAACAGTATCTGCGCCTGCTTCAACAGCGCATCAGCACCTCAGTGGCTAAAGAGACAGCCAGCGTCACGCTGGATGCCTCCGGCACCTGGTAACTCCGGAGAAGAATCGATGTTAAATGTCGCTATTGTGGGAACAGGAAATATCTCGCATAACCATATTCAGGGCTATTTGCAGTTTGGCCAGCGCTGCCGGATCGTCGCGCTGGTGGATATCTACCCGGAAAAAGCCCACGAGAAAAAAACGCGCTACGGCCTGACGGAAGCACGCGTGTATGACAGCCACCAGCAGATGCTGGCCTCAGAGCCGGATATCGACATCGTCGACGTCTGCACGCCGCCCTACGTCCACGCAGAGATCGGCATTGATTCCCTGAACGCGGGGTGCCACGTGCTGTGCGAAAAACCGATGGCCGCCTCGCTGGAGGAGTGCGACGCGATGATCGCCGCGCAGCGAGCCAGCGGCAAAACGCTCGCCATCATTGCCCAGAACCGCTTTACCGATGCCTTCTGGCGTCTGAAAGCCGCGCTCGATTCCGGCCTTGCGGGAAAAGTCTGCCACGCGCAGGTGGATTCGTTCTGGTGGCGCGGACACTGCTACTACGACCTGTGGTGGCGCGGCACCTGGGAAAAAGAGGGAGGCGGCTGCACCCTTAACCACGCGGTGCACCACATCGACGCCATTCAGTGGATGCTTGGCTTCCCGTCCGAGGTGGTGGCGATGATGACCAACGTGGCGCACGACAACGCTGAAGTCGAAGACCTCAGCGCCGCGATCTTCAAATACCCCAGCGGCGCGCTCACGCAGTTGACCGCCTCGGTCGTGCACCACGGCGAAGACCAGAAAATTATCATTCAGGGTGACAAGGCGCGCATCTCCGCCCCGTGGCAGGCCTTTGCCAGCGTCAGCGCCGATAACGGCTTCCCGCAGGAAACCCACGACCAGCAGCGAGAAGGGCAGCTTAATGCCGTTTTTCAGGAGACGCCGAAGCTCGAGTGGACGCTGCATACCGGGCAAATTAACGACCTGCTTTATGCCATTGAGCACGGCACCGCGCCGTTAGTGGATGGCCTGCAGGGCAAACGCTCCCTGGAGCTGATTACTGCGATCTATAAATCCGCCATTACCCGCAGCGTGGTCTCGCTGCCGATTCAGCGCGATGACCCGTTTTACCGTACCGGCGGGACGAACGCCCTCGCCCCCCGTTTTTATGAAAAATCCGCAAGCGTCGCCAACTTCAGCGAAGTCGGTGCGATTCCTCTTGGCAAAGATCTGGATGAAGGAGTGACACCATGAACAAGCATGACGGAATGAACTATGCACCGGTGGGCAAACCGCAGCCGGTTGTCCGCGAAGGTGAATTCGTCTTCGCCGCCGCCGCGCTCGACCACGGCCATATCTACGGGATGAGTAACGGCCTGATAGAAGCCGGGGCCACCCTGAAATGGGTGTACGACCCCGATCCGGCCAAAGTGGATAAATTTATCCATCAGTACCCGCAGGCAAAAGTGGCGGAGTCGCTGGAAGTGATACTCAACGACGACGAGGTGCGTCTGGTTGCGGGTGCGGCCATCCCCTCCGAGCGCTGCGCGCTGGGGCTGAAAGCCATGGCCGCGGGCAAGGACTACTTCACGGATAAAGCGCCGCTCACCACTCTTGAACAGCTGGCGGATGCCAAAGCGATGGTCGAGAAAACCGGACGGAAATACGCCGTGTACTACAGCGAACGTCTGCACGTCGAAAGCGCGGTTTTTGCCGGACAGCTGGTACAGCAGGGGGCGATCGGTCGCGTGGTGCAAACCCTGGGCACCGGCCCGCACCGGGAAGGAACGGGCCGCCCGGACTGGTTCTACGATCGTCGCTACTTCGGCGGCATTCTGTGCGATATCGGCAGCCACCAGATCGAGCAATTTCTCTTTTACACGGGCAACAGTAACGCCACCGTGGTCGCCAGCCAGGCACGCAATTTCAACCATCCGCAGCATCCGGCATTTGAAGATTTCGGCGACGCAACAATCAGAGGCGAAAACGGCGCCAGCGGCTATTTCCGCTGCGACTGGTTCACCCCGGACGGACTCTCAACCTGGGGCGATGGCCGTCTGACGCTGCTCGGAACCGAAGGCTATATCGAAATCCGCAAATATGTCGATCTCACCCGCGGCGAGCAGGACGTGGTTTATCTCGTCAATAAAAAGGGGGAATTCCGCTATCCGGTCGCCGGAGAGGTCGGGTTCCCGTTCTTTGGCGAACTGATCCTCGACTGTCTGCATCGTACCGAAAACGCCATGACGCAGGCGCACGCTTTCAAAGCGGCGGAGCTCTGCGTGAAGGCTCAGATGCTGGCGAACGCGACGGAATAACGGGAGGCGATAATGACGATCCTGAACACGGCGGTTATCGGTGCCGGTGCAATTCACGGCTGCCACGTGAACGCGCTGCGCCAGATGCCCAACGTCGCACTGCGCGCGCTGGTAGACATCGACTGCGTCAAAGGACAGAAGCTGGCGATGGGCTATCAGTGTCGCTTTTATCAGGATTACCGGGAAATGCTGCTGGATGGGGGCATCGACGTGGTCCATATCTGCACCCCGCATTTCGAGCATAAAACCATGATCCTGGCGGCGCTCGCCGCCGGGAAGCATGTTTTCTGCGAAAAACCGGTGGGGATGAACAGCAGCGAGCTCGTTGAAATCACCCGCGCCGCGGAGCAGGCGCCGGGGCTGCTCGGCGTGTGCTACCAGAACCGGCTCAACCCCACCAGCCTGGGCATTCTCCAGGCGCTGGACGACGGCGAGCTGGGGAAAATGCTCAGCATCAAAGCGGTGCTGACGTGGTCACGCTCGGGCACGTACTACACCGAAAGCCCGTGGCGCGGGCGGCTGGCAACGGAAGGCGGCAGCCTGCTGATCAACCAGGCCATCCATACCCTCGACCTGATGCAGTGGTTCGCCGGCGGCGTGACGCGGGTGAAAGGCGTGGTGGACCGCGGCGAGCTGGCGGACGTGACCGAGGGAGAAGACAGCGCGATGGCGACGCTGCATTTTGCCAACGGCGCGCGCGGCCTGTTTTATGCCAGCAACTGCAATACCACGGACTCCCCCCTCTGGCTTGAAATCCACTGCGAACGGGGCTCTCTGCTGCTCAGTGACAACGTGCTCTGGCGCATCACTCCCGGCGAGCGCCGGAGGCTGGCCAGCGATAACTCCCCTGACGGCTCGGTCAAAAGCTACTGGGGGCTGGGGCATGAGCAGGCGATCCGCCGTTTCTATCATGCCATTTCTCATCCCGGAAACGCGAATTACACCGACATCCGCGAAGCCGGAAAATCACTCACCCTTGTGGAGGCAATTTATCGCTCATCTCAGTTAAGACAATGGATAGAACTCAATAAGTAGAACGTAATGTGTCGTCCAGATTTGAATAAAAATACGACCTGAAAAACAGGTTAATCATTACCCTACACTGGATATTATTATGGTCAAACCTACTGAACGTAGAGTGGGTTACGGCGTGGCGCTTGGCTACGGCGTAACCGATCTGTTTGGCGGAGGTGCGTTCACCATCATTGGCACCTGGCTGCTCTTTTTTTACACCACCTATTGCGGGCTCTCGGTTATTGAAGCGGGGTCCATATTCGCCATTGCCCGCGTGATTGATGCGTTATTAAGCCCGATTATGGGCTATATCACCGATAATTTCGGCGATACCTGGCTCGGACGTAAATTTGGCCGTCGCCGCTTCTTTTTACTACTCAGTTCGCCGCTCATGTTTTTGTATGCCCTGCTGTGGCTGACGGACATGGGCTACTGGTATTACCTGGGGACCTATCTCTCTATTGAGCTGCTGTCGGCAATGGTGCTGGTGCCCTGGGAGACGCTGGCGGCGGAGATGACAAACCGCTATGAAGAGCGTAGTCGCCTCTCCGGCGTGCGCATGATCTGCTCTCAGTTGGGCGGTTTTCTTGCGGTTTCCGTTCCCGGCGTGATTATGCAGTTCACGGGGAAAGATAATCCCTTTACCTATACTCTCACCGGACTGATATTTTCCTGCGTGTTCTGCATCGCGGTATTTATTACCTGGTACACCACCTGGGAAGCAAAGGATGTGCATCAAGAGTCCGATTTTAAAGTGGACAACCAGCGCAGCAGCGGGATACTCAATCACCTGAAATACCTGGTACTGGATCTCTTTTCGTCATTCCGCATTCGCGCGTTTCGCCTGCATATTATTATTTATATCTTTTCGTTCACGGCGATGGACGTATTCGGCTCGGTCTTTACCTATTATGTCGTGTATTGCCTGAGCCAGGATGCCTCAGCGGTTTCCGGCTGGCTCAGTATTGCCGCCTTTGCCTCAGTACCCGGTACCTATGGATTTATGCTGCTGTTGAACCGTCTGAACATGACGCCGTCTGCCGCCCTGCGACTCGCGTACGGCTGCATCCTTCTGGTACTGGCGTTCCTGTTTACGGTCTACCTGACCAAAACGCAGGTGCCGACGCTGCTGTTCTCGGCGGTCTTTGTTCTGTTGGGTGCCGCCCGCGCCGGTCTCTATTATATTCCGTGGAATATTTACAGCTTCATTCCGGATATTGACGAGATGGTGACCCAGCAGCGCCGCGAAGGCATTTTTGCCGGTGTGATGGTCCTGACCCGTAAGAGCACCGTGGCGATTGCCATCATGATCATTGGCCTGGTGCTGCAGGAGTCCGGCTTCGTGAAGGGCAGCGGTGCACAGCCTGAAAGCGCGCTGGGGGCGATTATCGGCCTGATGATCTTCGCGACGGCAGCCCTGCTGGCGGTCAGCTTCTTTACCACCTACAGGTTCAAGCTCACCCGCGAGACGCACAAGCTGCTCCTGAAGGAGATTGCGCGCCGCAAGCTGGGCGGCGATTACCGCGACTGCGACGCCAGGACCCGCGTGGTGATAAAGCAGTTAACGGGTTATGAGTATGACCAGGTGTGGGGAGGAAGCGCCTCACGACGCGCGGAGGGGAACGCCCGTTTATCCGCCGCGAAATAGCGCCCTGTACCGGACAGCGCCACGCTGTCCGGTCTGTTTTATGCCAAAAATGTGACCTCTGGCAGATTTACATCTCTTTACGCTATACTACCCGCTGAAATAATCGGCTCAACGCTACGAGCTGACGTTCAATGTGTTTTCACACAAATGGTATCAACTTCCCTTCCGAGGATCTGGCGAGAAGCCGGATAAACTATGTTAAACAGTATTTTAGTAATACTTTGTCTGATTGCCGTCAGTGCATTTTTCTCGATATCTGAGATCTCGCTGGCCGCGTCCCGTAAAATCAAACTGAAGCTGCTTGCCGATGAAGGCAACATCAATGCTACCCGCATCCTGAAAATGCAGGAAAACCCCGGCATGTTCTTCACCGTGGTGCAGATTGGCCTTAACGCGGTCGCCATTCTCGGCGGTATCGTGGGTGATGCGGCGTTTTCCCCGGCGTTTTATAGCCTGTTCGTTAAGTACATGTCCGTTGAACTGGCCGAACAGCTGAGCTTTATCCTCTCCTTCTCGCTGGTAACCGGCCTGTTCATCCTCTTTGCAGACCTGACCCCGAAACGCATCGGTATGATTGCGCCAGAAGCTGTGGCTTTGCGTATCATCAACCCGATGCGCTTCTGTCTGTACGTGTTTCGTCCGCTGGTGTGGTTCTTCAACGGCCTGGCAAACGTCATTTTCCGCATCTTTAAGCTGCCGATGGTGCGTAAAGACGACATCACGTCTGACGACATTTATGCGGTCGTGGAAGCCGGCGCGCTGGCGGGGGTGCTGCGCAAGCAGGAGCACGAGCTGATTGAGAACGTATTCGAACTGGAATCCCGTACCGTGCCGTCTTCCATGACGGGCCGTGAAAGCATTATCTGGTTCGATTTACATGAAGATGAGCAGAGTCTGAAGAACAAGGTGGCGCAGCATCCGCACTCCAAGTTCCTGGTCTGTAATGAAGATATCGACCACATCATCGGTTACGTCGACTCCAAAGATCTGCTGAACCGCGTGCTGGCAAATCAGAGCCTGGCGCTTAACAGCGGCGTGCAGATCCGCAATACCCTGATTGTGCCGGACACCCTGACGCTCTCCGAAGCGCTGGAAAGTTTCAAAACCGCCGGAGAAGACTTCGCGGTGATCATGAACGAATACGCGCTGGTGGTGGGTATTATCACCCTGAATGACGTGATGACCACGCTGATGGGCGACCTGGTTGGCCAGGGGCTGGAAGAGCAGATTGTTCAGCGCGACGATAACTCATGGCTGATTGATGGCGGCACACCGATTGAAGACGTGATGCGGGTGCTGGATATCGACGAGTTCCCGCAGTCCGGCAACTACGAGACCATCGGCGGCTTTATGATGTTTATGCTGCGTAAAATCCCGAAACGTACCGACTCGGTGAAGTTCTCTGGCTACAAGTTTGAGGTGGTGGATATTGATAACTACCGCATCGACCAGCTGCTGGTGACGCGCATCGACAACAAGCCGACCGTACTGGTGCCGAAGCTGCCGGATGCGGAAGAGAAAGTGTCGGCGTAACCTTCCTGCCCCCACAAACATCAACGGCTCCCATTGGGAGCCGTCTTTTTATCTACTACTACTGCATAGCACGTTGGTTAAGCCATCTCAGTCTGCAGACGCATAACCTGACGGTTGACCTCGGACATCACAGACAGGTGCTGTTTGTCCTTCACTTTTGGGACAAGGATCTTGCCCTTATCAAACTCAAAAGCGCCAACATCCTTGATGTACAACCGTCCACGGAACAGGATCTTCACGTACTTCGCCACCTGAAGCGGGTTGTAGCGTTGGAAAATTTTCATTCTTGTATCTCCTGCGAATCATACGCTCTTGCGGTGCCACAATCGGCCCGACTGTCCTGAGCGCAAATTTTGATGCCCAATGACTATAGACCAGAACTACGGTGTTACCCAGTGTGCATAAGTTTATTTACCGTTTGATTACAATTATTCAGAATAATCTTTGCAAAGCGTGACTGAGAGCAGTATAAGCCGTCGTTTTTTCATGGATATGTGCGTTCACCCGCAAACTGGCATCGGGATTGCGGGAAAACCCCATTGATCGCACTTATGATTAAAAGCGCAAGACCAAGTGGTCGGATCACCTGCAAACAATAAGGAAACGCCATGACCCTACGTAATATCCTTGCAGCAGCCTGCCTGCTGCTGCCCCTGTGGGCTTCCGCTCACAGCATTGAAAAAGGACAACGTGTACCGCCAGTCGGCATTGCTGACCGGGGAGAATTGATTCTCGACAATGATAAGTTTAGCTACAAACCCTGGAATAGCGCGCAGCTCGCGGGCAAAGTGAGAGTTGTACAACATATTGCTGGTCGTACATCCGCAAAAGAGAAAAATGCCAACCTGGTGGAAGCGATCAAGGCCGCAAAATTCCCTCACGACCGCTACCAGACCACCACGATCGTGAATACCGACGATGCCATCCCGGGCTCCGGGATGTTTGTGCGCTCCAGCCTTGAGAGCAACAAAAAGCTCTATCCGTGGTCGCAGTTTATCGTCGACAGCAACGGCGTAACCCGTAAGGCCTGGCAGCTGGAGGAAGAGAGCTCCGCGATTATCGTGCTGGATAAAGAGGGCCGCGTACAGTGGGCGAAAGACGGCGCGTTAACCCAGGAAGAGGTGCAGCAGGTTGTCGACCTGCTGCATAAGCTGCTGGCTCAGTAAATAGAGACGCGGAAGCCGGGGTTGAGGAAGGATTCGCGCGGGGTATAGTCAAGCGGCTTGCCCTGCCAGTCATGAACGTGCGCCCCGGCGGCCGCGGCAACGGCATGACCTGCCGCGGTATCCCAGACGTTGGTTGGCCCAAAACGAGGGTAGAGCTGCGCGTGGCCTTCCGCCACCAGGCAGAATTTCAGCGATGAGCCAATCGAGGTGGTCTGGTGTTCACCCAGCTGCTGCAGATACTCCTGCAGCTCGCTGTCGCCGTGCGAGCGGCTAATCACCACCAGCGGTGGACGCGCATCGCGCACCTGGATCTGCTTGCGCACGCCGCACTCTTCCTTCCACGCCTTCCCTTCTGCGGCGCTGTACATCACCTTCATTACCGGCGCGTAGACCACGCCCAGCACCGCTTTGCCCTTCTCAATCAGGGCGATATTGACGGTGAATTCACCGTTGCGCTTGATGAACTCTTTCGTCCCGTCCAGCGGATCGACCAGCCAGTAGCGCTGCCAGCGCTGGCGTTCGTCCCAGCTTTGTGGCGCTTCTTCTGACAGAACGGGGATGTCCGGCGTTAAGGCCTGTAACCCTTTCAGGATAACCTTATGCGCCGCAATATCCGCCGCCGTGACCGGAGAGTCGTCGGCTTTGCTGACCACCTCCATAGGTTTGCTACCGTCATACACCTGCATGATGGCATCTCCCGCATCCCGTGCGAGCTGACAAATTTTATCTAGCATTTTCCACCTCTTTGTTAACGCAGTGAGGTTAACTCTTTGTTTTAGTTATATCGTAATGTGAACAATTCCGCTATCTGTGAAGCAATTCCGGTTTCAGGTGACTTTTTTCTGTCAGGATTCACATTTCTGTAAGCAACACGTTATAGATACATACTCTTTTGTGCTCTGCATCGAAAAAAGGACTCCTCTGATGATTAAGTTTAGTGCAACGCTTCTGGCGACGCTGATTGCAGCGAGCGTGCAGGCGGCGACGGTAGATCTGCGTATTCTGGAAACGACCGATCTGCACAGCAACATGATGGACTTCGATTACTACAAAGATACCCCGACGGAAAAATTCGGACTGGTGCGCACGGCAAGTTTGATCGATGCGGCGCGTGGCGAAGTGAAAAACAGCGTGCTGGTCGACAATGGCGATCTCATTCAGGGTAGTCCGCTCGGGGATTACATGGCGACCAGGGGCCTGAAAAAAGGCGAGATCCATCCGGTGTATAAAGCGATGAACACCCTGGACTATACCGTCGGCAACCTCGGCAACCACGAATTCAACTACGGTCTGACATACCTGCATGACGCGCTGGCCGGTGCGAAATTCCCGTATGTTAACGCCAATATCATCGACGTTAAGACCCAAAAGCCGCTCTTTACCCCTTATCTGATTAAAGAGACAAACGTCGTCGACAAGGACGGTAAAAAACAGACGCTGAAAATCGGCTACATCGGTTTTGTCCCGCCGCAGATCATGACGTGGGATAAAGCCAACCTCGACGGAAAAGTGACCGTTAACGACATCACCGAAACCGCACGCAAATACGTGCCGGAAATGCGGGAAAAAGGCGCCGATCTGGTGGTCGTTGTCGCCCACTCGGGTCTCTCCGCCGATCCGTACCAGGCCATGGCAGAAAACTCTGTTTACTATCTGAGTGAGGTCCCGAGTGTCGACGCGATCCTGTTCGGCCACGCCCACGCGGTCTTCCCGGGCAAAGATTTCGCCAGCATCAAAGGGGCAGACATTGAGAAAGGGACGCTCAACGGCGTGCCGTCGGTGATGCCGGGCATGTGGGGCGACCATCTTGGCGTGGTGGATCTGGTGCTGAACAACGACGACGGCAGCTGGAAGGTGACGCAGTCAAAAGCCGAAGCGCGCCCGATTTACGACGCTGCGGCTAAAAAATCTCTGGCGGCGGAAGATAAAAAACTGGTCGACGTGCTGAAGCACGATCACGACGCCACGCGCGAATTTGTCAGCAAGCCGATCGGCAAATCCGCCGACAACATGTACAGCTTCCTGGCGCTGGTGCAGGACGACCCGACCGTTCAGGTCGTCAACATGGCGCAGAAAGCCTATGCCGAACACTTTGTGCAGGGCGATCCGGATTTGGCAAAACTGCCGGTCCTGTCAGCCGCTGCGCCATTCAAGGTGGGCGGGCGTAAGAATGACCCGGCAAGCTATGTTGAAGTCGAAAAGGGCCAGTTGACCTTCCGTAACGCCGCCGATCTCTATCTCTACCCGAACACGCTGGTGGTGGTAAAAGCGACGGGCCAGGAAGTGAAAGAGTGGCTGGAGTGCTCTGCCGGACAGTTTAACCAGATTGACCCGCACAGCAGCAAGCCGCAGTCGCTGATTAACTGGGACGGCTTCCGGACCTATAACTTCGACGTAATCGACGGCGTGAACTACCAGATTGACGTCACCCAGCCGGCGAAATATGACGGCGAGTGTCAGGCGATTAACCCGCAGGCGGAGCGCATCAAAAACCTGACCTTCAACGGCAAGGCGATCGACCCGAATGCCACCTTCCTGGTGGTGACCAATAACTACCGCGCCTACGGCGGCAAGTTTGCCGGGACGGGAGATAGCCACATCGCCTTTGCCTCGCCGGACGAGAACCGCTCGGTGCTGGCGGCGTGGATCGGCGCGGAGTCGAAGAAGGCGGGTGAAATTCATCCGGCAGTGGATAACAACTGGCGTCTCGCGCCGATCCACAGCGATACGAAAATGGATATCCGCTTCGAAACGTCGCCGTCCGATAAAGCTGCCGCGTTCATTAAGGACAAGGCGCAGTATCCGATGAAGCAGGTCGCGACGGATGATATTGGGTTCGCTATTTATCAGGTGGATTTGAGCAGGTAGCGGTGATTGTGCCGGGTGGCGCTTCGCTTACCCGGCCTACGGGATGGAAGATTACGGGTAGGCCGGGTAAGGCGAAGCCGCCACCCGGCTTTTACGCCGCACGATCGTCCCGATTCGCCATCACCTTCGGTGTATTCACTTCAATCCAGTCCGCCAGCGCGGCGACCTTCTCGCTCACCTCAACGCCCAGCGGCGTCAGGCTATACTCTACGTGCGGCGGCACCACCGGATACGACACGCGATCGACAAACCCGTCCAGCTCCAGCGCCTGGAGCGACTGGGACAGCATCTTTTCGCTCACCCCGCCCATTTTACGGCGCAGATCGCTAAAGCGATGCGTTCCCTGGCGCAGGGCCAGCAGAATCAGGACACCCCAGCGGCTGGTCACGTGTTTGAGCACCTCGCGTGAAGGGCACTGCTCCGCGAAAAGATTGCCATCGCGCATTTGTTCGCTGAGCGTTGGTATCGTTGTTTTCATACTTACCTTTTTGTACGTACTTACTAAAAGTTAGCTATGGTGCTAGTGTGCCACAACACCAGACAAACACGAAGGAGATTCATCATGATCGCGATTACCGGCGCTACCGGCCAGCTTGGCCATCTCGTTATCGAACAGCTGTTGAAAACCGTACCGGCCAGCCAGATTGTGGCCATCGTACGTAACCCGGCGAAAGCGCAGGCCTTAAGCCAGCAGGGAATTGTGGTTCGTCAGGCGGACTACACGGATGAAGCCGCATTCACCGCCGCGCTGAGCGGCGTGGATAAGCTACTGCTGATCTCTTCCAGCGAAGTCGGCCAGCGCGCGACCCAGCACCAGAACGTGATTAACGCCGCCAAAACGGCAGGGGTGAAATTTATCGCCTACACCAGCCTGCTGCATGCGGACAAATCACCGCTGGGTCTGCACGTTGAACACGTTGCCACTGAAAAAGCGCTGGCGGCGTCCGGCATTCCGTATGCCCTGCTGCGCAATGGCTGGTATACCGAAAACTACCTGGCGAGCGCGCCACCTGCCCTGGAACACGGGGTATTTATTGGTGCGGCAGGCGAAGGCAAAATTGCCGCTGCTCCCCGTGCAGACTATGCCGCAGCGGCAGCCAAAGCGATCGCAGAAGAAGGCCATGCGGGCAAGGTCTACGAACTGGCGGGCGACCACGGCTGGACGCTGAGCGAACTGGCGGCTGAACTCAGCAAACAGAGCGGGAAGCCTGTCACCTACCAGAATCTCAGCGAAGCGGATTTTGCCGCCGCGCTGAAAAGCGTCGGCCTGCCTGCCGGGCTGGCAGATATGCTGGCGGACTCCGATGTGGGCGCGTCCAAAGGGGGACTCTTTGACGATAGCCATACGCTGAGCAAACTGATCGGGCGCGCAACGACGCCGCTTGCGCAAAGCATTAAAGCCATTCTGTAACGGTGTCACCGTTCTTTCCTGCGGCCGGGTGATTTCCCTTACCCGGCCTGCTCATATTGATTAATAACAAAATCAGATATAGCGATTAAAAGTCCGGATATTCTTTATCCGTCGCGTAGGTTATCGGTTTTTCAAATCCGGGAATGGTGATGCCATTCATATCAATCTTAATATCTTCCTCATTTATCCCCTGCTGGCCGAAAAGATAAATAACATTGAGTTTACCCTGCGATGCCGCTTCGTCGTATGCGTTTGCCTGACGTCGCACCTGGCGGTTACGCTGTTGATATTCCGCAAACACCGCGTCCCCGTAGCGTTTACGCAACCATTGATGGGTAAGCTTTGGCGAGTAAACCACCCCCGTGGCATTATTACCGCCAAAGCCTTTTGAATTAATAAAGGCGATTTGTCCCTGGCCTTCCTCTAACTTGCAGTCCTGAAGAGGAATGGCTAAGCGCGCGTTGTTCACCTGCGGCGCGATGTGGGACACGCTTTTAATTCCCGGCAAAATACCGTAGCGGAAGACGCCGAGGCAGCCGATCAACTGGTCGCCGCTGGCGGGCCCCAGAGAGTGGCCGAGATACGATTTCACCGCCGTCACCGGCCAGTCGCGAATAGAAAAGGCTTGCGCAACGCGGTCAAAAATATCCGCCTCGGAGACGCAATTCTTCGGCGTGCTTGATCCGTGCGCCTGAATAAACGATCCCTTCTGCACCGTCTCCATCCCGGCCATCGATACCGCAGAGGCTACGGCTTTCGCCATGGTGATGTAGTTCCCCGGCCCCGGCGACGCAATAGAACGTTTAAAGCCGTCAGCGTTGATAAAGACATTCCCCACCGAACCGTGGATCTCTGCGCCAAGCTGCAGCGCCAGCTCGTCGTCCATTAACACAACATACTGGCTGGATTCTGCGATAACAAAACCGCAGCTGTTACCAAACGGGCGGCTGCTGTTGCGCCAGTCGGCCGTTTCCGTTTCATCAATGTGCTTAAGCTTGCTCTGTGTTGCCAGGGCGCCCATGGCGTCGAATCCTTCAATCACTTCTGAGGTAACCGGCGCTTCGGCGCTACCAACGACGGCTACGCGAATGCGCCCCGCTTTGATATCTTCGACTGCCGCATTCAGGTTATACAGAAACGTGGCGCACGCCCCCAGCGTGGCGCTGGTATGACCGACGCTACCCAGCACATACGCATTGAGGAAATCAGCACACATGCTGTTCAGGCCCAGCGGACAGTGTTTAGCGCTGACGCGATGGCCTTTCAGGCGAGACTGCAGCATTCCGCCAAAACCATAATCGTCGAGCTGTCCCAGGATATTGCCCGAATAGACACCGAGCTGATCCGGCGCGATTTTTGCCTGCACCTCTTGCCACGGGATCCCCAGGGCGTTGATGGCGTCTGACGCCCCAACAATCGCCATTTGTAACGCCCGCGGATGAAACTGCGAGCTGTAATGGTCGCCCGGGCGGAATCCCTGCGGCAGCAAGCCTGCAGCCTGAACTTCCGTGCGCAAAAACGCCTCAATTTTGCAGTCCATCTCTCCCTGAACGGTAATACGCGCGCGCTGATCCGCTAATGCCTCAACCTGCCATCCCGCCGGTAAAGGGTCAGGTAATTGCCTGGCAGAGATATTAAAACTGAATACTTCTTCGCCTGAAACCATATTCAATTTTGCATGGCTGGCGATAGCATCGACATCGAAATAGTCGCGCGTAATTTTTCTGATTAGGGTTCCCTCAAGCACCTCGTCTTTTATCCTCGCGGCAGCCTGAGCAGGTGTAAATCTTTTACCTGAAATGTCGCAATAATCGCCCTCATTATATTTAAGCGTGCCCATCAGGATGGCTAACGATAATAATTCCTCCTGCCTTTCCTCTTCCGATAATGACTCAATAATCATTCGACGAAATGCATGATGTGAAGAACTACGACCCGCTGGACCGTAGCCGCCAAAAGCCGTTATTACGGGTAATTTCGCCATAATCCATCCTGTAGTGGTCTCTGATTAATATTGCTAAGTAAGTGCGATCGTTTCAGATATGAGTTTACAAATCACCCACAAAAGCTAATATGAAAATCCAGCCAAAATGCTGACTTTTCTGGCCAGGGTAACGTTGAGCCACCAAAAATAATAGCCAAAACAGGTATTAACCAAAAATGACAAATACACAAATAGGATTTGTGTTATGTGAACGCATGCTAATTTCCGGTCTCAGCCTGCCGATTGAAATGTGGAAAGCCGCAGCCAGCAGCTTTTTAGCCGAGCAAAAAACAATGTCCCACGCAGAAACGCACAAACCTGAGAAGTCGCTCTTCAGACTCTGTCGCCCGGAGAGTATTCTGAAGGTGAATATCATTGGCATAAACAGCGAGCCTATCCTGACGCACAGTGGTTTTAGCATCACCGCCGATATCACGCTTGCTGCAGACAGGCACTATGACGTTATCTATCTTCCTGCCCTGTGGCGGAATCCTCGTGCAGTGGTCAGACAGCAGCCTGAACTTCTGAAATGGCTGACCGAGCAGGCCGCGCGAGGAACCCGCATCGCCGCCGTCGGAACGGGGTGCTGTTTTCTGGCGGAGTCGGGACTGCTCGACGGGAAGCCCGCCACCACCCACTGGCACTACTTCAAACAATTCTCGCGCGACTACCCCAGCGTAAAATTACAAACAAAACACTTTCTCACGCAGGCCGATAATATTTTCTGTGCCGCAAGCGTTAAGGCCCTGTCAGACCTGACGATTCATTTTATCGAAACGATATACGGAAAACGTGTAGCCACACATACTCAGCGGACATTTTTCCATGAAATTCGCAGCCAGTTTGATCGCCAATGCTACAGTGAAGAAAACAAACCTCATCCGGATGAAGAGATCGTTCAAATACAAATCTGGATAAAAGCCAACTGCGCTACAGATATATCCATGCAAAATCTTGCCGATATGGCTGGCATGAGTTTGCGCAACTTTAATCGCCGCTTTAAAAATGCCACCGACATGTCTCCTCTGCAGTATTTATTAACCGCCAGAATTGAATCCGCCATGACAATGTTGCAATCCACCAATCTGTCCATTCAGGAGATTGCGAATGCGGTTGGATATCAGGATATTGCGCACTTTAATCGCCAGTTTAAGCATAAAACCACGATTTCTCCGGGGGATTACCGTAAGACCGTCCGGGCAAAGATGTTTAGTGCATAAACGCCGGTCATCTCTGATAATGAAAAGATGACCACGAGGAGGCTCACCGTGCAAGGCGTACCGGAACAGTTTATTGATGAAAGAGACAGCGCGCGCTTTCGCCATCTGGCGCAGCTACCGGGTCTGGAGCTGTATCACGCGCACATTTCTGACTACGCCTTTGAGCCTCACACCCATGAAGCCTTCGGGATCGGCACGATTGAAACCGGTGCCGAACGCTTTCGCTATCGCGGTACCCAGCATCTCGCGGCGGAAAAATCCGTCGTTACCATGAACCCGGACGAGATCCACACCGGTGAATCCGCCACCGAGGGCGGCTGGCGCTATCGGATGGTCTATATCGAACCCGATCTGCTGGAAGAGGTGACCGGCCTCCGGCACTGGTGGTTTAGCGACGTGACCCGTCATGACCCGCTGCGCTCGCAGCAAATCGGCAGACTCATTTACGGCCTGTGGCATACGGACGATCCGCTTGCGCAAAAAGGATTACTGCTGGATCTGATTGATACCTTCCGGCCGTTTGCCCATCACGCGCCGGTGGCTCAGGAAGGCGCGCACCGCTTCGAACGCGTGCGCGAGTACCTGCACGACAACTATATGCGCGCCCTGACGCTGGACGAGCTGGCCAGCGTCGTTTCGCTCAGCCCGTACCATTTCCAGCGCCAGTTCAAAGCCCATTTTCACGTGACGCCGCACCAGATGCTGATGGCCATTCGCCTCTGGCGCGCCAAAGCGTTCCTCACGCACGGCATGCCCGCGGCAGAGGTTGCCGCCGCGACCGGACTGACGGACCAGTCTCATTTAACCCGCGCGTTTACCCACCGCTACGGCATTACCCCCGTGCGCTACCAGAAGCAGGTCACCCGGCGCTAATGCGCAACCTCATACAATACGCGCGCATTTTCCCCTCCTACACTGCATACAGCGTAAATACCTGTGGATGGAAAAATGATTAGTGGTGTGTTGTATGCCCTGCTGGCCGGGCTGATGTGGGGGCTGATTTTTGTCGGCCCGCTGATTGTGCCCGAGTATCCGGCAATACTGCAGTCGACCGGACGTTATCTGGCGCTCGGGCTGATTGCTCTGCCTCTGGCGTGGCTGGGACGCGCGCGCTTGCGTCAGCTCAGCCGCAAGGACTGGGGTACCGCGCTGGCGCTAACCATGATGGGGAATCTTATCTACTACGTTTGCCTCGCCAGCGCCATTCAGCGTACCGGTGCGCCGGTATCTACCATGATTATCGGCACGCTGCCGGTCGTCATCCCCGTCTTTGCGAACCTGCTCTACAGCCACCGCGATGGCAAACTGGCGTGGTCAAAAATGGCGCCGGCGCTGATCTGCACCGCCGTGGGGCTGGTATGCGTCAATATTGCCGAGCTGCGTCATGGGCAGGCGGAAGTTGACCTGTGGCGATACGGTTCTGGCATTGTGCTGGCGTTCATTTCCGTGGCGTGCTGGGCCTGGTATGCCCTGCGCAACGCGCGCTGGCTGCGGGAGAACCCGGACAAGCACCCGATGATGTGGGCGACGGCGCAGGCGCTGGTCACCCTGCCCGTCTCAATGGTGGGCTATGCCGGGGCGTGCATCTGGTTAGGCCATCAACAGCCTGACTTCGCCCAGCCCTTCGGGCCAAGACCGTGGGTGTTTGTCGGCCTGATGGTGGCGATTGCGGTGCTGTGTTCATGGGTGGGCGCGCTGTGCTGGAACATTGCCAGCCAGAAGCTGCCGACGGTGATCTTAGGGCCGCTGATTGTCTTCGAAACCCTGGCCGGACTGCTTTATACCTTCCTGATGCGCCAGAGCGTGCCGCCGCTATTCACGGCCTGCGGGATCGCGCTGTTGGTGGTGGGGGTGGTGATGGCGGTAAGGGCGAAGCCGGAAAAACCGCGGGTCGTTCCGGCGTCGGAGATGTGATTTTTGCCGGGTGGCGCTGGCGCTTACCCGGCCTACAAGGAGCCGTTTCGTAGGCCGGGTAAGCGCCAGCGCCACCCGGCATGATGTTAAAACGTTTCCCAGTTCCCTTCAGACGCCGCCGCTGCAGGCTGCGCTTTTGGCACGTAGGTTTTTACCGGCGCCGCTTTAACCGCCTGGTTGCGGGTGATTTTGAACACCGCCACCGCTTCGTTCAGGCGTGCTGCCTGATCTTCCAGCGCTGCCGCCGCGGCCGCAGACTCCTCTACCAGCGAGGCGTTCTGCTGGGTCACGCGGTCCATTTCGGCTACCGCCTGGCCCACCTGGTCGATACCGCGGCTCTGCTCGTCAGAGGCCGAGGCAATTTCGCCCATGATGTCGGTGACGCGGGTGACCGCATTGACGATCTCCGCCATCGTCTCCCCGGCTTCGTTAACCAGCTGGGAGCCCGCGTTCACGCGCTCGCCGGAATCATCGATCAGCGCTTTGATCTCTTTCGCCGCCTGGGCGCTGCGCTGTGCGAGAGTACGTACTTCACCGGCCACCACCGCAAAACCGCGACCCTGCTCGCCCGCGCGCGCCGCTTCCACCGCCGCGTTCAGCGCCAGGATGTTAGTCTGGAAGGCAATACCGTCGATCACGTTAGTAATTTGCGCGATTTTGCTGGAACTGGTGGCGATTTCGTCCATTGTACGCACCACGCCTTCCACCACGTTACCGCCCTTCTTCGCCGTTGAGGAGGCGTCCAGCGCCAGACGAGACGCCTGACGCGCGTTGTCGGCGTTCTGCTTCACGGTTGCCGTCAGCTGTTCCATGCTGGCAGCCGTTTCTTCCAGAGAAGCGGCCTGCTGCTCGGTACGTGAGGAGAGATCGTTGCTGCCCGCAGAGATTTCGCCTGCACCGGTGTAAATGGTATCGGCGCCTTCACGCACCACGCCCACCGTGTTCGCCAGCGAGGTTTGCATCTCCTGAACGTTGCGCGCCAGGATGGCCATCTCATTTTTACCGTCAGCCTGAATCGGCTGGGTTAAATCCCCTGCCGCAATGGCGCGAATATGGTTAATCACCTCTTCCAGAGGCAGCAGCAGCACGCGGCGCATGGCTACCCAGCTGGAAATAATCACCACAATCACCAGCAGCATGACCGCAGAGAGGATCCACAGGATGTGTTTGTAATCACTTTCATTATCCTGAATGCCTTTATCGGTGAGCGCGGCCTGCGCTTCACGCCATTCACGATAAACCTTCTGCATCGCATTTTGCTTTTGTTCTGCATTCTGCTTGAACATATCTTCCAGATTGCCCTGGCTCAGCAGAACGTTCATTTGGGTCAGCGTTGCAGAGTAAATGCGGTACTGCTCTTCGAGCCGGTTAGCCAGGTTCTCATCCAGCCCTGGAGTATTCGGCAAGGCATAGTATTTATCGTAATGAACCTGGGCTTCTGTCAGCAGATTTTTCGCCGTCGTCACCAGTTCATTCAGCTGACCGCCGTTAATTTGCGAGGCCATGCTGCTTTGCAGGCGCAACATCCCGCGGTTCAGGGTCACGCGGGCCTGATTCAGACTGATCCACGCATCGGTAAACTCCGCCACGTTCTTGCTGGAGAGCTGCGACACGGTGAAGTTGTCTTTATCGTTGTTCAGCGCGTTGATAAAGATACCGGCGGAAATCACTTGCATGATGCCGAGCACAAGCAGCACCGAAATCAGAAGGGTAATGACTTTTATACGTTTAAACATGCGTTGCCTTTGTTATATGCAGGTTTGTCTGACGTGGATATATCGGCAGGCGCGGCGGGTTGTTTACTGTTTCTACACCTTTAAAAAGTTTCTAAACCACTTTCCTAAGTCCATTCAGAGAGTTAAATCGGATATTTTTGTGATCCGCATCTCACTTTTACCCGTCCCTCTAAAGGGTTATAGCGTCGCCTTAAAGATGCATTTAATATGCATCTTATATTATTAATGACGAGGTAACTGCTATGGCCTTTCGCGACCAACCCCTTGGCGAGCTGGCGCTCTCCATTCCTCGCGCTTCAGCGCTGTTCCGTAAATACGATATGGATTACTGCTGCGGCGGTAAGCAAACCCTGGCGCGAGCGGCTTCCCGCATGGAGCTGGACGTTGAGGTGATTGAAGCAGAGCTGGCGGAGCTAGCCGAGCAGCCCGTCGACAAAGACTGGCGAACCGCCCCGCTCGCTGAAATCATCGACCATATCATCGTGCGATACCATGACCGTCACCGTGAACAGCTGCCGGAACTGATCCTGCAGGCGACCAAAGTCGAGCGCGTTCATGCCGATAAACCGTCCGTACCGCGCGGCCTGGCGAAGTACCTGACCCTGCTGCACGAAGAGCTTTCCAGCCACATGATGAAAGAAGAGCAGATCCTCTTCCCGATGATTAAACAGGGAATGGGAAGCCAGGCAATGGGGCCAATCAGCGTGATGGAAAGCGAGCACGATGACGCAGGTGAATTGCTGGAGGTGATCAAACACACCACCCACAACGTCACGCCGCCGCCAGAAGCGTGCACAACGTGGAAAGCGATGTACAATGGCATTAACGAGTTGATCGACGACCTGATGGAACACATCAGTCTTGAGAACAACGTTCTGTTCCCGCGGGCATTAGCTGATAAATAAAAAAGCCCGGTGGCGCTAGCGCTTACCGGGCCTACAACGTCCTCGAACGTAGGCCGGGTAAGCGTCAGCGCCACCCGGCAACATCCTTAACGCATGCCTGCCATACGTTTCTTACCGATAAACACCCAGCCCAGCCCCAGCGCGATAAACCACAGCGGCGTGACGATCAGCGCCTGACGGGTATCATCTTCCAGCGTCAGCAGAACCAGCACGAAGACGAAGAACGCCATGCACACCCAGCACATCAGCTTGCCCAGCGGCATCTTGTAGATCGATTTTTCATGCAGGTGTGGACGCTGCTTGCGGTACACCAGGTATGAACAGAGGATGATGGTCCAGACGAACATAAACAGGATCGCAGAGACCGTGGTAATCATGGTGAACGCGCCAATCACGCTTGGGTTCACGTAGAGCATCACCACACCGCCCAGCAGGCACATGCAGGAGAAGGTCAACCCTTTAGCCGGTACCGCGCGCTTCGACAGCTTGGCGAACGCGCTCGGCGCCACGCCTTCCTGCGCCAGACCAAACAGCATACGGCTGGTGGAGAATACGCCGCTGTTCGCGGAAGACGCCGCAGAGGTCAGCACCACGAAGTTAATCAGGCTCGCGGCAGCAGGCAGGCCTACCAGCACGAACAGTTCAACGAACGGGCTCTTGGTTGGCACCACGGAGCTCCACGGCGTCACGGACATAATAATGACCAGCGCGAAGACGTAGAACATGATGATACGAACCGGAATAGAGTTAATGGCGCGCGGGAGAGACTTCTCGGGATCTTTGGTCTCTGCAGCCGTGGTTCCCACCAGCTCAATGCCCACGAAAGCAAATACCGCAATCTGGAAGCCGGCAAAGAAGCCGCTGATGCCTTTCGGGAACCAGCCACCGTCATTCCACAGATGGGTAAACGAGGCCTGAACGCCCGTTGGCGACTGGAAGTGGGTGAGCACCATCACCAGACCCACGACGATAAGCCCGACAATCGCCACGATTTTGATCATCGCGAACCAGAACTCCATCTCACCGAACATTTTAACGGTGGCGAGGTTAAGGCTCAGCAGTAGAACAATGACCGCCAGCGAGGCGACCCAGTCCGACAGCCCCGGGAACCAGAACTGCGCGTAGGCGGTAATCGCCACGACGTCCGCCATACCGGTGACCACCCAGCAGAACCAGTAGGTCCAGCCGGTGAAATATCCCGCCCACGGCCCGAGCAGGTCAGAAGCGAAGTCGCTAAAGGATTTGTATTCGAGGTTCGAGAGCAGCAATTCACCCATTGCACGCATCACGAAGAAGAGCATAAAACCGATGATCATATAAACGAATATGATCGACGGCCCGGCAAGACTGATGGTTTTGCCTGACCCCATAAACAGCCCGGTACCGATGGCACCCCCAATCGCAATGAGCTGAATATGACGGTTTGTGAGATTGCGCCGTAGCGACTGTTCAGACGTCGCCTCTTCTGTAGCGGCGACTTTGACCTGATCTACCATGTAATTTTCCTGTTTATGCCTGTCTGTGTTGTTAAGGCTCTTCTGGCCTTTAAAAACGTCAAAAAAATGACGGTCCCTTTGTAAGGGTTTATCGATATTAGGTAAGAATCGGCGGGATGAATACTATGATTTAGATATTATGTTAATAATATGTTGAAAGTGAGTGTCATATCACTCATACAGCGCGAAACAGCTCACAAAAATACACGCAACAGTTTCGTTTGCAAGATAAAATATTGATTACGTCGTAACTATAGGTTTTAACACTTATTTCCTCTCCCCAACCGGGGAGAGGAAATAAGAAAAGTCGATTACAGAATTTCCAGCAGCTCGACTTCAAACACGAGGGTGCTGAATGGCGGGATGGACGCGCCAGCGCCGCGCTCGCCGTAAGCCAGGTTGTGCGGGATGGTCAACTCCCATTTAGAACCCACTGGCATCAGGGTCAGCGCTTCGATCCAGCCTGCGATAACGCCATTCACCGGGAATTCAGCCGGTTCGCCGCGCGCCACGGAGCTGTCGAAGACGGTGCCGTCGATCAGCTTACCGGTGTAGTGTACGCGAACGTGGTCGGTACGTGCCGGGATTGCGCCGTCGCCCTGATTGATCACGCGGAACTGCAGGCCGGATTCGGTGCTGTTCACGCCTTCACGCTCGCGGTTCTCTTCCAGATATTTCACACCTTCAGCGGCCATCTCTTCAAAGCGCGCGCGACGCACGGCGTCAGCACGCTCGTGGATTTCACGCAGCGCACGGTGCACGACGTCAACCGGAACGGCAGGCTGTTTGCCTTCCAGCGCGTCAGCGATACCCGCCACCAGCGCTTCTGGTAACAGACCTTCCAGGCCGGATTCGCTCAGCTGCTGTCCTACCTGCAAGCCGATACCGTAACTTGCCTGCGCTTCGATAGTGTCAAAAGTCGGGGTGGTCATGGGTTTTCCTTCCATCACATTTAAAGTAGCGGGCAGCATATCAGCCATGCCCTTATGGGTAAAACTTTGTCTGAAGTTAAGGTGACAAACCGCGACGAAACAGAAACAATAGAGATAACCAGGATTAATCCCGAACTGATGTCACGGATGTCGGGTTTACTACGCCGTTCAGGCAGTTAGCAAACTATACTTCGGGGCACAGGATAAAAAATACGCGGAGCAGGAGGAGTGCCATGCCCGGGCGATTTGAACTGAAACCTACCCTGGCGAAAATCTGGCAGGCGCCGGACAATTTTCGCATCATGGACCCGCTGCCTCCTCTGCATCGCAGAGGGATCATCATTGGCGCGCTGATGGTGATCTTGGGCTTCCTGTTACCTTCCGGGGGCGATGATGTCGATACCGCACCCGTCACCCGCAATGCCCAACTGGACATTCAGTCGCAGACGCGGCCGCAGCCTGACGCACAGCCGATGCAGACGCAGCTCGTCACCCCGTCTAACGATCCGGGTCAGGTCGCGCCGGTTGAGCCAGAGCCTATTCAGGATGAACAACCGCAGGATCAAGCCGCCGCCCCGTCTCAGCCTCAGGCGCAACAGCCCACCGGCATTGAGCAACAGTGGCGTTCCTATCGCGTAGAGCCGGGCAAAACCCTGGCACAACTCTTCCGGGACCACAACCTGCCGCCAACCGACGTATATGCCATGGCGCAGGTGGAAGGTGCGGGTAAACCGCTCAGTAACCTGCAGAATGGTCAGATGGTACAGATTCGCCAGAATGCCAGCGGGGTGGTGACAGGGTTAACGATTGATACGGGAAGTGGACAGCAGGTACTGTTTACCCGCCAGCCGGACGGCAGTTTTATCAGGGCGCGTTAAAAACCCGGTTCTCTAAAAAGCAAAACGCCGGCACAAGGCCGGCGTTTCAACGTGAGCAGAGTAAAAAATTACTCAGCTACAACGTTAACAACCAGTTTAGCGAACACTTCGCTGTGAACCTGGAAGTCAACTTCGTGCTCACCAGTGGTACGCAGAACGCCGTTCGGCAGACGAACTTCGCTCTTAGCCACTTTAACGCCTGCTGCAGAAACTGCATCAGCGATATCGCGGGTACCGATGGAACCGAACAGTTTACCTTCGTCGCCAGATTTAGACGCGATGGTAACGGTGCCCAGTGCGTTGATTGCTTCAGCGCGAGCGTTAGCAGCCGCCAGAACGTCAGCCAGTTTGGCTTCCAGTTCAGCGCGACGTGCTTCGAAAAACTCTACGTTTTTCTTGGTAGCTGGAACAGCTTTACCCTGTGGAACCAGGAAGTTACGTGCGTAACCCGCTTTAACGTTAACCTGATCACCCAGGCTGCCCAGGTTTGCTACTTTATCAAGCAGAATAACTTGCATTACCTTATCCTCTTAAAGTCGTATTAATGGACCGTGCCCGATTACTGATGACGATCAGTGTACGGCAGCAGGGACAGGTAGCGAGCGCGTTTGATAGCGCGAGCCAGCTGACGCTGGTATTTTGCACGAGTACCGGTGATACGGCTTGGGACAATCTTACCGCTTTCGGTGATGTAGTTTTTCAGCGTTGCGATATCTTTATAGTCGATCTCTTGAACGCCTTCCGCGGTGAAACGGCAGAACTTGCGACGACGGAAATAACGTGCCATATGGCTAGTCTCCAGAATCTATCAAATCAATCTGCTCGGCATGCAGAACCATTTTGCTCAGGCCGTTCTTTGCCTTGTGGCAAGAGATGAACCCCTGAACGATTACTGCACTACCGACCGTTAAACTGTGAGTAATGGCCTGGTTTTCGTGTCCGCTAATAATAACGGGCATTTGGCACCACGCCTGCCGGTGAAACCCGGCTTCCTCTTGCACAGAACGATGCTCAAGCACGAACTGGCAATGCGGAATTCCTGATGGACTGACCTTTCGAAGGGGAGCCCTGCATACGATGCCGGACAACGCCAGACGGTTGGTCATCAGAAATTACTCTTCAGAATCCCCAGCATCAGAATCATCTGCGGTTTCGTTTGCGAAATCATCGCGACGCTCACGGCGCTCGTCTTTCGCTTTAACCATCGGAGATGCTTCGGTAACTGCGTTTTTGGTACGCATAACCATGCTGCGGATAACGGCATCGTTGAAGCGGAAGGTAGTTTCCAGCTCATCGATCACTTCCTGCGGCGCTTCAACGTTCATCAGAACGTAGTGTGCTTTGTGCAGTTTGTTGATCGGGTAAGCCAGCTGACGGCGGCCCCAGTCTTCCAGACGGTGGATCGTACCTTCTGCACCAGTGATGGCAGCAGAGTAACGCTCGATCATACCCGGAACCTGTTCGCTCTGGTCAGGATGGACCATAAAAACGATTTCGTAATGACGCATCGAATTGCTCCTTACGGATTATTCAGCCTCCTGTCTGGGTCAGCCGAGGCCCGGGGAGGCAAGGAACGTGTTAAAGGTCGGCTGAAAAATTGACGCGTCATAATACTTGCGCGCCCCTGGAAACTCAAGCTGATTGCACAAATAATTCGCACAAAGCGCGAAGCGGGTCTAAGTGGGTGATTTAAAATTGGTCACACCCGGAAGCGCTGTTTTTTTGAACAACTGCATCAGAAATGGTCACGCATCCCCGCAGGATGAGTGATTACACTTTAATCAGAGATCACCTGAATTAAAGAAGGAGTATCCCCCCTCTCGCAGCACGTAGTCGTGGAGCGCATATCATGAAAAAAATCGCATTAGCCATAATGGCGGCGCTTTTGCTTAGTGCAAACGCGATGGCAGCCATCAAGATAGACAGCCGACAGGCCAGAAACATGGATGATGTGCAAAGCTTGGGCGTAATTTACATCAATCATAATTTCGCCACGGAAAGTGAAGCAGATCAGGCATTAAACGAAGAAACCGATGCGCAGGGCGCAACCTATTATCACGTGATGTTAACCCGTGAGCCCGGCAGCAACGGCAATATGCACGCCAGTGCAGATATTTACCGATAACGCTTTAACGCTAGCACCAGGAAAGCCAACAACGAGAACATAGCCATAGTTGACGTTGCCCCCTGCCCGGGGGCTTTTTTTTGTGAATGGCTCCGGAATACCACCGGTTACAACTGTTTTTCGGTATTCCAGAGCACTTATTCACTTCTGCCCGTAGTAGGCATTCGGGCCGTGCTTGCGCATGAAATGCTTGTTCATCAGGTAGTCATCAATGCCCTGAAGCTGTGGGTTGATGCCGCGGGCAATCCACGCCATACGTGCCACTTCCTCCATGACGACCGCATTATGGACGGCGTCGTGGGCATCTTTTCCCCAGGCGAACGGGCCGTGCTGATAGACCACAATACCCGGCGTATGCAGCGGTTCGCTTTCACCCAACGTTTCGATGATGACATTACCGGTGTTGAGCTCGTATTCGCCTTCCACTTCAGCCTGCGTTAATGCGCGCGTGCAGGGAATGTCGCCAAAGAAGTAGTCCGCGTGGGTCGTGCCCAGCGCCGGGATGGGCAGCCCCGCCTGTGCCCAGGCCGTCGCGTGCGTGGAGTGGGTATGCACCACGCCGCCAAGGGACGGATAACGCCGGTACAGCGCCAGATGGGTAGCGGTATCTGAAGAGGGACGCCATTTTCCCTCCACGACGTTTCCGTCGAGATCCACGACAACCATATCGTCTGCTTTCATGGTGTCATACGCCACGCCGCTCGGCTTAATCACGATCAGCCCCTGCTCGCGGTCGATTGCGCTCACATTGCCCCAGGTGAACGTGACCAGACCATAGCGCGGCAGATCCATGTTGGCTTCAAAGACCTGCTGTTTAAGCTTAAGCATGTTCAGCCTCCAGCAACCCTGCACGCGCCATACGTTCGCGCACCCAGTCCCGTGCCTTCGCCACTTCCGCAGCCGGGTCGTCCGACGTCTCGCTCCACATCTCAATCAGGTACGGCCCGCAATAGCCTGTCTGCCTGAGCGTTTCGAAGCACCGTTCGAAATCCACCACCCCGGTGCCGAACGGTACGTTTTTAAACACGCCAGGTCGGGTATCTTTGACGTGCACCGCCACGATATGCCCGACGCCCGCCTGCAGCTCCATCTGCACGTCGTTATCCCATGCAGACAGGTTGCCGATATCGGGATAAAGCTGGAACCACGGGTTATTCAGGTAGTGCGCGTAGCCCAGCGCCTTGCTGATGGAGTTCATCAACGGGTAGTCCATGATCTCCATCGCCAGCGTGACCTGCGCGCGGCTTGCCATCTCAACGCTCTCCTTCAGGCCGTCACGGAAACGACGGCGCGTTTCATCGTTGGCTTCCTGATAGTAAACGTCATAACCCGCCAGCTGGATCACGCGGATACCGACATCCTGCGCAAAGCGAATGGCTTTACGCATGATCGCCAGCCCCTGCGCGCGCACGGCATCGTCTTCGCTGCCGAGCGGAAAACGACGGTGGGCGCTCAGGCACATGGACGGCACGCGCACGCCCGTTTCAGCGACGGCGCTCACCAGCGCCAGCCGCTGTTCGCGGTTCCAGTCGAGGCGAGAGAGACGATCGTCCGTCTCATCCACGGACATTTCGACAAAATCGAAACCCAGCTGTTTTGCCAGCTGTAACCGCTCCAGCCAGCACTCCCCCGCAGGGAGTGCCTTTTCATAGATGCCAAGCGGGACCTGTTTTGACAACATACCCGCTCCTTAGCCCCAAAGCTGAGCGATTGAGCGTTTGAACTGACGCGCCGCTTCCACCGGAGACGCCGCATCACGAATGCTACGACCGGCAATAAAGACGTGAATCGGGATCCCCTGGAACAGCGGCAGATCTTCCAGCGCCAGGCCGCCGGTGACGGTGACTTTGAAGCCCATATCCGCCAGACGTTTGATAGCACTGATATCCGCTTCGCCCCACGCCACCCCTGCGGCCTGCGCATCGCGGCTACGGTGGTAAACCACCTGCTGAATGCCCGCGTCACGCCACTCCTGGGCCTGCTCCCAGGTCCAGAAGCCGGTCAGCTCAATCTGCACGTCGCCGTTAAACTCTTTTGCCACGTCCAGCGCGCCTTTGGCGGTGTTGATATCCGCACAGCAGATCACGGTGACCCAGTCAGCATTCGCTTCGAAGCACATGCGGGAAAGGATTTTGCCTGCATCGGCGATCTTGGCATCCGCCAGCACGATTTTATGCGGATAGAGCGCCTTCAGGTCGCGAACGGCACGGACGCCTTCGCCCACGCACAGAATGGTGCCCACTTCGATGATGTCGACTTCTTCCGCAATCAGGCGGGTGGTTTCGTAAGCGTGGGACAGAGTTTGGTTATCCAGCGCAACCTGCAACATTGGTAATGACATGTTCAATTCCTCTTAGACTGCCGCCGCATTGGCGTTATCAATTAAATCCAGCACTTCCTGCTCGGTACGGCAGGCGCGTAAACGGTCGAAATTGGCTTCGTCATCAAACAGATTGACGATCTGCATGATGCCCACCTCCTGGTGGGTGTTGGCATCCACGGCGGCCATGGTGATCAGGATATCGACCGGGTCGTTATCTTCATGGTTGAATACCAGCGGCGTTTTCAGCGTCACCAGCGCGAAGCCGGTTTTCTTCACGCCCTCTTCAGGACGCCCGTGCGGCATTGCCAGCCCAGGCGCTATCACAAAGTAAGGGCCGTGCTGCGCGACGCCATCAAGAATGGCCTGGTAGTATCGCGGCTCGACAACGTCAGCCTTAACCAGCAGATCCACGCTCAGCTTCACCGCTTCCTGCCAGGTGCTGGCCTCAGCCTGTAAAAGGATGGAGTTATTCTCTGCCAGCGAATCACGTAGTTTCATATGGCGTCCTTACTTCACGTCTTGTGGGAAGTGTTCTTTAATCACTTCCAGCAGTTTTGGTCCGAAATCCGCAGGCGACAGCATGTTGCGCACGCCCACCACATATTTATTGCCAGACACGCTAATTTCGCCGGCGATATGGGTAGAGGCGATGATGATGTCCGCGCCGTTCAGTTCACTTTTGTATTCACCCACTGCGCAGCTGTTCACCGTGTGGTCGATGTTTGACTGGGTTAAAAACTGGTCCACTTTCATCTTCATGATCATGGAGCTGCCTTGCCCATTGCCACACACAGCCAGGATACGTACGGTCATAATCGAAACTCCTTAATGAGCAGACACTTCTGCTGTTTGTTTTTCCGCATCTTCTTCAGCCCGCAGCGAACGGCCAGCGAAGAACATATAAGTAAGAGCAATCAGGATGATGACGGCCATAAAGACCAGCCCGACGGAGGCAAAGCCCTGCATCATCGGCGGTGCCAGAATTGACCAGTCCGCCATGCCCATCCAGGCACTCATACCGGTGAGCTTGACCGCCCACACGCACCCGAAGATTTCAACCATGCCCATCACCAGGCAGATCTTGAGCGCTGCGCGCCAGCCGCCAAAGTGGTTAGCAAACACGCCGATGGTGGCGTTGGAGAAGAACATCGGAATAAAGCCAGGAATAATCAGGATTGAAGAGCCGCAGCCGACCAGGATGCCCACCGCAATCAGCTGGCCGATGGTGCCCCACATAAAGCCCCAGACCACCGCGTTTGGCGCGAAGCTGTAGATAGCGGCACAGTCAATCGCCAGCACCGCTCCGGGGATCAGGCGCTGTGAGATACCGTTGAAGGCTTCCGACAGTTCGGCGACGAACATGCGCACGCCTTGAGTGATGATGAAAATAGCCACCGCGAAGGAGAAGCCGGTCTGCAGGATATAAACCGTCCAGTGGGTTTTACCCGCCATAGCCTGAACAACATCAATGCCGAAGGAGAGCAGAATGGCGCCGAAGAAGATGGTCATCACAATGGCGGTGGAGACGATATTGTCATGGAAGATATTCAGCCAGCCCGGCAGCTTAAGGTCTTCAACGCTCTCTTCTTTTTTGCCCAGGTACGGCGCAACTTTATAGGCAATCCATGAGGCGAACTGCTGCTGGTGACCGATGGAAAAGCCACAGCCGTCAGTCACTTCCTGGGTTGGCTTGTACATCATGTTGGAGGTGATACCCCAGTAGAGCGAAACCAACACCGCGGTGCAGATAATCGTGGTCCACATTGGGTAGCCGAAGATATAGAGAGAAACCGCGATCAGCCCCGCCTGCTGGAACATGATGTGCCCGGTAAGCATGATGGTGCGAATGCCGGTAATACGGCGCAGAAGAACGTAAATGATGTTCAGCGCCAAGGCGAGCAGAACCGCATAACCCACCCAGCTATAGGCATCACCCATGCGGTCGATGGTCGCCATCATTGAGGCGTAGGTGTCAGAGATGGCACCGTTGATGCCATACACCTCAGACATTTTGGCGACGACCGGCTTGAAGGTGCTGGTCAGAATGCCTGACCCCGCCTGCAACAGCATGAAACCGATAATGGTTTTGATGGTGCCTTTGATAATCACGCTGACGCTTTTGCGCAGCAGGATATAGCCCAGGCACGTCACGATACCCAGCAGCAGCGGGGCGTTGGTCATTACCTGATTAAAGAACACGGTAAAGACGTTGTAGAGGATCTCCATAACTCTCTCCAAAAATGAGAACACGAGGGGCAATCCCTGTGTGGTTGGTGCCATCACTCTATTAATCACAAATAATCACCACAAGATTGAATCTGATTATTTGTGACGTATCACGCAAATTATTTCCACGGTGTTAGTAATGATTTTCAGTACCGTACACAGAAAATGAATTAATCTTTATAATTCATGTAATTAATATTTATTGCGGGATAGTCTAACAAGGAAGAAGCGCAGAGTCCGTGAAGTCGAGCAGATAAAATTCCTCATTTTTGCCATTGCAAAGCGCATCAAATGGTGACAGCATTAATCATAACGAATCACATAGTGATTACTTTTGATTAAACCAGGAGTCAAAACGATGAGTAAAGTGAACACCATCACCCGTGAGTCATGGATTCTGAGCACCTTCCCGGAGTGGGGCAGCTGGCTGAATGAAGAGATTGAGCAGGAACAGGTTGCTCCTGGCACGTTTGCAATGTGGTGGCTGGGCTGTACCGGCATCTGGCTGAAATCAGAGGGTGGCGCCAATATCTGCGTCGATTTCTGGTGCGGCACCGGCAAGCAGAGCCACGGCAACCCCCTGATGAAAAAAGGCCATCAGATGCAGCGCATGGCGGGCGTAGAAAAACTGCAGCCGAACCTGCGTACCACACCGTTTGTGCTTGATCCGTTTGCCATTCGCCAGATCGACGCCGTCCTTTCTACTCACGATCACAACGATCATATCGACGTGAACGTGGCGGCAGCGGTGATGCAAAACTGCGCGGACGACGTGCCGTTTATCGGGCCACAGACCTGCGTGGATCTCTGGATTGGCTGGGGCGTGCCGAAAGAGCGCTGCATCGTGATGAAGCCTGGCGACGTGGTGAAAATCAAAGATATTGAAATCCATGCGCTGGATGCCTTTGACCGTACCGCATTGATTACCCTGCCAGCCGACCAGAAAGCCGCTGGCGTTCTGCCGGACGGTATGGATGAGCGTGCGGTCAACTACCTGTTTAAAACCCCTGGCGGTTCCCTGTACCACAGCGGCGACTCTCACTACTCCAACTATTACGCGAAGCACGGTAACGAGCACCAGATCGACGTGGCGCTGGGCTCCTACGGTGAGAACCCGCGCGGCATTACCGACAAAATGACCAGCGCCGATATGCTGCGCATGGCGGAAGCGCTGAATACCAAAGTGGTTATCCCGTTCCACCACGATATCTGGTCAAACTTCCAGGCCGATCCGCAGGAAATCCGCGTGCTGTGGGAAATGAAAAAAGACCGCCTGAAGTATGGCTTCAAGCCGTTCATCTGGCAGGTCGGCGGCAAGTTCACCTGGCCACTGGACAAAGATAATCTGGAATATCACTATCCACGTGGTTTCGATGATTGCTTCACCATTGAGCCAGACCTGCCGTTCAAGTCCTTCCTCTGATTGTGCAGCCAAATCGCCAGACGTGATGTCTGGCGATGCCATATTTCTTTTAGTAATTTCACGCTATTTCAAATATCATCTTTTCAAATCAATTCTTATCGGAATAGCTCATGACGGAAGCGCAACGGCATCAAATTCTCCTGGAACTCCTGGCGCAAACAGGGTTTATCACCGTCGAGAAAGTGATCGAACGTTTAGGGATCTCCCCGGCAACGGCACGGCGAGACATTAACAAGCTGGATGAAAGCGGCAAGCTGAAAAAGGTCCGCAACGGTGCGGAAGCCATCAGCCAGCAGCGCCCCCGCTGGACGCCGATGAATATTCATCAGGCGCAGAATCATGATGAAAAAGTACGGATCGCCAGAGCCGCGTCGCAGCTGGTGAATCCCGGCGAGAGCGTGGTCATCAACTGCGGCTCCACGGCGTTTCTGCTGGGTCGTGAAATGTGCGGCAAGCCGGTGCAGATCATCACCAACTACTTACCGCTCGCCAACTATCTCATCGATCAGGAGCATGAGAGCGTGGTGATCATGGGCGGCCAGTACAACAAAAGCCAGTCCATCACCCTTAGCCCTCAGGACAGCGAGAATAGTCTCTATGCCGGACACTGGATGTTTACCAGCGGCAAAGGCCTGACGGCGGATGGCCTGTATAAGACCGATATGCTAACCGCGATGGCGGAGCAGAACATGCTTAACGTTGTGGGCAAGCTCGTTGTGCTGGTCGACAGCACCAAAGTGGGCGAGCGCGCAGGGATGTTATTCAGCCGTGCCGAACAGATCGACATGGTGATCACTGGCAAAGGCGCCAACCCTGAGATCCTCCAGAAGCTGGAAGATCTGGGGGTGAAAGTCCTGCGCGTCTAAAGATGCTGGCGGAAAAAGGCCACCGTGGCGTCCAGCGCCGTTGGCGTGATGCGGTGGCGGACGCCCGATTCCCACAAACAGGTCAGATTATCGTCCAGTCCTTCATTTATTAACGCCTGCTGCAGACGGAAGGTTCCCTCGGGCGGAACCACATCATCCGCGTCACCGTGCCACAGCAGCAGTGGGCGATCGGCCACGCGTGGCAATGCCCGGGTCACTTCCCACTCTGCCAGCATCGCGGTCATTTCCGTTAAATCCTGCGGGGGAAAAAGCGTCTTCGCCAGCGACGTAAAGTAGCCCGAGCCCATCAGACAGGCGACAGACGTCACTTCAGGGTGATGCGTCATAATCCCCAGCGCCGTCATACCCCCCATCGACGCCCCGGCTACCGCCAGACGATTGTCGGCCACCAGCCCAGCCTCATAAAGCGCATCGCGCAGCCCGGCAAACTCGGTCAGGCTACCGTGCAGAATCTGCCAGAACTGCCCCAGCCGCGCCTGTTCGTTACCCATAAAGCGTGCGCCGTGGTCTGGTGCATCTGGCATTACCACGCGAAAACCCGCCTGTGCCAGCGCTACCGCAAAATAACTGTAAACCAGCTTCGATGAGGTAAACCCGTGATAAAAAACCACAACAGGCAGCGGTTTATCACGTTTACCCGCTGGCATCGCGTGTAAAATTTCATGGTCGCCGAGGTGGCGTATTTCAATTTCAATCATTGTCGACCCTGTGCGAATGTATGATTCATAATGTTGAGAACTGGGTTACGCTTTCACGTCATTTTCATTCGAAATATACGTCCCAGATAACACTTCGGGAACATTCCCCCAAAACTAAATTCACAGACAACTACACTATGGCTATCAGGAAACGAGATATGGTTATGCGCAGGTTTGCTGCTTTATTGCTGGTGTTTCTGCTGAGTGGCTGTAGCGCGCTGCAGGGTACGCCGCAACCCGCTCCACCGGTCGCCGATCATCCACAGGAGATTCGTCGTAATCAGACGGAAGGATTACAACGAATGGGCACCGTCTCCGCGCTGGTTCGCGGCTCTCCGGATGACGCAGAATCAGCAATAAAAGCACAAGCCGTCGCCGCCAAAGCAGATTATTACGTCATCATTATGATCGACGAAACCATCATAACGGGACAGTGGTATTCACAGGCCATTTTGTACCGGAAATAATGGTTTTCCTTTGAACGAGATTTACACTGCTTTGCGTCCATAGACATTTTCCTGTCCACAATAAACTCCATGCCCGCGTCAATGGAAGGGAGTTTATTTGCGAAGGATTGCCCGGCGGATACCGGATATATGTGAAATGGAGCTGACGATGAAACGAACTCTTGCTTTGACCTCACTGTTGCTCTCAGCAGGCCTGGTGAGCACCACCGCGCAGTCAGCAGAATTCGCCAGTGCTGACTGCGTGACTGGCCTGAATGAAATTGGCCAGATCTCCGTGAATAATATCTCGGGAAGCCCGCAGGACGTTGAACGTGTCGTGGCATTAAAGGCCGATGAGCAGGGTGCTTCATGGTATCGCATCATCCAGATGCAGGAAGATAACCATATCGATCGCTGGCGGGTACAGGCCATTCTCTACGTGTAATCTCCCTCCTGATAAAAGCCACTTATTTTTAGTGGCTTTTCATTTTTGCAAATTTTTTATCTTATACAAAACCAATTAAGAACAATAAAATAACATTTTGTTACATTAATTCAGTAAACGTAATCCCCGCTCTGCCGTTGAAGAACCATACCTTTTCAATGATGAGCAATTTATGATCAACGTTTTTCGCCGTGCAGGCCTGGGTACGAAGCTGTCACTGCTTACGGGCGTCAGTGTCGCCACGCTGTTTCTGCTTTTTACTTTTCTGCTCAGCCAAAAAGCCAGCCAGCAGCTTGAAGCCCTTGCGGTAGAAGATCTGCATAATCAGTCCACCGGCATGGTCGACATGGTGCAGATGTTTAACACCAGCCTGAGTGAAGAGGTTGAGAGCTATACCCGTCTGTTCACCACCTTTTTACCGCAGCCCCTGAACATTGATACTTCCCAAACCCAGACGATTAACAGGCTTAGCGTTCCGCTTCTGAAAGGCGGAGAAACCGGGCTGCATGAAAACAACACCCTATCAGACGAGTTCCTGAACCGTACGGGAGCCATTTCGACGCTGTTTGTACGCAGCGGTAACGATTTTGTTCGCGTAGCCACGTCGCTGCGCAAAGAGAACGGCGATCGGGCAATGGGTACCGTTCTGGATAACGCCAGCCCGGCCTTTGCCGCCGTCAGCAAAGGTGAAGTCTACCGCGGCCTGGCACTGCTGTTTGGCAAACGCTACATCACTCAGTACCAGCCCGTTAAAAACGCCGAAGGACAGGTGATTGCGATCGTCTTTGTCGGGGTGGACATCACCCACTCCTGGAACGTCATGCGTGAGAAAATCCTCAACCGCCGGTTGGGCGAGAGCGGTCACTTCTTTGTGCTGGATCGCAGCAACGGTAAAACGCGCGGGCAATACCTGTTCCATAACAGCGAAGAGGGAAAACTGCCGAAGTGGGACGGCACAACACAACAACAGCTTCTGAGTGACAAACCCGGCACGCTGGAGCGCGTAAGCGACGATGGTCGCACGCTGAAAATGGCCTATACCCCGCTGCCGGGCTGGAACTGGACTATCGTGGGCGAAGTGGATAAATCGGTGCTGCTCTCAAGCGTCACCGCCATGCGCGATCGTTTCCTGCTGGCTGGAGTGGTCTTATCCATCCTGTTTGCTGGCCTGTTCGTGGTCCTGATTCGCCGCGTGCTGACCCGACCGCTGCGCAATGTGATCCATCTTGCCCGGCAATATGCCGCAGGGGATCTCCGTTCCAGCCTGCCGGTGACGCGCCAGGACGAAGTGGGTCAGCTGATCGATGCTATCAACGGCATCGGCGGCGGCCTGCAAAAAATTGTGCTGCAGGTCCGTGAGGCTGCAGGCGAGATCCATTCAGGCACCAACGCGCTGGCCGCCGACACTGGCGAGATTTCAGAGCAGATCAACAAGCAGGCCAGCAGCGTGGAAGAGACGTCCGCCAGCATGGAGCAGCTGGCCGCCACCGTGCAGCAAAATGCCGCTAACATGGAGCAAACCCAGCAGCTGGTAGGTGAAACCTCGCTCGCGGTTCATCAGGGCGGTGAGACGGTCACCCACGCTGTGTCGACTATGGACGACATTCGCGAAGCGTCAAAACGCATCGAAGACATCACCCGCGTGATCGAGTCCATTGCTTTCC
>NZ_AVOP01000007.1:0-99186 GCF_000733275.2 Enterobacter sp. EGD-HP1
GCGTTTCTGAACCAACGAATTTGTAGGCCGGGTAAGGCAAAGCCTCGACCCGGCAAGTCAGGCCGTACTCCACGCCACAATAAACTCTGCAATTCCATCCACATCATTTAAATCCAGCACCGGAACTTCTAGCGGCAATACAACATCACTGGCCACCGCAATCACATGCTCATCCAGGGTTAACTCGCTGAAATCATGCCCGGCATCGCTTCTGAACAGCAGGATCTTAGGCACGGCCTCATGCTTAAATCCTTCAACCAGCACCAGATCCAGCGTGGCATGATCCATCCGGCTGACCAGATAAGCGAGATCCAGCGGCGCCTCATCCGGCGTTTCTGTCATCAACGCCCAGCGTTGAGTACTTGCCACCATCGTCTGTGCCGCGCCCGCTTTACGCAGCTCAAAGCTGTCTTTTCCCGGTTTATCGACATCCATATTATGGTGGGTATGCTTAATCAATCCTGGACGGATACCTCTGGCACAAAGCGCAGGAATGAGCTTTTTCAGCAGCGTGGTTTTCCCGGTCCCACTCCAGGCGGAAATGGCGACAACAGGTATCATCTTTTCTCCTGCATCATCTGCAAATCGTCAGGCGTATTCACGTTCACAAATGCTGATTTCAAATCGCTAAAATCAACGGGATGACCGCCAGACTCGTGCATAAAAGCCATTACCCTGCGTTCTCCCGCAGCCAGATAGGCCTGCAGGGAAGGTACTAGCGATCGGTGCATCAATGCGATAGCAGGATGGTCACGCTCGCCGTCATGTACCCAAACCACAGGGGCCGTACCGCGAAGCTGTAAAAAACGCTCGACAAGACAGGACGGAATAAACGGGGTATCGCAGGGACAGAAGATGAACCACTCTCCGCGAGACTGTTGCATGACCGAAAGCATACCGGCTAACGGTCCCGGGAAATCCTCAAGGATATCCTGGTAAACGGCGTACCCGCTGAGCTGGTAAGTATCGATATGCCGGTTAGCGCTGATGACCATTGTCGACACCTGGCCTGCGAGCGTATCAGCGACACATTGCCATAAGGGTTTGCCGTTCAGGCGTTGAAGCCCCTTATCTTTTCCGCCCATTCGCGTCGCTCTGCCACCTGCCAGAACGACCCCAATGATTTCCTGGCTAAGATTCACGAATATCGCCTCTTTTATTGTGGGATTGACCCTGCTAACGTGTCACTCTAAATGAAAGGAGCACCACCATGAAATGTAAACGTCTGAATGAAGTTATTGAACTCCTCCAGCCCGCCTGGCAAAAAGAGCCAGAGCTAAATCTGATGCAATTTTTACAGAAACTGGCGAAAGAGTCAGGTTTTGACGGCGATCTGGCAGACCTTTCTGACGACATCCTGATCTACCACCTTAAAATGCGTGACTCTGCCAAAGATGCTGTTATTCCTGGTATTCAGAAGGATTATGAGGAAGATTTTAAGACCGCATTATTGCGCGCCCGAGGCGTAATTAAAGAGTAAAAGCTTGTAAGCGGCGGCACCGAAATCGCTACAAGATGATATCCTGAATCATTCGTATAATTTCCGGATGATCGGATGAACGACCAGGCTTTTACTTTCCAGACATTACACCCGGACACCATTATGGATGCCCTGTTTGAACAGGGTATTCGGGTGGATTCCGGGCTAACACCGTTAAACAGCTACGAAAACCGCGTCTATCAATTTCAGGATGAGGAGCGTCAGCGCTTCGTCGTAAAGTTCTATCGTCCTGAACGCTGGTCCGCAGAACAAATTCAGGAAGAGCATCAGTTTGCTCACGATCTGCTGGATGACGATGTCCCCGTTGCCGCACCGCTAAAATTCAATAACCAGACGCTCCTCACGCACGAAGGGTTTTATTACGCTGTATTCCCAAGTCTGGGTGGTCGACAGTTTGAGGCGGATAATATCGATCAGATGGAATGGGTGGCTCGCTATCTGGGGCGTATACACCAGACGGGACGCAAAAAAGCCTTTATTGCCCGCCCGACTATCGGGATTCAGGAATACCTTCTTGAACCGCGCAAAATATTCGAAACGTCTGCCCTGATCCCCACTGCGTTAAAGGATGATTTCCTCAACTCCACCGATAAGCTCATTGCTGCAGTGAAAACCTGCTGGCGCGACGATATTCCGGTCCTGCGCCTGCATGGCGATTGTCATGCCGGAAATATCCTCTGGCGTGATGGCCCGCTGTTTGTCGATCTCGATGATGCGCGTATGGGGCCAGCGGTTCAGGACCTGTGGATGTTGCTCAATGGCGACAAAGCCGAGCAACGCATGCAGCTTGAAACCATTATTGAAGCTTATGAAGAATTTAGCCCGTTTAATTCAGACGAAATTGGCCTGATTGAGCCTTTACGTGCGATGCGTTTTGTTTATTATCTCGCATGGTTAATCAGGCGTTGGGACGATCCCGCATTTCCCCGGAATTTCCCGTGGCTTACCGGAGAGGATTACTGGCGCAGCCAGATATCTACATTTACTGAGCAGGTCAAGGTTCTTCAGGAACCCCCTCTGCAATTAACGCCGATGTATTAATTGGACACACCCAGGAGAGAGTTAATCATGAAAAAAATTTGGCTGGCGCTGGCAGGTATGATTCTGGCATTTAGCGCTTCTGCTGCGCAGTTTACCGATGGTAAACAGTTTACCACGCTGGAAAAGCCGGTTGCTGGTGAGCCGCAGGTTCTGGAGTTCTTCTCGTTCTATTGCCCACACTGCTATCAGTTCGAGCAGGTTCTGCATGTGTCTGACAACGTGAAGAAAAAGCTGCCAGAAGGCACCAAAATGACCAAGTACCACGTCGAGTTCCTGGGCCCATTGGGTAAAGACCTGACTCAGGCATGGGCGGTCGCGATGGCACTGGGCGTGGAAGATAAAATCACTGCGCCAATGTTTGAAGCCGTACAGAAAACCCAGACCGTTCAGACTACTGCGGATATCCGTAAAGTGTTCGTTGATGCTGGCGTGAAAGGTGAAGAGTATGACTCAGCATGGAACAGCTTTGTGGTGAAATCCCTGGTGGCTCAGCAGGAAAAAGCGGCTGCTGACCTCCAGCTTCAGGGCGTTCCGGCGATGTTTGTTAACGGCAAATACCAGCTGAACATGCAGGGCATGGACACCAGCAGCATGGATATCTTCGTACAGCAGTATGCTGATACCGTGAAATACCTGGTTGAGAAGAAGTAATTTTGTTGATGTAAAAACGCCGGTCAGTGACCGGCGTTTTTGTATGAAGATTTAATACTGTCTATCTGTTCGTCTTTCTCTTTCCAGAGCGTATTAAGCCACTGCTGGAAACGACGTTTGAAATTCTTATCGTTAACGTAATCACCGTGCAGCTCGGCATCAATCGGGACCAGATCGACACGCACAACAATGCGCGTCAGGTTGCCGCTGAGCATATCGAAGAACGGCGTCTTATTATTTTCCGGATAGCAGAGCGTGACGTTCAGGAGTTTATCGAACTGAGCTCCCAGTACGTTAAGCGCCATCGCAATACCCGCCGCCTTCGGCGGCAGAAGATGCTGGTAAGGAGAGCGCGTTTGTTGATGCTTCTCTTCCGTAAACCGGGAGCCTTCAACAAAGTTCACGATGGTCGTTGGATGCGCGCGAAACTTTTCGCAGGAACGGCGCGTGGTCTCAACATCTTTGCCGCGGCGCTCGGGATGACGAATCAAATAGCTGCGCGAATAGCGTTTCATAAATGGCATATCGAGCGCCCAGCAGGCCAGCCCGATAAAAGGCACCCAGGCGAGCTGCTGTTTCAGAAAGTATTTGTTCATCGGGATGTGTTTGCGAAAAAGCACGCATAACACCACGATGTCCGCCCAGCTGTGGTGATTACAGATCAGCAGGTACCAGTTCTTCTTGTTAAGACCTTCAAGTCCTTTGACATCCCACTTCAGATGCGGGTTCAGGCATAGCAGGATCGCCAGTCCTTCGCACCAGCAGTACATCATGAAGTTACAAAATGCGGACACGGCTCGCCACACCACAGGGACAGGCAGCAGAAGTTTTATGATCCCGGCGACAATGATTGGCACAGAGCAGGCGACCGTCACCAGAATAGTTAAAATGATGCTTAAGAGTAATGTTATTGCTGCGAGCAATCTCGGCATGATGAGCTTTTTCAGGTAGTTAGCTGTAAGTGAGCGGCCGGCTATGCGACGCCGGGCGCTGATTTTATCAGAAAACAGACAAATTAATGGTGCTTTCACGTGATGATTTGACCGCTTTTACCCTGACGTAGAATATTTCACTGTGATTCTGCGCTTAGCAAGGCTTATATCCACATAGACTAAATTGCCATCAGTTGACCATATCGATAAGATCTATTGCCATAACAGCATGATAATTAAGATCTAAAAATTAACTCATATGTATTTTTTACGTCTGTTATTCATATGAAGTGAAAATATGCACAAACTTATCCACAGTTTGATTTTTACGAGCGATCCTCACGATCGCAAAATCTTTTCCTGTATCTGGCGCTAATAACTGATGTTTTCATCCTTCTGTGGCATCCTTTAACCATAAATTGATTAAAGGCACGGACATTATGGTTCAGATCCCAGAAAACCCTCTTATTCTCGTCGATGGCTCTTCTTACCTGTATCGGGCATACCATGCGTTTCCTCCTCTGACCAATAGCGCAGGGGAACCCACCGGCGCAATGTACGGCGTGCTCAACATGCTGCGCAGCCTGATCCTTCAGTATCAGCCAACTCATGCGGCTGTGGTCTTTGATGCTAAAGGTAAAACCTTCCGCGATGAGCTGTTTGAGCATTACAAATCTCACCGTCCGCCAATGCCTGACGATCTGCGTGCGCAGATTGAGCCGCTGCACACCATGGTAAAAGCGATGGGGCTACCGCTGCTGGCCGTCTCTGGCGTGGAAGCCGATGACGTCATCGGCACGCTGGCGCGTGAAGCCGAAAAAATGGGCCGTCCTGTACTGATCAGCACCGGTGATAAAGATATGGCGCAGCTGGTGACGCCAGGTATCACCCTGATTAACACCATGACCAACACTATTCTGGGGCCTGAAGAGGTGGTCACTAAGTATGGCGTGCCGCCTGAACTGATTATCGACTTCCTCGCGTTGATGGGCGACTCCTCGGATAACATCCCGGGTGTGCCTGGCGTCGGTGAAAAAACCGCGCAGGCGCTGCTTCAGGGGCTGGGCGGATTGGATACGCTATACGCGGAATCGGATAAAATCGCCGGTCTCTCCTTCCGTGGCGCAAAAACCATGGCCGGAAAACTGGAAGAGAACAAAGAGGTGGCTTATCTCTCCTATAAGCTGGCGACAATCAAGACCGATGTCGAACTGGAGCTGGGCTGTGAGCAGCTTGAAGTGCAACAGCCTTCCGCTGACGATCTGCTGAGCCTGTTTAAGAAATACGAATTCAAGCGCTGGATCACTGACGTGGAAGCCGGTAAATGGCTACAGGCAAAAGGGGCCAAACCTGCTGCTAAGCCGAAGGAGACGATCGTCGTTGACGCAGAAGAGCAGGCGGAAGAAGAAGCCGTGGTGCTTTCCTTCGACAACTACGAAACCATTCTTGAAGAGTCGCAGCTGATCGCCTGGATCGAGAAATTGAAAAAGGCGCCGGTCTTTGCCTTTGATACCGAAACTGACAGTCTCGATAACATCTCAGCCAATATGGTTGGCCTGTCATTTGCGACAGAGCCGGGTATTGCCGCCTACGTTCCTGTGGCGCATGACTACCTGGATGCGCCAGAGCAAATTTCCCGTGAGCGCGTGCTTGAGCTGCTGAAGCCGATCCTGGAAGACGAAAAGGCGCTCAAGGTTGGGCAAAACCTCAAGTACGACCGCGGCATTCTGCAAAACTACGGCATTGAACTGCGCGGGATTGCCTTCGACACCATGCTTGAATCCTACATTCTGGACAGCGTCGCGGGCCGTCATGATATGGATTCCTTATCTGACCGCTGGCTCAAGCACAAAACCATCACCTTTGAAGAGATTGCCGGTAAAGGGAAAAATCAGCTCACTTTTAACCAGATTGCTCTTGAAGAGGCGGGGCGCTATGCGGCGGAAGACGCCGATGTTACGCTGCAGTTGCACCTGAAGATGTGGCCAAAACTGCAGAAGCATGAAGGCCCACTGAACGTGTTCCAGCATATTGAGATGCCGCTGGTGCCCGTGCTGTCACGCATTGAACGTAACGGCGTCAAAATCGACCCAACGGTGCTGCATAACCACTCCGGGGAGCTGGCGCAGCGTTTGACCGAGCTTGAGCAAAAAGCGCATGAGCTTGCAGGCGAGCCGTTTAACCTCTCTTCACCGAAGCAGCTGCAAACCATTCTGTTTGAAAAGCAGGGCATCAAGCCGCTGAAGAAAACCCCTGGCGGCGCACCGTCAACCTCTGAAGAGGTGCTGGAAGAGCTGGCGCTGGATTACCCGCTGCCAAAAGTGATTCTGCAGTACCGTGGTCTCGCGAAGCTGAAGTCTACCTACACCGACAAGCTCCCGCTGATGATCAACCCGAAAACGGGTCGCGTGCACACGTCGTATCATCAGGCTGTCGCGGCGACCGGTCGTCTCTCATCAACCGATCCTAACCTGCAGAACATCCCGGTACGTAATGAAGAAGGCCGCCGTATTCGCCAGGCTTTCATCGCACCAGAGGATTATCTGATTGTCTCTGCTGACTACTCGCAAATTGAGCTGCGCATTATGGCGCATCTGTCCCGCGACAAAGGCCTGCTGACCGCGTTTGCCGAAGGGAAGGATATCCACCGGGCAACCGCGGCGGAAGTCTTCGGCTTGCCACTGGACAGCGTGACCAACGAACAGCGCCGCAGCGCTAAAGCGATCAACTTCGGCCTGATTTACGGCATGAGTGCATTTGGTCTTTCGCGCCAGCTCAATATTCCGCGTAAAGAGTCGCAGAAGTATATGGATCTCTACTTTGAGCGATATCCGGGCGTGCTGGAATATATGGAACGCACCCGCGCGCAGGCGAAGGAAAAAGGTTACGTCGAAACCCTGGATGGCCGCCGTCTCTACTTACCGGACATCAAATCCAGCAACGCGGCGCGTCGCGCTGGCGCAGAGCGTGCGGCGATCAACGCCCCGATGCAGGGTACCGCGGCGGACATTATTAAGCGTGCAATGATCGCCGTTGATGCCTGGCTGGAAGAAGAGCAGCCTCGCGTGAAAATGATCATGCAGGTACACGATGAACTGGTATTTGAAGTGCACAAAGACGACCTCGACGCCGTGTCGAAGAAGATCCACGAACTGATGGAAAGCAGCATGACGCTTGACGTGCCGTTGCTGGTGGAAGTGGGAAGTGGCGAAAACTGGGATCAGGCTCACTAACGGTTCTTCGCATAACGCGCTTTTTATGTAAGTTTGCAACATAACAACGCGCGTTTTGTGACGATCATTAGAATTCCCTATGTAAAGAATGAAAAAAAACTACAAAAAGTGCTTTTTCTGCAGCACAAAAAGGGGTAGAGTTATCGGCGTAGGGTACAGAGGTAAGATGTTCTATCTTTCAGACCTTTTACTTCACGTAATCGGATTTGGCTGAATATTTTAGCCGCCCCAGTCAGTAATGACTGGGGCGTTTTTTATTGCGGCAAAGAAAAATTCAGGCAAAAAAAACGCGGCTATCGCCGCGTTCGGTATTACTCTTCTTCCGCTTCCGTCGCGGGTTCCAGCTCGCTAAACCAGGTATCGAGCTTCTGACGCAGCTTGTCCACGCCCTGCTTTTTCAGCGAGGAGAACGGCTCAACCTGCACATCACCGTTGAACGCCAGCACCGCTTCGCGAACCATATTCACCTGCGCTTTGCGCGCGCCGCTCGCCAGCTTATCGGCTTTCGTCAGCAGCACCAGCACGGCGATATCGCTTGCTACAGCCCAGTCGATCATCTGCTGATCCAGGTCTTTCAGGGGATGACGAATATCCATCAGCACCACCAGACCTTTCAGGCACAGGCGTTTTTCCAGGTATTCACCCAGCGCACGTTGCCATTTGATTTTCATCTCTTCCGGTACCTGCGCGTAACCGTAGCCCGGTAAGTCGACCAGGCGTTTGCCTTCTGCCACTTCAAACAGGTTGATCAGCTGGGTACGGCCAGGTGTTTTTGAGGTACGCGCCAGGCTCTTCTGATTGGTCAGCGTATTCAGGGCGCTGGATTTCCCCGCATTGGAGCGGCCAGCAAATGCCACTTCAATACCTGTATCAGAAGGAAGGTGGCGAATATCGGGCGCACTGGTGACAAAATGCGTCTGTTGGTAGTTCCAGGTAGTCACGTGGTCGTCTCCAAAATCGTAATCTGAAGGGGATTATACCCGAATGCAGGCAAAAGGCTTTTCTGATTGCGATGAGCTGTAGGCGAATACCCCAACCGGTGTGAGAGATCGGCTAATGATGCTATGGGAGATTTCAGAGAATTCGCAGGCGTCAAAAAAGCCAAACTGTTTTAAATCATAATCTTATTTCCAGGTAATTATCTGAAAATCCCTTTTTGTACCGTTTCGTTGCTTGTTAGTTTAACGGAACAAGGTAAAGTGTGCGTCAGGGCGAGGAAGCCAGCAGGATATCGACTTAAGGACAAGGGTCAGGAACGCCAGGAGGCGAAGACGCAGGATTGTCAGGATGACCAGCGCCTGGAGGCGTTTTAACAGGAAATGGAACCGTATCACGGACGGTATTAGCCAAGGGATAAACAGGGTTTGTTGTTGGCAAACATGGAATGTCTGACCCGCTAAGGGTTGTGAGTCAGGAAAAAAGGCGACAGATTGCTCTGTCGCCTTTTTTCTTTGCTTGCTTTCTGCTAGATTTCGCCGCAATTCTATACTGAATAAAACGGCTTAAAGATAAAACATCATGAAAAAACCGACCACCGCAGCAGGCGCGAAACGCCCTGCAAAAGCACGCCGCAAAACGCGCGAAGAACTGAACCAGGAAGCGCGCGATCGTAAACGCGACAAAAAACATCGCGGTCATGCTGCGGGTAGCCGTGCCAACGGTGGTGGTGCAGCGGGTGCTTCTGCAAATGGCAAACAGCAGAAAGACCCTCGTATCGGCAGTAAAACTCCCATTCCACTGGGCGTGACAGACACCCCGGTCACTAAGCAGCACAAACCAAAGAGCGAGAAACCTATGCTTTCACCGCAGGCTGAGCTGGATTTGCTGGAGAACGATGAGCGCCTGGACGCGCTGCTGGAACGTCTTGAAGAGGGTGAAACCCTGACCGCTGAAGAGCAGTCATGGGTGGATGCCAAACTGGATCGTATCGATGAACTGATGCAGAAGCTGGGCCTGTCATACGACGATGACGAAGATGAAGAAGAAGACGAGAAGCAGGAAGATATGATGCGTCTTCTGAAGGGTGGAAACTAACATTTGCACCCGGCAGGCACGATAGTCCTGCTTATAACCCTTCCGGTTATATGTTATCTGGTGTGGTTATTCGTTAAACTACGGCGGTTGTCGCGGCGACAGAAGTGGTTGCGCACCCGAGTGATGGCCCGCAATGGGGCCAGAACGGGCCGCCGTATACGAACGCGACACCAACGGAAGGAGTGAGCATGTCAGCACCAACTATCGACTGGGATTTGGCCCTAATCCAGAAATATAACTATTCCGGGCCGCGTTATACGTCATACCCCACCGCGCTGGAGTTCTCCGATGCCTTCGGCGAGGATGATTTTCAGCAGGCTGTCGCGCGCTATCCTGAGCGTCCGCTGTCGCTCTACGTCCATATTCCGTTCTGCCATAAGCTGTGTTACTTCTGCGGCTGCAATAAAATCGTTACCCGTCAGCAGCACAAAGCCGACCAGTATCTTGATGCGCTCGAACAAGAAATTGTCCATCGCGCGCCGCTGTTTGCTGGCCGTCACGTCAGCCAGCTTCACTGGGGCGGGGGCACGCCAACCTATCTGAATAAAGCGCAAATCAGCCGCCTGATGACCCTGCTGCGCGGCAATTTCAGTTTTAACGCCGACGCTGAAATCTCGATCGAGGTCGATCCGCGTGAAATAGAGCTGGATGTACTGGATCACTTACGCGCCGAAGGCTTCAATCGTCTGAGCATGGGCGTGCAGGATTTCAATAAAGAGGTTCAGCGTCTGGTGAACCGCGAACAGGACGAAGCGTTTATCTTCGCCTTACTCAACCACGCGCGTGAGATTGGTTTCACCTCGACCAATATCGACCTGATTTACGGCCTGCCAAAGCAAACGCCGGAAAGCTTCGCCTTCACCCTGAAGCGCGTGGCCGAACTCAACCCGGACCGCCTGAGCGTCTTTAACTATGCGCATCTGCCGACGCTCTTTGCCGCCCAGCGCAAAATTAAAGATGCCGATCTGCCTTCTGCCCAGCAGAAGCTGGATATTCTGCAGGAAACCATCACCTCGCTGACCGAAACCGGCTATCAGTTTATCGGGATGGATCACTTTGCCCGTCCGGATGACGAACTGGCGATTGCTCAGCGGGAAGGCGTTCTGCACCGTAACTTCCAGGGCTACACAACCCAGGGCGATACCGATTTACTGGGGATGGGCGTTTCCGCTATCAGCATGATTGGCGACTGTTACGCGCAGAACCAGAAAGAGCTGAAGCTGTACTATCAGCAGGTTGATGAGACCGGCAGCGCACTGTGGCGCGGCATTGCGTTAACGCGCGACGACTGCATCCGTCGGGATGTCATTAAGGCGCTTATCTGCAACTTCCGTCTCGATTTCGGCGACGTTGAGTCGCAGTGGGATCTGCACTTCAGCGATTATTTTGCAGAAGACCTGAAGCTGATTGCACCGCTGGCGAAAGACGGGCTGGTGGATGTGTCTGAGAGCGCGATTGAGGTCACGCCGAAAGGGCGTCTGTTGATTCGTAATATCTGCATGTGCTTTGACGCGTATCTGCGCCAGAAAGCGCGACTGCAGCAGTTCTCGCGGGTGATTTAAGCCGCAAAAGCGCAAAACGTAGGCCGGGTAAGGCGAAGCCGCCACCCGGCTTTTACGTTCAACCCCGTTAGCTAAACAGCCCAACCAGCGCCGCACACAACATAGCCGCAACGGCTGTTTGTGGCGTGTGGCTTTCAGCGGCTCCGCTAGAGAGCATATTCACGATTGTTTCCAGCATGATCTTCCCCCCAATTTCCGGGCACGATCATACAAAACTCATCGGAACAGTAAAGCGCAAAATAACGGCAATTTGCGCTCAATTAATAACCTTTACACAGGGATGTACGATCACTCCATTCCCAGCTCTTTAAGCTTGCGCGTCAGGGTATTACGTCCCCATCCCAACAGGCGAGCGGCTTCCTGCTTATGACCCTGCGTATGACGAAGCGCGGTGGTTAACAGCGTACGCTCCATCTCTGGCTGAGCTTCAGACAACAGGTTTTGATGACCGGAACGCAGCGCGCGGTCGGCCCACTGCGCCAGCAGCGTCGCCCAGCTGTCCGGCAGCGCGTGCCCGGTACTGCTTTCAGGCGCGGTCGCTTCAAACAGCTCGGCCGGTAAATCCTGAATCAACACTTCCTGCCCGGCTGCCATCACGGTCAACCAGCGGCAGGTGTTTTCCAGCTGACGCACGTTGCCCGGCCACGCCAGACGCGTCAGAGCGGCATCGGTTTCCGGGTGAAGCTGCTTGGCTTCCACACCCAGCTCGCGGGCGGCCACCTGCAGGAAATGGCGTGCCAGGCGGGGAATATCTTCCCGGCGCTCGCGCAGCGGCGGCAGATGAACGCGGATGACGTTCAGACGGTGGAATAAATCCTCACGGAATTTGCCTTCCTGCACGCGTTGCTCCAGGTTCTGGTGGGTCGCGGCGATAATACGCACGTCCACCTTCACCGGCGCATAGCCGCCCACGCGATAAAACTGCCCGTCGGCCAGCACGCGCAGCAGGCGAGTCTGGACATCCAGCGGCATATCGCCGATTTCATCCAGGAACAGCGTGCCGCCGTCAGCCTGTTCGAAGCGCCCCTGGCGAATGGTATTTGCGCCGGTAAATGCCCCTTTTTCATGGCCGAACAGTTCGGACTCAATCAAATCCTTCGGGATCGCCGCCATATTCAGGGCGATGAATGGCGCTTTTGCCCGCGGGCTGTGGCGGTGCAATGCATGCGCCACAAGCTCTTTACCGGTTCCCGATTCACCGTTAATTAATACGCTGATGGACGAGCGGGACAAACGACCAATAATGCGAAACACGTCCTGCATCGCCGGCGCTTCGCCGATGATGTCTGTCGTTGGCCCAAAATCAGGCGCGTGGCGCGGCTGTTGCTGCTCCTGATAATGGCTAATCGCGCGCTCAACCAGCGCCACCGCTTCGTCGATATCAAACGGTTTGGGCAGGTAATCGAATGCCCCTTGCTGATAGGCGCTCACTGCGGCATCCAGATCGGAGTGCGCGGTCATTATGATGACCGGAAGCATAGGGTGGCGTTGTTTGATCTGCTTTAACAGCGCCAGCCCGTCCATGCCCGGCATACGAATATCCGAAAGCAGAACGTCTGGCGTTTTGGTGGTAAGTGCGTCGAGCACTTCGCTGCCGCTCTCAAACGTCGTGCAGCTTAATCCCGCCCCCGTGAGCGCGCGTTCAAGCACCCAACGGATGGAGCTATCGTCATCGACTACCCAGACTATCCCTCGTTGCATAAACGTCACCTTTATTTTTTAATCGGCAGGAAAACCGAAAACTCGGTATGTCCCGGCCAACTGGTAAATTCAATTTTCCCGGAGTGTTGATCGATCAAACTGCGGGCAATGGATAAGCCCAGGCCGGTCCCGCCTTCGCGACCGCTTACCATCGGGTAGAACAGGGTATCCTGCAGATGCGATGGAATGCCGGGCCCGTTATCCTCAACGTCGATTCGGGCCGCCAGCCGGTAGCGCACGCCGTGTAACGTGAGCTGGAAGGCGGTGCGGGTGCGTAAAATAATCTCGCCCCCTTCAGGTCCCAGCGCCTGCAGGGCATTACGCACAATATTCAACAAGACCTGCTCAATCTGGTCCGGGTCATGGGCCAGTTCCGGCAGGCTTGGGTCGTAATCGCGTACCAGCGTGACGTTCTCCGGCAGCTCCATTGAGACGAGCTTCACCACCCGCTCAGCCACTTTATGGATGCTTTCAGTGACGTGCATTCCCGGCTGCTGTGGCCCAAGAAGACGGTCTACCAGATTCCGCAGACGGTCCGCCTGCTCAATGATGACGTTGGTATACTCCGCCAGCGCGGGGTCGGGCAGCGCCTTGGTCAGAAGCTGCGCCGCGCCCCGTAATCCACCCAGCGGGTTCTTGATTTCATGCGCCAGACCGCGCACCAGGTCACGGGCGGCAATCTGCTGCGCATGCTGAAGCTGCTCCTGGCTCAGTCGACGCTGATTATCCATCGGCGCCATTTCCAGCAGGATCATCCCATCAGGAAGACGCTGCGCGGTTAGCGACAGAATGTGCGAGCGCCCGTCGATCACCAGCGTCACTTCGTTATCGGTAAACCCCTGGCCAGCCTGCAAACTTTCCTGCATCAGGCCAATATTCAGCGAAAAATAGCTCAGGAGTTCAGGAAGCGGGGTGCCAAACAGTTTACGTGCGCTTTGGGCAAGCAGCTGCTGCGCCGCCGGGTTGGCGTAATGAACGGCCAGCTCGTCATCGACCAGCAAGATGCTGTTAATCAAAGAATTGAGGATCTGCCCAGCATCGGGCAGCGTGCCAGTTGCCATTCAGCAGTCTCCTGGAGTCGTTTGCACTAATTTAGTGCAGTATAGCGTTTTCGGCGTAAAAAGCGCGTGAGATCAGGTTGTTGGTGGAGAAAAAAGCCCATCCGGAGATGGGCTAAAAGTTTCCACGGCAACTACTCCCGGCGCTTGTCACGCCGGGTAAAACAACTTTATTAAACGCTGTAGTACAGTTCGAACTCAACCGGGTGCGGAGTCATACGCACGCGGTCGTTCTCTTCAGTACGCAGAGCGATGTAAGCGTCAATCGCTTCATCTGTGAACACGCCACCCGCAGTCAGGAACTCACGGTCTGCGTCCAGCGCCTGGAGGGCTTCTTCCAGAGAGCCAGCAACCTGTGGGATCTCTTTCGCTTCTTCTGGCGGCAGGTCGTACAGGTTTTTGTCCATCGCTTCGCCCGGGTGGATCTTGTTCTTGATACCGTCCAGACCGGCCATCAGCAGTGCTGCGAAGCACAGGTATGGGTTAGCCGCTGGGTCCGGGAAGCGAACTTCGATACGACGCGCTTTCGGAGAAGCAACAACCGGGATACGGATAGAAGCAGAACGGTTACGGGCAGAGTAGGCCAGCATCACCGGCGCTTCGTAGCCTGGGACCAGACGCTTGTAGGAGTTGGTGGTTGGGTTCGCCAGGGCGTTGATCGCTTTAGCGTGTTTGATAACACCACCGATGTAGTGCAGCGCCTGCTCGGACAGACCGGCATATTTGTCGCCAGAGAACAGGTTGGTCCCGTTCTTGGACAGAGACATGTGGCAGTGCATACCGGAACCGTTGTCGCCAAACATTGGTTTTGGCATGAAGGTCGCGGTTTTACCGAAACGGTGCGCAACGTTGTGCACAACGTATTTGTAGATCTGAATCTCATCCGCTTTCTTGGTCATGGTGTTGAAGCGGGTAGCGATTTCATTCTGGCCAGCGGTCGCCACTTCGTGGTGGTGCGCTTCAACAACCAGGCCCATCTCTTCCATGATCAGACACATGGTAGAACGGATGTCCTGTGAAGAATCGACCGGAGGAACCGGGAAGTAACCGCCTTTCACGCCAGGACGGTGACCTTTGTTACCACCTTCGTATTTGGTGGAAGAGTTCCATGCGCCTTCGATGTCGTCGATAGCCACGTGGGAACCAGAAATTGAAGCGCCGAAACGGATGTCGTCAAACAGGAAGAACTCTGGCTCTGGTCCGAACAGAACGGTGTCCGCGATGCCGGTAGAACGCAGGTACTCTTCAGCACGTTTTGCGATAGAGCGTGGGTCGCGGTCGTAGCCCTGCAGGGTGCCTGGCTCGAGGATGTCGCAACGGATGATCAGAGTGGGTTCTTCGAAGAACGGGTCAATGAGCGCAGTGGTCGCGTCCGGCATCAGAACCATGTCGGATTCGTTAATGCCTTTCCAGCCACCAATGGAGGAGCCGTCAAACATTTTGCCTTCTTCAAAGAATTCGGCGTTCACCTGATGAGCAGGGATTGTGACGTGCTGTTCTTTACCTTTGGTATCGGTGAAGCGCAGATCAACAAACTTCACTTCATGTTCGTTCAGCATCGTCAAAACGTGTTCAGCGGACATACTTAACTCTCCAGATTGGTCATTGTCGTCGTGGTAACGAGGTCTTCAATTTCTGTTTGTACTGGCTGGTGCCATGTATTTTTTATAAAGCGAAATCTGTGCCAACTTTTAAAACACCCCAAAAAGGCGTTATCATGCGCACCATAGTGCAAAAGGGCTGCACCACGATGGATTTGTTGCACCAGTATAGTGCTTCAATGTGAACATTGAGCACCATATTGGTGCAATTTACGTTAAAGTGCCCTTTTACCGCTCCGTGAAAGCGATCACAAAGCATCTCTGCAATACTTGTTTGCGGGGGATGTTTGTGATCCTGTTTTGTAGTGCGATTAATCCGTGTACAATAACGCGCTATTTCTAAATGCCTGAGGCAAAGTTGTGATCGAAAATTTGCGTAACATCGCCATCATCGCGCACGTAGACCATGGTAAAACTACCCTGGTTGACAAGCTGCTGCAGCAATCCGGTACGTTTGATGCGCGTGCCGAAACCCAAGAACGCGTGATGGACTCCAACGATTTGGAGAAAGAGCGTGGGATTACCATCCTCGCGAAAAACACCGCGATTAAATGGAATGACTACCGTATCAACATCGTTGATACCCCAGGGCACGCCGACTTCGGTGGTGAAGTTGAACGTGTAATGTCCATGGTAGACTCCGTTCTGCTGGTCGTTGACGCAATGGATGGCCCAATGCCACAGACGCGCTTCGTGACCAAAAAAGCTTTTGCCCATGGTCTGAAGCCAATCGTTGTTATCAACAAAGTTGACCGCCCTGGCGCGCGTCCTGACTGGGTTGTTGACCAGGTCTTCGACCTGTTCGTTAACCTCGACGCGACCGACGAGCAGCTGGACTTCCCTATCGTTTACGCCTCTGCGCTGAACGGTATCGCAGGTCTGGACCACGAAGACATGGCTGAAGACATGACCCCGCTGTATCAGGCGATTGTTGACCGTGTTCCTGCGCCAAACGTCGATCTCGACGGCACCCTGCAGATGCAGATCTCTCAGCTCGACTACAACAACTACGTTGGCGTAATCGGCATTGGTCGTATCAAGCGCGGTAAAGTGAAGCCTAACCAGCAGGTTACTATCATCGATAGCGAAGGCAAAACCCGTAACGGTAAAGTCGGTAAAGTACTGACTCACCTGGGTCTTGAGCGTATCGAGAGTGACGTTGCGGAAGCGGGCGACATCATCGCTATCACCGGTCTGGGTGAACTGAACATCTCCGACACCATCTGCGATCCGCAGAACGTCGAAGCGCTGCCAGCCCTGTCCGTTGATGAACCAACCGTATCCATGTTCTTCAACGTCAACACCTCTCCGTTCTGTGGTAAAGAAGGTAAATTCGTTACCTCTCGTCAGATCCTTGACCGCCTGAACAAAGAGCTGGTGCACAACGTTGCGCTGCGCGTTGAAGAAACCGAAGACGCTGATGCATTCCGCGTTTCGGGTCGTGGTGAGCTGCACCTGTCTGTTCTGATCGAAAACATGCGTCGTGAAGGTTTCGAAATGGCGGTTTCCCGTCCGAAAGTAATCTTCCGCGAAATCGACGGCCGTAAACAAGAGCCGTTCGAAAACGTAACGCTGGACGTTGAAGAGCAGCACCAGGGTTCTGTGATGCAGGCTCTGGGTGAGCGTAAAGGCGACCTGAAAAACATGAATCCAGATGGCAAAGGCCGCGTACGTCTCGACTACGTGATCCCAAGCCGTGGTCTGATCGGCTTCCGTTCAGAGTTCATGACCATGACCTCCGGTACCGGTCTGCTGTACTCCACCTTCAGCCACTACGACGACGTTCGTCCGGGCGAAGTGGGCCAGCGTAACAACGGCGTGCTGATCTCCAACGGTCAGGGTAAAGCGGTTGCGTTTGCGCTGTTCGGTCTGCAGGATCGCGGTAAGCTGTTCCTGGGTCACGGTGCTGAAGTTTACGAAGGCCAGATCATCGGTATTCACAGTCGTTCTAACGACCTGACCGTAAACTGCCTGACCGGTAAGAAACTGACCAACATGCGTGCGTCCGGTACTGACGAAGCAACGGTTCTGGTTCCACCGATCAAGATGACTCTGGAGCAGGCTCTGGAATTCATTGATGATGACGAACTGGTCGAAGTGACTCCACAGTCAATTCGTATCCGTAAACGTCACCTGACCGAGAACGATCGTAAACGTGCTATGCGCGGTGCGAAAGAAGACTAATACGGTTATGCCGTAGGCCGGGTAAGCGCATGCGCCACCCGGCAACGAAAAAGCCGCTGAGCGATCAGCGGCTTTTTTATTAGAACGAATACCGTAACCCTAAACGGATCCGGTACTGCTCCCGGTTGTAATCATTCCACCTGTCCAGCCACTGCAGTTCGAGGTACGGCAGCCAGTTTCTGTCGATTTTATAGCTGAACTTGTTGGTAATTTCCCAGTGATGATCTTTGCCATTTTTGCTGTGGTAATCATTCACCCGCTGGAAAAAGTGCGGCTCAAAGGTGTAGAAAAACGCATCCGTCACTTTGAAATTCCAGTAGTTGGCAAATTCGTGCGTGTCATTCTTATCCATCTGCCCGTTATAGTTCGGCGTATCGTAGTTGTTATGGTTATAGCGATAGCGGAACGTCAGATTAAACCAGTCTGTAAATTTGTAGTTGGTATCTAAATAAACCGCACCGCCGGACCCTGCGCTGCTGTCGTTAATTAATCCGCCGGGCTGGAAGGTGAGTTTGTCGGTCGGTTTAAAGAGCGGATACCACCCCTCTATTTCGTTATAGCTGTGCTTGAGCTCATCCCATTTCCCCACGTTATAGGCGTTGGTGAACATCAGCCCCGCGCCCATATCGAAGTTATATCCCGCGCGCAGGATCACCTCGTGCAGCTCAGAGGCCGTATTGTAGGCTTCACGCGTTTCGACATACGCTCCGGCAAATACCGGGCAGGACACAGACGACACGATCAGTACGGTAATGATTCTTTTCATAATTTGTCCATGTATCAGGTACAGAAAGGCCTCCCTCCTGATTAACAGGAAGGAAAGAATGGCCGGATTTATTGTTATAAAGTGACTGCTGACGCTTTATTGTTGGTGGTTATCTCAGGGGTATTCGCTGATTGTTTTTTCCGTTTTCCAATCTCCTCAATAATAAAGGCGAAGCGCGCTTCGTTGAGTTTATAAAACAACCCCATGGTCACGGCGGCCACGATCGCCAGGCCGCACGGCCAGAGGAAAATAAGCTGACGCAACCCAAGCAGCGTGCCCGCGCTCTGCACGGCATGGGGAACGTAGCCAATCTGGGTCAACATAATGCCGGGCAGAAAACCGGCGAGCGCGGCGGAGATTTTGCGCGAGAAGGTGTAGCCGGTATACACCGATCCTTCGGCGCGAATGCCGGTTTTCCACTCGCCATAATCAACCGTATCCGGAACCAGCGCCCAGTTGAGGCTGTTCACAAACGCCGTGCCGAAGAAGGCCATGCAGGAAAACAGCACGAACAGCAGGGAGCTGGTTCCCCAGAAGAAGTTCAGCACGTCGCCCACCGCCCACAGCGTCAGCCCGCCCAGATAGACCGGCTTCTTGCCAAATCGCTTCACCGCGCCCGGCACCAGAAACACGCCAATCAGAATGCAGCCCATGCTGAAGAAGCCCATCCACGACAGCAGGTGCAGATCGTTCAGCACGTACTGGGTGTAATAGACCTGAATCGCCAGCTTGATGTTAAATGCGGCGAGGGTACACAGGTTGGCGATACACAGCACCAGCAGCGGCGGGTTACGAAAGATGGCGCAGAACGATTTCAGCATGCCGGGCTTATGATGATCGGGCGTGAGCTCCACGTAGCGTTCTTTCACGCCGCTATAGCACCACCACATGCAGAACAGGCCGCCGGTGACGAACGCCAGCGCGGCCACCAGATAGCCCAGGGAGGGTTGGCTGACGAACAGCGCCTGAATGGGCATAAAGCCGACGGTGCAGAGCAACAGTCCCACCGTTGCGCCACCCTGACGCCACGCCGCCAGCTGCGCGCGCTCGTTCGGGTTTTTGGTGATGGCCGGGACCATCGCGCCGTAGGCGCAGTTCATCAGGCTATAACAGAGGCCAAACATCATGAAGAGCAGGGTGGCGAGAGCCGTTTTCACCGTCAGGCTAAAGTCGTTGGCCATAAACTGCGCCGTGGCGACCAGCGCCACCGGGACGGAAGCGTAAAGAATGAATGGCCGGAACTTCCCCCTCGGTCCGATGTTGCGCCGGGAGTCGAGCAGCACGCCGGTCAGCATGTCGGTCAACGCGGTAAAGAACTTGGCGACCAGAAAAATGATGCCGCCATAGAACGCAGGCAGACCCAGTTCGTCAGTATAAAACTTCAGCAGATACAGCGTGCCAATACAGAGCATCAGGTTCGAGCCAAAATCGCCCATCCCGTAGGCGCACTTCTCTCGCAGGCTCAACTTCAGGGTTAACGGATCAGTATTATGTGTCATGGTCGATCCTCAGAGCGCCCCGCAGGGCGCTTTCTCACGTCATTTATGCCGTACGTTTGCGCAGTTCGATCTCTTCCACGATGCGCACATACATCTTCTCGTTGAGGTTGTAGAAGCAGCCCATCGCCACGATGGTGATGACCGCCAGCAGGCTCGGGTAGATAAATATCAGCTGCCGCAGCCCTTCAACCGTTCCGGCGGATTGCACCACGTTGGGTACATAGCCGATCTGCGTGAGCATGATCCCCGGGAAGAAGCCCGCCAGCGCCTGCGATACCTTCCGGAAGAAGGTAAAGCCGGTATAGACCGTCCCCTCGGAGCGCACGCCGGTGCGCCACTCGCCGTATTCCACGGTATCGGACACCAGCGCCCAGTTCAGGCTGTTCACAAACGCGGAGCCAAAGAACGCCAGGCAGGAGAACGCCACAAAGCTCACCGATCCGCCGCCGAAGAAGTAGTTGAGCAGATCGCCCGCCACCCAAATCGTCAGCCCGCTGATGTAGACCTTTTTCTTGCCAAAACGCCGCACCGCGCCGGGCATCATAAAGACGCCGATAAAAATACAGCCCATGCTGAAGAAGCCCATATACGACAGCAGGATCGGGTCATTCAGCACGTACTGCGTGTAGTAGACCTGAATAGCGAGTTTGACGTTAAAGGCGCCCAGCGTGCACAGGTTGGCGATGCAGAGGATAAACAGCGGACGGTTCCCGGCGATGGCGCGAAACGACTGCAGCAGGCCCGGTTTTTGCGCCGGGTTTGCAGGCTGTGTCTCGACGTAACGCTCGGTCACGCCCTTATAGCACCACCACATGAAGAACAGCCCGAACAGCGAGAAGAGGGTCGCAGCGAAGATATACCCAAGCTGGTCGTTACCTTCAATCAGGTTCATCACTGGCACAAAACCCACGGTACAGAGCAGCAGGCCCAGCGTGGCGCCGCCCTGACGCCAGGCGGCCAGCGACGCGCGCTCGTCCGGGTTTTTAGTAATGGCGGGCACCATCGCGCCGTAGGAGCAGTTCATCATGCTGAAGAACAGGCCGTAAAGCATGAACAGCACCGTCGCCATCACCGTTTTGCCGGTTACCTCAAACGGCGTGCCGACAAAGTTGGCAATCGCCAGCAGCGTCACCGGGAAGGCCGCATACAGTACGAACGGGCGGAACTTCCCTTTCGGGCCGATCTTGCGCCGGGAGTCGAGCATGATCCCGGTCCCCATGTCGGTGAAGGCGGTAAAGAACTTCGCAATCAGGAAGATAATCCCGCCGTAGGTGCCCGGAAGCCCCAGCACGTCGGTGTAAAATTTCAGCAAATAGAGCGTGCCGATATCCAGCAGGATGTTAGAGCCGAGGTCGCCCATCCCGTAGGCGAGTTTTTCTTTAAACGGCAGTCGCAGGGTTGCCGGATCGGAAGTAAGTTGACTCATTATTATTCTCCGTCTGCCCGCAGGTTTCCCTGCGGGCGAGCCTTATCAGATATGACGTAAGGTGCTAAACAGATCTGCCCATTCGCTGTGCTGGCGATAGAACACCGGCGGTTTGCCGAGCGGGGCATCAACGGTGACGTCACCGCCCTGGCAGGTTTCCCCGGTCCACGCATTGACCCAGCTGTCCTGCGGCAGATAGAGCGTCCAGTCGCGACGGCCCTCTTCATAAACCGGCGCCACCAGCAGGTCACGGCCAAACAGATACTGGTATTTCAGCGTGAAGGCGCGCGCGTCGTCCTCGTAGTGCAGGAACAGCGGGCGCATCACCGGCAGGCCGCTTTTCGCGTTCTGCGCAACCGCAGCTTTGATGTACGGCTTCAGGGTGGTGAACACGGTGGTCATGCGCGCGAAGTGGGCGATGGTTTCCGCGTCGCCGTCGAACTGCCAGTTGTCGCCAGGGCGGTTGCCCTCGTGGGTACGCATCATCGGCGTAAAGGCGCTGAAGTCGCACCAGCGCAGCAGCAGCTCTTTGCTGCGCTTCATCTCGAAGAGGGTCGTATAGCCGCCAATGTCGCTGTGGTGCAGCCCGTGCCCGGTCATCGCCAGCGACAGCGCCGCCGGTACGACGGACGCCAGACCATCGTCCAGGCTCCAGTCGACGTTCTGATCCCCGGCCCACATCATCACCGAGTGCTTCTGGCTGCCGGTGTAGCCCGCGCGCATGAAGAACAGGATCTCCCCGAGCTTGCCGGTCTCCTCCAGCGCTTCGTAGTTACATTTCGCCCACAGGGCAGGCCAGGCGTTATGCATGATCTCCGCGCTCACGCCGTTGTGCAGGAAGGTATCGGTCGGCAGATACTCCCCGAAATCGGCCATCCAGCCGCCGCAGCCCAGTTCAATCAGGTTCTTTTTAATCACCTCTTTGTACCAGCTGTAGGCTTCCGAGTTGGTCAGGTCGATAACGCCCGCGTAGAACTCGCCGAACTCAACGTGGTAATCCTTGCCGTCGGCATCTTTGGTCAGATAGCCGCGCTTCGACGCCTCTTCGCAGAGATCTTTATCGCTGGCGACGTACGGGTTGATATAGGAGAGGAACTGCACGCCTTCCTGTTTCCACTGCGCAATCCGCTCATCAAGCTGCGGATAGAGCGCGCTGTTCCACTTCCAGTTCCACATTACGCGTTTGCCAAAGGAGGTCATGCGGATGCCGGACCAGTCCTGAGCCCAGATACCGTTCACCTTCACGCCGCCCTGGCGCATAACGTCGAGCTTTTGCTGACACACGTCGGTGCCGCCCTGAATACCCAGCGTCACGCCGTCGTACACCCAGTCCGGCAGTTCAGGCTGACGCCCCAGCAGGCCGGTCAGTTTTTCCAGCAGATCGACGTAGGTTTCCGCACATTCGAAGCGCAATGTGGCATTATCTTCCCAGAACGCCAGCTCGTGGAAGTCCGGCGCGCTGAAGTCGAAGTTCATGTAGCAGCTGTTGTCCACGTGGCAGTAGTACTTCTGGGTGCTCACGAAGGTGGGCTGCGGGAAGAAGGTCCAGTAGTAGTCGCCGCCCGCGTTCTCTTTGCAGTCGGCCTGCCAGGTTACGTAGGTTTGCTTATTGCGGCCCACGCCCTGCTCGCTGGTCCACAGCGGGAACGGCTTGCCGCGCAGATCGAAATACGAGAACTGCTCGCCACAGCCGTAGATATGATCTTCTGGCTGGGCCGCCAGCCGCAGCCAGATGCGGTTATGGCTGGTGGCGTCATTTTTCAGCTTCAGCTCCAGACGGCCTTCGCCATCCACGCCCACCAGCAGCGTCGCGCTCACCGCATCGCCGCGGGTAAAGCGGATCGCCCAGCCCGCGCTTTGGTGCGTGACGGTCGCGTCCGTCAGGGCAATCTTTTCGTTGAGCTTGTCTTTGATGCTGAAGTTGCCGCGAAACATCTCGATATCCGCCTCGCCTGCGCCGATCCACAGGCAAGGGGCATCCGCGGTGTGGGATAAAATCAGACGGTCCTGCCAGCGCAGGGTGAAACCACTTTCGTTATTTTTCAGGTCAATATTATGTAGGGTACGCATAAAAACTCCGTCTTTATTATTTGGCCAGGCTATCCAGTAATCCGGCGGCTACGGCTGGGGCTAAGCCCGGCGCAAGCGGCAGGCGGGGGATCGCCAGACAGTGCAGCAGATGGTAAATATCCTGCTTGCCGTCCCAGACTTTGGTGGTCACTTCGTTATTGGTGTCCAGCTCCTGCCACCAGGAACCATTTTCGTAATCCATCAGGTACTTGATGCAGTAATCCCACCATTTCTGATACCAGGCTTCGTACTGCGCCTCACCGGTGACGGTGTAGAGGGCATAAGCCGTGCCCATCGCCTCGACGATCGGCCAGCGCACGCGTTCGCGCACGATAGGCTTACCGTCCCAGCCCACGGAGTAGACAAACCCGTCGGCCCCGTCGGGTGCCCAGGCGTCGCGGATAGTGGCGTGAAACAGGCCTTTCGCATCTTCCAGCAGCCACTCCGGCGGGTTTTCAAAGCGGGCTTCCAGCGCGGCGCGCAGGTGCAGCATCAGGCGGCCCCACTCAATCCAGTGCCCCGGTGTGCCGCCATAGGCGCGGAAGCGGTGGGCGGGGTTATCGATGTTGTAATCGCGGATCGGGTTCCAGTTCGTATCGAAATGCTCATTAACGCGATACTCTCCTTTGCGCGCCACGTCGTGAATAATCACCGAGGCGATACGCAGGGCGCGGTCGAGCCATTTCCGGTCGTGGGTCACGTCATAGACAATCAGAAAGGCTTCCACGGCGTGCATGTTGGCGTTACCGCCGCGGTAATCTTCCGTTTTGCTGAAGGCTTCGTCCCAGGACTCCAGGCACATCTGCTCCTGTTCGCTCCAGAAGTAGCGCTCAATCACCTCGATGGCGTCGTCCAGCAGCTTGCGCGCCTCGGGGTGGCCGGTGGTGACGGCGCTCGCCGCGCCCAGCAGGACGAAGAAATGCTGATAGCCCTGCTTGGACGCATCAATCACGCCTTCATCGTTTACGCAGGCGTACCAGCCGCCGTGCTGTTTGTCGCGCAGCGGACCGTTCAGGGCATTAATGCCGTGCTCAACCAGGGCGTACGCGCCGGGGCGCCCCATGTTCGCCGCCACCGCATACACGTGCAGCATGCGGGCGGTGATCCACAGATGGGTGCCCATATCGCTGCGCACCTGCCCGTTATTGCCCAGCCAGCCAAAGCCGGTTGGTACGGCGGCGTTTTTACCGAAATCGAGAATGCGGTCGGTCTCTTGTTCGAGCCAGCGGTTATGGCTCAGGGTGTTAAACCATTTCATGTTCGGGTCCTTTCTTAACGGCGAGCCATCATTTCGTCGACGATCTCACCCAGACGCTGCAGTTTTGGTACGGAAATATCGCGGAGCATCAGCTCCGTATCCGGCAGGCCAATCACCGATGACCAGACGGCGCGACCGGCTAAAAAGCCCGATGCCCCTGCCTGCATCGCTACGCTCACGGCGCGCGGGAATAACTTATCGTCCACGCCGGAGGAGAGGATCACCCACGGCATAGCGATGTGCTCGTTCAGCTTCTGCGAGGCCGCCAGCAGCGCCGGCTGCGTGCCTTTGCCAAACAGCGGCATCTCCACTTTGTAGAGGTCGGCACCGCTGTCACCCAGCTCTTTGGCCGCGTCGATAATCGCCTGTTCACGGTCAAACGCGGCACCGCGACGCGGCGGACGCACAACCGGCTCGATAATGCTCAACAGCCCGTTGTCGTGGCACAGCGTGTTGAACGCCTTCACCATCTCAAGACGCTGCTGCGGATCTTCATCACTGCGCCACAGTACCAGCAGCTTCAGCGCCTTGCCGCCATCGCGTTTCACCGCCTGCGCGTCAATATTCTTGTCGATCACCACGCTGTCGACCGGAATGCCGTTACCCGGGATAAACTCGTCGGCCGCCACAATCATCGCGCAGCTTTTGGCGACGGCCTGCTGCGCCACAATCTGGCGATAGCAGAACTGCTGGTCGACGAGAATGGCAGAGGCGTACGGCGACAGAATCTTCGCCGCGTTAACCTTAAAATCCGTGAGGTGCTGGTCGGTTACCGGCACCGGCGCGCCTGCCGCAGCAAACATCAGGCGCATCGCTTCGCGCTGGTCCACGGCCAGCATCGCAAAACCGCCGGAAGGTCGGGTGATATCTTTCAGGGTGTACATCGTCATTCCTCAGTCCTTTCGTATCAGTGTGATTTTTTCAGCCCGGCAGATGCGCGAACCTGTTCAAGAATGGCCGTCCAGTCTTCGCGCCCGCGCCCGGCGGCGCGTGCCTGGTTGTAAACTTCGCGGGAGGCCGCGCCCAGCGGCATCGGAACGTGGAGTTGGTTGGCCACGTCCAGGGCGATCCCCAGATCTTTATGCGCAAGGTCGATCATGAAGGCGGGTGAAAGATCCCCTTTCAGCACCTTGTTCGGCCATGAGGTGGTGAAGTGGCCTTTACCCGCAGGCGTGCCGCTCATCACCCTTAGCGCCACGTCAAAGGAGAGACCGAGCGCTTCGCACAGCACGGCCGCCTCTGCCGACAGGGCGTTGAGGGCGATGCTCATATAGTTATTGATAAGCTTCACGCGAATGCCCATACCCGGCCCGCCGGCGTTAATCAGCTCATTGCCCATTGCCATTAATACGGGCGTGGCACGCTCAACCTGCTGCGCCGTGCCGCCAGCCAACAGGAGCAGCGTCCCGGCGACGGCATGGTCAGAGGTGCGTCCGACGGGCACGTCCATCAGGCTGAAGCCGCGTTCAGCCATGTCGCGGATCAGCGCGTCGGTTTGCAGCGGGTGAATGGTGGACATATCAATGACCAGCGCGTCGCGGGATAACCCTTCGCATACGCCGTGCTTGCCGAACAGCACGCTGCGCACCAGGTCGCCGTTTGGCAGCATGGTAATCACGAATTCAGCAGCCGTTGCGGCCTGCTCGGGTGTTGCCGCCGCTCGTGCGCCGTTCTCCACCAGCGCCTGAACCGCCTGCGGGTTCACGTCAAAAACGTTAAGCTGGTGGCCTTGCTTCAACAGATTCGTCGCCATTGGCGCGCCCATCTGTCCTAATCCGATAAATGCGATTGCTGACATGCCTCTCTCCTGTCACATCGTGTCAATTTCTGCGCGTTTGTGTTGTCTGTTTTTGATCGTATTTGTAATTTATAGTCAAAAAATTGACACGGGTCACTTTTTAAACATTTGATGAAATTAAAATGAAAGCATCAGAAATTGCAGAAGGAATCACCATGACTCGCATCGTTTGTGTCGGCATAACCGTGCTGGATCGCATCTGGTATCTCGATGATTTACCTAAAGAAGGTGGGAAATATGTCGCAAAAGACTATACGGAAGTGGGCGGCGGTCCGGCGGCAACGGCGGCCGTGGCGGCGGCAAAGCTGGGCGCGGAAGTGGATTTTATTGGTCGGGTGGGGGACGACGATACCGGCAGACGGCTGCTGGCGGAGCTGGAGTCCCTGGGGGTGAATACCCGCTACACGCGCGTGGTTAAAGATGCGCGTTCGTCACAGTCTGCGGTGCTGGTTGACGGCAGCGGGGAGCGCGTGATTGCGAACTATCCCAGCCCCGATCTCCCTGCCGCGGCAGACTGGCTGCGTGAAATCGACTTCTCGCAATGGGATATCGTGTTAGCGGACGTGCGCTGGCATGACGGCGCAAAGCAGGCGTTTACCCTTGCCCGTCAGCAGGGTGTGCCGACCCTTCTTGATGCGGATGTCACCCCGCAGGACATTGCGGATCTGGTTGCCTTAAGCGATCACGCGGCCTTCTCCGCACCGGGACTTCGGCGCTTAACGCAGCGGGAGGAAAGCGAAGACGCGCTGAAAAAAGCACAAACGCTCACAAATGGACATGTTTACGTCACGCAGGGGCGAGACGGCTGCTTCTGGCTGGAAAATGACATGATGTGCCATCAGCCCGGCTTTGAGGTGAACGTTATTGATACCACCGGGGCGGGCGACGTGTTCCACGGCGCGCTGGCGGTCAGCCTGGGGCAGAAATTGCCCGCCGCAGATGCCGTGCGTTTTGCCAGCGCCGTCGCAGCCCTGAAATGCACAAGGCCCGGCGGGCGTGCGGGTATACCCGACTGTGATCAAACCCGCTCTTTTTTGTCACTTTTTGTATAAAATGCGGGGCGTGATGGTTTTCAGAGGACAGCCCATGAGCCTTACCGAACTGACCGGCAACCCGCGTCACGATCAGCTGCTGACGTTGATTGCCGATCGCGGCTATATGAACATTGATGAACTGGCACAGCTGCTGGATGTCTCCACGCAAACGGTGCGCCGGGATATCCGCAAGCTCAGCGAGCAGGGGCTAATCACGCGTCATCACGGCGGCGCGGGCAGGGCATCCAGCGTGGTGAACACGGCATTCGAGCAGCGCGAAGTCTCGCTTACCGAAGAGAAGCGGGCAATTGCTGAGGCGATTGCGGACTATATTCCCGATGGCTCAACTATCTTTATCACCATCGGGACGACCGTGGAGCATGTTGCCCGGGCGTTGCTTAACCATAATCATCTGCGCATCATCACCAACAGCCTGCGGGTGGCGCATATTCTGTATAAGAATCCGCGCTTTGAAGTCATGGTGCCGGGCGGCACGCTGCGTCCACATAACGGCGGCATTATCGGCCCGGCGGCCACGGCGTTCGTATCGGGATTCCGTGCGGATTACCTGGTCACCAGCGTCGGGGCGATCGAACACGACGGTGCGATGATGGAATTTGACGTCAATGAAGCCAGCGTGGTGAAAACCATGATGGCCCACTCTCGCCACATTCTGTTAGCGGCCGATCATACGAAATATCAGGCGTCTGCGGCGGTGGAAATTGGCAATGTTGCGCAGGCGACGGCGCTCTTCACCGACGAACTGCCCGGTTCGGCGCTGCAAAATCATCTCAAATCCAGCAAAGTTGAAATTGTTGAAGTGATTTCAACCGATGAACAGCAGGCAGGTTAACGCCTCTTCTGGCCCGGTATTCACGTCCGGGCCATTCCTTTCTTTAAGCTGAATCTGGCGCATAGCCAAACCTTCTCTTTCCCGCTACAGTTATTTTTCCACGGCGAGCAGGAGATAAACATGCTTTATATCTTTGATTTAGGAAACGTAATCGTCGATATCGATTTTAATCGCGTGCTGGGTGCATGGAGCGACTTTAGCCGCGTTCCGCTGGCGACATTGAAACAGAATTTCACTATGGGGGAGACCTTCCATCAGCATGAACGCGGCGAGATCGGCGATGAGGAGTTTGCTGAACGTTTCTGTCAGGAGATGGATCTACCGCTAAGCTATGAGCAGTTTTCACACGGCTGGCAGGCAGTATTTGTCGCCATCAGGCCTGAAGCGATCGACATTATGCACAAACTGCGCGAGCAGGGGCATCGGGTCGTTGTGTTGTCAAATACCAACCGTCTGCACACCACGTTCTGGCCTGAGGAATACCCTGAAGTTAAGGCGGCGGCCGATAAGATCTACCTTTCGCAGGAGATGGGGATGCGTAAGCCTGAAGCGCGAATTTATCAGGCTGTTCTGCAGTCAGAGGGATTCACCGCGGCCGATGCGGTCTTTTTCGACGACAACGCCGATAATATAGAGGGAGCTAACCAGTTGGGTATCACGTCAATTCTGGTGACCGGAAAAGAGACGATACCAAACTACTTTGCGAAGCAGCTATGTTAAAAACCGTTCATCAAAAAGCCACGCATCATACTCGTCCGCTGAGGGCCTGGCTGAAGCTGCTCTGGCACCGCATTGATGAGGACAACATGACCACGCTGGCGGGTAACCTCGCCTACGTGTCGTTGCTCTCATTAGTGCCGCTGGTGGCCGTTATCTTTGCCCTGTTTTCCGCTTTTCCAATGTTTGCGGACGTTAGCCTGCAGCTTCGCCATTTTGTCTTCGCGAATTTTATCCCTGCAACCGGGGATGTCATCCAGAACTACATTGAGCAGTTTGTCGCCAACTCCAGCAAGATGACGGCTGTGGGGGCATGCGGTCTTATCGTCACTGCGCTGTTGTTGATGTACGCCATTGATAACGCGCTGAACACCATCTGGCGGAGTAAAAAGGCACGACCAAAGGTCTATTCCTTTGCCGTGTACTGGATGATTCTTACGCTGGGGCCGTTGCTGGCCGGGGCGAGCCTGGCAATCAGTTCTTACCTTCTTTCCCTGCGCTGGGCGAGTGATTTAAACGGCGTTATTGATAATGGGCTTCGCATTTTTCCATTGATCCTGTCGTGGCTCTCGTTCTGGCTGCTCTATAGCGTCGTACCAACCACGCGCGTGCCTAACCGCGATGCGGTCGTGGGGGCGCTGGTGGCGGCGTTGCTCTTTGAGCTGGGCAAAAAAGGGTTTGCCCTCTACATCACCATGTTCCCGTCCTATCAGCTGATTTACGGCGTGCTGGCGGTGATCCCCATTTTGTTTGTCTGGGTCTACTGGACCTGGTGTATCGTCTTGCTTGGGGCTGAAATAACTGTCACTCTCGGTGTATACCGCGAACTTAAAAAAGCAGCAGCAGCTGAAAAACAACAAGAAGCAGACCAACCATGATTGCATTGATACAGCGCGTAACCCGTGCCAGCGTCACCGTGGAGGGAGAGGTGACGGGTGAAATTGGCCCAGGACTTTTGGTGTTGTTAGGTGTCGAAAAGGATGACGACGAACAAAAAGCCAACCGCTTGTGTGAGCGCGTGCTGGGCTACCGTATTTTCAGCGATGCGGAAGGTAAAATGAACCTGAACGTCCAGCAGGCGGGCGGCAGCGTGCTGGTGGTTTCCCAGTTTACGCTGGCAGCGGATACCGAGCGCGGCATGCGCCCGAGTTTCTCTAAAGGCGCCGCGCCGGATCGTGCAGAAGCACTTTACGAGTACTTTGTTGAGCGTTGTCGCCAGCAGGAAATGAATACGCAAACCGGACGATTCGCTGCAGATATGCAGGTTTCGCTGGTGAACGATGGCCCCGTCACATTCTGGCTCCAGGTATGAGCCAACTGGCGGCGTGGCCGCGGGTAACAAGAGAGAGTACAGCTATGTATCACCTTCGAGTACCGCAAACGGAAGAAGAGTTAGATGCTTATTACCAGTTCCGCTGGGAAATGCTACGCAAGCCACTGCATCAGCCGAAAGGATCTGAACGCGACGCCTGGGACGCAATGGCGCACCACCAGATGGTGGTTGATGAAGAGGGTAATCTCGTCGCCGTGGGGCGTCTGTATATCAACGCCGACAACGAAGCGTCTATTCGCTTTATGGCCGTTCATCCCTCCGTGCAGGACAAAGGGCTCGGCACCCTGATGGCCATGACGCTGGAATCCGTCGCCCGTCAGGAAGGGGTGAAGCGCGTCACCTGTAGCGCCCGTGAAGACGCCGTCGAGTTCTTTGCTAAGCTCGGCTTTGTGAATCAGGGGGAAATTACCGCCCCGCAAACCACGCCGATTCGTCACTTTTTGATGATCAAACCCATCGCCACGCTGGATGACATACTGCATCGCGCCGACTGGTGCGGGCAACTCCAGCAGGCCTGGTATCAGCATATTCCGCTCAGCGAAAAAATGGGCGTTCGCATTCAGCAGTACACAGGGCAGAAATTCATTACCACCATGCCGGAAACCGGCAATCAGAACCCGCACCATACTCTGTTTGCCGGCAGCCTGTTTTCACTCGCCACGCTCACCGGCTGGGGACTGATCTGGCTGATGCTGCGCGAGCGTCATCTCGGCGGCACCATCATTCTGGCCGATGCCCATATCCGCTACAGTGCGCCGATCAGCGGCAAGCCGAGCGCCGTGGCCGATCTGGGTTCGCTGGGCGGCGATCTTGACCGTCTGGCACGCGGTCGCAAAGCTCGCGTACAAATGCAGGTAGAGCTGTTTGGCGATAAAACGCCGGGCGCGGTGTTTGAAGGTACCTATATCGTTCTTCCGGCGAAGCCCTTTGGCGCGTATGAAGAGGGCGGTAACGAGGAGGAATAATCCCTCCGTTGTTATCGCTGGGCGGAGTGAATCCGCCAGGCGATGTCCCGTATAACGTCTCGTGCTGACTGGCTAACCCCGCCAAGCTGAAAGAAGCCATGGATGACGCCCAGCCAGCGCTGAGCGGTACACTTCACACCCTGCTCAGTCAGATGCTGATACAACATTTCTCCCTCATCGCATAGCGGATCGTACTCTGCGGTAATAATGTGCACTGGCGGAAGACCGTTAAAATCATCCCGCCACAGTGGGCTGGCTTCCGGATGCTGGCGGTCAGTCTCTGCGAGATACATTTCATACCCGCTGAGCAGGGTATCGCGGGTGATAATATAATCCGTGCCATTAAGGGCATAGCTTTCAAAACTGGCCGTGGCATCGAGCATGGGATAGATAAGAATAAGCTGTACAGGTTGCCACAGCTTTTTAACCTTAAGTCGCAGCGCCGTTACCAGCGCCAGATGCCCTCCTGCGCTGTCCCCACAGAGGGTGAGCCGGTTCTTATCCACGCCTAATTCGTCTGCATACTGCCAGACCAGATTCGCACGTCTTTCTGCATCGTCATGTGCGGCGGGGAAGGTATGCTCTGGTGCCAACCTGTACTGAATCGCGATCACCCGGCAATTGCCGTAGCAGGCTAACTGACGGAGTTGGTTGTCATGGGTTTCAAAGCCGCCGCTGATAAAACATCCGCCGTGATAGTAGATGGCAGCAGGCAATATTTCAGGGGCATTAAGAGGTGCAAATATCCGAATGGTAAGGCCCTCAAGCACTAGCGTCTCCACCTGAACGCGCGTTTCTGTCTTCCCGGCAAGCCCCGTGCTGGCAATGTACCCTGCTCGTCGTACCTCAATGGGCTGTCGACGTGACGAAGGCCGGCCTGCAGCGATAAATCCCTGAACCAGCTGCGCAATACCCTGTTCCAGTGCCATGAAAATTCCCTTTAACTGTATGGATATACAGTTTTATAACCTGGTTTAATTCAAAAGAAAATAAGAAAATTGTCGAGGACTAAAAATCTGGAAAGCGCTTCGCAAATAGCAGGAAAACTATAGCTACGGGCTTTAACCCTTCTGAATGAAAGCGTATGTTGCCTTAAAAATAGACAATGGTGATATACTAAGGTGATATATGAGTCTTTTCGCGGATCTTGATATGGGCAGAATTCTGATCGATTTGTCTGATGACGTAATTCAACGACTGGATAATCTGAAGCAGCTGCGTAACCAACCTCGTGCCGAATTACTGCGTGAAGCAATTGAGCAATATCTCGACCAGCAGAGTTCTTCTGTTATCCGAAATGCGCTTGGTCTGTGGGGAGACAGAAAAGAGGACGGGCTTGAGTATGAACGTAAGCTGCGTGAGGAGTGGTAGGTATGGAACACATGGCGGTGTTTGATACCAACATTCTGATCGACCTTTTCAATAATCGCGTCGAGGCAGCAAATACAATCGAAAGCGCAGCATCGCACCGAGCGATCAGTCTAATCACATGGATGGAAGTCATGGTCGGGGCACGTAAGCATGGTCATGAAGCGAAAACAGCGGCGGTAATGGGCGCTTTTGAGATTATTGATGTAACCCGAGAGATAGCGGAAAGAAGCGTAGTGCTCCGCGAGAAGCATGGCATGAAACTTCCGGATGCCATTATTTTAGCGACTGCCCAAAGCAGAAATTGCCCGTTAATCACCCGGAACACCAAAGACTTTCAGGGCATCGCCGGGGTGGTTTTACCTTATCAACTGTAGGCCGGGCAAGCTCGCGCCGCCCGGCACTCTCACAGGAGATTACTCCCCTTCACCCGGGAACAGGAACGGGTTGATCGAGCTGCGGGCAAAGCCCTCCTGCTCCATTTTCGCGTCCAGAATCAGCGAGGCGAGATCGTCAGCGACCGCTTCAACTTTCGGGTCTTTTTCCTGATACAGAATCTTCAGGTAGGTCCCGCAGTCGCCGCAGCTTTCGGCTTTCACCGCCGCTTCTTCATTTTCCAGCGACCAGTAGTTCAGATCGCGCGTCTGCTCGCAGTTGCTGCACTTGATGCGCACCACGTGCCACTCGGTTTCACACAGGTTGCAGTGCAGGTAGCGCAGCCCCTGAGTGGTGCCGATTTGCACCATGCTCGATACCGGCATGGAGCCGCAGACCGGGCAGAACTGACGCGCTTCGCCGTATTCGGCGCGGGCTTTACCCGGGATCAGGCTTGCCATTTGCGCCCAGTAGAGCGACAGCGCAGCCCAAATGAACGGTGCTTTATCGCTGCTGACCAGCGAGAAGTCGGAAGCAAACAGCGCGCTCGCCATCTCTTCCAGCTCCAGTTCGGACGCTTTTTCCAGATTCTCAATGACCGCCAGCGCGGTGCCGCTCATCTCCGGCTTCAGCTCGGCAATCAGCGAATGCAGCAGCTTTTGCCAGTGCTTGTCGCGCGGCAGGACGTGAATGTCCAGCGGCGGCTTGCCCTGCGCGTTGGCTTCTTTGATGCGTGCGGTCAGATCCATTTGCAGCGGGTGGTCATACAGCACCACTTCCTGCGCGTGGGCAACCAGCGCGGCAAAGCGCAGAAAATCACCCAGCGGGTTGTTCTCTGCCAGCTCGCGCAGACGCTCTGCGCGGCGGTTGTAGAGGTTCTTGAGTCTGGGGAATAACAACGGCGGAATATAATCCGCCGTGCGTTTCTCGCTCGACCCCAGCTCATCTTGCGGGATTATGCGAATACTCATTCAGATGACTTTTCCTGTTTCTGGCGGACTTCACGGTACCAGCGCGGGTGATGTTTCTTCGCCCACGTACTGGTTACCCATCCTTCCACCATCGCGGTAATGGTGCCTTTCACCCAGAGGGCGGCGTAGATATGCACCATGATAACCACAATTAACGCCACTGCGGCAAATGAATGCAGCATCAGCGCGAATCGGATCACCGGGATTGAGAAAGCAGGCGCAAAGTACGGACGCCAGATGATCACGCCGCTCACCAGCAACAGGACCAGGAAGATAATCGCCGCCCAGAATACGCATTTCTGGCCGAAGTTATAACGCCCGGTATCACCCACTTCCTCGTTGACGACGATCTTACGAATATTCTTCGCCCAAAAGATATCATCCCGATTGATTAGGTTATGGTGCCAGTAGCGGAAAAACATGATGATGAACGACGCGAACATGATGACGCCCACAAACGGGTGCAGTATACGCGCCAGCTGTGGTGTCCCCATGATCTGCATCAGCCAGTTGAAGGACGGGAAGAAGAACCCCAGCCCGCTTATCGCCGCCAGCATGAAGCAGAAGGCGGTGACCCAGTGGTTGATGCGTTCCGGCGCGGTGTAGCGCACGATGGTGTCACGTTTTCTCATTTGCGCACCTCGTCTTTCTCTTCATGCAGGTTGTCGTCTTCCTCTTCCGCGCGGTTCGGACCAACGCCGACGTAGTGGAAGATGCTCGCTGCGAAGGTGGCAGCAAAACCGACCGCTGCCAGCGGTTTCCAGATGCCTTTCCAGAACTTCACGGTGGCGCTGATTTCCGGGTTCTCCGGCAGGCCGTGGTACAGATTCGGCTTGTCGGCGTGGTGCAGCACGTACATCACGTGCGTACCGCCAACCCCGGCCGGATCGTACAGGCCTGCGTTGTCGTAACCACGGGTTTTCAGCTCGCCCACACGCTCTGCTGCCAGCGTTTTCATATCCTCTTTGGAGCCAAAGTGGATAGCGCCGGTTGGGCAGGTCTTCACGCACGCTGGCTCCTGGCCGACGGTGACGCGGTCAACGCACAGCGTGCATTTGTAGACGCGGTTGTCTTCAGGGTTCAGGCGCGGTACGTCGAACGGACAGCCCGCGATGCAGTAGCCGCAGCCGATGCACTGTTCGGACTGGAAGTCGACGATGCCGTTGGCATACTGAATGATAGCCCCTTCTGACGGACATGCCTTCAGGCAGCCCGGATCCGCACAGTGCATACAGCCGTCTTTGCGGATAAGCCATTCCAGTTTGTCGTTCTGCTCCACTTCCGAGAAACGCATCACCGTCCAGGACTTGGCGGTCAGGTCCGCCGGGTTGTCATACACCCCGACGTTGTGACCCACTTCGTCACGCAGGTCGTTCCACTCAGAACACGCCACCTGACAGGCTTTGCAGCCGATACAGGTGGTCACGTCGATAAGCTTCGCCACTTCCTGCTGGTGGTCCCGCGCCTGAGGCGCGGGCGTGAAACCGTTAGTCGCGGAACGACGGATAATGTCTTGAGATTGATAAGCCATAAGTCGTCTCCGTTACACCTTTTCCACGTTCACGAGGAAGGCCTTAAACTCCGGCGTCTGCGTGTTCGCATCGCCGACGAACGGCGTCAGGGTGTTCGCAATGAACCCTTTCTTCGCCACGCCCTCGTAACCCCAGTGAATTGGGATGCCGATGGTATCCACCTGCTGTCCGTGAACGTTCAGCGTGCGGATACGCTTGGTCACCACCGCCTTGGCTTTGATATAGCCGCGGTTAGAAGAGACCTTCACGGTATCGCCATGGGCAATGCCGAGCTTGCCCGCCAGCTTCTCGCCGATCTCCACGAACTGTTCCGGCTGCGCGATGGCGTTAAGCAGCGCGTGCTTGGTCCAGTAGTGGAAGTGCTCGGTCAGACGGTAGGTGGTGCCCACGTACGGGAACTTGTCCTTTTTACCCAGCGCGTCGAAATCGCCCTTAAAGATACGGGCTGCCGGGTTAGAGACCACGTTCGGGTGCAGCGGGTTGGTGCCCAGCGGCGTCTCAAACGGCTCGTAGTGTTCCGGGAATGGACCTTCCGCCATCTTATCGATAGCAAACAGGCGTCCCATCCCTTCAGGCTGCATGATAAACGGCCCAACGTCGCTGCCCGGTGCGGCAGTGCTGTAGTCCGGAATATCCACGCCGCCCCATTTCGCGCCGTCCCACTTCAGAAGCTGACGCTTCGGATCCCACGGGTTGCCCTGCGGGTCAGCGGACGCGCGGTTATAGAGGATGCGGCGGTTGAGCGGCCACGCCCATGCCCAGCCCAGCGTATTGCCGAGGCCCGACGGGTCGGCGTTATCGCGGTTGGCCATCTGGTTGCCCTTCGGCGTCCAGCTACCGGCAAAGATCCAGCAGCCGCTTGACGTGGTACCGTCATCGCGCAGGTGCGCGAAGGTGCTGAGCTGATCGCCTTTCTTTGCCAGTACGGTGCCGGTGGCCGGGTCGATAACGTCCGCCAGCGCCTTACCGTTGCTCTCCATCGCCACTTCTTCCGGCGCTGGGTTTTCCGGCGTCGAGTAGTTCCAGGTCATGTTCAGCACCGGTTCCGGGTTCGCGCCGCCTTCTTCCGCATACATCTTACGCAGGCGCAAGAAGATACCGGCCAGGATCTCGCCGTCGTTCATGGCGATGCCCGGGGCGTCCGCGCCTTTCCAGTGCCACTGCAGCCAGCGTCCGGAGTTGACGATAGACCCGTTCTCTTCCGCGAAGCAGGTCGACGGCAGACGGAACACTTCGGTCTGAATCTTCGATGGATCGACGTCGTTCGATTCACCGTGGTTCTGCCAGAAGGTTGAAGTCTCGGTATTGAGCGGGTCAATCGTCACCAGGAACTTCAGCTTCGACAGGGACTCAACAACCTTGTTCTTGTTCGGGAACGAGGCAACCGGGTTAAAGCCCTGGCACAAATAGCCGTTCACTTTGCCCTGGTGCATCATCTCGAAATACTGCAGAACGTCGTAACCTTTGTCCCATTTCGGCAGCCAGTCAAAGCCCCAGCTGTTTTCAGCCGTCGCTTTGTCGCCGAAGAAGGCTTTCATCATTGAGACGAAGAACTTCGGATAGTTGCCCCAGTAGTTTACCTGGCCTTCGAGCAGCGGTTTAGGCGTGCTGGCCGTCAGGTAGGTTTGCAGGTCGGTCTGTTTCTCGTTTGGCAGGTTCATGTAACCCGGCAGGCTCTGAGACAGCAGGCCGAGGTCGGTCAGACCCTGAATGTTGGAGTGACCGCGCAGGGCGTTCACGCCGCCGCCTGCCATCCCCATGTTACCGAGCAGGAGCTGAACCATCGCCATGGTACGGATGTTCTGCGCGCCGATGGAGTGCTGCGTCCAGCCGAGGGCGTACAGGAACGACGCGGTTTTGTCTTTCGCGCTGGTTTCGGCGATAAGCTCGCACACCTTCAGGAAGTCTGCCTTCGGCGTACCGCAGATGTTTTCGACAACCTCCGGCGTGTAGCGGGATACGTGCTCTTTCAGCAGGTTCCACACGCAGCGCGGGTGTTGCAGAGTGGTATCGCGCTTAGCAAAGCCTTTCTCATCCAGCTCGTAGTTCCAGCTGGTTTTATCGTATTTGCGTTTTTCGGCGTCGTAACCGCTGAACAGGCCATCTTCGAAGTGGTAATCCTCACGCACGATCAGGCTGGCGTTGGTATAGGCTTCGGTGTATTCGCGGTTATATTTTTCGTTGGTAATCAGGTACAGCAATACGCCTGACAGGAAAGTGATGTCAGTACCTGAACGAATAGGGGTGTAGAAATCCGCCACTGACGCAGTACGCGTAAAGCGGGGATCGATCACAATCAGTTTCGCACCGTTGTGGATTTTGGCTTCCATCGCCCAGCGGAACCCGACAGGGTGCGCTTCAGCGGCGTTACCGCCCATCACCACAATGAGGTTGGCGTTCTTGATGTCGACCCAGTGGTTGGTCATCGCACCGCGACCAAATGTTGGAGCAAGACTTGCTACCGTTGGTCCGTGTCAGACACGCGCCTGGTTGTCGACCGCGAGCATACCGAGTGCGCGCGTAAATTTCTGGGTTAAATAACCGGTTTCGTTGCTGGAAGCAGAGGCACACAGCATCCCGGTGGAGAGCCAGCGGTTGACCGTAACGCCGTCGGCATTCTTCTCAACAAAGTTGGCATCGCGGTCTTCTTTAATGTGTTTTGCGATGCGATCAAACGCCTCTTCCCAGCTGATTTGCTGCCATTTGTCGGAACCAGGCGCGCGATACTCAGGGAATTTGAGGCGGCTTTCGGAGTGGATAAAGTCCACCAGACCGGCCCCTTTCGGGCACAATGCGCCGCGGTTGACCGGATGATCCGGGTCACCTTCGATATGGAAAATAGACGCTTTGGCGTTTTTAGCACCGTCGCCGAGGCTATACATTAACAGCCCGCAACCGACAGAGCAGTACGTACAGGTATTACGGGTTTCACGGGTGCGCAGCAGTTTATACTGCCGCGTTTCCGCCAGCGCTACGCCGGGCGCAAAGCCCAGTGCCGCTGCCGTGGTGCCTGCCATACCGCCAGCGCAGATCTTAAAGAACTGCCTTCTGCTGACCTGCATGGGTCACTCCTTGTTTCGACATTGCTTACATATGGTGTTTTGACTTCGCGGTTGAAGAATGACCGCAAAGGAGAAAAATTTGCGTTAATCCCTCAATTCCACGAGGGATATCATCAGAATACCACAATGTCGGTACAGCTGTTCTAATGGCGTTAATACAAAGTGAACGTATTATCACCATGTTGATTATAAAGTGTGATACCGATCACATTAACAGCTCTGCTTGTTAAAGGGGTGTAGCGGGTGTCGGGTTGCACCGCTTCTAAATGAGTAGGAAAATGATTGTTGAAAAGTTGATCCATACTATGCGTAAAGCCTGTGGATTATGCTGCAATAGCAGGCTCACCTCCGTGGTTGTTCAGGAATACCGCTGTGTCTAAACAAAACCGTGCTCCCCACTCGTCACCTCTGCCTGCGGGCATTGTGGAATTGTCGGTACACAGACCGCCCCACATCACCCATGCCACGCCGGATTTTCTGGCGGAAGAAGTGCCCGTGGCGCTCGTTTACAACGGCATCTCGCACGTGGTGATGATGGCTTCGCCGAAAGATCTTGAGCTGTTCGCCATCGGTTTTTCCCTCTCGGAAGGCATCATTGACCATCCGCAGGAGATCTACGGCATGGACGTGGTGCAGGCCTGCAACGGCCTTGAAGTGCAAATCGAACTCTCCAGCCGCCGCTTTATGGGGCTGAAAGAGCGCCGCCGCGCGCTGGCCGGGCGTACCGGTTGCGGCGTCTGTGGCGTTGAGCAGCTCAATGATATTGGCAAACCCGTTGCACCACTGCCGTTTACTCAGACCTTTAATCTGGCTCACCTCGACCCTGCGCTCGAGCACCTGAACGATGTACAGCCCATCGGCCAGCTGAGCGGCTGCACGCACGCGGCGGCATGGGTGATGCCGTCGGGGGATATTGCCGGGGGGCATGAGGACGTTGGCCGCCACGTGGCGCTGGATAAGCTGCTCGGTCGCCGGGCGCGTGAAAGTGACGTCTGGAAGCAGGGGGCGGCACTCGTTTCCAGCCGCGCCAGCTATGAGATGGTGCAAAAATCCGCGATGTGCGGTGTGGAAATTCTGTTTGCGGTCTCAGCCGCAACGACGCTGGCGGTGGAGGTGGCGGAGCGCTGCAACCTGACGCTGGTGGGCTTCTGCAAGCCGGGAAGGGCAACCATTTATACCCATCCACAGCGATTAATCGTTAATCAATAATTTTGAATGATATTAGCAAATCCTTCCGCTTTTAGTTGTTCGTGATGAGGTCTAGTATTTATCTCATCAAGGCACGGTGCCTTACCTAAACAACTTAATGAAAGGGTTAAAACACATGAATAGCATCAAAACTTTTGTCGCTGTAATCGCTCTGGCTACTTCTTTCGGTTCTTTCGCTGCGCAGACCGTAACCGCAACCGCATCAACCATTGATGGTGCAGAAGCTAAAATCGCGGCTCAGGCTCAGGAAGCGGGTGCGTCATCGTACAAAATTACCCAGGCGTTCTCAGGTAACCGCGTACACATGACTGCTGAACTGACCAAATAAGTCGTGTAGCCACTGTCCCTCGCTCTTCGGAGCAGGGACAGGTTGTTCTTCTGCTCCCCTCTGCTTTACTTCCGTCCGTCTCCTCCCAAAACAGTTATGTCCTCCAGGATAATCCTGATAAACAAAATAAAAAAGTAAGAATCCGGTTTCTTATGTTACGTTTGTTTAAAAAACAACAATCCTATAAATAATTTAAATAAATGGTCTGGCCAGTTAATTTTCAACATTTTTTTGGTGAATGTTTTTGACGGCTATAAGCCGGTGTTTTGAGTTTTGCATACAAAATAATTATTGTTGATCTTGAGAATTAAGGAATTCCTCAGGTGCTAATCCTAAAAGATTTTAGGGTTATTGATCTGACCTATCTGTAATGCTACTTTCTAAAATAATGTTTAGTTGTAACCCATCAGGCCAAATATTAATTATTTGGCATATTTTGTATTTCACTTTTATAAGGAAATTAAATGAACGCGATGTTCAAAAAAGGAATGCTGGCGTCCGCGCTGGCTGTCGTGGCGTCCTCTGCTATGGCCGCTTCAAGTGTTGATATTCAGGTGACCGGTAAAATCGTTCCCGCTTCCTGTACGCCTGCATTTATTAGCGGTGGTGGTATCGCCGATTATGGCACGATAAGAGTGTCTTCACTGAATGCCACGTCGGCTACACCATTGGCGGATGTTAAAATTATTCCTATCTCCATTACCTGCGATGAGGCCACCCGCGTTGCAGTAACGTTTAATGATGCCCATGCAGATTCAGGACCCACTCAAGCTTTGCCGACATATTTTATTGATACGGAATTTGGGCGACAGGCGTACCAAACCGCAGGGCTGGGTATGTACAATGATAAGAAAATTGGTGCCTATTCATTAGCGATTCAGATGACGAAAGGCGCTGTCACGAATGACGCTGGCGATGAACTGTATCCTACCGCTTCGCGCGATAACGGAGCAACCTGGGCAACAACAGGCGGAGAGCGCTATTTAAAAGTTAACACAGACAAAAGCGAATTATATTCCTTCAGTGACACTTTGGGCGGCACGCCTGTCGCACAAACCAAGGTTAACTTTAACGTGGGTGTTGCCGCGATGATTAACCCAACAGACGATTTAAATATCACGGATGAAGTCACGCTGGACGGCTTAACCAACGTTGAGCTGGTTTACCTGTAATCGCCCCCGCGCGTCATGAAATACCTGACACCTCACTCCGGTGGGGTGTCATTTATCAATATTAATGGACTAATATTATGCTGCTTTTAAAGAGAACGCTGATCTGTGCCTGCCTGCTGGCCTCATTTAACGGTATGGCTGCGGGAATGGTGCCGGATACCTCGCTGCTTATTGTCAATGAAGACGAGCAGGGAGCCAGCATGGATGTCAAAAACACCGATGCTGACGCACAGCTGCTGTACACCAAAATTATCGATCTCCCGGATGACCCAAAACCTGGCCTGATTGCCACGCAGCCGGTTGTGCGCGTAGATGCGGGTAAAACCCAGCGCGTACGCTTTGTGCTGAAAAGCAGCGCCGAGCCGCTGAAAGTGGAGCATTTCAAGCGCGTCATTTTTACCGCCATCCCGCAGCGTGAAAAAAACAAGGTCAAAGTGGTATTTAGCCAGAACCTTCCCGTCATTATTCACCCGGCCGGCCTGGCGGTAAATATTGAACCCTGGAAGGCACTTACCTGGCAAATTAAAAATGGCAACGTCACGGTGGAGAACACTACGCCTTATATCGTCCGGATGGAGCCAAAGGTAAAATTAATGGCGTCAGGAACGGTTGCCAAACTGGGTAAGTCTTATATCCTTCCGGGCGAAAAAATGACGGCCAGCGCACCAACCAATATATCAGCATCCGAAAAACAAATCGAAATCTATCCAGCAACGCGCTATGGCTATAAGGCGAGCAGTTATATTGCCGACCTTAAGCAATAAAATTACTTAACGGTACATGGAGTAGTTATGTTAAACGGTTCCTGTAAAAAGGGAATGCTCGTGTTTTGCCTTAGCGCGCTGGCATTTAATATTCGGGCTGGAATTTCCTCTACGGCAAATGACTCTCTGGAGCTGGCGCGAGCCATATTTGATGGTGAAGCTTTAAAAAACAATGGCCTTGATCCGGCCATTGCGGATTACTATTCCCTTGCTCCCCGTTTTACCCCTGGCTACCATAATGTGACGGTTAATATTAACGGTAAGCCGCGCAATATTATGCCTGTGAAATTTGATGAAGAAGGAACGCCCTGTATTGATAAAGATTTTCTGGAAAACGCAGGTCTGATTAAACAGATAAAAAGAGGGGCCTGCCCGAAGATTCATCAATACTGGTCCGGGTCAACGATTCAGACGTCACCCGATATTGAAGAAATATCGGTGGTCGTTCCGCCGGAAGCGGTGGATCCTGATTACGGCCGCCAGTTCGCAGAGGTAAGCGGCGGACGTGCAGCCATGCTGAATTACTCCATGTTCGGCACCCATAATCAATATGATGGTGACAACGCCGACCGTTTTCAGTCGACCTTTGAAATGGGCTTTAACGCCGGCGACTGGATTGTACGCAGCACGCAGTTTATTAGCGACGGCAGCGATCAGGGTTTTGACGTCGAGTCTCTCTACACCTATGCCCAACGTACCTTTACCGATTACGGCATCATGGTGCAGGGCGGCCAGATTAACGTCGCCAACAGCCGCTTCAGTATCCCGAGTATTTACGGGGTCCAGATGATGCCGGATACCGCACTCGCTTCCCAGGCGGGTACAGGCGTCGAAGTCAGCGGTATTGCCCGTAATCCGCAGGCGCGCGTCGATATCCGCCAGGGCGGACAGCTCATCTACTCTACGTTGGTTCCCGCCGGGCCGTTTAACTTAGATGATGTGCCGCTGGCTAATCTTAATACCGACCTGAACGTCACCGTGACCGAGACAGACGGCAGTGAAAACCGGTTTACCGTCTCGGCGAGCACATTTCGCAGCAACCACGTGGGACGCGCCCCGGGCTTTACGCTGGCTGTGGGTCGCGTTGAAGACATGGACTCGCGCTTTGAAAACCCGTGGGTGGTTTCTGCCAACAACGGCTGGTCTATCAACAAGCGCATGAATTTCCTGGCCGGTATGGTCATGGCGGATAACCACTATTATGGCTTCTCCGGCAACCTGGATACCGTACCCATGCAGAACCTGTATGCCTCGTTGGGTTTTCTGGCGTCAATTGACAACCAGACGCAAACCGATGGCAACAAAACGACGCTGGATCTGGGCTATGCCCTGCCGTACGGCATCGGCATTTCGCTGGGCGGCAGCTACGGCACGCCGGATTATCGGGAGATGCAGGAACTCTACGGCGACGATGATGATATGTCGCAAACCAAATACGACTCTAACGTCGGCATCAACTGGTCAAACGCGACGCTCGGCCGCTTCTCTCTAAGCTATTACCGCAATGAGAGCTGGGACAGCGAGTATGACAGCCGCCGGTTTATCACCTCGTGGTCGCAGACCTTTAAGTATTTCAACGTGAGCGTGAACTGGGAGTCGGACGTTAGCCGGAACGACAGCAGCGACAACGATCAGTTTTACGTGAACGTGTCGATCCCGCTGGGGCGGTCCGGGGTGACGACCAGCTCCTGGTATCGCGAGAGTGAAGGTAAGAGCTCCTACGGCACGCGCGCGATGGGGTCACTTAATACCGAAAACCAGTACACGGTAGGCGTGACGCAGGATCATGACGAGAACACCACCAGCTGGGATAGCTCGCTGAACAGTAATCTGCATTACACCAACCTGGCGCTGGCGGCAGGTGGCGATAACGACAACAACACCAACTACTCTGCAGCGTTAAGCGGTGGCATTGTCGCCCACAGCGACGGGGTGACCTTCTCGCCTTATCGGGTTACCGATACCTATGCCATTGCCAGACTGGATAAACCGGTGGCCGGCATCGAGTTAGACACCTCACGCGGTGCAGTATGGACCGATAAATGGGGTCAGGCGATTATTCCTGCGCTGACGCCGTTCCGTGAAAGCTCGATTGAGATCAACACGGAAAGTCTGCCAGGCAATCTGGACGTGAGAAATGGCCGAACGGCGATCAAAGCGTCTCACGGCGCCGTGGCGAAGTGGGAATTTGCGACGTTAAGCCAGCGCCGCGTGCTGCTCAATATTCAACGTGCGGACGGCACGCCGCTGCCGGAAGGGGTCTCCATTGTGAACGGCGCGGGTGAATACGTGACGAGCGCACCCGAAGACGGCGTGATCTTCCTGAACGATATCTCCGCCAGCCAGGCGCTGTATGCGAAGCTGGACGACAGACGCTGCAAGCTGACGTACACCCTGCCAGAGGCGGAACCGAATAAATTCTATGAAGAGGTGACAGGGAAATGTCTCTAAATAACGTTCGTAAATGCGCGCTGATGATCGCATTACTCTGCGGCGCGTCGACGCTACCGGCGGTTGCCCGGGCCGATGATGGCGACTGCGACATGATGTCTGCAGTGAAGAAAGTCGATTATGGACGCTACCGTAAGGAGGATATGCGGCAGGCCTCCACTGAACATGTTGGTAAGGTCTATAGCGGTTATGCCTCGGTAACGCGCGAGTTTCAGGTTTCGGTCCTGTGCCCGGATCCGCGCAAAATGCGCATCTTCATTGACGGTGCAGCCCGACAGAACATGGCGTATCGCTTTACGGACAGCGGCGCGATGAAAATTGAATTCAAGGATGGGCGAGTTGACGGGAGTCCGGTGCAACTGGCTGCGGTCGATATTGGTGCGGTTGCCGTTCAGGGGGGCGCATCACAGGTTACGCTGAAGCCTGAAAAAGCCCTGGCTGCGGTTAACGGCACTGAAGTGGTGGGCGAGCAGTTCACCGCCACTATGATGATCACGACCTATCTTTCTGATGAGGCATTTAGCGTCACCAACACCACTGATTTTAACGAGACGCTAACGCTTAACGTCGATACGCTCCCGGCGCATTAATCCCTCGGGTACCCGACAGTTCGGTTCTGTCGGGCATTTCTCTTAGTGGAGACCCGCCAGACGCAATAACGCCGTCACCACCGCTGCTGCGACGATCACCACGATTAACGGCATCTTTCTCCAGGCCAGAAACACCGCAAACGCCACGCCCAGCACGCGCGCCATTCCTGCGAAATGTTCGCCTTCATAAAACGTGGTCGCCAGCGCCACGGAAAAAAGCAGCACTGTTGCCGCGTCCGAAAGCAGCGCCTGAGAGCGTTCTGACAGTGCCAGCCTGTTCCCCAGTTTCGCCCCGCCAAGGCGCATCAGATACGTTCCCGCAGACAACATGGCGATGCCGAGAATAAAAAACGTCATATTTCCCATTATTTTTTCCTCGCAGCAAGACCCAGTAAAGAGAGCAGCACCGGTAATCCTACCGGGGCAAACGGCACGGCAGCCAGTGAAAGCGCGGCCCCGCTGCAGGCGCGGATCAGCGTGGTACGGTTTTTAAATGCGGGAACCACCAGCGCCAGCAATATGGCCGGAAATACCGCATCCAGGCCGATGGTTTCCGGGTCAGGTAACAGTTTGCCAACCATTGCGCCCAGCAGCGCACCGAGCGGCCAGACGATGGCGACGCCTAAGCCGCACAGCCAGTAGGCGGCCTTACGCTGCTCGGCGGTTTTTTGCGACAGGCCAAACACCACGCTTTCGTCGTTCATGATGTGGCAGCCCAACAGGCTCAGACCGCGCTTACCCACCAGCTCACGAACCGTCACGCCAAACGGAACGTGCCGCGCGTTGACCAGCAACCCCGCGGCTGCGGCCGCCAGCGGGTTACCGCCGCTTGCTACAATGCCGATAAACATAAACTCTGACGCGCCCGCGAGTACGGTGATGGAGAGTACAAACGGTACCCAGACCGGGAAACCGTAGGCCATCGCCAGGGAGCCGTATGACATTCCGACCACGCCGACCGCGAGGCAGACCAGGATGATTGCTTTTATGGTGTCGCCTTTCAGGCAAGAGAGATGATGCTTCATACATTTTTAGCCATAACGAACGTGTATCCATTATAATGAACGCAACAGATGTGTTTTTCAAGATGAACGATTCGTTCGATTTATAGAACAAAGAGGCCGTTATATGACGCAGCCGATCAGCCTGATCGCCAAAAGTCTGGTGCGGGAACGCCTGCGAACCGGGCTTTCACTGGCGGAAATTGCCCGCCGTGCCGGGATCGCAAAATCCACCCTTTCCCAGCTGGAGTCCGGCAACGGTAACCCTAGCCTGGAAACGCTGTGGTCGCTTTGCGTGGCGCTGGATATACCTTTCGCCCGCCTGCTAGAGCCGCAGCTGCCGACTACGCAGGTGATCCGCCGTGGTGAAGGGACGAAAGTGGTTGCCGGGCAGGCTAATTACGAGGCTATTTTACTGGCAGCATGCCCCCCCGGCGCGCGCCGCGATGTCTATCTTCTGATGACCCAGCCGGGCGCAGATCGTATTTCTCAGCCGCATCCGCCGGGCTCGGTTGAGCATATTATTGTGACGCAGGGACGGGCGCTGGTCGGCCTGCTTGACGCGGCGGAAGAGCTCGGCGCAGGGGATTACATCTGTTACCCCGCCGACCAGCCGCACATCTTTAAGGCCCTGGAGCCAGACACGTACGCGCTGCTGGTGGCGGAACAAAACTAACCCAACAATGCTGCCGTCATCGCGGCAGTATCCTCCGTTAACCTCCTGAGTGAATTACCCATTTTGGCTTTTGTCAGAATGTGAATAACCTTATAAAAACTACGGCATTGATAATCATTTTCAATATCATTTAATTAACTATAATGAACCAACTGCTTACGCGGCATTAACAGCTGTGCCGCCCGACAATAATGGAGAGGATTATGAGTTATACACTGCCATCCCTGCCGTATGCCTACGACGCACTGGAACCGCATTTCGACAAGCAGACGATGGAAATCCATCACACTAAACACCACCAGACCTATGTGAACAACGCGAACGCCGCGCTGGAAAGCCTGCCTGAGTTCGCTAACCTGTCTGCTGAAGAGCTGATCACCAAGCTGGACCAGCTGCCAGCGGACAAGAAAACCGTTCTGCGTAACAACGCTGGCGGCCACGCTAACCACAGCCTGTTCTGGAAAGGCCTGAAAACCGGTACCACCCTGCAGGGCGACCTGAAAGCGGCTATCGAGCGCGACTTCGGTTCCGTTGACAACTTCAAAGCGGAATTCGAAAAAGCTGCTGCAACCCGTTTCGGCTCTGGCTGGGCGTGGCTGGTTCTGAAAGGCGACAAGCTGGCGGTGGTTTCTACTGCTAACCAGGACTCCCCGCTGATGGGTGAAGCGATCTCTGGCGCATCCGGCTTCCCAATCCTGGGTCTGGACGTATGGGAACACGCTTACTACCTGAAATTCCAGAACCGTCGCCCGGACTACATCAAAGCCTTCTGGGACGTGGTGAACTGGGACGAAGCAGCAGCACGTTTCGCCGCTAAAAAATAAGGTTGCATTGACGCCTGTGAGAAGCGAGTCTTATGACTCGCTTTTTTTGTATCTGTATACCCGTCATACTTCAAGTTGCAGGTGCGTTGGCTGCGTTCGCTCACCCCAGTCACTTACCTGAGTAAGCTCCTGGGGATTCACTCTCTTGCCGCCTTCCTGCAACTCGAATTATTTAGGGCATAAAAGGAGCAGCGATGCATTATCCGGTGAATGTATTTACAGGCAAGGTAAGGGAGTACGACGGCAGCCGCCCGAGTGCCATCGCCAAAATTCAGGTCGACGGTGAGCTGACGTTAACCGACCTCGGGCTTGCGGGTGACGAGCAGGCCGAAAAGAAAATCCACGGCGGGCCCGAGCGCGCGCTGTGCCACTATCCTCGCGAACACTATCAGCACTGGAGAACCGAGTTTCCCGAGCAGGCGGACCTCTTCGTCGCCCCCGCGTTTGGCGAGAATCTTTCCACCGAAGGGCTGACCGAAAAGAACGTGTTTATCGGTGATATCTATCGCTGGGGCGATGCCCTGATTCAGGTGACGCAGCCGCGCTCGCCGTGCTTCAAGCTCAACTACCATTTCGGCATTCAGGATATGTCTGCCCAGCTGCAAAACGCGGGCAAAACCGGCTGGCTGTACCGCGTGGTGCTGGCTGGGCAGGTTTCAGCGGACGCGCCGCTTGAGCTGGCGTCGCGGCTGAGCGATGTTTCGGTGTATGATGCCTGCGCCATTGCGTGGCATATGCCGTTTGACGACGAGCAGTACCATCGCCTGCTGTCGGCGGCGGGGTTATCGACCAGCTGGACGAGAACGATGCAGAAGCGGCGCGTAAGCGGCAAGATCGAGGATAATTCTCGGAGATTGTGGGGGAAATAGCCCACGGAAGAGTGTAGGCCGGGTAAGGCGAAGCCGCCACCCGGCATTTTTGCCTCTGCGCTGTTATTGCCCGGTGGCGCTGCGCTTACCGGGCCTACAATACGGTGCCAGAGAACTACGAACGCTTGTACAACGGCAGCCACAGCGTTAACCGCAACCCGCCCAGCGGGCTGTCGTCGGCTTTCACCCAGCCGCGGTGCTGCTGCATGGCGGTTTCAACAATCGCCAGACCCAGTCCGGTACCACCCGATTCCCGGTCGCGTGCCTCATCGGTACGATAGAACGGACGGAAAATCTGCTCGCGGTCTTCCGGGCTCACGCCGGGGCCGTCGTCGTCGACAATGACGGTGATCCCGTCTTTATCCACCGAGAACGCCACCTCAATCTTCGTATGCGAGTAGCGCAGGGCGTTACGCACGATGTTCTCCAGCGCGCTTTCCAGCGTGTTGGGGTTACCGTACAGCGGCCACGGGCCCGGCGGGAAGTTGACGGTGAAGGATTTACCCATCTGTTCCGCTTCGAACGCCGCGTTGTCCAGCACCTCATGCCACAGGTGATTGGCTTTCACCGTTTCGCTCACCAGCGCGTTTTTCTGCTGATTGCGCGACATCACCAGCAGGTCGTTGATCATGCTGTCCAGGCGATGCGCTTCCGTCTCAATACGCTCCAGTTCTTTGCTCTCACCGCTGCGGCGGCGCAGCAGCGCGGTGCCAAGCTGCAAGCGCGTAAGCGGGGTACGCAGCTCGTGGGAGATATCCGACAGTAAACGTTGCTGGGCCGTCATCATGCGATCGAGCGCGCTCACCATCTGGTTAAAACTGGTTCCGGCGGCCAGGAACTCCTGCGGCCCGGATTCCAGTTCAGGGTGTTGTCGCAGGTTACCCTGCGCCACCTCATCGGCGGCATTCTTCAGCTTACGCGCCGGTTTTGCCAGGCTCCACGCCAGCCATAACAGCAGCGGCGAGCTGACCAGCATGGTGACAATCAGCAGCAGGAGAGGACGGTCAAACAGCAGGTTAATAAAATCAGACTGGGAGTTGCTCGCCGGACGGATCAGGTAGAGCTGATAATTATCCTCCCCGTCCCTGACGGAGAAAGGCCCCACCATCTCTACGCGGCCATATTTCTTCTTCTGGGGATGATCGGCGTTATCCGCCTGGCCAATAAAGTTGCGGATAATCTGCATTTCATTGCGATCGGCCCCAATGACGCGGCCTTCGCTGGTCACCAGCAGCAGGCGTTGTCCGGGCGGCGCCCACTTGTCGATAGCGCGAAACAGCCTGCGCCACCACATTAAATCGTTCGGCGGATCGTTTGCCAGCTCGGCTTCCACGTGCTGTTCGATCATCACGCCCTGACGTTGCTCGCTGTCGAGAAGCTCCGTCATCTGGCGTGAGTCGAGTTTTGGCAACATCAGTACGAGCATTAAAACCAGTGCCAGCGTCAGCCAGAAGATGGCGAAGATGCGGGCGGTTAAGCTTCCTATCATGAAGCGGAAACCATCAGATAACCGCGACCACGCAGGGTTTTAAACCATGGATGACCGTCTTTACGCTCCGGCAGCTTACGGCGCAGGTTAGAGATGTGCATGTCGATGGCGCGGTCAAACGGGGTCAGACGTTTGCCCAGCACTTCCTGACTTAAGTGTTCACGCGATACCACCTGGCCGAGGTGCTGCGCCAGCAGATACAGCAGGGTGAACTCCGTGCCGGTCAGTTCCAGCGTCTGGCCATCAAAGCTCGCTTCCTGACGGCCCGGGTTCAGGCTCAGGGAGTCGACTTCAAGAGTAGGTGAGCTGTTGTCGGTATTTTGCTGCTGCTCGCTCCAGTGGGAACGACGCAGGATAGCGCGAATACGGGCAACCAGTTCACGGTCGTTAAACGGCTTCGGTAAATAGTCATCCGCGCCCAGCTCAAGGCCGAGTACGCGGTCAAGTTCGCTGCCGCGTGCGGTCAGCATAATAACGGGGGTCTGGTGTGTCTGGCGAAGCTCTTTCAACGTATCAATGCCGTTTTTCTTCGGCATCATCACGTCGAGCAAAAGTAAATCGATGCTGTCGTCAAGGAGACTCAGCGCCTGCTCGCCATCATGGGCAACCAGGACGTTGAAACCTTCCATGTCGAGCAACTCCTTTAAAAGGGATGTGAGCTCTCGGTCATCATCAACTAACAGGATTTTATTCATTGTTTAAATACCTCCGAGGCAGAAATTACGACATCAAGGCCGTCTAATCCATGACTTTACGTTGTTTTACACCCCCTGACGCATGTTTGCAGCCTGAATCGTAGACTGTCTCTCGTTGAATCGCGACACGAAAGATTTTGGGAGCAAGTGATGCGCAAAGTTACCGCTGCCGTCATGGCCTCAACGCTGGCGTTCAGTGCGTTTAGCCAGGCTGCTGTAGCTATCATCAGCGATAACAGTCCCTTACAAGAGGGTGTAACGCAGAACAGCAGCCAAAGCCATATGTTTGACGGCATAAGTTTAACCGAACATCAGCGTCAACAGATGCGAGATCTGATGCAGAGGGCACGACACGAGCAGCCTCCTGTTAATGTTAGCGAAATGGAGACAATGCATCGCCTTGTCACCGCAGAAAATTTTGACGAAAGCGCTGTACGCGCTCAGGCCGAAAAAATGGCACAGGAACAGGTTGCCCGTCAGGTAGAGATGGCGAAGGTCCGCAACCAGATGTTCCACCTGCTAACGCCCGAGCAGCAAGCGGTTTTGAACACCAAACATCAGCAGCGAATGGACCAGCTGCGTGAGGTTGCACGGATGCAGCGAAGCTCAGAAACGACGTTTTTCAGTAGCAATAGCAGTACCCGTAGTAACCAGTAAACCCTGTTTTCCTTGCCATAGACACCATCCCTGTCTTCCCCCACATGATGTGGGGGTTTTTTTTGCCTGTCATTCTCTATTGTTAACCGTTTATTCACCCTTCGACTCCTCATGCTTCCGTTATAATAGCGGCATGACATGACAGGAGCGTTTATGAATCAATCCTATGGAAGACTGGTCAGCCGGGCCGCCATCGCGGCGACCGTTATGGCATCCAGCCTGTTACTGATTAAAATCTTTGCCTGGTGGTACACCGGCTCGGTCAGTATTCTGGCGGCGCTGGTGGATTCGCTGATGGACATTGCCGCCTCATTGACCAACCTGCTGGTCGTGCGTTACTCGCTGCAGCCAGCGGATGAAGAGCACACCTTTGGGCACGGTAAAGCGGAGTCGCTGGCCGCGCTGGCGCAAAGTATGTTTATATCCGGTTCTGCGCTGTTCCTGTTTCTCACCGGCATTCAGCATCTCGTCTCGCCGACACCGATGAACGATCCCGGCGTGGGCGTCGTTGTAACGGTCGTTGCGCTTATATGCACACTTGTTCTGGTAACGTTCCAGCGCTGGGTGGTTCGCAAAACGCAAAGTCAGGCTGTACGGGCGGATATGCTTCATTATCAATCTGATGTTATGATGAATGGGGCTATTCTTATTGCGCTCGGTCTGGCCTGGTATGGCTGGCATCGGGCCGATGCGTTGTTTGCGTTAGGGATTGGTATCTATATTTTATATAGTGCCCTGCGGATGGGGTATGAAGCGGTGCAATCACTGCTTGACCGCGCCCTCCCGGACTCAGAACGCAATGAAATTTTTTCCATCGTGACCTCCTGGCCCGGCGTCAGCGGTGCACACGATCTTCGAACGCGGCAGTCAGGGCCGACCCGCTTTATTCAGATTCATATTGAAATGGAAGACAACCTGCCACTGGTACAGGCTCACGTTATTGCTGAGCAGGTCGAGCAGGCGATTTTGCAGCGTTTTCCTGGTTCAGACGTCATCATTCACCAGGATCCCTGCTCGGTTGTACCCGGTCATGTTGGGCTTTCGTAATTCGTTGTAAAAAAGTGAGCCAGGCCAGCATTTTGTGTATAAATTACCGCCATTTGGTCTGACCTGAATCAATTCAGCTGGAAGGGATTGATATACTATTTGCAGTATTCGTTGGTCGATAAGTTTCTTCCGGCAACAGATTTCAATTTTGCATTCCTAAGTTCAGAGGTAGTCATGATTAAGAAAATCGGTGTGTTGACAAGCGGCGGTGATGCGCCGGGCATGAACGCGGCAATTCGTGGTGTTGTCCGTGCAGCGCTGACGGAAGGCCTGGAAGTTTTTGGCGTTTATGACGGTTATCTGGGCCTGTATGAAGATCGTATGGTCCAGCTCGACCGTTACAGCGTGTCTGACATGATCAACCGTGGCGGTACTTTCCTCGGTTCTGCACGCTTCCCGGAATTCCGTGATGAACACGTTCGTGAAGTGGCTATCGAAAACATGAAGAAACGCGGCCTGGACGCCCTGGTGGTTATCGGGGGTGACGGCTCCTATATGGGTGCAAAACGTCTGACCGAAATGGGTTTCCCGTGCATCGGTCTGCCGGGCACCATCGACAACGACATCAAAGGCACTGACTACACGATCGGCTTCTTTACTGCACTGGGTACCGTTGTTGAAGCGATTGACCGTCTGCGTGACACCTCGTCTTCTCACCAGCGTATCTCTATCGTTGAAGTGATGGGCCGTTACTGCGGCGACCTGACGCTGGCGGCAGCCATTGCGGGCGGTTGCGAATTTATCGTCGTGCCAGAAGTCGAATTTAGCCGTGAAGATCTGGTGGCTGAAATCAAAGCGGGCATCGCGAAAGGTAAAAAACACGCGATCGTGGCGATCACCGAGCACATCTGTGACGTTGACGAGCTGGCGAAGTACATCGAAGCCGAAACCAAACGTGAAACCCGCGCGACCGTACTGGGTCACATCCAGCGTGGCGGTTCCCCAGGCCCTTACGACCGTATTCTGGCGTCCCGTATGGGCGCGTACGCTATCGATCTGCTGCTGCAGGGTCACGGCGGCCGCTGCGTCGGTATTCAGAACGAAAAACTGGTTCATCATGACATCATCGACGCGATTGAAAACATGAAGCGTCCGTTTAAAGGTGACTGGCTGGACTGCGCGAAAAAACTGTACTGATCGATGTTGATTGCCCGGTGGCGCAGCGCTTACCGGGCCTACAAAAGCACGACTCGTAGGCCGGGTAAGGCGTCGCCGCCACCCGGCTTTTTTATGCGCGCACGCTTTTTTATTCCACTACGTTATAGCCAATCTTTTTTTATTCTTTAATCCTCGATTCGCTTTCTGGCACGCTGCATTCATCAAAACACTACATAAGAGAGCTGGGCGATGAATAAATGGGGCGTGGGTTTTACATTATTGCTGGCATCGACCAGCGTTCTGGCTAAGGACATCCAGTTACTGAACGTGTCATACGACCCGACGCGTGAACTGTACGAGCAATACAACAAAGCGTTTGCAGCACACTGGAAGCAGGAAACCGGTGACAATGTCGTGGTTCGCCAGTCTCACGGTGGCTCCGGCAAGCAGGCGACCTCGGTTATCAATGGTATTGAAGCCGACGTGGTGACCCTGGCGCTGGCCTACGACGTCGACGCGATCGCCGAGCGTGGCCGCATCGACAAAAATTGGATCAAACGCCTGCCGGATAACTCCGCGCCATACACGTCCACCATTGTTTTCCTGGTACGTAAAGGCAACCCGAAACAGATCCATGACTGGAATGACCTGATCAAACCGGGCGTTTCTGTGATTACCCCGAACCCGAAAAGCTCTGGCGGCGCTCGCTGGAACTACCTGGGCGCGTGGGGCTACGCGCTGCACCACAACAATGGCGACCAGGCCAAAGCGCAGGAATTTGTGAAAGCGCTGTATAAAAACGTTGAGGTGCTGGACTCCGGCGCGCGTGGCGCCACCAACACCTTCGTCGAGCGCGGGATTGGCGACGTGCTGATCGCATGGGAAAACGAAGCCCTGCTGGCCACCAACGAGCTGGGTAAAGACAAGTTTGAGATCGTCACCCCAAGCGAGTCTATTCTGGCTGAGCCGACGGTTTCCGTGGTCGACAAAGTGGTTGAGAAAAAAGATACCAAAGCGGTGGCGGAAGCGTACCTGAAGTATCTCTACTCGCCAGAAGGCCAGGAAATTGCAGCGAAAAACTTCTACCGTCCACGCGATCCGGCCGTTGCGAAGAAATACGAAAGCGTATTCCCTAAGCTGAAGCTCTTCACCATTGATGACGAGTTCGGCGGCTGGACGAAAGCGCAGAAAGAGCACTTCTCTAACGGCGGCACTTTCGACCAGATCAGCCAGCGCTAACCATTAGCCCATGACACGAAAACCCGGCGTGAGAAATCCGCCGGGTTTTTTATTTGGTCATCATTTTGCGTTACTCTTTTGCCTCTATTGAAAACAGGGAACGCGTTGTGAAAAAAATTATCTTATTGATCCTCATTGTCATCGCCCTTGCCGCTGGCGGCTGGTACTGGATGAAGGCGGGTAATCCGAATGCGTTGCGACATATCGTTCTCGACCAGTGTGTGCCGAATCAGATCCAGAACCGTAACCCGGCGCCGTGTGCGCAGGTGAAAACGGATGCAGGCTATGTGGTATTTAAAGATCGCAACGGGCCGCTGCAGTACCTGCTGATGCCGACATATCGCATCAACGGTACCGAGAGCCCGCTGTTAACCGACGCTCATACGCCGAACTTTTTCTGGCTGGCGTGGCAGTCGCGCAGCTTTATGACCCTGAAGCGTGGATCCGAAGTGCCTGACAGCGCCATTTCGCTGACGATTAACTCCCCGACAGGGCGCACGCAGAACCATTTCCATATTCATATCTCCTGCCTTCGCCCGGACGTGCGCGAGAAGCTCAACGCGGCGCAGGGCGAAATCAGCACCCAGTGGCTGCCGTTCCCGGGTGGGCTGGAAGGGCATGAGTATCTTGCTCGTCGGGTGACGGAAAATGAGCTGGTTCAGCGCAGTCCGTTTATGATGCTGGCGGAAGAGCTGCCGGAGGCGCGCGACCATATGGGGCGCTTTGCCCTGGCGATGGCGCAGCAGTCGGACGGCTCGTTCGTTTTGCTGGCGACAGAGCGTAACCTGCTCACGCTTAATCGCGCGTCAGCGGAGGAATTACAGGATCATCAATGCACTATCCTGAAATAACCCCACCATAAATCGCGTTTACTCGGGCGGCCTGTCACCGTAGACTTGCTGAAAAATTCTACAGGAGACAGGTATGTCGCTCTGGTTAACGTATCCTCTGCTGCTGCCCTCACTGATCGTTGGCGTCACCATCGTGCTGTGGGCGACGTCGCTGTTGCCGGAATTTATCACCGCGCTGCTGTTCTTCACGGCGGCGATGACCGCCAGAATCGCCCCGCCGGAGGTTATCTTCGGCGGTTTTGCCTCGTCAGCTTTCTGGCTGGTATTCAGCGGCTTTGTTCTCGGCGTGGCGATCCGTAAAACCGGCCTGGCGGACAGGGCCGCCCGGGCGCTGTCGGCAAGGCTCACTGACTCCTGGATGATGATGGTGGCGAGCGTGGTGCTGCTGAGCTACGCGCTGGCGTTTGTGATGCCGTCAAACATGGGGCGTATTGCGCTGCTGATGCCGATTGTCGCGGCGATGGCAAAACGCGCCGGTATCGCCGACGGCTCCCGCGCCTGGTTCGGGCTTGCGCTGGCCGTGGGGTTCGGGACTTTCCAGCTTTCGGCGACGATTCTGCCCGCTAACGTACCCAACCTGGTGATGAGCGGCGCAGCCGAAGGTTCGTACGGTATTCACCTGAACTATGTCCCGTATCTGCTGCTGCACACGCCGGTGCTCGGTATTCTCAAAGGCCTGATTCTGATTGGCCTTATCTGCTGGCTATTTCCCGGCAATCCAAAACCGCAGAAGGAACAGGCGCCGTCTGAGCCTATGGGGCGGGATGAAAAGCGTCTTGCCTGGCTGCTGGCGGTGGTGCTGGGGATGTGGGTGACGGAGAGCTGGCACGGCGTGGGGCCCGCGTGGACGGGGCTGGCGGCCTCGGTCATCGTCATGCTTCCGCGCATCGGTTTTATCACCGGCGAGGAGTTCTCGGCGGGGGTGAATATGCGCACCTGTATTTACGTCGCAGGTATTCTCGGGCTGGCCATTACGGTGACGCAGACCGGTATCGGTTCGGCCGTAGGCGAGGCGTTGCTCCATATCATGCCGCTGGATGCAGACAGGCCGTTCACCAGTTTCCTGGCGCTGACCGGTATTACCACCGCGCTCAACTTCATTATGACCGCCAACGGCGTGCCGGCGCTTTACACCACCCTGGCGCAGAGCTTCTCGGACGCGACCGGTTTCCCGCTGCTGTCGGTGATCATGATTCAGGTGCTGGGCTATTCCACGCCGCTGCTGCCGTATCAGGCGTCGCCGATTGTGGTGGCGATGGGCTTGGGGAAGGTGCCTGCGAAGGCGGGGATGCTGCTCTGTCTGGCGCTGGCGATTGCGACCTATCTGGTGCTGCTGCCGCTGGATTATTTGTGGTTTAGCGTGTTAGGGAAGTTGTAGGTTTTTTGTAGGGCGGGCAAGCGCAAGCGCCACCCGCCACAAAGGCAATTACGCCTGTTTAGCCGCTTCTGCCGCTTTAACGATCACCGCGAAAGCGTCAGCTTTCAGGGATGCACCGCCAACCAGCGCGCCATCGATGTCTGGCTGGGTGAACAGCTCAGCAGCGTTGGAGGCGTTTACGGAACCGCCGTACTGGATGATCACTTGCTCAGCGACTTTTGCGTCGGCTTTAGCAATGTGGTCACGAATGAATTTGTGAACCGCCTGAGCCTGCGCAGGGGTTGCCGATTTGCCGGTACCGATCGCCCAGACTGGCTCGTATGCGATGACCGCGCCTTCGAACGCTGCCGCGCCCTGGGTTTTCAGCACGGCGTCGATCTGACGTGCGCACACTTCTTCGGTTTTACCCGCTTCGTTTTCCGCTTCGGTTTCACCGATGCACAGAACCGGGATCAGACCCTGCTCTTTCAGCACGGCGAATTTCTTCGCGATGAACTCATCGGATTCTTTGTGATAGGTGCGACGCTCGGAGTGGCCGATGATGATGTATTTCGCGCCGATATCTTTCAGCATTTCAGCGGAGGTTTCACCGGTGAACGCGCCAGACAGGTTAACGTCAACGTTCTGCGCGCCCAGAATGATGTGGCTGCCGTCAGCGGCGTGTTTAGCCAGATCCAGGTACATATCTGGCGGAGCGATAGCAACCGCGCAGCCGGTTACGCCAGCCAGCTCTTTACGCAGGTTCGCAACCAGCTCGTTTACCATATGGCGGCTGCCGTTCAGTTTCCAGTTACCCATCACTAAAGGATGTCGCATTTCAATTCTCCACGCTAAATAAGCGAATTAAGGAATATGGCCACCCTGTCGGGCAGCATGGTCTGTGAATCAGTATAGAGATTTTCCCTCGAAAGGCTTTGCTTTTTGTCATTAATTCGCCCCGCCGAGGGTGTCAGATAGTGCCAGCTTAATCGGTTCAACAGCGAAGGTCAGTCCTTTTTCGCCGTTGTCCGCCACAACATAGCGGATCGCGCCTTCGGTATCGGCGTAGTAACGCTTGTTTTTCCCGGCGGTAAGGAGTTTTTGCAGCTTTTGCTGACTTTGCTTTTTCGTCAGCGCAGGGGTAAAGGCCTGCAATACCGCGCTCATGTACTCCAGCGCTTTCGCCTTAGCGGCTTTCTGCTCTGGTCCCTGTATCGGCAGCCAGGTGATTTGCATGCTTTTAATTTTTAACGTACCGCGCTCCAGCGCCGTGGAGGCATACAAATTTTCATTTATCTTGCTTGCCGCACGCGTCAGTGTAGGGGTATCGCGTGAGCCATCAATCGCGCGAAACTCATCCAGCGGCAGCGTGGGGTTGGTCTGATTGAAGGTTTCACGAAACTGGCTGATGGATTGATCGAACGACGGCGCGCCCGCCAGCAGATACGGTGCTGTGGTCGGGGCGCTGGTTTCGGCGGCGTGCAGGGGATAACCCACGCTGAGCAGCGCTAAACACAGGAAGAGAGAACGTGCCGAACTTTTCATCAACATTGCCCCTGGCCGTAAGTGCTCATGATTAAAACGATATCTGGTCGGCTTGTCAAAAGGTCACAACTCCAGGGTAAAATGCGCGCTATACGATAATAAGGAACCTTACATGACCATACAGCAGTGGCTGTTTTCGTTCAAAGGGCGTATTGGACGCCGTGATTTCTGGATCTGGATGGTGACGTGGATTGTCGCCATGCTGCTTCTGTTTTTCGTTGCTTACAATGCATGGCTGAGCACGCAAACGGCGGCCTTCGCGCTGGTCTGCCTGCTATGGCCAACGGCGGCGGTTGTCGTAAAGCGTCTGCACGATCGCGGACGTTCCGGCGCGTGGGCATTTCTGATAATTCTGGCGTGGATGCTGGTGGCGGGAAACTGGGCGATGCTTCCGTCCATCCTGCCGTGGGTTGTGGGCAGGCTGCTGCCGTCGGTCATCTTTGTGATGATGATTGTCGATCTGGGCGCGTTTATTGGCACCCAGAGCGAAAATAAATACGGTAAAGATACCGTTGAGGTGAAGTACCGCTGATCACCAGTAGTGTTCGGCGGTCATATGGCCCGGTCGGCGGCGAAGATGTTTCGTCATCTGCCGGGTATCCTTCAGAAGCTGCTGCGTGTCCCGCACCATCTGCGGGTTACCACACAGCATGACGTGGCTGGTTTCAGCGTTCAGCGGCAGGCCCACCGCGTTTTCCAGGGCGCCACTCTCAATTAACGCCGGTACGCGGCCGGTAAGCGCTCCTGCTACGGTTTCGCGGCTGACCACCGTCTGAATCTTTAACTTCCCGCCGTACTGCTGTTCAAGCGCCTGCATCTGCGGCAGGTAGCTCAGGTCTGCGGCGTAGCGTGCAGCGTGAACCAGCACGATGTTTTTAAAGCGTTCCAGATCTTTGCCGTACTGCAAAATAGAGAGATAAGGGCCGATGGCCGTACCGGTTGCCAGCATCCAGAGCGTGTCGCAGTCAGGGATCTCTTCGAGAACAAAGAAGCCTGCTGCTTCACTCACAATTTGCACCTCGTCGCCGGGCTTAAGCGCGGCAAGCCGCGGGCTGAGTTTACCGTCAGGAACGGTGACCAGATAGAACTCGAGATCCGGGTTATCAGGCGCGTTAACGTAAGAGTATGCGCGCTGCACGCGCTCGCCGTCGACATCCAGCCCCAGCTTCGCAAATTGCCCGGCTTTAAACGGGTGAACGGGAGCATGTACGGTGAGACTAAATAGCGCATCGGTCCAGAACTGTACCTTTGTGACTTTACCTGTTACCCAGTCCGCCATGATCTTCTCCTGTGCTGTTTCTCTGTTCTATCTTCCGTACTTGTGGTGACAATTTCCAGCCCGTCAGGGCCGGAAAGCTCTATCGATCAAACGGTTTTACAGAATGTGCGTCTGTACGTCCGGGTCTTTGCGGTCGAGATAGTGGATAGACTGGATGCGGCGAATGGTGCGTGATTTACCGCGGATCAGCAGCGTTTCGGTGGTGGCCATATTACCCTTGCGGGTGATGCCGTCCAGCAGATCGCCTTTGGTGATGCCGGTCGCCGAGAAGACAACGTTATCGCTACGCGCCATTTCGTCCAGAGCCAGCACTTTATTGGCCTCGATGCCCATCGCTTCGCAGCGTGCCAGCTCGTTTTCCCCGATACGGCGGTTCTCTTCGCTGTCGCCTTTCACCTCATGGCGGGGCAGCAGACGGGCCTGCATATCGCCATCCAGCGCGCGGATCACTGCCGCGGAGACCACACCTTCCGGCGCGCCGCCGATGCCGTACAGCACGTCCACTTCGCTATCCGGCATGCAGGTCAGGATTGAGGCGGCAACGTCACCGTCCGGAATGGCAAACACGCGCACGCCGAGTTTTTGCATCTGCGCGATGGTGGCGTCGTGGCGCGGTTTCGCCAGAATCGTCACGGTAAGTTCGCTAAGCGGTTTAGCCAGGGCTTTAGCGATGTTGCGCAGGTTCTCTTCCAGCGGCAGGCTAAGGTCGATTGCGCCCTTCGCGGCAGGACCGACAATCAGCTTTTCCATATACATGTCCGGCGCGTTGAGGAAGCAGCCCTTATCGCCCACGGCCAGCACCGCTAAGGCATTGGCCTGACCCATCGCCGTCATGCGGGTGCCTTCGATCGGGTCGACCGCGATATCCACGGCATCGCCTTTTCCGGTACCGACTTTTTCACCGATATAGAGCATCGGCGCTTCGTCGATCTCGCCTTCACCGATCACGATAGTGCCGTCGATGTTGACCTGGTTAAGGACAATGCGCATGGCATGGACGGCTGCGCCGTCTGCGGTATTTTTGTCGCCACGACCCAGCCATTTATAGCCGGCGAGGGCGGCAGCTTCGGTGACGCGGGAAAACTCGATAGCAAGTTCACGTTTCATGAGGTACTCGTGCAATCAAAAGGAATTGCACGAAGTTTATCACAGAGTGGAGAGGGGGTTTTAAGTCCCCTCTCCCCTTTGGGGAGAGGGTTAGGGTGAGGGGGGCTTACTCGTCGTGCTCTTCCCACGCCAGGGCGCGTTTCACCGCTTTCTTCCAGCCGCTGTAGCGGAAGTTACGCTCGGTGGTTTCGATACCAGGGCGGAATTCGCGTTCGATCACCGCTTTTTCCTGCAGCTCGTCCAGGTTCTGCCAGAAGCCTACCGCCAGACCGGCAAGGTACGCCGCGCCCAGCGCCGTCACTTCACGCACTTCAGGGCGCTCAACGCGGGTGCCCAGAATGTCGGACTGGAACTGCATCAGGAAGTTATTCGCTACCGCACCGCCGTCCACGCGCAGGGCGTGCAGACGAATGCCGGAGTCCGCCTGCATCGCCTCCAGCACGTCACGCGTCTGGTAGGCGATAGATTCCAGGGTGGCGCGAATGATGTGGTTAGAGTTCACACCGCGCGTCAGGCCGAAAATCGCGCCGCGGGCATACGGATCCCAGTACGGTGCGCCCAGACCGGTGAATGCAGGCACCACGTACACGCCGTTGGTGTCTTTCACTTTGGTCGCGAAGTACTCGGAGTCGAACGCATCGCTGATCAGCTTCATCTCGTCGCGCAGCCACTGGATAGACGCACCGGCCATGAACACCGCGCCTTCCAGCGCATAGTTCACTTCGCCGCGCGGGCCGCAGGCGATGGTGGTCAGCAGGCCGTTTTCTGATTTCACCGCTTTCTCGCCGGTGTTCATCAGCATAAAGCAGCCGGTGCCGTAGGTGTTCTTCGCCATCCCTTCCTTGACGCACAGCTGGCCGAACAGGGCCGCCTGCTGGTCACCGGCGATACCGGCGATAGGAATACGGGTGCCCCCTTTACCGCCGATGTTGGTCTGGCCGTACACTTCTGAAGACTTACGCACTTCAGGCAGCATCGCACGCGGAATATCCAGCGCGTCCAGCATCTTGTCATCCCACTCTAGGGTGTTGATGTTGAACAGCATGGTACGCGAGGCGTTGGTGTAGTCGGTGACGTGAACGCGTCCCTGAGTCATCTTCCAGATAAGCCAGGTATCGACGGTACCGAACAGCAGCTCGCCGCGTTTAGCACGCTCGCGTGAACCTTCCACGTGGTCGAGGATCCATTTCACTTTGGTGCCGGAGAAATACGGGTCAACCACCAGACCGGTAGCGCTGCGCACGTACTCTTCCATACCGTCGCGCTTCAGCTGTTCGCAGATCTCGGATGTACGGCGGCACTGCCAGACGATAGCGTTGTAAATGGGCTTACCGGTTTCGCGCTCCCAGACAACAGTGGTTTCACGCTGGTTGGTGATACCAATCGCGGCAATCTCGTCGGAACTGATATCGGCTTTCGCCAGCACTTCGACCAGCGTGGAGCTTTGTGACGCCCAAATCTCCATCGGGTCGTGTTCTACCCAGCCTGGACGAGGATAAATTTGCTCAAATTCGCGCTGTGACACGCTGACGATGTTCGCGTCATGATCCATTACGACAGCGCGGGAGCTGGTAGTGCCCTGGTCGAGCGCAACGATATATTTTTTTTCGGTCATGGTATGTGTCCCGTAGTCAGATTACAGCGAAGCTTTTTGTTGTGCGGTAGAAGTCGTTTCCTTCTCCTCTTCCACACAGGTGTCGCACGGTAAGTGGCGACCAATTAATTTGCGGTAGCTAAACGCACCCAGCGCAGCCCCGACAACCGGTGCAAACAGCGGTACCAGGAAGTAAGGAATGTCTTTGCCGCCGGTGAAGGCGACGTCGCCCCAGCCTGCGATAAAGGCGAAGGCTTTTGGTCCGATATCACGTGCCGGGTTCATCGCGAATCCGGTCAGCGGACCCATGGATGCGCCAATCACCGCAATCAGCAAACCAATCAGCAGAGGGGCCAGCGGGCCGCGCGGAATGCCGTTTCCGTCGTCGGTCAGCGCCAGGATAACGCCCATCAGAATAGCGGTAATCACCATTTCAACTGCGAACGCCTGCACAAAATTGATATGCGGGTTCGGATAGGTTGAGAAGATGCCAGCCAGATCCAGACTTTCGACACTGCCGCGCACCATATGATGCGTCTGTTCGAAGTCGATGAAAAGATTGTAATAAAGCCCGTAAACTAACGCCGCTGCGCAAAAGGCGCCGGCAAACTGAGAAATGATGAAAGGAACAACTTTGCGTCCATCGAAGCACGCGAACAGCCACAGCGCGATTGTCACCGCCGGGTTAAGATGTGCACCAGAAACCCCTGCAGTCAGGTAGATGGCCATCGCCACGCCCAGACCCCAGATGATACTGATTTCCCACTGACCAAAACTGGCACCTGCCACTTTCAGTGCAGCGACACAGCCCACTCCGAAGAATATCAACAACCCGGTACCAAGGAACTCGGCAATGCACTGGCCTTTTAAGGTTGATGTCTGACTCATAATCGGAATCCTGAAGAAATTGATGTTTATTGTTAGCATGGCCGCCCGTGACAGCCACGATGTCCTGTAGACATAGTGTTAATTTATCGTTAACGAGCAAAAACGAGAAATATCGAAATCAAAATGTGTGGTCTGCGTCAATAAAATGAGCGTTTTCGCGCCATAAAGCACATTTTTGCATCAGTACAAGAATGTGAGCTGAATCATTTCATTAACGAATCAGTTAACAATTTAGGGGTATATGACGCGAACGCACCAGGACCAGACCTAAAAGTGTTGCAAACCGCGATCTGCGCGGTGTGTCGCTGGACACAGAGCGCCGCGCTCCATACAATCGACGGTATATGTCGTGCGCGTTTATGTTAAAGCGTCGCCTTGCAATTCAGGAGAGGTAGCATCATGTCTTTAGAAGTGTTTGAGAAACTGGAATCGAAAGTACAGCAGGCGATTGACACCATCACCCTGCTGCAGATGGAAATTGAAGAACTGAAAGAGAAGAACAACAGCCTGGCGCAGGAAGTTCAGAACGCTCAGCACGGCCGCGAAGAGCTGGAGCGCGAAAACAACCATTTGCGCGAGCAGCAGAACGGCTGGCAGGATCGCCTGCAGGCGCTGCTGGGACGTATGGAAGAAGTTTAATTCCCATCGGGATGAACTGACCTGGCCGGGTAAGGCGAAGCCGCCACCCGGCTTTTTTTATGCAGGTTATAAAAAAGGCCGCCAACGGCGGCCTTAACGCTACTTGTCCTGCGCTGTCATAGCATAAGCAACGAACACATTGGGTTCATCACTCTTTACCACGAGTACGCTGGCGACAATGAACGCGATACATAAATAGCGTTTCATTATGCGGTCCCTGCAGCTAACCGCTCCACCGTTCACCACCGGTGATAAGTCGGTGGACACAAGCCCTGGTGTTAGCCTGTTTTACGGTTGTGAAGACACCTTTCCCTGGACCGATGCCCATTTGCGAGATGGCGGAAAGGGACGCTGCATCATAATAAGCAGCAACCGTGGTGTTAAGGAATTCATAAACAATTAGGATTTTATAAAGCTTCTGAGGGGTTGCCCAAGGGTTGGACGAGAGTATGATGAAGATCCCTGGTGTTAGCCTGCAAAACTCCCCAACGGACCGCGAATCTCGAGGGACAAAAAAACCGCCACATTGCTGTTGGCGGTTTTTTTATGGTTCACGCTTACGGTTTTACTACTCGATATCCAGCGGATCTTCGGAAAGGATAATGCCGGTATTATCGGCGTAGAGATGGTCCCCGGAGAAGAAGGTCACGCCGCCGAAGTTAACGCGCACGTCGCTTTCGCCGATGCCGTCGCCCGCCGCCCCTACCGGGATAGCCGCGATGGCCTGAATCCCGATATCCAGGTCTTCCAGATCGTCCACCTGACGCACGGAACCGTACACCACAAGGCCTTCCCACTCATTCTGGACGGCAATTCCCGCCAGTTCAGCATCAATCAATGCACGGCGCACGGAACCGCCGCCGTCGACCACAAGAACACGGCCGCGGCCATTCTGTTCGAGCAGATCGTAGAGCAACCCGTTGTCCTCGAAACATTTCACCGTGATGATTTGCCCGCCAAACGACGACCGCCCACCAAAGTTGGAGAACAGCGGTTCAACGACGTTGACATCTTCCTGGTAGATGTCACAAAGCTCGGAGGTATCGTATTTCATAGGTTTAACGCTCAGTTGCTGCGAATGTGTTCAGTATATCGTGCGAAATGCGTTGTTGGCAAAATCATCAATTGTTAATTGATATTTGTCAGCTAACTGAGCGTCTGGCTTAACACAATCCCGATGACGAACAACAGGTTAGTCAGCAGGGCGCCTTTTACCGTGCGTTCCAGCATTGGCGGCATGGCTGCCGGGCTGAGTTCACGCATCACAAAGCGGGCCTGCTTAATCAGCAGCGGCGCGGCAAGCACAAACAGCCAGCCCCACAAGCTCTGCAAGGAAATCAGGTTAAACAGCGCCAGGCAGACCAGCGCGCCAATGAGCAGGCAGGCATGATAGCGGCGCGCATTGACCGGTCCCAGACGAACCGCCAGGGTATTTTTGCCGTTCTCGCGATCGCTGTCGATGTCGCGCAGGTTGTTGATGTTGAGTACCGCCGTCGCCAGCAGACCGCAGGCGGTCGCGGGCAGGAACAGGGCAGGGATCACCGTGTGCGCCTGCAGGTACCAGCTCCCCATCACGCTCAGCCAGCCGAAGAATACCAGTACGGAGATATCTCCGAGCCCAATATAACCGTAAGGACGCGTGCCGACGGTGTAGGTGATGGCCGCGATAATGGCCAATAAACCCAGCACCAGGAAGCCGATGAAATCGCTGGTGGTTTTAGACGCCACCGTCACCAGCGCCAGGCCGGATACGCAGATCAGCACCACGGTGATAATCAGCGCGCGTTTCATCTGCGCCTGGGTAATCACCCCTTTCTGCATTCCGCGCAGCGGCCCGATGCGGTCCGGCTTGTCGCTGCCTTTTACCGCGTCGCCGTAGTCGTTGGCGAGATTGGAGAGAATTTGCAGCAGGCCCGCGGTAATCAACGCCAGCGCGGCGACCAGCGGATCGAAATAACCCTGCCACCAGGCAAGGGCGGTGCCGACGATAATCGCGGCAAAGGCCAGAGGAAGTGTTTTAGGGCGCAGACTTTCGAGCCACGCCTGCGTACGGCTGATGTCAGTCATAAGTATTTAGCCAATAAAAATGGGGGCATTAGCCCCCATTAAACGTGATGAGAATCCAGTAACCGCGATTATAGGATAAAACGGCTCAGATCTTCATCTGCCACTAACGCATCCAGATGTTTACTCACATATTCTGCGTCAATGGTAACGGTTTGACCGTTAAGGTCGCTCGCATCATAAGAGATATCTTCGACCAGGCGTTCCAGCACGGTATGCAGGCGACGCGCACCGATGTTCTCGGTGGTTTCGTTAACCTGCCAGGCAGCCTGGGCAATACGTTTGATACCGTCTTCGGTGAACTCGAGGTTCACGCCTTCGGTCGCCATCAGCGCTTTGTACTGAACGGTAGCAGAGGCGTTTGGCTCGGTCAGAATACGTTCGAAATCTTCGGTGGTCAGCGCCTGCAGCTCAACGCGGATAGGCAGACGCCCCTGCAGCTCAGGGATCAGATCCGATGGGCTGGCAACCTGGAACGCGCCTGAAGCGATAAACAGGATGTGGTCCGTTTTCACCATGCCGTGCTTGGTGGAGACGGTGCAGCCTTCAACCAGCGGCAGCAGGTCGCGCTGAACGCCTTCGCGGGACACGTCCGGACCGGAGCTGTTGCCGCCGCGCTTACAAATTTTGTCGATTTCGTCGATAAACACGATACCGTGCTGCTCAACCGCGTCGATAGCGTCCTGCTTCAGCTCTTCCGGGTTCACCAGCTTTGCCGCTTCTTCTTCAATCAGCAGCTTCATCGCGTCTTTAATTTTCAGCTTACGCGCTTTTTGCTTCTGGCCGCCCAGGTTCTGGAACATGGACTGGAGCTGGCTGGTCATCTCTTCCATGCCCGGAGGTGCCATGATTTCCACACCCATTGGCGCGGCAGCGAGATCGATCTCAATCTCTTTGTCGTCCAGCTGGCCTTCACGCAGCTTTTTGCGGAATGCCTGGCGCGCAGCGGACGGTTCCGCCTGCTGTTCTGCCTGGCCCCAGTTGTTTTTTGCCGGTGGGATCAGCACGTCGAGAATGCGCTCTTCGGCCATCTCTTCTGCACGGTAGCGGTTTTTCTCAATGGCCTGGACACGCACCATTTTGATCGCCGAGTCGGTCAGATCGCGGATGATGGAGTCCACTTCTTTACCCACATAGCCCACTTCGGTGAACTTGGTGGCTTCAACTTTGATGAACGGTGCGTTAGCCAGTTTGGCCAGACGACGGGCGATTTCGGTTTTACCGACGCCGGTTGGACCGATCATCAGAATGTTTTTCGGCGTCACTTCGTGGCGCAGCTCTTCGTCAAGCTGCATACGACGCCAGCGGTTACGCAGGGCAATAGCCACGGAACGCTTCGCGTTATCCTGGCCGATAATGTGTTTGTTCAGTTCGCTGACAATTTCGCGTGGGGTCATTTCAGACATGGGAGATCCTTACGCTTTGGAGGTCAATTCTTCGATGGTGTGGTTGTGGTTGGTATAAATGCAGATATCGCCTGCAATATCCAACGCCTTCACCGCGATATCACGCGCGTTCATGTCGGTATTTTCCAACAGCGCGCGGGCTGCAGCCTGGGCGTACGGGCCGCCAGAGCCGATGGCAATCAGGTCATTTTCCGGCTGAATCACGTCACCGTTACCGGTTATAATCAGCGAGGCGGTTTCATCGGCTACCGCCAGCAGCGCTTCGAGCTTGCGCAGCATGCGGTCGGTACGCCAGTCTTTTGCCAGCTCAACGGCGGCTTTCACCAGATGACCCTGGTGCATTTCCAGTTTGCGTTCAAACAGTTCAAACAGCGTGAAGGCGTCCGCCGTGCCGCCTGCAAAACCGGCGATCACTTTGTCGTTATAGAGACGACGCACTTTCTTCACGTTGCCTTTCATGACGGTATTACCCAGCGTGGCCTGGCCATCACCGGCGATTACCACATGGCCGTTACGGCGTACACTTACTATTGTTGTCACGAGCAGACCCCCTGGTTACAGAATCGGGAAACAGAAGCCCTGAGCCTGTGCTCAGGGCTGAATTAAATGATAGATGGGGGGGAATTTGGGGGTTTCAACCCCCGGAGGCGAGTCGAATGCAGTTTGTGTGACCGGCAATTTTCAAACGAGAAATGGTGCCATCGGCATTTTCTTTGCCTTTGACCGGACCAATCACCACGCGATTCCAGCCGTTATTGGTGGTAATACGCGAATCAAACCCTTCAAAGGCCAGCTGCGCGCGCACCGTTTCCGCCTGCTCGGCACCTTTGAACGAACCGCACTGCACCATCCAGCGGCGTTCGTCTTTTTTCTCCGCCGTCTGCTTCGGCGCTTCGGTCTCTTTGGTGACCGGCGCGGCCGGCTGCGTTTTCGGCTGCTGCGCGGTGGTATGTGCTGGCGTCTGGAGCAGATCCTGATACGGCTGGGCCGCCTGTTTTTGCGGCTGCGCTTTTGGCTGCTGCTGAACAGGCTGGGACTGCGCCGTACGCGTCTGCTGCTGGTATGGCTGTTCCGTTACCCGCGGCTGTGCTTTCGGCTGCTGCACCGGCTGGGTTTGCGCCCATTGCTGTTGTTGCTGCTGCTGGATCTGCTGTTGCGCCTGACGTCGCTGCAGCGTTTGCTGACGCTGCGCCGGCGTCTGCTCATTCCACGGCACTTCGTTCAGCTGCGTAGGCTGCTGGCGCATATCGGCCTGCATTTGTGCCAGCAGCTGACGCTGTTCATCCGTCAGCTGATTCGCATTCTGCACTTCACCACCCGCAGAAGGTTCGGTTGGCGCACGCACCCCAGGCTGACGGCTTTCCAGCTCTTTGATATAGCGCCAGCGCTCTTCAGGCTTCGGAGGAAGGCCATTTCCGGCAACTTTACTGGCCTGAAGCGCCTCAGACTCTTCTTTTTTATGGTGCGTGATAAAGTACAGGCCACCAATAAAGGCGACGACTACAGCCGCAGCAATAGCGACCATTGCTGGCGATACAGCAGGCAGGTTACGTTGCTTTTTCCTTGAGCTACTCTTTTTGCGTCGCGAAGGTGCCGGCTGGCCGCGACGTACATAATCTCGTTGTGCCACTATCGTTTCGCTGTATTTATTCGTTCGTCAGTCCGCCATGTTACTTAAGCGGCGGGGCTTTGACCAGATAAGGGTATCCGAAAGACGTTTACTTTAAGTCAATGCCTGGGTAGTGCCGCGAACAATCAGTTCGCAGTCCAGCAAACGTGAGCCGCTGCTAACTGTTTGACCGTGAAGCTGATCCAGCAGAAGCAGCATCGCTTCGCGGCCGATTTGGTAGCGCGGCTGAGCGACCGTTGAGAGCGGCGGGTCGCAAAATTCTGAAAGCGAAATATTATCGAATCCGACGATCGATAAATCTTTCGGTATCCGCAGGCCGCGGCGTTTGGCGTAGGATAATGCGCCCAGCGCCATCACGTCGCTGTGACAAAATACGGCGGTTGGCGGTTCAGGCAGATCCAGAAGTTTCTCCAGCGCTTGTCCACCCGCGGCGAAGGTAAAGTCACCGCGCGCAATGTAGTGCGGATCGACGGTGACGCCGGTACGGCGCAGCGCCTGAACGTAGCCCTGTAAGCGATAGTGGCACAGCGGCATCTCTTCCGGCCCGGCAATACAGCCAATGCGCTTATGCCCCAGCTCCTGGAGATAGTTTACGGCGTTGAACGCGGCGGTGAGGTTATCAATGTGGACCGTCGGCAGCTCCAGCTCTGGCGCAAACTCGTTGGCCATGACCATCGGCGGTAAATTACGCTGTTCTTCAATGCTGGCATCAAACGGCAGGCGAGAGCCAAGCAGCAGCATGCCGTCGATCTGCTTGGTGATAATGAGGTCGATGAAGGTTTTTTCCTGCTGGTTTTGGTGAGCACAATCGCCAATCAGCACCAGGTAACCCTGTTCCGCTGCGGTGACTTCAATACCGCGGATGATCTCGCTGAAGAAGGGATCACAGATGTCCGGCACAATCACCAGAATGGTGCGCGACTCATTGCGTTTAACGTTACGCCCCATCGCCTGTGGGAAATAGCCCACTTCAAGCGCAGCCTGCTCCACCCGGTTACGGGTCGCCTGGGAGACTTTGTCCGGGTTCATTAATGCGCGGGACACGGTTGCCGTTGAGACTTGTGCTTTCTCGGCAACGTCTTTCATGGTCGCTGTGGCAACCTCTTTCCTGGACTTCAACGTCTTCTCCTCGCCTGAACACCGAACTTCTGACATCACCATTTTTACAGATAGTTAATGGAATCGGTTACAGAATTTTCATAAAAAGTGTGAGGAGCGTTAAATTTTTCGATCCGTCTTCAGCCTTCGATGGGATCGACGTCCAGCACCCACTTCACTTTTCGCGCTTCCGGCAGGGTGTTGATGAGCGCCAGCGTGCCGCTGACGATATGCTGAAGACGAACCCGCGAGGGGTGCTGAAGTAAGATTTGCCAGCGGAAACGTCCGCCGCGTTTTGGTGCCAGCGCCGGCACCGGGCCCAAAATCCACAGCGGGTTATCCACCAGCGGGCTGGCCTGCAGGAGGTTTCTCAGCTGCTGCAGGAAAAGCGGCGCCTGCTGGTTGTTGTGATCTTCCGCGCGGATGATGACGTGGCTGGTCCACGGCGGCAGCTGCATGGTCTGGCGTTCGGCCAGCGCCTGCTCGGCAAAAGCGTCATAGCCTTTATGCAGCAGAGTTTGCAGCAGCGGGTGCTCAGGATGGTGCGTTTGCAACACCACTTCGCCCTGTTTACCGGCGCGACCGGCGCGCCCCGCCACCTGGGTATACAGCTGGGCGAAGCGCTCGGCGGAGCGGAAATCTGCCGAGAACAGTGCGCCGTCCACGTCCAGCAGGGCGACCAGCGTCACGTCCGGGAAGTGATGGCCTTTGGCCAGCATTTGGGTGCCAATCAGGATGCGCGCGCCACCGCGATGCACTTCCGCCAGCTGCTGTTCCAGCGCCCCTTTGCGGCTGGTGGTGTCCCGGTCGATACGCGAAATAGGCACGTCCGGGAAGAAAGGGCCAAGCGCCTGTTCCAGCTGTTCCGTTCCCAGACCCACCGGCACGATATGCGTGGAACCACATGACGGGCACTGGCGCGGCACCGGCCGCTGGCTGTCGCAGTGGTGACATCGCAAATGCCGCTGGGCCTGGTGGAAAGTGTAGTAGTGGTCGCAGCGCGGGCACTCGGCAATCCAGCCGCAGTCGTGGCACAGCAGGGCGGGCGCGAAGCCTCGTCGGTTGAGGAACAGAATGACCTGATTGCCCGCCTGCAAATGCTGGCGCATACGGGTGATCAATGCAGGCGCGAGCCCGGCCTGGACCTGCTGACCTTTCAGATCCAGCACGTGCTGAATGGCCGGACGGGCATTCCCCGCCCGACGCGTCAGGCGCAGCATATGGTATTTACGCTGGCGCACGTTGTGCAGCGTTTCGAGCGCAGGCGTGGCGGAGCCGAGAATAATAGGAATTTGCTCGCTGTGCGCGCGATAAACAGCCAGGTCGCGGGCGTGATAGCGCCAGCCTTCCTGCTGTTTATAGGAGCTGTCGTGTTCTTCGTCGATCACGATAACGCCAAGATTTTTAAACGGGGTAAACAGCGACGAGCGGGTGCCGATCACAATCGCCGCTTCACCGTTTTTCGCTTTCAGCCAGGCGCTTAGGCGCTCGCTGTCGTTCAGGCCGGAGTGCAGCACCTCAACCGGCGCGTTAAAGCGTTCGCGGAATCGGGCGATGGTTTGCGGCGTCAGGCCAATTTCTGGCACCATCACCAGCGCCTGTTTGCCCTGAGCGAGCACGTTTTCCAGCACGCTCAGGTAGACTTCGGTCTTGCCAGAACCCGTCACGCCCGCCAGCAGCCAGGCAGAGAAATGATCGGAGGCGCTATGAATCGCGCCCACGGCGGTGGCCTGCTCGGTATTCAGGCGCAGGCGATCCCCTGAAACGGAGAAACTCTCCCGCCAGTCGTAAAGAGCGGGTGCTTCGCTGGCCAGTTCGCTCAGCCCTTTCTTTCTTAAGGCCTGTAGCGCCGTTTCGCTGACCTCAAGCTCGTCGACCTGATGACGCCAGATTTTCCCCTGACGCAGCGCCGCCAGGGCCTGCTGCTGTTTCTGCGAGCGCTTGAGGCTGTTAATATCCACCGCCTGACCCTGCTCGGTAGCAAACCAGTACCACATCGGCGCGTGGCTGGCGCTCTTGCCCTGGCGCAGCATGATCGGCAGGGCGTGGAACAGCACGTCGCCAATCGGGTGATGATAATAATCTGCCGCCCACAGCAGCAGTCGCCAGGTGCTGGTGGAGTAAACCGGCTCGCTGTCCAGCACCTCAACGACCGACTTCAGTTCATTGAGCGGCAGTTCGCTTTGGTCGCTGACGGAGACAACAATACCCACGCGCTGCTGTTTGCCAAACGGCACGGTCACGCGACAGCCCGCTTTAGCGCTCATGCTGTCGGGCAGCAGGTAGTCAAAGGTGCGGGGAAGCGGAACGGGCAGGGCAACGTGAGCGACGGGCATCGAATCTTCCTGACTTGAAAAGTGGCGCGTTAGTATACACATTAGTGAAAGCGGCGTGCGGATCAGTTTGCATACGTTGGTCAAATTCTGTATGATTCGCCGCCTTTGGTGTATATTACGCCAGAGAAATTACATTCAACATCGCGTGGTGTCTGGCGTTAGGGCTGGAAGAGCGACGCGGCCTTAACTGAGGTTCTCCCATGAAAAAAGATATTCACCCGAAATACGAAATGATTACTGCAAACTGTTCTTGCGGTAACTCTATCCAGATCCGCTCCACCGTGGGTCACGATCTGAACCTGGACGTGTGCGGCAAATGCCACCCGTTCTACACTGGTAAGCAGCGTGATGTTGCAACCGGTGGCCGTGTTGACCGCTTCAACAAGCGTTTCAGCATCCCGGGCGCTAAATAAGTTTCCCGAAAAAAAGGCACCGCAAGGTGCCTTTTTTGTATCCGCTTCTCAGTATTCCCACGTATCCGGGTCAATACCCAGTTCACGCATGATCACCTTCGCCTCTTCCGGGATTTCATCACTGCGCTCTTTGCGCAGATCTTCATCGTTCGGCAACGGTTGACCGGTAAACGCATGCAGGAACGCTTCGCACAGCAGTTCGCTGTTGGTCGCGTGGCGCAGGTTGTTCACCTGACGACGCGTACGTTCATCGGTGAGGATCTTCAACACCTTCAGAGGAATAGAAACCGTAATTTTCTTTACTTGTTCACTCTTCTTACCGTGCTCAGCGTATGGGCTGATATATTCGCCGCTCCATTCAGCCATGAGATACCTTTAATCCTCTCAGTCATTTATCTAAAGGTGCAAAACCTGTAACCACCCGTTTTGAACCGCAATCTTGCCTAGTTTACCGTAGAGACGATACCGTGGCACGGATATTGCCGCTGCAGCGTGCACTAAAGCATATAATTTTAACGGCTATTTGCGCATTGCTCAATCTATACGCAAAGAAGTTTAGATGTCCAGATGTATTGACGTCCATACTTTCAATGTTTACTCTGGTGCCTGACTTTTCACCTCATTCGCCAGGAAGCCCTCACCATGACGCGTAAACAGGCCACTATTGCAGTGCGTAGCGGATTAAATGATGACGAGCAGTACGGCTGCGTTGTCCCGCCGATTCATCTTTCCAGTACCTACAATTTCACCGGATTTAATGAACCCCGCGCGCATGATTATTCGCGTCGTGGCAACCCTACGCGTGACGTGACGCAGCGTGCGCTGGCCGAGCTGGAAGGTGGCGCAGGTGCAGTATTAACCAATACGGGGATGTCAGCCATTCACCTGGTGACCACGGTGTTCCTGAAACCAGGTGACCTGCTGGTTGCGCCGCACGATTGCTACGGCGGCAGCTATCGTCTGTTCGATAGCCTGGCAAAACGCGGCTGCTATCGCGTGCTGTTTGTCGATCAAAACGACGAACAGGCGCTGAAGCAGGCGCTGGCAGAGAAGCCAAAGCTGGTTCTGGTGGAAAGTCCAAGCAATCCATTGTTGCGCGTTGTCGATATTGCGAAAATTTGTCAGCTCGCAAGGGATGCGGGAGCGATAAGTGTAGTGGATAATACGTTCCTCAGTCCGGCCCTTCAGAACCCACTCGCACTGGGTGCCGATCTGGTATTGCATTCATGCACTAAATATCTGAACGGCCATTCTGATGTGGTAGCAGGCGTGGTGATTGCCAAAGATCCCGACGTTGTCACCGAACTGGCATGGTGGGCCAATAATATTGGCGTCACCGCGGGTGCCTTCGACAGCTATCTGCTGTTGCGCGGCATTCGCACGCTGTCGCCGCGCATGGACGTGGCGCAGCGCAATGCCCAGGCGATCGTCGATTTCCTGAAAAACCAGCCGCTGGTGAAGAAGCTGTATCACCCGTCGCTACCGGAAAACCAGGGGCACGAGATTGCCGCGCGCCAGCAGAAAGGGTTTGGCGCGATGTTAAGTTTTGAACTGGACGGTGACGAGCAAACGCTGCGTCGCTTCCTGAGCGGGCTGTCATTGTTTACGCTGGCGGAGTCTTTAGGTGGGGTTGAAAGCTTGATCTCCCACGCCGCGACCATGACGCACGCAGGTATGGCACCGGAAGCACGTGCCGCCGCCGGGATTTCTGAGACGCTGCTGCGGATCTCAACCGGTATTGAAGATTCTGAAGATTTAATTGCCGATCTGGAAAATGCCTTCCGGATCGCAGCCAAGGGGTAATCATGAGTGTGATAGCGCAGGCAGGGGCGAAGGGTCGTCAACTGCACAAGTTTGGTGGTAGTAGTCTTGCTGATGTGAAGTGTTACCTGCGCGTTGCAGGGATCATGACGGAATATTCACAGCCGGGTGACATGATGGTTGTCTCGGCGGCGGGCAGCACCACCAACCAGTTGATTAGCTGGCTGAAACTGAGCCAGACCGATCGCCTTTCTGCGCATCAGGTGCAACAGTCCTTACGCCGTTATCAGAGCGAGCTGATTGCCGGCCTGCTGCCTGCGGACGTGGCGGACGGGCTGATCAGCGCCTTCACGCATGACCTTGAACGTCTGGCTGCCCTGCTGGACAGCGGGATCACCGACGCGGTGTACGCCGAAGTGGTGGGCCACGGTGAAGTGTGGTCCGCGCGCCTGATGGCCGCCGTGCTGCAGCACCTGGGCGTAGAGGCGGCCTGGCTCGACGCGCGTGATTTCCTGCGCGCCGAACGCGCCGCGCAGCCGCAGGTAGATGAAGGGTTGTCCTACCCGCTGCTGCAACAGCTGCTGGTGCAGCATCCGGGCAAACGTATTGTCGTCACCGGCTTTATCAGCCGCAGCAACGCGGGCGAAACCGTGCTGCTGGGCCGTAACGGCTCGGACTACTCGGCAACGCAAATTGGCGCGCTGGCGGGCGTGTCCCGCGTCACCATCTGGAGCGACGTGGCCGGTGTGTACAGCGCGGACCCGCGTAAAGTAAAAGATGCCTGTCTGCTGCCGCTGCTGCGTCTCGACGAAGCCAGCGAGCTGGCGCGCCTGGCCGCGCCGGTACTGCACGCGCGCACCCTGCAGCCGGTTTCCGGCAGCGATATCGACCTCCAGCTGCGCTGCAGCTATACCCCGGATCAAGGCTCTACCCGTATTGAACGCGTACTGGCCTCCGGTACGGGCGCGCGTATTGTCACCAGCCACGACGACATCTGTCTGATTGAGTTCCAGGTGCCTGCGGGCCAGGACTTCAAGCTGGCACATAAAGATATCGACCTGGTATTAAAGCGCGCTCAGGTGCGCCCGCTGGCCGTTGGCGTTCACAATGACCGCCAGTTGCTGCAGTTCTGCTATACCGCTGAAGTGGCTGACAGCGCGCTGAAAATTCTGGATGAAGCGGGCCTGCCGGGCGAGCTTCGCCTGCGTCAGGGGCTGGCGCTGGTGGCGATGGTGGGTGCGGGTGTCACCCGTAACCCGCTGCACTGCCACCGCTTCTGGCAGCAGCTGAAAGGCCAGCCGGTGGAATTTACCTGGCAGTCGGAAGAGGGTATCAGCCTGGTCGCCGTCCTGCGTAAAGGGCCAACCGAGAGCCTGATTCAGGGCCTGCACACCTCCCTGTTCCGCGCGGAAAAGCGCATCGGTCTGGTGCTGTTTGGTAAAGGCAACATCGGTTCCCGCTGGCTGGAGCTGTTCGCCCGCGAGCAGGTCACGCTCTCGGCGCGTACCGGATTCGAATTCATTCTCGCGGGCGTCGTGGACAGCCGCCGCAGCCTGCTGAACTACGAAGGGCTGGACGCCAGCCGCGCGCTTGCCTTCTTTAATGATGAAGCCGTAGAGCAGGATGAAGAGTCGCTGTTCCTGTGGATGCGCGCGCACCCGTATGACGATCTGGTGGTGCTGGACGTGACCGCCAGCGAACAGCTTGCCGATCAGTACCTTGATTTCGCCAGCCACGGCTTCCACGTCATCAGCGCCAACAAGCTGGCGGGGGCGAGCAGCACCGACAAATACCGCCAGATCCACGACGCGTTTGAAAAAACAGGGCGCCACTGGCTTTATAACGCCACGGTAGGGGCTGGCCTGCCGGTTAACCACACCGTGCGCGACCTCATTGAAAGTGGCGACAGCATTCTGGCGCTGAGCGGCATCTTCTCCGGCACGCTCTCCTGGCTGTTTCTGCAGTTTGACGGCACCGTACCCTTCACCGACCTGGTGGATCAGGCCTGGCAGCAGGGTTTAACGGAACCCGACCCGCGCGTTGACCTCTCCGGTAAAGACGTGATGCGTAAGCTGGTGATCCTGGCGCGTGAAGCCGGTTACGACATCGAACCGGATGCCGTCCGCGTCGAATCGCTGGTGCCTGCCGGCTGTGAAGAAGGCTCTGTGGACCATTTCTTTGAAAATGGTGAAGAGCTTAACGAGCAGATGGTGCAGCGTCTGGAAGCCGCGAACGAGATGGGGCTGGTGCTGCGCTACGTGGCGCGTTTCGAGGCCAACGGAAAAGCGCGAGTCGGCGTCGAGGCGGTGCGTCCTGAACATCCGCTGGCGGCGCTGCTGCCGTGTGATAACGTCTTCGCCATCGAAAGCCGCTGGTACCGCGATAACCCGCTGGTGATCCGCGGTCCGGGCGCGGGGCGCGATGTCACCGCCGGGGCGATCCAGTCCGACATTAACCGTCTGGCTAAGCTGCTGTAACCCCTCACCCTAACCCTCTCCCCAAAGGGGAGAGGGGACTGCTCGGTGCGGTCTTTTCCCCCTCGCCCCTTTGGGGAGAGGGCCGGGGTGAGGGGCCTTCCCACCCTCATCCTGAATTTCTCTCATCTTCCCTGAGCAAACCTCACCGTTATTGTTGATTATTTATGTTGACGTCCCTCCGCTTTTCCGTCATTTTTACATCTGGACGTCTAAACGTATAGAAGTTCACAACACAACAGACAACGACATGCGATTGATAGAGGTAAGGTATGAGCTTTTTTCACGCCAACCAGCGGGAAGCACTGAATCAGAGCCTGGCCGAAGTAAACGGCCAGATTAACGTCTCTTTTGAATTTTTCCCGCCGCGCACCAGTGAAATGGAGCAAACCCTGTGGAGCTCTATCGATCGTCTCAGCAGCCTGAAACCGAAGTTTGTCTCCGTGACTTACGGTGCGAACTCCGGCGAGCGTGACCGCACGCACAGCATCATTAAAGGCATTAAAGATCGTACCGGTCTGGAAGCGGCGCCGCACCTTACCTGTATCGACGCCACCCGCGACGAGCTGCAGGCCATCGCCCAGGATTACTGGAATAACGGCATTCGTCATATTGTCGCGCTGCGCGGCGATCTGCCGCCGGGTAGCGGTAAGCCGGACATGTATGCCGCCGATCTGGTCGCGCTGCTGAAAGATGTGGCTGACTTTGATATCTCCGTTGCCGCTTATCCTGAAGTGCATCCGGAAGCGAAAAGTGCCCAGGCCGATCTGCTTAACCTGAAGCGTAAAGTGGACGCTGGCGCGAACCGCGCCATTACCCAGTTCTTCTTTGATGTGGAAAGCTACCTGCGCTTTCGCGACCGCTGCGTCTCCGCAGGCATCGACGTTGAGATTATCCCGGGTATTCTGCCGGTGTCTAACTTCAAACAGGCGAAGAAATTTGCTGATATGACCAATGTGCGCATTCCGCTGTGGATGTCTAAAATGTACGAGGGGCTGGACGATGACCCGGAAACACGCAAGCTGGTGGGCGCAAATATCGCGATGGACATGGTGAAGATCTTAAGTCGTGAAGGGGTGAAGGATTTCCACTTCTACACGCTGAACCGTGCAGAGATGAGTTACGCCATATGCCATACGCTCGGCGTTAGACCCGGCGTGTAACAAAAAAGGGCCCTCTTCGGAGGGTTTTTTGATTTATAAGGGTTTTATTTTCCTGCCATATCAGCAATGCTGCCTTTGACGTACATAACTCATGTATTTTCCATGGGAAATTAAACGGATTTAACTATCGAATCTGTGGGTTATCTCAACTATACCTTATCAACAAGGGCGTATATCGTAACGGTAACACTGTAAAAGGGAGCATAGCGATGAGCACGTCAGACGAGACCAATAAAGCGGCATCAGTCGGCAAATGCCCGTTCCATCAGGGCGGCGTCGATCACAGCGCGGGCGCAGGTACAAGCAGCCGCGACTGGTGGCCAAAACAACTCCGCATCGATCTTCTTAACCAACATTCCAACCGTTCGAACCCGCTGGGTGAAGACTTCGACTACCGCAAAGAATTCAGCAAGCTTGATTACTCCGCTCTTAAAGGCGATCTCAAAGCACTTTTAACTGACTCCCAACCGTGGTGGCCTGCCGACTGGGGCAGCTATGCGGGCCTGTTTATCCGTATGGCCTGGCACGGCGCGGGTACCTATCGCTCCGTTGACGGGCGCGGTGGGGCTGGACGCGGTCAACAGCGCTTTGCGCCGCTGAACTCCTGGCCGGATAACGTGAGCCTGGATAAAGCGCGTCGTCTGCTGTGGCCAATCAAGCAAAAATACGGACAAAAAATTTCCTGGGCTGACCTCTTTATCCTCGCGGGTAACGTCGCACTGGAGAACTCCGGCTTCCGCACCTTTGGTTTTGGTGCCGGGCGTGAAGACGTCTGGGAACCGGATCTCGACGTGAACTGGGGTGATGAAAAAGCCTGGCTGACCCACCGCGACCCGGAAGCGCTGGCGAAGCGCCCTCTGGCCGCCACCGAAATGGGCCTGATCTACGTTAACCCTGAAGGACCGAACGCCAGCGGTGAACCCCTGTCTGCAGCGGCAGCCATTCGCGCGACCTTCGGCAACATGGGGATGAACGACGAGGAGACCGTTGCGCTGATCGCAGGCGGCCACACCCTCGGCAAAACCCACGGCGCGGGTGAAGCCACCCACGTGGGCACCGATCCGGAAGCCTCGCCGATTGAAGCGCAGGGTCTGGGCTGGGCCAGCACGCACGGTACGGGCGTTGGTGCAGATGCCATTACCTCCGGTCTGGAAGTTATCTGGTCGCAAACCCCGACCCAGTGGAGCAACTACTTCTTCGAGAACCTGTTCAAATATGAATGGGTACAGACCCGCAGCCCGGCGGGTGCGATTCAGTTTGAAGCCGTGGATGCGCCGGAAATCATGCCCGATCCGTTCGACCCGTCGAAAAAACGCAAACCTACTATGCTGGTCACCGACCTGACGCTGCGTTTTGACCCGGAATTCGAGAAAATTTCCCGCCGCTTCCTGAACGATCCGCAGGCTTTCAACGAAGCCTTCGCGCGTGCCTGGTTCAAGCTGACCCACCGTGATATGGGGCCAAAAGCGCGCTACATCGGCCCTGAAGTGCCGAAAGAAGATTTGATTTGGCAGGATCCGCTGCCGCAGGCGGTGTTCAATCCGTCGAAAGAAGACATTGAAAGCCTGAAGGCTGAAATCGTGGCATCCGGTCTGTCCGTGAGCGAACTGGTTTCGGTTGCCTGGGCGTCAGCTTCAACCTTCCGCGGTGGCGATAAGCGCGGCGGTGCCAACGGCGCGCGTCTGGCGCTGGCTCCTCAGCGCGACTGGGACGTTAACGCCGCGGCTGTTCGCGCGTTGCCGGCTCTGGAGGCTATCCAGCGCACCACCAACAAAGCTTCTCTGGCCGATATCATCGTACTGGCAGGCGTGGTAGGTGTTGAGCAGGCGGCAAAAGCCGCAGGCGTTTATGTCAACGTGCCGTTCACCCCGGGCCGCGTGGATGCGCGTCAGGATCAGACGGATATCGAGATGTTTAACCTGCTCGAACCGATTGCCGACGGCTTCCGCAACTACCGTGCGCAGGTGGATGTGTCCACCACTGAGTCACTGCTGATCGACAAAGCCCAGCAGCTGACGCTGACCGCGCCTGAGCTGACGGTGCTGATCGGTGGCCTGCGCGTGCTGGGTGCCAACTTTGATGGCGGTAAGAATGGCGTGTTCACCGACCGCGAGGGCGTGCTGAGCAACGATTTCTTCGTGAACCTGCTGGACATGAACACTCAGTGGAAGGCGACCGACGAATCAAACGAACTGTTTGCCGGAAGCGATCGCGCCAGCGGTGAAGTGAAATACACCGCCACCCGCGCCGATCTGGTCTTCGGTTCTAACGCCGTCCTGCGCGCGCTGGCAGAGGTTTATGCCAGTGATGATGCGCATGAGAAGTTTGTCCGCGACTTCGTTGCCGCCTGGGCGAAGGTCATGGATCTGGACCGGTTTGACCTGCAGTAACCCTTGTGCCGGGTGGCGCTAACGCTTACCCGGCATACAGGCAAAAAAAATCCCCGCTGATGCGGGGATTTTTATTCACGCTATTTACTCCCACTCCTGCAGGAACCGCTGGCCATACTGGTCGGCCACCAGCAGCGCTGCATACACCTGATCCGGCGTGACGCCGCCGGGCATGTTGTGGATCGTTTCTCCTTCGGCACAGGAGGCTTCCGCGATCAGACGCATTTTGGCCGGAATATCCTCTTTGATGTTCAGCTGTGCCAGCGTGATCGGCAGCCCAACGCTGTGGCAAAGCGCGGCGACGGTCTCTATTTCTTCTACCGGCGCGTTTTCCAGTACCAGCTGCGTCAGCGTACCAAACGCCACTTTTTCGCCGTGATAGAAGTGGTGCGCGTCCGGTACCGCCGTCATACCGTTATGAATAGCGTGTGCCGCCGCCAGCCCGCCGCTTTCAAAGCCTACGCCGCTGAGATAGGTGTTGGCTTCGATAATGCGTTCCAGGGCCGGTGTAACCACATGCTGTTCCGCGGCCAGCATGGCTTTTTCACCCTCTTCAACCAGCGTGTTGTAGCACAGCTCGGCCAGCGCGAGTGCTGCCTGCGTACATTTGCCGCCCGCCATGGTGGTCGCGCCGCTGCGCGAGCAGGCGCGCGCTTCAAACCACGTCGCCAGCGCATCGCCAATCCCGGCAGCAAGCAGACGTGCCGGCGCACCCGCTACCACTTTGGTATCGACGATAACCATGTTCGGGTTGTGCGGCAGCATGAGGTAGCGATCGAACTCACCGCTGTCGGTGTAAATGACGGAAAGGGCGCTGCACGGCGCATCGGTGGAGGCAATTGTTGGCGCAATGGCGACGGGTACGTCCATAAAATGGGCCAGCGCTTTGGCGGTATCCAGCGTTTTACCGCCGCCAATGCCCAGCACCGCCATGCAGTCGGCACTATCGGCCAGCTTTTTCAGGCGATCGATTTCATTTTGTGAACATTCGCCACCAAACGGCGCGATTTCGGCATGCAGTTCGGCTTTTTTAAAACTCTGACGCAGGGCCTCTTCGGCAAAACCCAGCACAAATTTATCGCCGACAACCAGCCAGCGATTGGCCAGAGGTTTCAGGTAGTCGCCGAGACGGGTAAGCACATCAGCGCCCTGAATATATTTCCCCGGCGATTGAATGATACGGTCCATAACAGTTCTCCCTTAGAGGTTGAGGTTACCAAACGCGTTTTTCCAGTCCTGCTCGAACTTCTCTATGGCTGACTCTACCGCTGGCGTGCCGAGCATTTGTTGCGCTACGTCTAAGGGAAGCGTGATTGCCTCACATCCGGCGAGCAGGCAGTCCAGCGCCTGACGCGGGGTTTTAAAGCTGGCGGCCAGCACTTTGCTTTCTGGCGCGTGCAGTTCCAGCAGGGATTGCAGCTCCTGGACCATGCGAATGCCATCACCGCCCTGAGCGTCAACGCGGTTGACGTACGGCGCGACATATTTCGCGCCTGCCAGCGCGGCAAGCAAACCTTGTGCCGCGCTGTAAACGGCGGTCCCCAGCGTGGTAATGCCCTCTTTTTTCAGCACCTTGATTGCGGTAAGGCCCTCAGCCGTGACCGGGATTTTTACCACGATGTCCGGGATGGCGTTACTCAGACGTTTTGCCTCCGCCACCATGCCTTCGGCATCGCGGCTCATGGTTTGAGCAAACAGCGTGCCTTCCGGTCCAATGGCTTTTTGCAGACGCGGCAGCACGTCCCAGATGGATTCACGGCTGGCGGCAATGATGCTCGGGTTGGTGGTGACGCCCACAATAGGGAAGATGCGGGCCAGGCGTTCAACTTCCGCCACGTTGGCGGTATCCAGGTACAGTTCCATTATTTTTCCTTAAGTCAGAAAGGTTAAATAAAGGATAAGGCCCTGCCAGGCGCGGCCGATACAGGTCAATTTTGCTAAATACTGGACAAATGTAATGTCCTTAGCGAAGTGAGAGAGCGATCACAATGCTACTTTTTTTGCGATGAGCTGGCTGTGATACTGGCGTCGATATTCGGAAGGGGAACGTTCGGTGTGTTTGCGAAAGAGACGGCAAAAGTAGTTGCTGTCCGTAAATCCGCAGCGAGTGGCGATATCTTTAATTTTGAGATCGTAGCCTTTCAGTAGCTGACGCGCATGTTCCAGGCGCGTTTTTGTTAAATATTCATTGAATCCGACGCTGCCGACTTTCTGGAATAGATGGGAAAGGTAGTTTGGTGAGATGTAGAACGCCTGTGCTACGGATTCGCGAGTTAACAAAGAGGCATAATTTTCTTCGATATAGCTCCGAACGGCTTCGAACAGTGCCCGGCTGCGGCTGTCGGTGTGAATTTCGCTGCCAAGCAGATCCCGGCAGTGGCTGAGCAGACTTAAAATCACCAACCTTGCTGTGTCTTGCTCCTCAGGCTGCATCTGTAATTCGGTGAGCGTTTGCAGAAGAAAAGCCCCGGTTCGCGGGCCGCGTCGGGCAATCTGTAATTGTTGTAAGAGTACATTGTCACGCTGTAACTCGATTGTAAGCTGCTGCTTACCGAAATGTATGCTCAGGACGTGAGGCGCGGGAGGTGTGATTTGTCCAAAAAAAGAAAAAAAGGCCTCGCAGGGGGTATCAAGCGTAATGCCGAGGCAGGGAGAGGTTCGGGGATGCTGTTCAGTCAGCGCTGAGAAATGAATCTGACCCAGCGGTAACGTGCGGTTCACTAGGTCAGTCAAAATCAGGGTGATATCGAAATGCATAAGGGGACTACCGAAATTTGCCGGGTGGCGCTAACGCTTACCCGGCCTACTTGACGTAGGCCCGTGCAAGCGCAGCGCCGCCGGGCATAAAGCATTAGCCAGTGTTACGCATACCCGCCGCAACGCCTGCAATCGTCACCATCAACGCCTGTTCAACGCGCGGATCCGGCTCTTTACCTTCTTCTTCCGCCAGACGCGAACGGTGCAGCAGCTCTGCCTGCAGGACGTTCAGCGGGTCGGTGTAGATGTTACGCAGCTGAATAGACTCGGCAATCCACGGCAGGTCCGCCATCAGATGTGAGTCGTTGGCGATATCCAGCACCACTTTGATGTCGCCTTCCAGCAGTTCGCGCAGCTCTTTACCCAGCGCCCACAGCTCAGGTTTCACCAGACGCTGGTCGTAGTATTCCGCCAGCCACAGGTCCGCTTTCGAGAAGACCATCTCCAGCATGCCCAGACGGGTAGAGAAGAACGGCCAGTCGCGGCACATGGTTTCCAGTTCGTTCTGTTTGCCGTCTTCCACCACTTTTTGCAGCGCGGCACCGGCACCCAGCCAGGCGGGCAGCATCAGGCGGTTCTGCGTCCAGGCGAAGATCCACGGGATCGCGCGCAGAGACTCTACGCCACCGGTTGGGCGGCGCTTCGCAGGACGTGAGCCCAGCGGCAGTTTACCCAGCTCCTGCTCAGGCGTAGCCGAGCGGAAGTAAGGGACGAAATCTTTGTTTTCACGCACGTAGCCGCGGTACAGATCGCAGGAGATATCAGACAGTTCGTCCATGATATGGCACCAGGATGCTTTCGGCTCCGGTGGTGGCAGCAGGTTTGCTTCCAGAATAGCGCTGGTATAGAGCGACAGGCTGCTGATGGTCACTTCCGGCAGGCCGTACTTGAAGCGGATCATCTCGCCCTGCTCGGTGACGCGCAGGCCGCCTTTCAGGCTTCCCGGCGGCTGTGACAGCAGCGCCGCGTGTGCTGGCGCGCCGCCACGGCCAATTGAACCACCGCGTCCGTGGAACAGGGTCAGTTCAATACCGGCTTTCTCGCAGGTTTTGATCAGCGCGTCCTGCGCCTGATACTGCGCCCAGGATGCAGCCATCACGCCCGCGTCTTTCGCGGAGTCGGAATAGCCAATCATCACCATCTGTTTACCCTGAATAAAGCCGCGGTACCAGTCGATATTCAGCAGCTGGCTCATGACGTCGTTGGCATTGTTCAGGTCGTCGAGGGTCTCAAACAGCGGGGCGACCGGCAGAGCGTAGTCGATTCCCGCTTCCTTCAGCAGCAGGTGAACGCCCAGCACGTCGGACGGGGTCTTCGCCATGGAGATCACATAGGCGGCCACCGATCCTTTCGGCGCATCCACGATCGCTTTACAGGTGTTGAGCACTTCGCGGGTTTCGTTGCTTGGCTCCCAGTTGCGCGGCAGCAGAGGGCGCTTCGAGTTCAGCTCGCGGATCAGGAAGGCCTGTTTGTCGGCTTCGGACCAGCTTTCATAATCGCCGATGCCGAGATAGCGGGTCAGCTCGCCCAGCGCTTCGGTATGACGGGTACTTTCCTGACGTACGTCGATACGCACCAGCGGCACGCCGAAACACTTCACGCGGCGCAGGGTGTCGAGCAGTTCGCCGTTAGCGATAATCCCCATCCCGCAGGCCTGCAGTGATTTATAGCAGGCGTAGAGCGGCTCCCAGAGCTGTTCGTTCTGGCTGAGCAGCCCTTCCGGCTTCGGCAGGCGCTGACCTTTCAGACGCGCTTCCAGCCAGGCCTGAGTGGCCATCAGCTGACCACGCAGTTTTTTCATCAGGAAACGGTACGGCTCGCTGGCACCTTCTTCCCCGGCCAGCGCGCGCAGTTCAGGCGTCGCTTCAACCATCGACAGCTCGGAGATCAGCACCTGAATGTCTTTCAGGAACAGGTCGGTCGCTTTCCAGCGGCTCAGCAGCAGGACGTGACGGGTGATTTCCGCGGTCACGTTCGGGTTACCGTCGCGGTCGCCGCCCATCCAGGAGGTGAAGCGCACCGGAACAAAGTCGACCGGCAGGCGGTAGCCCAGGTTCTCTTCCAGCTGTTCGTTCAGCTCGCGCAGGTAGTTAGGCACCCCTTCCCACAGGCTGTTTTCCACCACCGCAAAGCCCCATTTGGCTTCGTCTACCGGGCTTGGGCGATGCTTACGAATTTCATCGGTGTGCCAGGACTGGGCAATCAGCTGGCGCAGACGGCGCATCAGCTGGTTGCGTTCGTAGTCGGCAATGTCTTTATTATCCAACTGCTTCAGACAGTTGTTCACTTCCACCATTTTGTGGATCAGGGTGCGACGGGTAATTTCGGTTGGGTGAGCTGTCAGCACCAGCTCCAGCGAAAGCGACTCCACCGCTTTTTTGATGGTGGCTTCGTTGAGGTCTGGCTGGTCTTTCAGTTTACGAAGGGTGCGGGCAATGACTTCCGGGTTGCTGGCCGCTTCGCCGTTAGGCGAAATGCTGTGGTATTGCTCAGCGGTGTTGGCCAGGTTCAGGAACTGGCTGAATGCGCGTGCAACGGGCAGCAGCTCGTCGTTAGAGAGGTTCTGCAAGGTGGTGAGCAGCTCCTGACGACTGGCCTCGTTACCGGCACGGGAAGATTTAGACAGCTTGCGGATGGTTTCAACGCGGTCGAGGATGTTCTCCCCCAACGCATCTTTGATGGTATCTCCAAGCACTTTGCCGAGCATACTGACATTACTACGCAACGCGGAATATTGTTCGTTCATAAAAACCCAGTCACCCCATCATTTTTGTTTATGCCCAGGCGAGAATCTTCTGGACATTATTTTGTCATCTCCCTTTATAAAGCCACGTAAAACCCCCGTCGTCAATTGCTGCGAAAACGGTTCAGCAAACGAATAAATGTGGGTAATTTACGAAATTTAATTCGTATTGCGTCAGATAAGAGATGCTTATGGGAATGTGACGGAGATCGCGGGATTTTCCCCTCTCTTCCGAGAGGGGAAAGGTCATTAATGCCAGCAGAAGTGATGCACAACCTGGGCGATCAGCTCGCGGGTGGGCTTGATGAAGCGGGTTTCCAGATATTCATCCGGCTGATGGGCCTGGTTGATGGAGCCCGGGCCGAGCACCAGCGTCGGGCATAGCGTCTGAATAAACGGCGCTTCGGTGCAGTAGTTCACCACGTCGGTTTTTTCGCCGAGCAGCTTTTCCACCACTTCGACCAACTGATGATCCGGCGGGCATTCATAACCCGGGATCGGCGGATGCAGCTCGGAGACCGTCAGGCGGCCCGGCCAGCGCTCGCTTACCGGAGCCAGCGCTTCGTTCAGTAAACCATCCAGATCGCTCAGCGTCATGCCCGGCAGCGGGCGGATGTCCATATGCAGTTCGCAGCAGGCGCAGATACGGTTAGAGGCATCGCCGCCGTGCAGGCTGCCGAGGTTCAGCGTCGGATACGGTACGGTGAACGCCTCGTAGTGGTAACGCTCTTTCAGGTCGTCGCGCAGGGTCATGATGCGGCCGATGGCATCATGCATCAGCTCGATGGCGTTGACGCCGCGCGCCGGGTCGCTGGAGTGGCCGGACTGGCCCAGCACGCGCACGGCGGTAGAAATATGGCCTTTATGCGCGCGGATCGGCTGCAGAGAAGTCGGTTCGCCGATGATCGCGCAATCCGGGCGAATCGAGGTGTTTTCAGAGAAGTAGCGCGCGCCCGCCATGCTGGTCTCTTCATCGGCGGTCGCCAGAATATAGAGCGGTTTTTTCAGCTTCGTCACGTCCACGTCACGCAGGGCGTCGAGGATAAAGGCGAAGAAGCCTTTCATGTCAGCGGTGCCCAGACCGTAGAGCTTGTTGTCGTGCTCGGTCAGGGTGAACGGGTCGCGCGTCCAGCGGCCATCGTCAAACGGTACGGTGTCGGTATGACCGGCCAGCAGCAGGCCACCCGCACCGGTTCCGGTGCTGGCGAGCAGGTTAAATTTGTGGCGTGTTCCGGGTACGGGCTGAACCTCAACGTTGAACCCAAGATCGCTAAACCAACCCGCCAGCAGATTGATTAAAGACTCATTGCTCTGATCCAGCGCTTCTTCCGTTGCGCTGATGGACGGTGTGGCAATCAGGGCGCGGTAGATCTCGATAAATGGCGGTAAGTTCATTTTCATTGTTGACACACCTTAGGTCGTGATAGTATCAATATTCATGCAATAAATGTGAATAAAAATACACTAACGTTGAGCATAAAGGAACCCGATGTTGAATACGCTGATTGTAGGCGCTAGCGGTTATGCGGGCGCAGAGCTTGTAAGCTACGTGAATCGCCATCCACATATGACCATAACCGCTTTGACCGTGTCAGCGCAAAGCAATGATGCAGGAAAGTTAATTTCCGATTTGCATCCGCAGCTTAAGGGCATTGTCGATCTGCCGCTGCAGCCAATGTCTGACATCAGCGAGTTTACCGACGGCGTCGACGTGGTGTTTTTAGCCACTGCGCACGAGGTCAGCCACGACCTGGCGCCGCAGTTCCTGGCGGCCGGCTGCGTGGTCTTCGACCTCTCCGGCGCGTTCCGCGTTAACGACGGCGCGTTTTACGAAAAATATTACGGCTTCACTCATCAGCACCCGGATCTGCTTGAAAAAGCGGTGTACGGCCTGGCGGAGTGGAGCGCAGACAAGCTGAAAGAAGCGGACCTGATTGCCGTGCCGGGCTGCTACCCGACGGCGGCGCAGCTTTCCCTGAAGCCGCTGATCGATGCAGGCCTGCTGGATCTCAACCAGTGGCCGGTGATCAACGCCACCAGCGGCGTGAGCGGAGCAGGGCGCAAAGCGGCTATCTCCAACAGCTTCTGCGAAGTGAGCCTTCAGCCGTATGGTGTGTTTAATCACCGTCATCACCCTGAAATCACCACTCATCTGGGCGCGGAGGTGATTTTCACGCCGCACCTGGGCAGCTTCCCGCGTGGGATCCTCGAAACCATTACCTGCCGCCTGAAGCCCGGCGTGACCAAAGAGCAGGTGAACGAGGCCTTCACGCAGGCCTATGCGGATAAACCGCTGGTGCGCCTGTACGATAAAGGCGTGCCGGCGCTGAAAAACGTGGTCGGCCTGCCGTTCTGCGACATCGGCTTTGCCGTGCAGGGCGAGCATCTCATCGTTGTCGCCGCAGAAGATAACTTACTCAAAGGCGCTGCCGCACAGGCTGTGCAGTGTGCAAATATTCGTTTCGGTTTCCCGGAAACGCAGGCTCTTATTTAAGGTGTGATGATGAACCCATTAATTATCAAACTCGGTGGTGTACTACTGGACAGCGAAGAAGCGCTGGAGCGTCTGTTTACCGCGCTGGTGAACTATCGCGAATCACACCAGCGTCCGCTGGTGATCGTGCACGGCGGCGGCTGCGTGGTGGACGAGCTGATGAAAGGGCTCAACCTGCCGGTGAAAAAGAAGAACGGCCTGCGCGTCACGCCTGCTGACCAGATTGACATCATTACCGGTGCGCTGGCGGGTACGGCGAACAAAACGCTGCTGGCGTGGGCGAAGAAACACAACATCGCGTCCGTGGGCCTCTATCTGGGCGATGGCGACAGCGTAAAAGTGACCCAGCTCGACGAAGCGCTCGGCCACGTTGGACTGGCGCAGCCAGGTTCGCCTAAGCTGATTAACACCCTACTGGAAGGCGGATTCCTGCCGGTAGTAAGCTCTATCGGTGTGACCGAAGAGGGTGAGCTGATGAACGTCAACGCGGATCAGGCGGCGACTGCCCTGGCGGCAACGCTGGGTGCGGATCTGATCCTGCTCTCCGACGTGAGCGGCATTCTGGACGGTAAAGGCCAGCGCATTGCGGAAATGACGGCTGAGAAAGCCGAGCAGCTGATTGCTCAGGGCATTATTACCGACGGCATGATCGTCAAAGTGAACGCCGCGCTGGATGCCGCACGCACGCTGGGCCGCCCGGTGGATATCGCCTCCTGGCGTCACGCGGAGCAGCTCCCGGCGCTGTTTAACGGCACGCCGATTGGCACGCGTATTTTAGCGTAAGTTTTTATTGAATGACCGTAGGCCGGGTAAGCGAAGCGCCACCCGGCAGAACTAACGAATAAAGGAATCATGTTATGGCACTTTGGGGTGGGCGTTTTACACAGGCAGCGGATCAGCGGTTCAAACAGTTCAACGACTCTTTGCGCTTCGACTACCGCCTGGCCGAACAGGATATTGTCGGCTCTGTGGCCTGGTCCAAAGCGCTGGTGACGGTGGGCGTACTGACCGCAGACGAACAATTACGGCTGGAAGAAGCGCTGAATAATCTGCTGGAAGAGGTGCGTCTTAACCCGCAGCAGATCCTCGAAAGCGATGCTGAAGATATTCACAGCTGGGTGGAAGGCAAGCTTATCGACAAGGTCGGTCAACTGGGTAAAAAGCTGCACACCGGCCGTAGCCGTAACGACCAGGTCGCAACCGATCTTAAGCTGTGGTGTAAAGATACCGTCGGCGAACTGCTGGCGGCTAATCGTCAGCTGCAGACCGCGCTGGTGGAGACCGCACAGAATAATCAGGACGCGGTGATGCCGGGTTATACCCACCTGCAGCGCGCGCAGCCGGTGACCTTTGCGCACTGGTGTTTGGCCTACGTTGAGATGCTTGCGCGTGACGAAAGCCGCCTGCAGGATACGCTCAAGCGTCTGGACGTCAGCCCGCTGGGCAGCGGCGCGCTGGCCGGTACGGCGTATGAAATCGACCGTGAGCAGCTGGCAGGCTGGCTGGGCTTTGCCTCCGCCACCCGCAACAGCCTGGACAGCGTCTCTGACCGTGACCACGTGCTGGAGCTGCTCTCGAATGCCTCTATCGGGATGGTGCACCTGTCGCGCTTTGCCGAAGACCTGATCTTCTTTAACTCTGGCGAAGCGGGCTTCGTCGAGCTGTCCGATCGCGTGACGTCCGGCTCTTCACTGATGCCGCAGAAGAAAAACCCGGACGCGCTGGAGCTGATCCGCGGCAAGTGTGGCCGCGTGCAGGGCGCGTTGACCGGCATGATGATGACCCTGAAAGGGCTGCCGCTGGCGTACAACAAAGATATGCAGGAAGACAAAGAAGGGCTGTTCGACGCCCTCGACACCTGGCTGGACTGCCTGCATATGGGCGCGCTGGTGCTGGACGGCATTCAGGTGAAACGTCCGCGCTGCCAGGAAGCGGCCCAGCAGGGCTATGCGAACTCTACCGAACTGGCGGATTATCTGGTGGCGAAAGGCGTACCGTTCCGTGAAGCGCACCATATTGTGGGTGAAGCGGTAGTGGAAGCCATTCGTCAGGGTAAACCGCTGGAAGATCTGGCGCTGGCCGACCTGCAGAAGTTCAGCGCGGTGATTGGAGACGATGTGTATCCGATTCTGGCCCTGCAGTCTTGTCTGGACAAGCGTGCGGCGAAAGGCGGCGTGTCGCCGAAGCAGGTGGCGCAGGCGATTTCGGATGCGAAAAACCGGCTGGTTTGATTTGTGCGGGCGGGTGCCCTCACCCCGGCCCTCTCCCACGGGGAGAGGGAGAAAAACAGAGCCTGGCTTAGTGCCAGGCTTTTTTTTACGCAAAAAAAAAGCGGACCACGGGGTCCGCAAAAGTTCACGTTGGCTTTAGTTGTTCGAGTTTTGAGAGAAACTCGCTGACGGTGCGGGGACGTCAAGGGTCAAACACGTGCCGCCTCGTCTATGTGGTGTATTATTCAACAGAATGCTTGATAGGGATAATCGTTCGTTGCTATGCTATCTATCGCCATGAACTATCGTGGCGACGGAGGATGAATAATGAATATTCGTGATCTTGAATACCTGGTAGCGTTAGCCGAGCATCGTCACTTTCGCCGCGCGGCAGATTCCTGCCACGTCAGCCAGCCCACGCTGAGCGGTCAGATCCGCAAGCTGGAAGACGAGCTGGGCGTGATGCTGCTGGAGCGCACCAGTCGTAAGGTTCTGTTCACACAGGCAGGTCTTCTGCTGGTGGATCAGGCGCGCACCGTGCTGCGCGAGGTCAAAGTGCTCAAGGAAATGGCAAGCCAGCAGGGGGAGGCGATGTCCGGCCCGCTGCATATTGGCCTGATCCCAACCGTTGGCCCGTACCTGTTGCCGCACATCATTCCGATGCTGCACCAGACGTTCCCGAAACTCGAAATGTACCTGCACGAAGCGCAAACCCATCAGCTGCTGGCGCAGTTAGATAGCGGCAAGCTCGACTGCGCCATTCTGGCGCTGGTGAAAGAGAGCGAAGCCTTTATTGAAGTGCCGCTGTTCGATGAGCCGATGATGCTGGCGATCTATGAAGATCACCCGTGGGCGAACCGCGATCGCGTGCCGATGGCCGATCTGGCCGGTGAAAAGCTGCTGATGCTGGAAGATGGCCACTGCCTGCGCGATCAGGCGATGGGTTTCTGCTTCGAAGCGGGTGCGGATGAGGATACCCATTTCCGCGCAACCAGCCTGGAGACGCTGCGTAATATGGTCGCGGCGGGAAGCGGTATTACGCTGCTGCCTGCGCTGGCCGTGCCGCGCGAGCGTAAACGTGATGGCGTGGTTTATCTGCCGTGCATTAAGCCGGAGCCGCGTCGCACGATCGGCCTGGTTTATCGTCCGGGTTCACCGCTGCGCAGCCGCTATGAGCAGCTGGCAGAGGCCATCCGCGGTTCGATGGATGGCCATTTCGACAGCGCGTTAAAACAGGCGGTTCAGGCCGTTTAGTGCCGCTACCCGGTAGGCTTCCGCCATAGTTGGGTAGTTAAAGGTGGTGTTAACGAAGTACTCAATGGTGTTACCACCACCTTTCTGCTCCATTATCGCCTGGCCGATATGAATGATTTCCGCCGCGCGTTCACCGAAGCAGTGAATGCCGAGGATCTCTTTCGTCTCGCGGTGGAACAGGATCTTCAGCGTCCCCACGCTCATACCCACGATTTGCGCCCGCGCCAGATGTTTAAACTGCGCACGACCCACCTCGTAAGGCACCTTCATTGACGTCAGCTGCTGCTCGGTTTTCCCGACTGAACTGATTTCCGGGATGGTATAGATGCCCGTCGGGATATCTTCAATCAGATGCGCCGTCGCTTCGCCTTTTACCAGCGCCTGTGCGGCAATGCGTCCTTGGTCGTAAGCGGCAGAGGCCAGGCTTGGGTAACCAATCACGTCGCCGACCGCGTAAACGTGCGGCAGGGCGGTCTGGTACATGCTGTTGACCTTCAGCTGACCGCGGCTATCGGTTTCAAGACCGATGTTCTGCAATTGCAGTGAATCGGTGTTGCCGGTACGGCCGTTGGCGTACAGCAGACAGTCTGCTTTCAGCTTTTTACCGGACTTCAGGTGCATGATCACCCCGTCGTCACAGCCTTCGATCTTCTCGTACTCTTCGTTGTGGCGAATCACCACGCCGCTGTTCCAGAAGTGGTAGGAGAGGGAGTCCGACATTTCCTGATCGAGGAACGCCAGCAGGCGGTCGCGGGTGTTGATCAGGTCAACTTTGACGTCCATTCCGCGGAAGATCGACGCATATTCGCAGCCAATGACCCCCGCGCCATAGATAATGACGTGGCGGGGTTCATGATGCAGGCTCAGAATCGAGTCGCTGTCGTAGACGCGCGGGTGCGAGAAGTCCACGTCTGCCGGATGGTACGGACGTGAACCGCAGGCAATCACAAATTTTTCAGCCGTGATGGTTTCAACCGAACCGTCGTGGCATTCGAGTGCCAGGGTGTGTTCATCCACAAAATGCGCGTTGCCCTGCAAAATCTCACAGTGGTTACGCTCATAAAACCCCTGACGCATGCGCGTCTGCTGGTTAATAACGGTATCCGCGTGATTCAGGATGTCAGCAAAAGATGAACGAAGAAGTCGGGAGTGGTCGCTGTAAAGAGGGTTCTGGTTAAATTCGATAATGCGGCTAACGGCGTGGCGGAGGGCTTTCGAAGGGATGGTGCCCCAGTGGGTGCAACCGCCGCCGACATTATGGTAGCGCTCAATGACCGCTACTCTGGCTCCCTGTTTCACCAGACCCATAGCAGCGCCTTCGCCGCCGGGGCCGGAACCAATAACTATTGCGTCGTAATCGTAGGAATGTGGCATGGCAAGGCTTACCTGTTCTTATACATAAAAGCAACAGAATCATAACATCATTGCCAGAGTAACCCAATTATCGTTGTGCTTTTTTCCGGCAGTGGAGCACAAACCGCACGTAAACAATCATTCACAAAGCCAGGCAAACAGATTAATTTTATTCTCTGGTATAGTGCCATCAGGCCTTTGGAAGGATTCAACTATCGTGATGGGCGTAAGAGCACAACAAAAAGAGAAAACCCGGCGTTCGCTGGTGGAAGCCGCATTCAGTCAACTGAGTGCTGAGCGGAGTTTTGCCAGTTTGAGCCTGCGCGAAGTCGCACGCGAGGCCGGGATTGCGCCAACGTCCTTCTATCGTCATTTCCGTGACGTGGATGAACTGGGCCTGACCATGGTCGACGAGAGCGGTTTAATGCTGCGCCAGCTGATGCGCCAGGCGCGTCAGCGTATCGCCAAAGGGGGCAGCGTGATCCGCACCTCCGTATCGACCTTTATGGAATTTATCGGCAATAACCCCAACGCGTTTCGTCTGTTACTGCGCGAGCGTTCGGGCACGTCGGCGGCGTTTCGTGCCGCCGTCGCGCGTGAAATTCAGCACTTCATCGCGGAACTTGCCGACTATCTTGAACTCGAAAACCATATGCCGCGTGCGTTTACTGAAGCACAGGCCGAGGCGATGGTGACGATTGTTTTCAGCGCGGGTGCCGAAGCGCTGGATGTCAGCATTGAACAACGCAAACAGCTCGAAGAGCGACTGGTATTGCAGCTCAGGATGATCTCCAAAGGCGCGTACTACTGGTATCGCCGTGAACAAGAGAAACTGGCACATCAAACCGAAGAGTGAAGGTGAGTAATGAAACAGTCAGGTCAGGATAAAGGGACGCTGTTGCTGGCATTGATCGCTGGCTTATCCATTAATGGTACGTTTGCGGCTATTTTTAGCTCAATCGTGCCGTTTTCGATTTTCCCGCTTATTGCGCTGGTGCTGACGGTTTACTGCCTGCATCAACGTTACCTGAACCGCACCATGCCGGTGGGGTTACCGGGGCTGGCCGCTGCCTGCTTTATTCTGGGCGTATTGCTGTATAGCACCGTGGTGCGCGCGGAGTATCCGGATATCGGCTCTAACTTCTTCCCTGCGGTACTGTCTGTGGCGCTAGTGTTCTGGATTGGCTCGCGCATGCGTAGCCGTAAGAGCCAGTTACCAGAGTAAAGGGTTTTGTCATTGTAGGCCGGATAAGCGAAGCGCCATCCGGCTTTTTTGGCAGGTGGCGCTTCGCTTACCTGCCCTACAAGGCCCACATTACTTCGCCGTGAGCAGTACGCCACACTCCATATGGTGCGTATATGGGAACTGATCGAACAGTGCCAGACGTTCAACCTTGTGCGTCTGGCCTAATGTTTCGAGGTTCTTGCACAGCGTCTCCGGGTTACAGGAGATGTATAAAATACGCGGGTACGCCTGCACCATCTTTTCGGTTTCGCTGTCCAGGCCGCTGCGCGGCGGGTCGACAAAAATTGTCTCACACTGGTAGCTCTTCAGATCGATCCCTTCCAGGCGGTTAAACTGGCGCACGCCGTTCATGGCCTGCGTGAACTCTTCTGCGGCCATACGAATGATCTGCACGTTGTCGATATGGTTAGCGGCAATGTTGTACTGCGCTGCGGCCACCGACGGCTTGGCGATTTCCGTTGCCAGGACGCGATCGAAGTTACGCGCCAGCGCCAGCGAGAAGTTGCCGTTACCGCAGTAGAGCTCAAGCAGATCGCCCGTTGACCCTTCCGTCGCCTTCAGCGCCCACTCCAGCATCTGCACGTTCATCGCGGCGTTCGGCTGGGTGAAGCTGTTCTCAACCTGGCGATACACCATCTCTTTACCCGCCACCGGCAGACGCTCGTCGATGTAGTCCTGATCCAACATGATTTTGGTTTTTGTCGCGCGGCCAATCAGGTGAACGTTGATGTTCTGCGCACGCAGCGCATCGCGCAGGGCTTCTGCCTGCTCGCGCCACTCGTCGTTAAGCGCTTTGTGATACAGCAGAGAGACAATCGCCTGATTGCTTTGCGTGGTCAGGTAGTCAATCTGGAACAGCTTGTTACGCAGTACCGGATTGTTACGCACGCCGTCCATTATGAGCGTCATTAATTGGTTAATGAGCTCGCTTGCCGCCGGAAAGCTGTCCACGCGGATACGGGACTTCGTCTGCTGATCGAAAATGATGTGGTACAGGTCGTCGCCGTCGTGCCAGATGCGGAACTCGGCGCGCATGCGGTAGTGGCTGACAGGAGAGCGGAACACCTCGGGAACGGGCGCGTTGAAAGGCGTCATCATACTCTGCAGGCGGACAACTTTCTCTGCCAGCTGCGCGTCGTACTGTTCTGTCGGGAGGTGTTCTGGGGTCATGATGCGTCCTGAGTGATAATGAATTACGCGGGGATTGTAGGCATTGTTCAGGGGATGTCCAGATTTAATGGCCAATAGCTGTCTGGACATCTATACGTGTCTAATTGTAGCATTCTGTTTCCGGTCTCCTGAGAGTGAAAAGGGAATCCAGTGTAAATCTGGAGCTGACGCGCAGCGGTAAAGTCTGGCGGGATGAGCGTTGTAGACACTGTGAAAATGGGAAGTCTTCATCCTTATATGCCACCTAGCCCGAAGACCTGCCGGGATCACGTCGCATTTGGTTTCATCATCGCGTGCTATCGATGAGGCCTGCGGCATCCTTCTTATATTGTGGATGCTTTAACAATGATTAAAAAAGTATCGCTGTTGACGGCGCTGTCCGTCACGGCATTTTCGGGCTGGGCGCAGGATAGCGCCGACTCGTTGGTGGTGACGGCAAATCGTTTTGAACAACCTGAAAAAACTATTCTGGCTGCAAACACGGTTGTTACGCGTGCCGATATTGACCGTTGGCAGTCAACCTCGGTCCTGGATGTTATGCGTCGCCTGCCCGGCGTGGATACGGCGCAAAGTGGTGGGATGGGGCAACTCTCTTCTCTCTTTATACGTGGCACCAACTCCAGCCACGTCCTGATTCTTGTTGATGGGATCCGCCTTAACCAGGCTGGCGTTACGGGGTCATCCGATCTCAGCCAGTTCCCGATCTCTCTGGTGCAGCGTATCGAATATGTGCGTGGTCCGCGTTCGGCTGTATACGGCTCGGACGCGATCGGCGGAGTTGTAAACATTATTACCACTCGCGCGAAGGACGGTACCACGCTGAATGCAGGTGTAGGGTCGCATGGTTACCAGAATTATGGCGGCAGTACTCAGCAAACATTGGGCGACAGCACGCGCGTCACGCTTGCGGGTGATTACACCTATACCAAAGGGTTTGATGTGGTTGCAGACGGCAACAATGGTGGTCTTGCCCAGACCGATCGCGACGGCTTTATGAATAAAACGCTCTATGGTGCACTGGATCACGCATTCTCGGAGCAGTGGAGCGGATTTGTTCGCGGCTTTGGCTACAGCAACCGTACCGCCTACGACGCTTACTACAGTTCATTTACCCCTAACGTACTGGTCGATACCCGCCAGCTCTATAGTCAGACCTGGGATGCGGGATTGCGCTTCAACGATGACATCTTCCATTCACAGTTGCTCACCAGCTATAGCCACAGCAAGGACTATAACTACGACCCAAATTTGGGCCGCTACGATTCGACAGCCACGCTGGATGAAATCAAACAGTACAACGTCCAGTGGATCAACTCCGTTGATGTTGGCCATGGAAACATTGGCGCGGGCGTTGACTGGCAGAAGCAGAGCACTGAACCGGGTACAAACTACGTGACCAACGGCTACGACCTGCGTAACACCGGCGTTTACCTGACCGGGTTGCAGCAGTTTGGTGACTTCACTCTGGAAGGCGCGGTTCGCAGCGATGACAACTCTCAGTTCGGTCGCCATGGTACCTGGCAAAGTAGTGCGGCCTGGGAGTTCGTGGAGGGTTACCGCTTTGTTGCTTCTTATGGTACGGCCTATAAAGCACCGAATCTGGGTCAGCTTTATGGTTTATATGGCAATGACCATCTTGATCCAGAAGAGAGCAAGCAGTGGGAAGGTGCGTTTGAAGGGCTGACGGCGGGCGTGAGCTGGCGCGTCTCCGGCTACCGTAATGACGTTGATAATCTCATCGACTTCAATAATAACCTCCAGCAATATTACAACGTCGGTAAAGCACGCATCAAAGGTGTGGAAGCGACAGCATCATTTGATACGGGCCCGTTGACGCATACTGTAGGCTACGACTATGTGGATGCCCGCAATGCCGCAACCAACGAACTTCTGGACCGTCGTGCTAAACAGCAGGTGAAATATCAGCTCGATACGCAGATCTATGATTTCGACTGGAGCCTGACTTATCACTACCTCGGTACGCGTTACGACACTGACTTTGGTACTTATCCGTCTGAGAAAGTAAAAATGGGCGGTGTAAGCCTGTGGGATGTCGCAGTTTCGTATCCTGTCACCTCACATCTCACAGTTCGTGGTAAAATAGCCAACCTGTTCGATAAAGATTACGAGACAGTTTATGGCTACCAAACTGCAGGACGGGAATACACCTTGTCTGGCAGCTACACCTTCTAATCCGCGTCCCACCGTGCTGGTGTTTGATTCCGGCGTCGGTGGGCTTTCGGTCTATGATGAGATTCGGCATCTACTGCCGGATCTCCATTACATCTACGCCTTCGATAACGTCGCTTTCCCGTATGGGGAAAAAAGCGAAGATTTTATTGTTGAGCGTGTGGTTGAAATCGTCACCGCCGTACAAAAGCGCTATCCCCTTGCGCTGGCCGTTATCGCCTGTAATACGGCGAGCACCGTTTCTCTTCCCGCCCTGCGTGAAAAATTCCCGTTCCCGGTTGTGGGTGTCGTTCCTGCAATAAAGCCTGCTGCACGTCTGACGGCGAACGGCATTGTGGGTTTGCTGGCAACGCGAGGCACGGTGAAGCGTCCTTATACCCGCGAGCTGATCGACCGTTTTGCCAACGAATGCCAGATTGCGATGCTGGGTTCGGCTGAGCTGGTGGAGATGGCGGAAGCGAAGCTGCATGGAAAGGCGGTATCACTCGACGAGCTGCGTCGTATTCTTCGTCCGTGGCTGCGGATGCCCGAACCCCCGGATACCGTTGTGCTGGGCTGCACCCACTTCCCGCTATTACAGGAAGAGCTATTAGAGGTGCTGCCGGAAGGGACGCGCCTGGTGGATTCCGGTGCCGCTATCGCCCGTCGCACCGCATGGCTGCTGGAGCATGAAGCGCCAGATGCGAAATCTACCGATGCGAATATCGCGTTTTGTATGGCCCTCACGAAAGAGACTGAGCAACTTTTACCCGTTTTACGCCGTTATGGCTTTGAAACGCTCGAAAAACTGGCGCTGTAGCACGGTTTTGAGCAAAAAAGAGACGGTTGAAAGTTTTTTTTAAAAGAGGGGTTGTCAACGTCTGAGAACTCCCTATAATGCGCCTCCACTGACACGGAACAACGGCTTACAGGCCGCCGGGTTAGCGGGGTTCAGAGATGAACGCCAGCAGAGAAAAGCGAAAATAATTGCTTGACTCTGAATGAGGAAAACGTAATATACGGGACCTCGCAACGGTGAGCGAAAGCCGCGTTGCACTGCTCTTTAACAATTTATCAGACAATCTGTGTGGGCACTCAAAGTGACATGGATTCTTAATGTCTTCGGACAATAAATGAATACCAAGTCTCTGAGTGAACATG
>NZ_AVOP01000008.1:0-98248 GCF_000733275.2 Enterobacter sp. EGD-HP1
GAATGCTTTTGAAACCGGCGATGATCTTGGAATTTTGCTTCACTTAAATGTGAGCGCTCCTCACTTCGCACCGCAGGGTCAGCTCCCACTAGGTATGTAAGATTGCGTTAAATATTCGAAGCCGCAGCAGCAGTTTTTTGTAAAAAAACGCTCTATTTAACATATTGTACGTTGCGAGAACCTGTGGTTTTTCCCAGATAAATGCATTTCACCCGTTTGAGAAAGTCGATATCCATAGCGCTGGCAGTCTCTGCAACAGTGTAGTTATTGCCAGGGCCACTTAAACGGATTCGCGTTTAAATGATGCATTGAAACTTCTTCTTTTCATTGAGGCTACTGTCATGTCCAGAGATGAGCATATTACCTTTGTTAAGGTGGCCAAATTATGTGGATCACTAAAGTTAGGCGCCAAAAAATTCTCGATGCCGATACCTCCCTCCCCTTCTCCGCGATTCTTAAAATGCTCAGATGACTAAGCGGAGGCCCCTCAAGAAAGTGCCAATTGCGATAACGGCAACATTCCTCATTTCGGAGAAATGTGCGTACCCGATCAACAGGACGTTGCAACGGGAAAATGAATGAAGGTGTGCGATAGCTCATTATTGAATCAGATATCGAGAAACTAGATGTTGCTTATAAACTCAAATCATTTCGTACTCACAGGCTTCTTTGCTTAAGTGATTTCATGATTCTATAATCATATAATCTCACACTCATTTAATCACAGAATCATTTACTGCAGCCTACACTTCGTAACGGACACAAGCTTGTTTGCCAATTACACTGATCGACCATAATAAACAAGTATGTTGGGTATTCTTTCATTTACACATGCGTGTTTTAGTCGACCGCGCAAGGCATAACGACAGTAGGGTCTCGATTCGGTAATAAAAAGCATCGTTTCTGTGATGCGAGCAATCTCTGAAATGTATTGCCCAAAATAATACTGATATGCTCATGTAATCACATGATTATATGAGCATATAAGCAATACCTTCTGATGCACTGACAGATGTAATGCTGCAAGTCACAGAATTAGTTATAACCAGGCCGGATCGCCGCCCATAGCTTTAACTAAACGACAGAGCATGGTATCACCACCCCTGACTCCCCTTTTATCATTTATTCAGAACCATGCCCTTGTGGCATAGCAACTCCACGTTATGCAAAGTTGCCGTAGTTGTGCTCAGGTAATTTATTTCCAAACACTATGATTGGTTTTTAACCACGGGATAACCTACGCAACCTATAGCGGCAGAAAGCTACCGTGACCAGAGCAAATCAAATCTTTTGATGCTATTGAATCCGAACAGCTTCTTACATATCCCCGCCATCTCATAGAGTAAGTGATTTACAACACAATCACTTTTACGCCGCAAATATGCCGCATGAAGTGGGTTCAAGAAAGAGCCTATACGCAAATATGACGCAAGAACAGATGTACAGCACTGGTAATGTTTGCTAAATTACAAATCATACTCAAAATTGCCGCACATATGACGCAAATGTGCGTATGTAAAATTTTCGGGAGTGAAACGATGAAGATTTTTATGGATGATGGCTCTACCAACATCAAAATGCTTTGGACTGATTCTGACGGCACCGAACGCCGACACATTAGCCCTAATAGTTTCAAACGAGGCTGGTCTGCAAGTTTCGGTTCAGGGAAGGTTTATAACTACGTTCTTGATGGCGAGAAATACTCTTACGACTTGGTTAGCCCTTCAGCTCTTGAAACGAACAATGTCTCCTGGCAGTACAGTCCTTTAAACGTTATTGCTGTGCATCATGCGCTTCATACCAGTGGCATTGCTCCTCAGCCAGTTGAAATCGTAGTGACTCTGCCACTAGCAGAATTTTTCGATACAGATGCGCAACCGAATATGGATAACATCAACCGCAAAAAAGAAAGCCTGATGCGCGCGGCTGAGCTTAATAAGCAAGCAGGTTTTATAATAGAAAAAGTAACGGTTCGACCTGAGTCTATCCCAGCAGGTGTTGGTCTGGCCGACGAACTAAGCACATCTCATTCTATGCTTATCATCGACCTAGGCGGCACGACCCTGGATGTGTCATTGGTTGTGGGCAAAATGACGGGAATCTCTCGTGTCTATGGTAACTCAGAACTGGGTGTTTCACTGGTAACATCAGCCGTTAAACAGGCTTTGGCTAGCGCAGAGACAAAAACATCCAGCTTTAACGTCGATAATCTGATCATTAATCGTCATGATGATGCTTATCTATCCGATAATATCAACGAGATTGAAGCTCTCGATGATGTCAAAAAGGCCATGACTCAAGCCATCTCTCGCCTGCAGCGCCGCGTTCTTGACGTTGTAGCAGACTTTGATGGTTATACACATATTATGGTCATTGGCGGCGGAGCACCGCTAATTGCGGACGCAATTCGCGATAACACTTCTATCCGGCAGGATCGCTTCTTTGTTTCGAACGACCCGCAGTTTGACTTGGTCACCGGGCTGAAGGCTATAGGATAAGAAATGAGGGGCTAAAAGCCCCCTTTTTTAGAGGAGGTCAACTTGACGGATAAAACTGAGCGTAAGGCTCCAGGACGTAAAAACACGTCTGCAGCAGAAGTACGTAAAGACATTCGTTTCTACCTTCGCCCGACAAAAGCTGTTAATGAGCAATACGCCGCTGACAAACTCAGCGAGTTGCCGGGTGAAACCCAAGATCACATGCGACAGTTTTCTCTTGCAGGTCTGGCGCTCGCTGAAGTCGATAGCCGACTGCCAGCAGTTTTGGCTTCAATGCTCAAGCCGGGAGTAACTGGTACAGAGATTGAAGCGGTTCTTAGAGCTTTCCTCAGCATGGACCTATCGCTACAGCCACAAGTAGTAAAATCCGAAGAGTCTTCCAAAACGATCGGCTCTGCCAGGAACCTACGCAACATGCTCCCAGACTAACCTCTAGCTGCTCGTCCAAGCTGCTCCCCCTATATGAGTAAAAGATTATATGATTACAAAATCATATAATCTTTTTATTCCATGCATACATGATTCCATGTTGCTTTGCTCATGCTCGCCGATTAATATTCACACATACGATGTGATTATGTATGCAAACACTCAAATGATTACATAATCATATAGTCAAACAATCATGTGAGGATGTATGGCTAAGATTATCGCGATTCTGAATGGTAAGGGCGGTGTAGGTAAAACGACGTCGACTATCAACATTGCTACGGCTATCCAGCGCAAAGGGTTCTCTGTTGCCGTCGTAGATACTGATCCCCAGGGGAGCATTAGTAACTGGTTCGATGAAGAGAAGTGTGCATTTGACCTGACCGAAGCGGCCAGCGAGAAAGAGGTCTACCAGGTACGCAAATCCCTAAAATCATATGATTATGTAATCATTGACGGTGCAGCCGCTATCTCCGCCATTTCTTCTGCAGCGGTAATGGTTTCCGATCTGGTCGTTATCCCTGTGACCCCATCGCCACTTGACTTTGCCGCATGCGGTGCAATTCTGGCAGTTATTGAGGCTCGTCAGGACTTACAACCGGTGGAAGCTCGCTTCCTCATCACCAAGAAAATTCCGCACAGCAAAATGCTTGCTGTCCTGAAAGACTCGATCGAAGACACTGGCGTACCAGCCTTCAGAACTTCTATCTCTCAGCGTCAGGCTTACGTAAAAGTTATGCTCGATGGCAGTACCGTATTCGATACGGATGACGGCGCAGCAAAAGGTGAGATTGATGTACTGACGAACGAAATTCTGGAGATTACTGCATGAGCAAGCCCGCTATGAAAATGAAACTTGGCCAGAACCGTGCCACGCCAGCCGCCGTTGACGCCGTAATGAAGCCGTCTGTCATCACGAAACGACTGCAGATGAACATCCCTGAAGATCTCCATAAGGAGTTCAAGAAGGCTTGCGTCGATGATGACGTTGAAATGACTGACGTTGTCACTAAACTGGTAAGGGACTGGCTGAAGGGCAGGGCATAAACATATACTCACATGAGTACATGAGTACATGAGTACATGAGTACATGAGTACATGAGTATTTAATCATAGAATTCTAGGGTGTTATGAATTTGAAATGACGGACGTCGTAACTAAGTTGGTAAGGGACTGGCTGAAAGGCAGGGCATAAAACATAATCTCACAAACACATAATCATATGATTATTGGATTATAGAATTCCTGAATCTTATGCTGTTAAGATAAAACAAAAGCCCCGACTAGCGGGGCTTCTGTTTATTCGTCTTGGGCTTCGAATAATTCTTCTATCGATTTGGTTGGATAGAAGAGGGCGTTACTATTTTCGCGCTTGAGCAGGATGAAGCCAAGGCCAAGGTAGAATTTTTTGGCGTCGTCGCTGAGAGCTTCAACAAACATTCCATGTATTCCTACTGCCTGGGATGCGTGATACACAACCTTCATGGCATGTGTTACAAGCGTTTCTCCATACCCTTGACGTTGAATGCTACTGTCAATTGCCAAACGCGCCAGCGTTACACTGGGAACGTTTTTATAGGGCACACGTTTTTGCTGAGTCTTGCTCGGGAAATACTCTTTTTCGAAGCAGCTCCCAGACAATGTGTAGTACCCCAAAACCCGAGGTTTTTCCTCTCTCGTGACGAGCACATAACCACGCAAAAACTTACCAATGTGTTGGCGTTTCAGATGGTCTGTGAGAAAAGTATTAAGATACTCTTCACCGCAATCGAAGTTGCTTACATCATACTCAACTTCCTCAGAAAAAATTTCTACCTTTAAACCTCCCATGTTATCACTCCAAATTCTGGAGACGCTTAGCAGCTTTTTTCAGTCGGTCGTTCGGTGCTGTCGCGTTACTGATCGCTTCCATAACCGCGTTCCATGACTCCTCGTTGAGGATCAGGCGGCGGTGCTGGTTAATAATTTCCGCTGCACGTTCAGAGGCAGTGCTAACCATGAACTGTGAAATTGACTGGTTAGTCATTGCCGCGGCTTCTTCGATCATGCTCTTATCGCCTTCATTTAATCTAAGATCGATGCGCTGTTTCTTCTGTGCTGACATGGTCCTTCTCCTCGAACACCCGTGATGTAAAAAGGGCGGTAAACTCCTTTTTACGTGCGAGCCGATTGCTCTTAAATTTGTCTAGGCTTATCACCTGTAAATTGCCAGAAATCAAAACATGTACGGCATTTTACCGTACATAGATAATAAGGGCGGTAAATGAAGCTATCAACTACAAGTAGTATTCAAAGGCAGCTATCGTACGAAATGTTGTAGTTGCTGTGACCAGCTCCCCGCTGAAGTAAATACCCAAAAAACCTCATTAGAACCTTAATGAACTGGAGATTTAATGGGATGTGTGATTTACGAAGGTGCTCGCAAGTTTTTTCGGAGTTGAAGTGTGTTTGTAAAGCGGTTGTGTTTGTAATCCGGATCACAGAGAGGCATGGAGCAGAAGTGTGTTTATAAATCGGATCGTGTTTATAAAGCGGATCGATAAACACAAACGTTGAGCGTGCTTATAAACCGGATTTTCAGACAGCAGGGGAGAGCTAAAGGTATGGATATCACTGCATTCGTGTTTATAAAGCGGATGACAGGGCTATTTGAAGGGCTTAAAAACCCTCCGTACTACGCCAAAACGTGACTTCATCCGCCTTATAAACACATGTTTGGGTTACTCGTCTTCGTCCTGGTTTTTCTTATCCGCTTTATAACCACCAGGCACTGTCTTGATATCCGGGCGTGGCGTCCGGCTAGCGATGAGTAAGTGCCATTCACCGTCACGCTTCACAACATCACCATCAAGGTAGCCAACAGCTTTCAACTCATCTATCGCCTTGTTAATAACCCGGTTCTGCTGGTTATTAGGTGAAGTAAGCATCAGACGCCGCTTTATACGAGCAAACGAAAGAGGAATCGGCTTCTCGGGCAAACTTTCCAGGAACGTATAAAGAGCCTGTGCAGTACCTTTGTTGGCCAACTGCCGGAGTATAAACATCTGAATAAGAACCTGCCGATCAAACTGGTAGAGCTCCCAAAGCGACTCATCCGCAATGAGTACCATCGTGTCTTTTACTTCATCCCACTTACCACGGCTTAACAAACCGGACACGACACCTTGTTTATCACTCTCGGACGATAAGCGGATCGTCGTCCCACGCAAGCGGGCCAGAGAGTCCGCCAGACGCGTTCTAAGGCTTTTATCCTTGTCCTTGGGGAGATAACCGCAAAAGGTCGCGAACTCGCTAAATGGGAGCTCTACAGTGTTTCCATTTAGGCCATATTTAGAGAACGCGAGGATGATCCCAACCCAAACCTTAAAATCAGTCTCCATAGACAGACGTGGGCCACTGATCCGAATGTCGGTATAACCTTCAGCCCGGGCCAGCTCCAGGCTTTGAAGTTCTTTGCTGGCATCAATGTTGATATTACCGGTATCCTTACCCTTGCGTTTCAAAGAGGGTAAGAATAGCCCGAGGCGCATCAAAGCAACTGGTTGGACGGTAGCGTTTTTTGTGGGGATGAGTTTCTTATTTTCCCCAATGACCTCTAACACTGTTTCGAGAGAAAGTTCCTGTTCTTTCTTAGACATAGAGCGTATATCCACAGGTGCGAGCGGCTACGATCTTGTTTCAGCCACGGATCCGGTTTGTAAACACAGTAAAACCGATTTATAAACACGTTCACCCGCTTTGTAAACACATTAATCCGGTTTACAAACATATTTATCCGCTTTATAAACACGTTTATCCGGATTACAAACACAAAAAATGGCTCTCAGACCAGAGCTGGCGCGGCTCTCAGCGTACCGGGATCTGTTTGGTACTATTAGGATCAATTTAGGATCTTTAAGGGATCTGATTATTGGATCTACATTGTGGATAATGTGAATAACTACAACGTAACCTTAGGAAACATCTAAGAATGTTCTGCATACCTAACCGATCTCCCTCATCACGCCAACTGGCCAACAGTGCTCTCTTCATTAAACGTAACTAAATGAAGGTGGTTTCACTTAGAAAATTACATGCAATATCATCACTATTATCCTCGACATTATCAGCAAAACCCCGTCTCGATTTCAGAGCATTTCACAGAGTTTCCCCCCTACAGATAGGTAGATATGTGTGCTGTGTTCGAGCTTATTACTGCAATCATTAGTTTAGTTGCAGTAGTCATGTTACTTATCAACTGGGTCCTGCAACAGGAAACCTGTTCGGTATAACGGCAAGGTTTCTCGCAGTTCTTCAGGACCGTTCTTTATTATTCTCTCGAACGAAATCTCCGTATCCTATCAAGGGTATCTATGGCATCTTTCAACCTTCCGGTGCGAGGTTCGTCGCTGAAGTCACTAATACCCGGTAAGTCTTTATCCCTCTTGTGTTGCAGATATGCATATTTTCGAGCCAAGCGCTCAATTACTTCACGCTGCTGGTTGCGGTACTGGTTGACCAGGTGAGTGCGTTTGTTAGCTGCGGCAGCTTTTGAAGCAGCTATGGCATGCCACAGTTGCTTGCTGGTGACAACCGGCGACAACATTTTCGACTTACCCTGAATATCTCTTTTTGTTGTTCTTGAAGATGTTCTCTTATTCTTAGCTCTGTCATTTTGACAAGGGGAGGGGTGCTCATTTTGACAGGGGGGGCACAAAGCAAAAACCTGATCTACCAGCTGCTTCAGCTTACGCACCGGTGACGAAATTTTTAGCCCTGCGCTTATCAGTTTTTCCTTCACGCGCGACACGAACGCCAGAAAGCCTGGTGTAAACCGATACAGATTAGCCTTCCTCGCGTTTGTACGTTCATCAACAACGACGGTACAACTCAAAAGACCGCGACTAACCGCCTCACGGAAGGCTCGGAGGACCGTTGAAACGCTGTAGCCAGTTTCCTCTGCGATCGAACGGTGCGATTTATGAATGAAATAGTCGCTGGTGCAGGCAGCAAGATTAGCGCATTGTGCCAGAATGTACCCAGTGCTGCGCGACAAGCGAGAATGCCCGACGACAAACGCCAGCTCGTAGCCGTTAAAGGCTGCTGAATTAGTAGCTCTGCTCATGTAAAACCCAATCTTCAAATCAAAAGCACTCAAGCCCCTGCCATAGGACAGGGACATGTCTATTACTGCGCGGAGAAAACGCTACAATCGCTTCTACAGTAGTAGTCCGGATCAGATTTGAAGACGCAGATGACCATTTTGCTGACAAGAAACCGCTCAACATAGCCGTATGCTCCCACTCCAAACCAGACAAAAGGGTTTTCTGGCAGAACAAAGCGGTTATGAACCACGATGAAAAAAGCTCTGAAGAGAGTATGTCCTGAAGAGACAATATGAGTACTATTGAGATCAATCATGCGGTAGCCCCCTGCGTGAACCAGTAGTTCACTGGTGGGCGCTCAGGCGAAAAGCGGGAAGAGAAGATGCACGGCGAGTCAGGAAGCTGTGAACGGGCTTCAGATTCGGTCTGAGCAATGACCAGGTGATAACGACGTTTCTGGCAAGAGTAGAAGCGCCAGATGAATTCTGGGTGAGTTTGGGTAGTGATAGTAGCCATAATGACAGTCCCCCTTAGGCAAATTTAAGGGTCACCGCCTGAGTTTCCACGCTCTGTATGGCGGTGACGCTGATGGGGGTGGAAATACCGGCTGCCCAAGGAGGTTTTGACCGGCCCGACCAAAGTCGGCCCCACCAGCGTCACCATAGATTCAATACAGATATCGATATGGCTGTGCGTAGTGGATGACACAAAAAAAGACGCTATGGCGTCTGTGTCGCCTCAGGCAATTTATCCGGGTTTCCACGCCCGTCCGTAGGATTTACTACGACATAAAAATCATAAACGCTACAATCAGTTGGATTCAAGTAGTTTTTTTCTTCCTTCTCCGAGCTTCATACAGGTTTAATCCATAATTCAGCTCTTCACTTCATCGAGAAAAACCAGACAGCCATGTTTTTTATTATTAATTAATCCCGCCACCACTTATCTCATGACGTTCTCAGAATCCGTCTTTCATTCGCCGCTGCACAGAGAGCCAGGTGAGCTCTTCCAGCCCATCAGGGACGATCCGTTCCGGATTGGTGTATATGGCATTTGCATCCCCGGTCAGCCACCAGGAGTCGGTGGCCCGGATACGTTCGGCCACCGTCAGGCCGTCCCAGGTAACAATTAGCCAGGTGTTCACGCTCCGCTCATCCGGAGGGCGGAGCCAAAGCCGTTGATGGCCCAGTGCGGTCAACGCACGCCAGACAGTTTCAAGTGAAACCGGGACGCGCTCGCTTTCATGGAAAGATGTGTTCATGTGTAACAGTCACTCTTGGTTATTTTTTTGTGACATCCATGATGATGAGCGTCGTTAAATTACCCAGTAGCAATCATTACCTGTGTGATAGCAAGCCAGGATATTGCCACATCATTAAATTACCGGGAGCACGGTTCTTGGTGATCCGACTTTTCTGCTATCTCATAGTTTCCAGAAGTGTAGCACGCTAACGGAATAAGCAAAGCGTCGCTTTGTGGTGTTTAGAGATGGAGAGTGGGGGAACACAACATATAGAATTAATCTCAGCTGACCGAGTGGCACATATTGTGTTTCTGCGCCGCAGCACGACGGAGGTGAGGAAGAAGATCCGGAACTACCTTTTTTCGTATCTGATGTCAGAAAAGGAGATATTATTTACCAGGTTCCAACAGTAATGGATTAGTGTTGTGTTGTATGCAATAAAACAGGCCGAACACTTCCCACCATCCATTATGCTCTCTGTGGTAAAACATACCGGTCTTTTAAAACAGCATCTTTTCCGGACGCGGATGAGTATCTGCCATAGATCCGGTCCGGGTCGAATGAAGCGTTCAACTGAGAGGCTGGTTCACCAGACAGATACTGGGATGAAATGCTGCGGGGACATGTTTCTGAAAGTGGTGATGAAGCGCATCGATGAGTCGACCGTACGGTGTCGGCTCCGGGCGGGCAAAATAGTAGCTGTCACCTGTGGCCACTGCCTCACCAAAAGGCAGCGCCAGAAGCCCATCGGCAATAGCCTGACGGTTCAGCAGGAGATCAGCGATCGCAAAACCATACCCGCTGACGGCCGCCATGCTGGCCTGTTCAAGGGTGTCGAAGATTTTCCCGCCATTTAGGGCGGCCTCTGCGGCTCTGACCACACCTTCAAGCCACCGCCGCCAGTCCAGGCTGTCATGAGAAGGGTGGATGAGCTCACAGCCGGAAAGGGAATGGCGCACTCGGTCAAGCAGGGCGGGTGCGCATACAGGCACAAGCCATTCCCCGAAAAGTATCCGGCTTATTGTCTCCGGTCCGAACTCACCTCTCAGGTTATATAGAAAATAGACATTACTCATACGTTAATATAATTCACTAATAGTAAACTATGTCTTAATTTTAACAGTATTTCAGTAAATATGTCAGGTCTCTAAAATGGACAGAACACCAAGACGAGGAATAAAGAATGAAACTGACTAAAGTTGCTTTATCGATTGCCCCCCTTGCACTTATCGCTTCTGTTAATACATTTGCGAATGACGTGGTTTCCCTGAAATTCAGTGATGGTCGCCCAGATGTGAAAGGCGTTGAAGCGGTAAATGCCGTCCTGAATCCTGTCGGCATCAATGTGACCACACTAGATATACCTGAAACTGCAAAACCTGTGCTGAAGGTATCTGACAAACGCGCGCTGACCAAACCCGAACAGGACCTCCTTATTAAGGAATTTTATCTGAACCAGGAGCAACTCCTTGAACAGGTCAGCATGGCAGGCCGAACGCCAGCAGTTAAAGGCGGTGGAGTGTTAACGGAAGAAACCGGCTTTGGTCCATACCCGAAAGTGTATGACATGAAAGCGATGGATCAAAAAACGCATAAAGCGGTACTGGAAAAATATGGGCGCATGCACGTGAACTCCGCCGATGACGGAACCGATGTTGATGAAGTGATGACTGTGGTCAACGGCGGTCCTTTCCGCTGGAGTTTCCCGCTTAAAGATGGATCCACCGTACGCTTTCAAGTTGAGAAAGTTGGGTTAAATGATAAGGCTGTCCGTGTGAGTTACCACGGTCTCGGCATGCATGCTGGTATGATGGATCCGAAACAGGGTCTGATTGTTGCCTTTATTCATGGCCCGAAAGAGTTCACCATGCGTTACAAGGCTGACGTGCCACATCAGGAACTACTGGGCACTAACCCATGGGTCGACTTTAGCGGCAATTATCCGGTTGTTCTGGAAAAAGTGAAATAAATGCCAGTTGCTGGTTAGGCTTAGGACCACTCTACCAGGTCGTTACGTCTGGCCTTTCATCTGAAGAAGACAGTTTATAACCTTTGCCTTTATTACATACGCAATTTTGAGGTCCGGAAAACAGAGAACATCGCGCTCTGTTTCCCGGGCCTTTTGCTACGTATGTTTCCAGTTAATGTCTTCCACTAAACCTCGTACGATGTTTGCGAGCCGATTTCCTAATGTTGGTAGGCCGTTACAGCTACCATTGCGGCCAATAGTAGGTCCTTTCGCGCCAGCCTTTGGCATACATGCAGGCATCAATGGCTGCGTTTCGAGCGGATTCATTACGATCTGTCTGCACCGTTTTTATTGATGGTTTCTTGTTATAACGGTAGCCCGATGTGCAATCCTTTTTATTCTTCTGACAAGGGATGTATTTATTCTCATAGCTAAATTCCACATCTCTCACCACATCGGGCGGGAAACGATCAAAGCCATGGCTGCGGCATTCGGCATATTCTGCTTTCCTGGTACTATCAGCAACTCCTGGTTTTTCCCACTGTGTGCAGGCTGTTATAAGCAATAACGGTAATATAATCAGACTACGGCAAATTTTCATAGTTATCCCAAACTCTTGCACTATTCCTGGTAGAATTGATTGAAAATTATTCCTTGCCAATGAGGCCCAATCCGAGTGGATACGAAATTAGGCCTTTTATGATTTAGGTTATCAGGCCCAAATTCTTCATCCATACTGGACGCGGCCCCGCTGGTATAATACCAGCAGGATTGATATTACGATGCGACAGATAGTAATGCTGATGGATGTGGTGCATGTTCAAAGTCTGTCGGAAGTTTTGCCGGGTCAGCAGATTCAGCATGTACCTGTACAATGCCTCAAACGACTGCAATGGCCTGATATTTGCCCGAAAATGTACTGCATACACGGTTTCGAATCTAACCAGTGACGGGAACAGGAACAGGTCGGATAAACTCAGTTCATCACCGAAAAGATACAATGTCGTTGTCAGCCTTTTGTCTAACGTTTCAAGCGCATCAAACAGAGCGGCAATCTCTCTGTCGTAATCTTCCTGACTGGCCGCAAAACCTACCTGATAAACACGACGGTTAATGTTAGTGTGAAGCCAGATGTTCATTTCCCCAATCTCGCTAGCAAACGATGCCGGTAACAGCTCTGTTGCATTGCGTGCCAGGCTTTTCCAGTCGGTGGCAAGCGCCGCTGCAAGTTTAGCCGAATCGTTACAGACGATTTTTTCCTCCTGCCGGTCCCACAGTACTGGCACCGATACCCGGCCGGTAAAGTCCGATGCAGTCCGTACGTACAGCGAACGCAGCCAGGCTTCGTGATTCACCGGGTCGGGGCTTTCGCTACTGAAGGCCCAGCCATTGTCATCCCTGACAGCGGCCACGGATGAAACTGAAATAGCGTCATCAAGTCCGAGGGACTTAATAACCAGCCACGGACGGTGAGCAAAGGGGCAGGCACCGGAGACATACAGATGATAACGTCCAGCCTGCGGCAAAATCTCATTTGTAAAGGTATCTTCATGAGTCAGGGCATCTAGTGACTTATTCGCGTACCAGATGCCGTTTTCAAGCACAGCCATTTTGTACCTCCATGAGGTTACGGTTAGGATCATCAGGATAGTTTGGTCTGGCATATACAATCATGACAGATATTCGTACCGGACATGCTCGCAGAGAGCAAAAAAGGCTGCATATGCAGCCAATTAAATCCTAGTAAAATCAGAGCGTAAAGTGATAACAATGATGAAGAAAGTGCATCAGAGCTGAGACTCGAACGAGCTAACTATTTCTTCCAACGCTGCTTCGGTTTCTGTATCAAAGCAGCCATTATTGAATTTCTGATAAAACTCACCCACGCTGTAAGTTCCTGCCAGCACGCATCCCCACCACGGCAAGAGTTCCCCTATATACTTCAGGTTGGTTGCACCACCATTTTTTCCTGGAGAGGTACTCAGTAACAGTACTTTTTTACCCTGTTCGCCAAAGAAGGACTCGCCCTGCTCACGTATACGAGACAACCAGTCGATCGCATTCTTGAGGCAGGCCGGCATCAGCCCGTTGTGCTCAGGTGATACAATAACCAGAGCTGAGCAGTCTCTTACAAGGTCTTTGAGCCTGATAACTGACTCAGGTAATTCGTTATTTTCTAGCCCCAACTGATACATTGGTAGCGAATGCTCATAAAGGCTGGTCAGGACTACCTCATGACGTGAGAACTTGGTAGTAATCCTGGAAGCCAGTTGCCAGTTAATGGACTCTTCCGGCGTGCTGTTACTGCCATTCAGGATGAGAATTTTTTTCATTATGTTCACCTTCATACATTACATGCCGATAATGTAATGATTTACCGAAAGTGTATAAAGATAAGCTGGGTGATAAGATAATTTACCTTCGGTGAATTAAAGTGGTATTTTATGAACAGAATTATGGCACTTAACGTTTTTCGCAGGGTGGTGGAACTGGGCACCTTTAAGGCCGCGGCTAACGATCTGCATCTCTCGCAGGCCGCTGTCAGTAAAAACATTAATGAGCTAGAGAATCATCTCGGCACTGCGCTGATTAACCGTACCACACGGCGGATGAGCTTAACGGGATCAGGGCAGGCCTATTACCGTCAGATTTGCAGTATACTTGATGCGCTTGAGTCAGCCGATCAGTCCGTCATGGCATCCTCGTTTTCCCCGAAAGGTAAGCTTAGGATCTGCGCCCCTATGTCGTATGGCCTTATTAAAATCAACCCGATTATTTGCGAGTTCAGGCACCGCTATCCTGATATTAGTACTGAAGTCTTCCTAAGTGATACTTATGACGATCTCATAGAAAAAGGCATAGATGTCGCCATAAGGGGAGGCGGTGTGCTGAACGATTCCTCTATGCGTTCTCGGCTAATCTGTACGGTCCCCCGGATCCTATGTGCTTCACCAGCTTACCTTAGTCAGGTAGCACCTGTTGTACACCCAGAACAACTCAAAGAACACGACTGCCTGCTCTACAGCCTTTCCTCTTCACCAAGAAAATGGTTTTTTACTCGGGATAACGAAAACATTTCCGTTGAACTCAGGCCGGCAGATTATTCGGTAAATAACGGGATTGCATTAAAGCAGGCGGCTGTTCATGCTCTGGGCATTATCCTTATCCCGGAGGCGTTTGTCCGTCAGGAGATAGCCTCGGGTGAACTGGTAGAGGTCATGCCGGAATGGCTGCCGGACGCCCATGCACTCTATGCGGTATATCCGTACCATAAGGAGCAGTCGCAAAACGTCCGACTGTTTATCGATTTTGTTGCTTCATCATTCCGGGAGCAGGAATCTCACATTTGAATGAAAAATTATATCATTTTTCGAAAACGCCGTCCCTTACGGTTAATTTGACGTCATCAGTTTTGGGACCGGACGGTATCCGTACACTCTCAGGTCACGGCAACATTTTAAGGATCTACAAAAAACAGACATTAGTATTTGCCCTCTATAGACTTTGTTATTGCATGCTTCAAATATCACCTGTTTTTAACAGTTTCAAATGTCACATCAAGTGGCATACAGAACAAAAGTGAAGGTGGTTTTTGGCGGGAAAAAGCATGCATGAATGAGTCCATACCCGTGATTGGCAGGCTGTATAAGTGAGCGCTTATTCACATTTTTTATGGTCGTATTCCTTTATCCCAAGATTCCTGGGCTTATTCTCCGGTGTTAAATGCTGACGCTTTTCTTCTTTAGCCGCGATTTAGTAATTGATTTTGAACAGTTTTACTGCCTAAATCCTTACGGATTTAACATACATCTTGTGTGGGCAGTCAAACTGTAGGGCAGGAGCGTCTACCGGGGCGGGGTCAGTCCAGTTAGCCAACTTACTGGCGTGAATACCGATAATTATTGGGTTATTTGTCATATTGGTCTGCAGAATATTAACTGCAGACCTTTCTCGACTATACGGGCGAGTGAACAGCTCCTCTGGAGCGTAGCACTGCCAACCGAATAACACGTAACAGCCGATAGGGTTCAAGCGGTACGCTTAGATTTAATCAGCCCCTGAGAGTTCTTTTTTGGCGACACGTGCCAGCTGTTTTTCTATCAGGGCTTCCAGCTCGCGTTTGTCATCTTCTGTTCTTAGCGCAACACGATTTCCGTCATACCTGCCTTGGTCGTCCAGTGCTTACTATAAAGCATCTAGTCAAATTCCAATTAACTTGGGAGGATGGGGTGGCTCCCAAACTGACGCAGTCTCGTGTAACTGAAGCTTTTACTCTCGGTGAAGCTTTTACTCTCGGCTGGAGGAGTAGGAAAATTTTCTGATTTGTAAACGGAGGGGCATTGTAAAGGGAAAAAAGACGAGGGACTCTACAGGCGACATCACATCCCTCGACGAAAAATTCTCAACTGATTATAGTTAGTAGAGAACGGGAAGGAGAATTTAGGATTTTGCTCTATAAAACGCAACGGTAAAATGTAAAATTTTAGTTAACTGGCTATAATTCAATCTACACCAGTTGCCTTCGTCCGGCTTGACCCACCTTTTGATTACCTGGTAAATTATGGCAATGGTGAATCCCCCTAAGCGGTGGGGCGTTCCAGTCAACAGCTGTCTGCAGGTATGCGCGCGGCTTTACTGGCCAGGGGTAAAGTCACCGGGAGGCACCCGGCACCATGACAAAAACTACAACCAGTTTGAAATTCCTTGAGAGCCTGCCATAAAACGCAGGCCTTTTTTATTATTTTCCAAACTGCAGCTACCCTTTAAGTTGTGGGAAGTAACTGAATGCCTGACGGTTATCCCTAACCGATAGTGAATCAGCCGATACAGCTTAATTCCTGTGCATAGGTCTTGCTCACACCTACCTTACAAATAGTCAACTCATTAGCCCGCCCTCAAAAGCGGGCATTTTTTTATTCTTAATACAGCCCCAGCGTACAGCTGGGTGATAGTTTGTATCGAATGGACAAAATAACTACTGTCATTTCCTACGGCGTATCGGTACTGGTTCAGGAGGCTTATTGACGGTTAATCACCCGAAGAGTGGGCTGCTACAGTTGTGTTCGGTAGTTTATTGTTCGGCCTACTCACCCTTCTAATCAATCTCTGTTTCCAAATCAAAGCAGGCCGTCGAAGAACTGCGCGAGCTGAATGATGTCCAATCTGCGCCACTCATTTTCGAACAGTTCATCACGAGAAAGAGAGTAATGCGCTGATGGCGGTGGTGGATCCGGGTGGGGCTGCTCCTGGTGTCACGGTGTAACCGTTATTGCTGGCCTGCCAGTCACTCTCGTTAAGAGTTGCTCAAAAGCCTGCAGCCTTCAGAGCGATAGCGACGTTCTGCGAAGGGAAAACTCTTTACAGGGGTAGGTGTTCTCCACCCAGATATTCAAATTCAATCAGGTTGCAGAACATGCCTGGAGGCTTAAATTTCTGAGCAACATCAGCATTGAAGAAACTGTTATCGAATACCGGGAGATTCTCCACCTGCGATTTGTCTGTTCCTGCTGACACTGCAGGTGTGCTGCTCGAATACGCGTACCGTTTACGTTCCAGCGCAATCCGCATCTATACCAGCGGACCTGACGCAGCCGATGATATTACCGATGCCGCCACCTCTATAGCATACTGCAAGGCTTTGTTATGGATTAAGCCGCTGCTGGCCGTGATTGATAAAGGCAAAAAATACCAGCCCGGCATTCGGCAGATAGAGCTTAATACAAAGAACCAAGGATGGCTCGTCCTTGAGCACACGGGTATTTCTGAACGACGGCTTTACCTGACATAGCAAAGCACCATTTAATTGTAGAAAAAACTCAATATTAAACAAGCGAAGCGCTGCTTTGTCACAATGCCCCGCAGTACTGCTGTCCAGATATGTTGAGGCGACGTAACATATATCCGGAAAGGTAAACGCTGGGCGTACCTCTCTGTGGTTCTCGACCTGTCCGCGATTAAGCCAGTCTGCACGGTAATGTCGTTCTCAACAAACAGCAGACTCACCATGAAAGCGCTGGAAATCGAAGGGGAAAAGCGTGGCAAGCCAGTAGGGGTAATGTTCCGCGACGATCTGGGCTGTCAATTTATTAGTCAGTAGCACCACTGTAGCGGTATCTGTTCAAGCAAAGTATTAGCCGACTATCTCAAGCTCAGCTAATAGCTGACGGTGGTGCTGTAGTTTCTGCATCGTTGAAATAACGCGGCATCAGATATCTGTTTTAGACATCGAGCCTGGATTTTTTCCGGGTGGCGGCTAGCACCACCTTACCCGGCGTATAAAAGCGATATTTGCACAGTTTTATTGCAGAAAAGCGCACTCACGCATCCAGGCCTGCGATCCGCACCAGATGAACGGTAAGCCACAGCAGCTCATTGCCACCGAGAGTCATATCGAGCTGTGCTTTGACATAATCGCGGATGAGCAGCGCGCACCGGTATGCCTCCGGATATTCCTTAATCACCTGCACCAGCAGAAAACTATCCCGCGTGCCGTCAAGCTCGCCATCTTGCAAACGCTGTAGGAAAAACTGCATATGGACCAGAAAGCGCGAGTAGTTAATCGAGTCAGTATCTATCTGATGTTTAAAGTGATATTGCACGAGATTAAAAATATCCTTGAGCATTTTGACCGACTGCATGGTTTGCGCCACGTCGTCGCCCTCGCTCTGGCCGTTTACGAGATGAAAGGCGATATTCCCTGCCTCCTCCTCAGGCAGTTCAATTCCGTAATGCTGGCGAATAATCGTCACTGCCTCACTGGCGATGCGGAACTGCTGCGGATAAAACCGCCTGACTTCCGGCAGCAGGCGGTTTTGAATAATAATCCCTTTGCGGATGCGTTCGATCGCAAAGGTGAGGTGGTCGGCTAGGGTAAAGAAAATTTGCTCGCGAACCTTGCTGGCAAGCTGCATATTGGCGCGGGAAATAATCATCGACGCCATTTCGATCACCACGTCAGGAATGGCGGAAAGGGCTTCAAGATAGCCGCTACGAGCGCTAAGCTCCTTGGTCACGAACAACTTCTCAATCTTCTCCGGGGCGATCTCATCCCCGGGTCTGCTGTTGAAGCCAATACCTTTTCCCATGACGATAACTTCCCTGCTATCGTCATCCATGGAGAGCACCAGGCTATTATTGAGAACCTTCTGAACAATCATCTCTTCGACTCGTCGTGGTTGCCGTTTTGCGCGATGACATCCTTATACCACCAGAAGCTGCGTTTGCGGATCCTTTGTAGACTCTTCAGGTCATCCTCGCCGCGATCGACATAAATAAAACCGTAGCGCTTGGCGTATCCCTGATGGGTGCTGACCACGTCAATAGCCGCCCACGGGCAGTAGCCCATCAACTCGACGCCGTCGGCTATCGCCAGCCGCATTTGCTCAATATGCGCCTGTAAGAAGGTGATCCGATACTCGTCGTTTATCGTCCCATCAGGCGCTAACTTGTCCGGCGCGCCCATGCCGTTTTCGCTAATAAGAATCGGCAGGCCATAGCGTTCACACACTTTGCGTAGCGTCAGGCGCAGGCCCACCGGATCAACCACCCAGCCGTAGGGGGTTTTGCCAACCCACGGGTTTTCTGCAGGACGATAAACGCCCTTTTCGCCCAGCATAATTTGCTGATCGCCGGCTCGGGGCGCTACATCTCCGTCGTCCCCCCGGCTGGCGGCAATTGTTGCGGTTGAGTAGTAGTTAATCGCTATAAAGTCCGGCTTCCCCTGCTGCAAAATCAGCGCATCTTCCGGCTGCACCTCCGGCGTGAGGCCCCGATCCTGCATATAGGCCCACGCCAGGGAGTTGTAGCGGCCATGCACCGCTACATCCAAAAAGCTCCAGCAGCGCAGCGTCTCCCAGTTATGCGCGGCAATGGCGTCCTCTGGTTTACAGCTTTCGGCGTACATCGACGTGGTATTTATCGCCGGACCTATGCGTATTCCGGGAAAATCACGGTGGCAAAAGGCGAAGATCTGCGCCTGTGCCAGCATCATATGATGGTTCTGCTGGTAAAGCTCCTTCTTGTCCGGTAGTTCGCGATCTGCCGGCACGCCAATCGCACCGGGATGGAGGATCATTGTGTTCTGTTCGTTAATGGTCAGCCAGAGTCGAACTTTACCGGCAAACTCGCTTAACAAGAGCCGGGTATAGCGCACGAACGCATCCCCGGTTTTACGGTTAAGCCAGCCGCCTTTTAGCTCCAGCGCCCACGGCAGATCGAAATGGTAAAGCGTGACGATGGGGGTAATACCATGGCGTGTCAGCGCGTCGATAAGGCGGTGATAAAACGCCAGCCCTGCCTGATTCACCGGGCCATCCCCGTCAGGTATCACTCGGGACCAGGCCACCGAAAAACGATAGGCCTTCAGCCCCATCTCCGCCATCAGCGCGACGTCTTCCTCCATCCGGTGATAGTGGTCGCTGGCGATGCGGAAGTTCGCCGTTCCCGGCGGATGGCTGAGCATGTCGACCACCGAGGGACCTTTACCGTCTTCATTCCACGCGCCCTCAACCTGATAGGCTGAGGTAGAGGCTCCCCACAAAAATCCGTCCGGGAATCGGCCTTGCTGTTGATAAATCATACCTGCGCCTCCTTAGCGGATTGCACCATCAGTGTCTCTCCGTAATCTACCTGCGCGGCGGCGCTCAGGCGCAACGAGTGTCGCTCGTCACCGTTGATCACAATCACCGGTGTAATCAGGTCATACCCGGCCTTTTCGATGGCTTTAATATCAAAATGGATCAGGGCTTGTCCGGCTTCCACCCTATCACCCACCTTCAGCGTAGAGCTAAAGTACTGGCCGTTAAGATTGACTGTGTCTATACCAATATGTATCAGCAGCTCAAGACCGCTGTCGCTTTGTAAACCCACTGCGTGGCACGATGGCAGAAACATCCCCACAGTGCCGCTAAACGGCGCGCAGAGTACCCCTTCCTCAGGACGAATCGCCAGCCCTTCACCCAGCAGGCCACCGGAAAATACATCATCATTCACTTCGCTGAGCGCCACCACCTGGCCACGCAGCGGGCTGAATACTTCAGTCTCCCCCTCACTTTTCGGGCTCGTCGCAGGTTGAGCCGTCTCGTTCACTGCATCTTGTTCCTCATGAACATCTTTAAAAGCTATAAACCAGGTCAGGGTAAAAGTCACAATGATGGCGATCGCGCAGGTCGCCAGCGCATGGACGATGTTCATCGGGTTCTCGCCGATAAACGCCGGCAGCGCCGCGAGGCCTGGCGATACAAACGCGTAGCGCACCAGCCCGCTAATCCCGGCGTAGATTCCGGCGCAGCCGCCGCCAATCATCGCGGCAATCAGTACGCGACGGGACTTGAGTAGCACCCCGTATAGCGCCGGTTCGGTGATTCCCAGCAGCGCGGTAAAGCCCGACGAAGAGGCTAGCTGGCGCAGGTTGCTATTTTTGGTTTTAAGCGCCACGCACAGCGTCGCTGCACCCATCGCCACGTTGGATGCCAGCATTCCCGGTCCGTTAATCATCTCGTAACCGCTTTTGCTCAGTTGGCCGGTGGCGATCGGCGTCATCGCCCAGGCAGTACCGGTAATGATCAGGAAGGGCTGCAGGGTGCCCATCAGCATCGGGATTAACCAGCTGGCATGGCGGTCGATAGCGCCAGCACCGGCGGCGACCAGATCGTTAAGCAAAATGCCCGCCGGGCCGACCACTACCAGAGCCAGCGGAGCGGTAATCAGCAGTATCAGCATCGGTTTAACAAAAAATTTAATAATCGATGGAGACACTTTTTCGGCAAAGCGTTCCACCCAAGACATCAGCCACACGGTCAGAATAATTGGCAGCACAGAACCTGCGTAATCTGAAAGCAGGACGTTGATGCCGACAAAATCGATCGCTTTACCAGCCGTGAGCATCTGGCCAATGCCCGGATGCAGCAGTACGCCTGCGAGGGTCATCGCCAGAATCGGGTTGCATTCAAATTTCAGCGATGCGCCGTAGGCCAGCAATACTGGCAGGAAGAAGAAGGCGGCGTCAGCAATGATATTCAGCAACTGATACGTCGAGCTGGTTTCGCTAATCACCCCAGTGAGTTTGAGAATAGCCAACAGCGCTTTAATCATCCCGGCACCGGTAATCGCGGGGATCACCGGGGTAAAGGTGGTCGAAATGACACTGATAATCCGCGCCACGATGCCAGCCTGCTTTGCGTTTTTATCGTCGCCTGCCGGGCCTTTTTTCTCCGGCAGCGCCTTATTCAGCCGGCGGTAAACCTGCTGAACTTCGTTGCCGATCACGATCTGGAACTGGCCGCCATTCTCCACGACGCTGATCACGCCGGGGAGACTGCCGATCTGCGCATCGTTTACCTTTGAGCGATCATTGAACTCCATACGCAACCGGGTAGCGCAATGGGTGAGCATGCGGATATTTTCCGCACCGCCCACCGCGTTGAGGATTTTGTCTGCTGTTTCGTTATAGTTCATAGTGTTCCCTGGTGTTGGGGCAAAAAAAAAGACCAAAATAGAGATGCTTTCCCTTGGCGGGATAGCATTTCTATTCTGGTCTTGCCTGCTTTCGCAGTAGCACGCCATCATAAAAATGGGGTATTTCGACGGATTATCTTAGCGCTCTTGAGTAATGACAATGGCGGCCGAACAAAAGTGTGAGCTGTATTAAGTAAATTCTTATGAGGGACTGCTGGAGTAGCCGATTGTTTGCGGGCATATAGCTACCGTTCCTGCGCAGCGATCTTAACCCCGGCCATCATCAATTGCCGCATCGAAAATTTTTACAAGCTTGCCACTCTTCAGGCAGGGAGCGATTAGCTGCTCGCGCATTAGCGCAAAGCCCAGTCCTGCCGTACGACTGCCAGTGGCAACAGGCTATTTTCAAAGAGCGGCCCTGCACTTAAATACCTGCTCAGAAACTGTTGATTCCAGTTCGTTCGGTCCTTGTCGCGCAGCGGTGCCCTCTATATCAGTTAGCTTCACTGTTGGTTTAGTGATTGGTGTGGCTCCTGAAATTATCAATGCATATGGTGCGATTGGTTGGATGACTGGTGCGTGTTCATGCAAGCGGCGTCAACCCGATTGATTATAATTTCCTGTATTTTTCTACCTACAGTTAAATCATGTAAACTACTGAAATCGATATGATGCTGATTGGTTATGTACTGGAATCAACATATCGGGCTGCGACGTTATGTCTGATGCTTACAGGTGGATCCTGGCATCATCTCTGGCACACCAAAAAATAATGCAAGGTCAAGTCATGCAGATGAATCCGCTTCTTCGGCTCATAATCGCCCTGACGGTATTGATGGCCATTTTATCTCTTTATCGGGAGGATAAAGGGCTCGCCTGGTTGGCTTTGCTGTGGAATCGCTGAACATTAGTAACCCAGAGCAGCATGACCGAAATACTGTCATCATTCCAGGTTCTTCAGTAACAGACGAAGCTGTACTACCCTGTTTTACTGTCACAAGGATGTATGTGGGACATTATCTATGACGATGTTATTTTAACTTTCTGCCTTAACTGCAGACAGGAAAATATGAGTTCATCTCGTTCATATGAAAGTAATAAATTACACTGTGTTGATTTATCTAGAATTTGCTGAGTGGGAGTGTGACCTGGATGGTTCTCTGGTGGCATTCTTGCGCTCAAGAGGTTATACATCTCTTTCATCCTCTTCTGTTCATATATGCAGGTCTTTGCCGGACATGAAGACCAGGTCATGTCAAAATCTGAATCCGTAAATGACGGTGCGGGGTATCTCATAAAGAGACTGCAAAAACTGTTTAAGAAGGTGATGCAGGATCATCATTTTTCCTGCCAAATTTCACTTGTCATTTCACCCACTGATGTGACCACAACCTATATTCCGCGAAAGCGCGGTGGGCTAAGGTGCTAAAAGAAACATCGGGATTTCCCGTGACAGATTCAAATCAGACGTGCCATCAGTGATGAATGGCCGTATCTTATTGGAAGGTATCGTCGGTTTTTGAACAAACGAAAGGCTTATCAGTATGATTTCTCATTTAGACCATTTTGTTCTCACAACCCGCGATATGCAGGGTTGTGTCGATTTCTACTCAGACGTACTCGGGATGGTAGTTGTTCGATTCGGAGCGTGCAGGACAGCACTGAGATTTGGTCAACAGAAAATCAATATCCATGAATACGGGCGGGAAATAGAGCCCAAGGCGCATCTGCCGGTGCCCGGTTCGCTGGATTTATGCTTTATTGTTCATGGAACAATTGCAGAACTGATTGCCCACCTCAATGCTCACGATGTTAAGATTGAAGAAGGGCCTGTAAGAAGAACTGGTGCCAGCGGGGAGATTGAGTCCGTTTATCTTCGCGATCCGGATCTCAACCTCATTGAACTGTCTGTTTACCTTAACGGCTAAGCGAGCGTTGCAGTCCTGTTTTCTGGAACTGGTCAGTCATTGTCAGGCCTACCCAACAGAATCAGTTATGGAACAATACGTCTCCGTAATTCCACGCCTTCACCACACCATCTGGGGTTTCAAGCAGTATCCGGCCTTCCGTATCAGTGCCCCTACAGATACCGGAAACTATCTGCGTTTTTCCTGCATCAAGAGAAATCTCAGTCATTTGATTAAGCCCTTTCATTCTCCCTTCATAGCAACTCCGCAGCACGCTGAATCCATAAGTTTTCCAGAGAGAAAAATAGTCATCCCAGCGATGTAACAGGCTATGGAGGACATCCTGAGCATCTTTATCCGTGAAGCCAGCAAGTCCCGCAGCTATGTTTTCCAGACCCAGATTATCGGCAGTCATGTTAATGCCGATGCCTACATAAATGGCTCTTGGATCGGCTTCAATCAGTGTTCCACTAACTTTTGCTCCATTTATCAAGATATCGTTCGGCCATTTTATCTGCACGTCAGCATCACGAATAATAAGAGAAAGCGCATCATGTATGGCTATCCCTGCGACGAGAGAAAGCGTAGGTAGTGATGTCCTGTCATCCGGAAGAGGAACAACAATTGTGACCGCAATGTTCCCTGGTGCCGAAATCCATTTGCGGTTGTATCGCCCTTTACCGGCAGTCTGCTCGCGTGCGGAAAGCGCGAAACTCACTTTCCCGGTATGCTGGACGATCCGTCTCGCTTCATTATTAGTACTGTCAACCGAGTCAATTGTTATCAGCTCTGTCATTCTCATCTGTTCCGATAATTACCAGGTCGCCAATCCTAACAAACTCACCTGAACAGAGAAACATAGGCGACATGACTGGTAACAAAGGTCATCAGTTCCTAGGGGGATTGGGGAGCATGGGGTGAGAATGTTTACTCTCTGAAAATGAATACTTTGCGCGCAACTTTGCTTCATCAAAAGGAGTAAGCCAGTATTTAACAACCTACTAAGATTTCTGCTGCTGGGGAGAGGGGGTTAAAAAACCTAATCAGTTATGATTTATGGTTGTCGTTGTCGTTACATTAGCATTGCATAGTGGTTATAATTCTCCTCTGTTTTTACTAACACAATACCTCAATGTTAAAGAAATTATATTTCACTCTACCTATCGTTGCTATGGCCGGTGCTGTCGTATTTTGGCTTCAACCTCACTACTCTGCAGAAGAGGAAAGCTACTACCGCTCGGTCTTCTGTACCATTGATCATAACGATCAGGAAATGTTCTTGCGTGACATGGAGAAACTTGTGGAAGCAGGGAATTCTGAATATGCACTCCGTCAGTATCACTATATTCCTGAGCTCGGTGAAAAAATGTTCAATACCTGGAAGGAGCTTAGTATCCAGGAAAAAAATGCTTTAAGGGAGGACCCACAGCAGTGTCTCGCTATCATGAGCGAGAGACAACGATTGTAAGTACCGTGTTAACGTCAAGCTGTAATTTTCCCTTTGAACCATTCTAAAATGTCCCCAGGAGATTTCTGGGGGAAATTTCATGATCAAAGAGACAGTTACAATGAGCCATAAGGAACTCGACAGGCTTCAGAGTATTCAGGAGCCAGTCAGCCGTCACATCACCCAGGAACAAGCCGCGGTACGTATTGGGGTCTCAATCCGTTAGTTTAAACGCCTGTTGCATCAATACAGAAATGAAGGTCCTGTTGGTCTTATATTTCGCAGACGTGGAAAGCGTCCAAATAACGCTTTTACTCCCGCATTTAGAACGACGGTAATATCACTCCTCAAAGACCAGCTACGCTGGTTCTTGACCAACTCTTGCCTGTGCGAAATTACGCGAGATACACGGCTTGTCTTCATTTGTGGAAATTCTCATAAAGTGGATGGTAAAGGAGGGAATATGGTGTGAACGCCGTCGTAAACATGCCCGAATAAATCAACGCCGCATGCGACGTCCATCCTACGGTGAATTGATCCCGCCTCATTACTGATTTGAGGGCAGGGGGCCCAAATGCACACTGATAGTTTTTATCGATGATGCTATCAGCGCTCAGATGGTGCTGCTATTCGTTCCCACAGAAACAAACCTGGCTTACATGGAAACTCTTAGGGGTTACCTTAATGATCATGGCGTACCGTCCCGCTTCGCTTCTGGCACTGAGCGGACGTGTAACGGAGCTGAAGCTCTATTGTGAGCGAAGAGCGGACTTATCCGTAAAAGGCTTACCATCAGGAATGGAAGTTCACCCCAAAGGAAAACTCTCGGAAACTTTCTAGACAACCTTTTCCCGAGCATTTAGCCTGAATTAAAATTTTAATATCTTTCAGGCTAGTTCATTATGAAAAATGATATCAGAACCCTCGACCTTAACCTTCTTAAGGCCCTTGATGCATTACTGGATGAGAGAAGCGTTACTCGGGCTGCACAGCGCCTCTCCCTGACGCAGCCTGCCGTCAGTGGTATGCTTTTTCGCTTGCGTGATTACTTTGACGATCCACTCTTTGTTCGCACCAGCCACGGTATGGTCCCCACTATGCGGGCCAATGAACTTTCTGCGCCGGTAAAAAAAATCCTCACCGATATCGCTATCCTGCTGAAACCAAATAAATTTGATCCCATGACGGTGGAACTGACTTATACCATCGTCGCAACGGACTATGCACTTAAGGCTGTTGTCGTTCCGTTGATGTCTGAGCTGAAACAACGTGCACCGTATATTAAAATCGCCGTGCGGTCCGTGGACAATGAGCGAATGTATCAGCAGTTGTCTCGGGGTGAAGTTGATCTGGCTTTGGTAACACCGCAAACAACCCCCGAAGACCTGCATGGAAGAGCGCTCTATGAAGAACATTATGTCTGCGTAGCACGACGTCATCATCCTCTGGCTGCGAGTTCAAAAATGACGCTCGAACAATTTTGCAAGCAGGAGCATATTCTGGTGTCTTCGGACGGAAACTTCACGGGTGTTACAGATGAAGCACTGGCTAAGCTCAGTCTGACACGAAGAGTAGGGATGTCAGTTAATAGTTTTCAGGTGATTCCTGATATATTGCGAGTGACTGATATGATTGCTGTTGTACCTCACCGCATGGTCCTGGCTAACAACGATCTCATCATTCTCCCTTTGCCCCTGAAAGTTCCCGGCTTTACCAAGAGCATGGCCTGGCATGAGCGAACCCATCGTGATCCAAGTCATCAGTGGATTCGTGCTTTATGCGCAGAAGTAAGTCAACCTACCGCGCCCTGATATAATTTATCTTATTAAGAAGATAATGAATTACAATTCGCCTTATAACTCCATTGTGCCAATAATCACTGTCATCACGTTACTGCCGTAACGACAAACGTAGTGCACTCAACTTTAGCAAATGGAGAAATTTATGAACGCGATTAACTGGCCAGAAGGCTTTGTTCCCGGTTTTACCGATAACTTTGTTTCTAATGAAATGATCATCTCAGGTCTTAACGTCAATGATGTCTGGCCGCTCCTGAGTCAGCCATTGCTATGGCCGGAATACTATAAAAATTCCGCCGATGTGCGCTTTTATGACAACAAAGGTCCAGAACTGGAAAATGGTGTTCGCTTCTACTTCAGCACGTTTGGTTTCCCAGTTGAAGCACAGGTTGTGGAGTTTGTTCCACCCGCTGAAGGTAAACCTGCTCGTCTGGCATGGCACGGATGGGCCGGTGAAAAAGATACCGCTCAACGACTCGATGTCCATCATGCATGGCTACTGGAGGACCTTTCCGGTCACAGGATCCGTATCTTAACGCAGGAAACACAGAACGGTGTCCCCGCAAAAGATCTGGCAAATACCCGTCCGAACCCAATGCTTAATGGTCATCAGGAATGGCTTGACGGCCTGATTCGAGCAGCAAAGAAATAATAAACCGCTTTCCACAGCCATATCACTGAGGCTGCACTTCCCCGTAGCCTCAAGAATATTTTCCCGTTTGCTATTGCAATTGATTACATGTAAATCATGTAATCCCCTTTACTGGAGGCTAAAACGCAGATCTTGATGCTCAGGACACGCCTCTCCATTGGGCGCATTCGCCTGTCGGTGTGTGGTTCGTCGTGGGACTATAGGGAAGAGAAAAAGCGTTTAATAGGAGCAGAGGGATTACAGGTACCTTTTGGTGCGAGTGTATAGCGTTTGCTATACAATATCATTGTGATATGCTTGTAAAGCAATTGCTATACAAGGAGCACACTCATGAAATCAGATGTCCAGCTCAACCTCAGAGCCAAGGAGTCTCAAAGAGCACTTATCGATGCTGCTGCAGAAATCCTTCATAAATCACGCACGGACTTTATCCTTGAAATGGCGTGCCAGGCTGCTGAGAATGTGATCCTCGATCGTCGCGTATTCAATTTTAACGATGAGCAGTATGCTGAGTTTATCGATATGCTCGATGCGCCAGTCGCGGATGACGCTGCCATCAATAAACTCCTGGCAAGGAAACCTCAGTGGGACCTGTAACAGCACCAGAACCGTTATCCAGCACCCATCAACTAGCAGAGTTCGTCAGTGGTGAGGTTGTACTTGATGACTGGCTTAAACAGAGAGGATTAAAAAACCAGGCTCTTGGTGCAGCACGAACGTTCGTCGTTTGTAAAACAGACACTAAACAGGTTGTCGGTTTTTACTCCTTGGCCACCGGCAGCGTTAACCACGTGGAAGCAACGGGAAGCCTCAGGCGCAATATGCCAGATCCAATTCCCGTAATCATACTTGCTCGCCTGGCAGTCGATTTTTCATTCCGTGGTCAAGGGCTCGGGGCCGATTTACTGCATGATGCAGTTCTGCGCTGTTACCGTGCAGCTGATAATATTGGAGTCCGTGCGATTATGGTTCATGCACTGACTGAAGAAGCCAAAAGCTTTTATCTTCACCATGGCTTTAAGGCATCGAAAACTCAGGAACGGACTCTGTTCCTCAAGCTTCCGCAATAGATTCATTGGCAAGAAAAGGGATGTGGATGGTGATAAATTATTGATATTTAATCACATATTGACTACATTTAACATAATCTTTGTTATACGCACTAAAATTGTAACAGCAAAGTTGGAATGTCCGTTTTGGGGTAACTTAAGATGTCCGTCACGTAGATTCACCATCGAGGGGAACTGATGACGGCACACGCAGTTTGGATGAAGCTAACCGACTCAAGATCATTTAGGACGTTTTCGAGAGGCGTCTGACAACACAGATGGCAGCTCAGCGGCTTGGTATCTCCGACCATCAGTGCTGCTGTCTGCTTGCGGCGCGTTATCGCGAAGATGGTCCGCTTAGCTATCAAGCCGCCGTGGTAAATCCAGTAACACCAAATTGCCTCAGGGATTAGTAATATCCGCTTTTGGCATAGAGCGGACGGTCAAATTGACCACGACACTTCAACTAGTGAGCGACAAATATAGTTGATCCAATAGCAGAAAAGATAAGGCCGTGTTGCGGCCTTATTTATTAGCAAAGAATTTAAATGCTGTCTCCAACGAGACTTCCTAACATCTGTGTTGAATTCACGCATCAAGATCTATAGCGCTCTACTGTTACCAAAATACATGGTATTAATGTAATGAATAAGCCTCAAGCATCATCTTTATTTTCCTCTGCATTTGCATCATCCTGTTCCAGCGCCAGCACGGGAAGGCGTTTTTTGATGAATGAAGAACGGCGGATAATCTCAGGGAATTCCACCTGATTTTCATTAATGGCTTGGCTCACGGTCTCAGCTTCAGCCTTTGGCCAAGCGCTGAAAGTAAAATGCTGTGCGTTAAGCCACGAACGCAATATCTCATCACTTGAAGCAATACTGAACAGTGCTGCAATTGCTCGTCGTGAAGCTTTCCCTTCCGGTTCAGAAAACTTGATAACATCATGAAAATCGTGAATTACTTTTATCCTCTTTTCTTTAAGCGTGTCCACTTCCATAAGAACATCGTGGAGCTCTTTAAGTATTTCAGAGCGCTGCTCATCAACGAGACATGACCATATTAATCTTACGTTGTTGTTAGTTTTCAGCTGTGCTGCATCAATAGTCCGATACCAGTTCGCAAAGAGGTTGATACCTGTGGCCATGTGTAAGTAATTCCCAGATGACTCCATACTACGCAGGATAAGTATCCTATTTCTTTCTATCGCTTTAAAGGCACTATAGAGCTGCTCCTTACTAGAAAGGATATCCTTAATGATTGTGTATAGTTTTGCTTTGAATTTTTTGAAATGACTACTAGAAAAAATGTCCTCCAGAAATTCATGGCTTATTTGTGCTATATTTTTTTCATTTATACCGCTGAGCAAGTCATCTTCGCGGTCAATAATTGGACTCATGTAATCCACTTCACTTAATTCAGACTTTAGTAACGGGTAATAGATATTAACATAATCTACTGTGTCTATATAATTTAAGTGATTATTAATGAACAAAGACTTAATGGCTTCTTTTACATAGGGTGACGACTGAGTGTCATTCAGAGCATCCATTACGGCACTGAAACTCTGCATATAGCGGAAATAAAAAGAAAGATATTTAATGTAATTTTCATCATTTTCATAACCCTCACCGTAATCCGGTATTTCCGAATAATTTTCTGTTGCTACCAGATGTGCGACCATGTGAGCAGCGTATTCTTCAGGATAATTTTCGCTAATAACAATCTGTTTTTTTAAGCTGGAGGTTATTTGGGTGTCATACCACTCAGGGTTGAAAATAACATACCGGAGATCATCTATATTCTCATTGTTGCCAGAATTGCGGAGTAATCCCAATTTGCTAACTATATTTTCAGGTAAGTTCCCATCTTTGTTTTCGACTATATTTTCAATTGGCTTGCTTGACAATCCGAAGAAGCGGATGACGTCAGGATTGAAAATACCGTGCGATTCAGTTTGCAATAAGTGGCGAAGCATATTTTCCTGTTCTGCTTCCGAGAGAGAAATAGTGCTTATAGTTAGGTTGGATAGATTATTTATTTCATCTAATAAAAACGCACAGTAAAACTTTCCACTTACGTCATTCTCTAACAGGTTTAACAAGTTTCCATTAAATATTGCAGAATAAATGTTTGCCTCCTTAAGAAGGTCCGTGACGTAAACGTCGCCATTGTCTGGCCTTTGCTGCAGTTTATTCAATTCTGCGAGGACGTAATTTTTCTGCCTGACCAAGAAATCTTCGGTACCAAGGTAACCTTTTTCTTTTAAGAATTTGAGGCTTCGGCTGAACGATTCACGAAAATCTTCCCGCTCTGACAAAGCATATGACGCGTTGAGCCTATCAACGGCACCGGTTAGTTCCTCCCTGATTCTGGTTAATATATCGTCTGATAGTTTTATGACAGTTTCCATCCAGTCGTACATATTGAAGCGTCCAGCACAGCGCTGCCATGCGTGAGAGAATCCATACATGCACGCCAGCTTTTCGAGCGAATCAGCGTCATGGTTTTGAACCGCTTCGGTAAGAGGCGTGTCAAAGAGCTCCGTCCTGGCCAGTTTGCTGCTGGCCTGGAAGTGAATGCTCATTAAAAACTCGCTCCAACGTTGTGTGTCATGGTTGAATATCCTGCTGAGCTGTGCATGCGTCGCATACATTTTGTCCTCGTCAGGATTGTTTGGGGGCGAGTTTTCATTACGCGCCGGGATCCGAAGTAGGCTTGTTACCATCTGATCAGAATACCGAACTACAAGGATATACAGCGCCAGCAACACGTGCCGTAGTGGCTCCCCTGCCGGAACCGTCAGATCGAGAATATGAATATCGTTGACCAGTTTCTTGAGAAGTCTTGGTGTTATACGGGGATATTCCGACGGGCGCCAGCGCTCCAGCAGCTGAATGGACTCCGTGCAGGAGGTCTCATCATTTTCGCACACGGTCTGCTTCCACATTTGGCGGAAGGCATCCTGCCATCCTGCTGTGATTAGAGGCGGGACAGTAAACGTCACAGGAATTCGCTTGGCAATGAACTCCCGTCCGCTGTGTCCCTCAAGCTGGAGTGATTGAGCTACCTGTCGCGCCGAATAAGGCACAATAATGCGGAACTGCTTATGCGTGGTTCCCGCAATGAGCTCCATGTCGCTCCACAGCTCTTTGACCTTTTCCGAACTTATCCGATCGAGGTTATCAATAATAAGAATAAACTGAGCTTCAGCAGGAACAGTCGGTCTTTCTGTGAATCCAGAGAGGGCCTTGGTTAATTCAATGGTGCCAATTTCTCTGCTGACAAGCCATTTTTCCGCAATTGTATCCACGCTGTTTTGTTTAAATAAATCACCAACTGTTGTTATATTTTCCGGCTTCCCAAGTTTTTTATTTTTAGCAGAACTTTTAACCCAGAGAGCCCCTAAAAGCAACACAGGTGAAAGCAATGCTGAAAGTTCCAGAGCGACTACCCACCATGACGTAACCTTGCCGCTGACGAGGTAACTGTTAAGGTCAATAAGTAGATATCTTGCCATCTGGACAGCGAGTAACGAAAATAAAACGAATGAAACTGTCCACCAACTGAGCCGGCTGCTGACTTTTTTTTCATACTCAACGATATTCCCAAGCGCTTTGTTTTTGAGCGTCTCCAGTGAATTTTTATCTACTCCATCTCGTGCTTGGATCCCCTGGTGTATAACCTCAATCAAAGCCTTTTTAGTATTACCATGATGATATCGTTCTGCGTCAAATTCAATAAAGGTATAATTATTCGAAAGATACTTCTTAAGTAACTTAATTATCGTCGACTTTCCCGAACCTAATTCCCCTTCAAGACCAAGAATATTGATTTCTGATGTTTTTATTACCCTGGTCATCTTCAGTGCCACTTTTTTATGGGCTTTACCTCTGAACAAATCAGTATCTGCCGGATGTTCCTTCTGCAAAATAAGGGGCATGTGCTCTCCTTTGTGCCCTAACGTGGGCTAGTGAATAGTGTCAACAACGTATCAATGGTAAGACTCTCTTAACTTTTAATCATAATGTCATGCCTGGGAATGTTACTGAAGAATTTACTGCATGAGTGGAAGTGAGAGGCAACAACAATTGAAACTGGTTTATTTGTACGCTTTACTGCGCTTAGTAGCGTATGGGAACAGTTCAATGATTTATTCATTCTTATATCCATTTTATTTGATTTGAAATCACTGCTTTACTCACATCAGTTTACTTCAACTTTTTGGTTTTAAGAATGCCCTGATTCTATTTTTTCTTGACACGTAATATGAGCTATATGATTCGGTCACGTCATGTCAGATTACGATTGTCACTTCTACTTATTAAAATGTACGTTTGAAAAAGTAGACTTTCTACGGTACGCTCTGGTGGTATCATTTACCCAGATTTTTCACTCAGCGCGCCGATCCCTTTCCGGCCCGGACGGAGCCCGACATGATCCTGATACCCGACGACGAACCGGAGCTGAGTCTGCCCGCAGCCGTCATTCCACCCGGTGAGGAATTTCTGCCGGCGCTGTCTGGTGAGAACGCTTCGGTCAGTCCAGCCCGGGCCTACCTGCTTTCCCTCAATTCCCCCCGCAGTCGGCAGACTATGGCCTCGTTCCTCAGCATAGTTGCCGGTATGCTCGGCGCCACGTCCCTCGATGCCTGCAGCTGGGGCAGCCTGCGTCGCCATCACGTGATGGCCGTGACTGAACTGCTGCGCGATACCGGCCGGGCCACGGCCACCGTTAACACCTACCTGTCGGCGCTCAAGGGCGTGGCTAAGGAAGCCTGGATGCTCCGACTGATGGACGTCGAGAGTTTTCAGCACATCCGGGCGGTGCGTAACCTGCGCGGCAGCCGTCTCCCGCGCGGCCGTGCCCTGCCGCCGGAGGAGGTCCGTGCGCTGTTTGCTGCCTGTGAGGCCGATGATTCCAGTATCGGCATCCGCGATGCGGCGATGCTGGCCGTCATTCTCGGTTGCGGTCTGCGACGATCGGAGGCCGTTGGGTTGGATTTGCGTGACGTTGTCACAAATGAGCGAGCGCTTCTTGTGCTGGGTAAGGGAAACAAGGAGCGGCTGGCCTACATGCCGGCCGGTACCTGGCAGCGGGTGCAGAAGTGGGTTGATGAAGTTCGGGGAGAAAAAGACGGGCCACTGTTCACCCGAATCCGCCGCTTTGACACCCTGACGGACGACCGTCTCACCGATCAGGCGGTTTACCATGTTCTGCAGGTACGCCAGCGCCAGGCCGGGATAGCGAAATGCGCGCCGCACGATTTAAGGAGAACCTTTGCCACCGCCATGCTGGATAACGGCGAGGATTTAATCACGGTAAAGGATGCGATGGGCCACGCCAGCGTCACCACCACCCAGCAGTATGATCGCCGCGGCGAGGCGCGCCTGCGCACAGCTCGTGACCGCTTGGATCTGATATGAACTTAACAACATGTTAAGCGATTAAGCTTACAGGACATAAGATAAGGGTGCCCGCAGACTGCGCGATTTCTGGAATGGTGCCACAGCGGAACTTTCGTTAACGTAGGTCTGCCGGTTGCCCTGTTTCCCATTCTGAGCCGGGATGGTTTGGACCTGCAGGGTGACCGGCGATCTTTTTGCCTTCATTCAAGCTCTTTCCTCAAATGGGTACGAGGGTTTCTCCTCACGATCCTGGTTTGCTTAACCTAACAAGTATTCGGCTTTCTCTCGTGTGTTGCTGAAGACGTCGTATTGTATTCCTGACACGAATTACTAACCCAGCTGCTTTAATAAAAAACACTGCTTCGAGTTATAGTCATCGTCTGAGCATCTCGATTCAGACCAACAGTTTACCCGCCATTAAATCCTGTTGAAATCCCGCTACATAACGGTAGAAAAATATCAAATTGATAAGGCAATGAATTGCTTTGTTAATTTAGTTTTAAAAGTTTATAAAGCTTCATGGTAGTGAGGTTTAATAGGCATTTGAACCGTAAAAATTAGTAATGACAATTAATTACGCTACTAAACTAAACGAAATCTGTTTATTTTGTATTTTGACTATTTTCAGATTTGGATGATACTATTCTTATATCGTTTCAGTTCATCAAGTCCTCCGAACAACGGCGTTCCTGCCAATCCTGCTTATCGAGGTTTATATAAAAACATTATTAAGGCTATATAATTTACTGATAATTATAACAATCCTATCTATCCCTTTGGCTGCATACGCAGGGAAATCCTCACGAGTCGAGTTTGAAGGAAACATAGTGACAGATACGTGCCAGAGTGTAGTAATTAATGAAAAACTAAATGTTAGCTGTTTTATTAAAAATATAAAAATATCTTCATCAATAGATTACCCTCCCTCTAATGAACTTCTCACCTCATTGAAGTTAAAGGAAAAAAGTGGATTAATTCAATCTGTTACATATAAATTCCTGAACAAAGCAAAAAACATCAGGCTTGCCGAGATTAATTACCTTTAAGCCTTCCTTAAATAATAGAGGTTATTATACACTGTGTTTGTCCCAGAGTTCGTATTTTCCTCTATTAATATACGCCTTAAATCTGCTGAGCTAAAAAGATAGTACTCTATATATGAAAAATATATAGACATATAGTCTTCTACTAAATCTATTAAGTTCTGGTTTACTGTGATGTCTTTTTTACTTATATCTTTAATGTATCCATCTTTTTCCAAGCTATTAACTAATCGCAGAACCTGCGTTCTTGAAACACTAATCTCGAACGCAAGTTGGTTGATTGTGCTGTTAATCTGCATATTATTAAAAGCTGATTTCATATACAAATACAGCAACAGAGAACGGCCGCCATCTTTATCAATATAATAATTAATTTTAGTGTTTATCTGTTTATATGTAACACCTTTCAATAAAGGAACAGATACACCATAAAAAAAATCCTGCAGAAAAGATCTAGACGCAATAGCCTCCATATTGAAATTATATTCAGGATGTAAATCTTTTAACGGTGCGATAACCGTATATATATAACTCTTGAGGTCTTTCAATCCCTTTTGCGTTATTACCAGTTTTACGTTTCTCCTGTCATCAGAATCTCTTTCTGTATCTATGCGTCCTGATGCCTTAAGCAGTGAAATGACAGCTATAATACTGTTCTGACTGGATATAGAATTAATCTCACAGTAATTTTTTATATCTTTAATAGATTTAATGCTGCCACTAAAAATAAAGCAGCAAGTCATCAGTATGATATTGAATCTACTTTCATTGAGTATGTGCTTAAAGAATGCAGGCTGTAACTTCAATAGCGCTTTATCATTTTCATAAAATTTTTCTATAGCATTGAAAAAAGTTTCACGATTTCTTATCGTGGCCGCATTAGATATAATGGCTTGTTTTATTAATTCAGCTGACATAATTAACCTGCTAAAGATATGCCGGGTTTTAAAAATTCATTACTCTCCTGAATAAACTGGTCCATAGCCTCCTCTTTGAGTGGTTTGCTGATTAATGCTCCCTGAAAGTCCAGTACAGAAAGATGACGTAAGCAATTTATTTTTTCAATTCTATCAATGCCTTCCGCGATACATTTTCTGTTGGTTAAAGAACAATAATGCTGGAGAGACTGTATTAATGCTAGACAATCGAAGTCGTGCAGAGAGTCATTCACTGCTGAAATATCTATTTTATATCCATCAAACTTAACATCTCTGACAGGGAAAAATGCACTTTTAGCTGAAAAACAATCATCAAGAAATACACGATAGCCCATGTTCTGTATTGAGTTGATATTATCAATTACTTCAGGGTGATGTTCGAAGGAAGTCTTTTCATTAATTTCGAGAACCAGACTTTTACAGGTCTGATTAGTCAACGACGAGCGAGCAGCGGCGAGCATATTCACTAACCCCTGCTCATGAATCAACTGGTTAGGGAGGTTCACAGAGAAATAATACCGCCCCTGATACCTTTTTATCATTTTTATAGCATGGCGGAGCGCAAATGCAGTAAGTACCATCCAGGGGTACTTACTGCGCAATCCTGGAAGAAAATCACCAGGATATTTTATGGCAGTATCTTCGACCCATCTGACCAGCAGCTCAAAACCCTGCAGTCTGAGATTGTGGTTAACTATTGGCTGAAAAACCATAAAAATATCATCTGCTGCAACAGCATTTACAAAACGTCTTTCATTTTCTGATAAGCAATTAAAATGCCTGTCACAAATGATCCCGGATGTTTGATCTGTGGCCAGCGTTTCTATTCCCAAGCGTTTAAATTTTTTCATGCCAGTCAACCTGTAGTTGTATAGTGATTTAATACTTAGCCCTGTTTCAGATGCCTGTGATCTCATATCTTTGCCACGATAAACATTAATCAGTACCTGTAATTCGCGACTGCTCATGCCTTTGGACGTCATTTTGCCCATTACATTTTCAAGAAATGCATTACACATTAAACAGGTATGTATTGTGCTTCCCCTTTTTAGAAGTTTATCCACGTTCTCCATGGTACAACTGACAGGTGCAATGATAAAATCAATACGTCTGAGTATCTTCTTTTTTACATTAGCGGTTAATGTTTTAGCGATAAGCAATGCAGACGCATTTGTCACAAATACTACGGTAATCCTATTTTCACTTTCATTTAAGACTTTAATTATCTCATTTAGAGTCGAAAGAAAGCTAGGTTCATGCCTGGGCAAATGAACGACCGCCGCTTCAGGCAGCCATGCATCTTTTGGCTCAACTTCAGTCGAACCTTCACTTCTAATGTTGAAATATTCTCTAATGCCATTTTTGAAAAAAGCACATTCCGAAATAACAATGCTGACATCCATTTTAGTTTCTCCGCCATTTCAAGATTCAACGATGACGTTATATGTAAATATAAGTCAATGAAGCTTTCCGGCACAATTAAATTCGTAGCACTAATTGGTTTTTTTTGTGTCCATTTTATATGGGACTTTATGTCAGCATCGTCTGTTTTTTTATCTGGCTCACATATTAACCGATATGTCCGTTAGTTCGCCTCCGTCCCCAATAAGTGTGAATATAAGTCTGGCTGGCGAATCTACCATGGAATTCTCATGTATGCTGACTTCTGCATGTGGCGGGAATGTTAACATTCCATTTTTTACAGAATGTACTCTATTTTCCTTATCCAAATAGCTGATACTTGAAATAGACAGATAGTTAGCTGAATGATTACTGCATTTCAGTAATCCTTTTATCTGCAGTGCACATCGTAACTTCGCCAAACTTTCAGCCGGGGTAGTGGTGACTAGCGCAGGTCTGTAAATAATTTTAATTTGCGTGTTCATGGTAACAAGAACACTGTTTTCTTTATCCATTCTTGTATCGGGCGGCATTTCATAAATATTCAGCCAAAAAAGTGACTCCCGGTCCTGAGCCAGTGATGTCTCATTTTTTACTATACGAATGCCTCTGACATCACCCGTTTCAAGTCTGAATACCGGAGGAAGGATGATAAAGGGAATGTTCTTCACATCTGGATCGCCTTCTCCATTATCGGCCCAGGTCTGCACAACTACCGGGTAAGAATTGGTATTTACCAGCATCAGGCTCTGCATCCTGTCAGAGGCATTGAAAATGACTCTTGACTGAGATGGCATTACGCCAGAGTGAACGGGAGATACTAACATCCAAAGCATCAAACTGATTATGATTTTATTCATTGTACCTGCACCATTACCGTCGCAGTGGATTTAACTTTGCCGGCTACAACTGTCTGGCCATCTATTTTTTTGAGCGTGGCGGTGAAGTTATAGCTGTAATTGGTATATCCGCTACTGGAACTGCCAACCGGTGTCGCATTATTCAGTACAGGATACCAACCCGCTGCATTGCCCGAATGGTTAAGAATATCCATGCCCTGCTCGCCAATGAGAGTTAGTGCTGTACCCGGCGCACTGCTGTATGAGATTGCGATCCCCACGCCTTTTGCCATTCCCGTCGCCTGATAGTTATCAGACAGCAGTAAACTGACGCCATTGCTGCTGTTTACCAGTCCAAGACCCTTGGCTGCTGTAAATGCCCCGCTTGATACCTGGAATCCTATTGCGGTCTGGCCGGAATTCGCGGTTGTACCTGAGGTAACTGAATTACTGCATTCAACCGTTACATTAAAACCCGCTGTGCTGGTCAGCCCCTTATTTAAATCACTTACTGAAATCGTTGGCAGAAGCACCACTGGTGTAGCACTTCTGGCGACACAGCTTGGTGAGTTGTAAAGCGTGTTGACAGACCTCATGCCATAACCAAATCCGTTATCAACTCCCCAGAAACGGTAGTTAGTGTTACTGTCTTCGCCTATGTTGTCATGGGTAAGGCCAGGGCCGACCAGCTGAATATAGGAATTCGGCTGTATGCATGAATAATTGACGCCGGTCGGTGTTCCTGTGACAACGCCGGATGTACCCCTTCCACAATAGGCTGAACCAGAACCACTCCCGGGAGGAATAGTACTGATGCGATATAATTCCGCCTGAAGAGCAGGTACGTCCTGCAGACGAATATCTATCTTGGCTGAGTTAGATGCGTTAGTGGCATAGGTCGTAACCGGAACTTTGGCCCAGTAACGGGTCAGCGTTACGCCACTCATTGTCTGTTTTATACCGACATAAGCGAAGTACGTTGCATACACATCCGGTATGCCGTCCTGTGCTCCTAGATCCCAGTATCCACCGACCCTGTCATCACCATTCGTTGCCGCAAGAAAATAAATATTCGGCAAATCTGTTAAATCACATGTCCATAGAATGGTCGACGCCGTTGCACCACCAAAGGTGTAGTTTGTCGGTGGCACGGTAATTGACCCCAGCAGGGTACGAACTGGCTGAAAGTAGGTATCCGTTAAATTGATGCGACCAAAAGGTATCAGTGCCGTCCTGTTATCTTCCGTCTGTGACGCACCTGTGCTCTTACAGGTTGCCCAGCTCCCGAAAGCGCTCAGAGAAAGAAGCAAAACTAAAAGTGTACGTATCATCCTGTCAATTCTCTTCATGAAACACCTCCCTGCCGGTTGCTGCATGTTGCGCTGAGGTTCACTATCTCTGCGTTTATCTCATCTTCGCTGAGAGTGTACGGTATGTAACATTTTTTACCGTTACCCCATTCAGCCAGAAGCTCACCGCTGGTATCTGGCACCCTGACATAGACCTGGCCTCCCTGCCCCGTAATTCCGATCGCCTCGCCTTGTTGATCGTAGACTTGCGTCCCCATCGGTAGGATATTCCCCTCCCGGGAAGTAACCGTAATCAGCAGGGCTGTCCCTGTCCGCGTTTTAAAACTGACGTTAACAGCAGCACCGGCGACAGGAACAACTCTTTTCTGGCTGTCTATGATTTCTGCATGTCCCTGCATGCCTTTGGGATCAAGAGAAATATTGTTATAACGGTACGGCGTTAGTGCCGGAATTAATGCATAACCATTATTGTCGATAACCGTCTGGTCAGAGCTGAATATACGGGCCCCCTCGGCACCTTTTGCCTCGACAATTGCAAAGGTATCACCCAGATAAGGGCCAAAAGTCACACCACCCGCATGTACGGCTAACGCCCCCTGCGCGTTGGCCGAAGTTTGCCAGTATCCCTGTCCTTTCGAAGCGCTTGCAGCCAGCGACGCCTTTGGCAATCTCCGCTGTAAACTGCCGCTGAATACGTTCTGCTGGTACTTTTGATCCCGAATGGCGGTAATGCTGTAGCTGGTTGTCTGATTGTCATCTGCCATACCTGAAGCACTTGCCTGATATTGATCCCCCCCACTGTTGCTGTGGTTATAGGATGTACTGAAACTCACGGGACGCGGGCTGTCTGAGAATAGCGGTATAGAGAATGAAACAGCTGCAGCATTTTCAACATGGCCACGATCGTTATAGGTTCCGACGCGTTGTCTTGTTAAAGCCACGTTCATACTGATGTTCCGACCAAGCATTTTGCTGAAACCCAGCTGGTATTGCGTGTCCCGCGACCGGCCGTCACGATAGGACTGAGTGGCGGCATTAATATATGATGTACCAAAATCACCGAGCGTCTGGCTCAGCGTCAGGTCCCATCTTTCGCGTTGACCGCTGGTATAATTTAACCATTCATTGCCTGTATATATTCTGTTCCTGTCACCTAGTACTGAAAGCAGATCGCGATAGCCGGCAGTAGAGTATCTGTAGCTGGCAAGTGACAGGTTTGTACCGGTAGCACTGAAGGTTTTGCTCCATGACAAATGACTCATCCATCCCTGACTGGTCCTGTCGTCACTCAGTTTCGCCGTGGAGTAAGTTGCATCTGCACCAATTGCCCCGATTCTGCTGGCATGGACACCGCCAAAAACATAAGCCGTGTAATTTTTTGCCATGCGTAACCCACCGTTTGCAGTCAGCGCATTAGTTATCCCTCTCTGGTAGATAAAATCACCAAATTCGGTAGTCACATCCGTATCGCGTACTCTTCCGAGCGCTAAGTTATATTTCGACATGCCGGGACGTATTGACTCAGGTAAAGCTGAGAAGGGGACGGAAAAGGTTTTTATCGTGCCATCAGCTTCGGTAATAACAACAGTCAAGTCACCATTACCACCAGTAGGATAAAGGTCATTGATTTCAAATGCGCCTGGTGGGACGGTTGTCTGATAGATATCCTGGCCATTCTGACGTATGGTCACTTTCGCATTACTTGACGCGATACCTTTAATCAGCGGGGCGTAACCTCTTTGCGACTGAGGAAGCATCTCTTCAGCGGATGAGAGGTTTAATCCGTTATAGCTCATGCCAGAAAAGAACTTACCGTTGGTAATCAGCTGGCCAGCCATCAGCTGAGTGTTGAAGGCTGGCAGCGGACGCTGTACGTACTGGCGTACGTTATTCCACTGATATCCCGTCTCTTTATTCCAGTTAAGGTTGCTAATCTGCCGGTATTGCCATGAGGCAATATTGATGCCTCCGTTTAAGGAAAGCCACAAAGAATCCAGGTTGCTGCCACGAGAATCTGAGTAGGACACGTGATAATAGTTAGATACATAGTTCAGGAAACCCACGTTGTTCCCTGTCTGGAATTTATCGGGATTGACGTAATCCTTTGGTCTGCTGAGCAACATTGCCTGAGGTACTGAGACGTTTAGTTTCAGTTCAGAAAGGTTTGTCCGGGCAACAATTGCTGTTGAAATGTCGGAGGTAATGAGACAACTTTTTGTATTTTTTGAGACCGTCAAATTCTCTTTGAGTCCGATATCAGATATCAGATTCTTTGGCAGGCACGGCAACACACTATTGTCATGCGTAATATAAGGGACTGTGTAATTTCCTAACAATTCATTGTTGATATAAACATCAAGTTTATATTCACCCGCAGCTATCGCGTTAGGGTTCTTAAGAGACTCAAGAACAGATTGATCGAAGTTAGTACCTTTAAATAGCTCAGCATCAAAAATATATTCTTCTGAGCTTACCTCATCAGATGCTGTGGCAGAGAAAGATATCACTGAAAGATTTACGATTAAGAGCGTTATGCTTAGTAAAGATAACTTAGTAACCTCTTGAGGCACTTTACAAGTGTCTTTCCTTAATGACATCCGCTCCATAGTCATTCACCATTATCAGTTTGATTGTCGTCCCTCTCAGTGAATGTATTCCATCCGGAAGAGACCATTTAACCTGTGAATCAGGATCTAACATTACGCTCTTGGCCAGTGATATATAACGGCTGCCTGACTTCAGTTCAGCACTTCTGACATTAATAAAGTAACCCGTTGGGTTTTTAACCCGTAATTCGCTTCCAGATGCTGAGAATTCCATTTTGTCATACGCATCTTCCGCTTCTCCGCCCAGACCTGCTGGCCTGTAGAAAATTTTCACCCTGTTAGTGATGGCAAGAACTAACTGGTTCTGGCTTTTCTGCTCAGGTGTGACCATAGGCAATTGTGTGAAACTAAGATAAAAAATCGATTCTCTGTTCTGAGGTAAGCGACTCGTATCTTTCGTAATTAACCTCACAGATTGTCCTGTTTCTCTCTCCATTCGAAATACAGGTGGTACAATAATAAAAGGTGAATGAGAATCAGGTTTACCTTTATCATCCGTAATCTGCATCTGAACAACATAAGGCTGACTATCAGGGTTTTTCAACTGAACAGTTTTCTCTTTATTGTTGAATGGCACGATCACTCGAGTACCGGTCATTACAACGTTTGCATTTGCGCCCGCCATCATGCCAAACGCTGCAAAAAAAAGAATTATTGGCCTGATTTTCATATACCACCTGCTTAAGCTGGCTGCACCGAAATGCAGCCAGTGATGTCATCAAAGGTAACTGATGCTGTATTCTGCAACAGAGGTAATTTTACCGGGAGTGCCCGCGCTTCCCAGTGAAAAATATTGCGCGCCGAACTCGTAGCTCGCAGTATTTTCTCCAGCCGGTAGTACCAGTCCTGTAACGCCGGTTACACCATTAAGCGCAATCGCAGTACTTCCACTGGTCCCCCCGTTGAGCAACTGAATACCAAACCCTGTCGCGGCATTTGCACCTGTGAGAGTGTTCCCCAGCACGCCATAGGTTGTGTCAACGTTATATCCGAGGAAGTTAGTTTTAAGCGCAGTATCAGATGATCCGGCAGTGCAACCACTCACGGTAACTTTGAATGGTGTTAATCCTGCAGTTTGACTTGCGGCAAGTGTCGCACCGAAGTCCTTGACTGATACAGTTGGTAAAAGAACGACAGCATTTGTGGTTCCGTTAATATCCACTGTACAGGTTTGCTCAGTAACTTCCCCCTGGAAAGTGACTGTAGGTGCCGCTTCTGAAGCAAACGGAATGAGTGAAATAACGGCTAATGGTAAATATTTATTCAGTGTAATTTTCATGGCAATGTCCTATTGATGAATTTCACGGATTCCTGAATATAAGACTAATTTACTAGGATTAAGACTCAAAAGAAAATGTCTACTTAAGAGTTTCATGTGAAGCAAATCATTCTGCTTTGAATAGAGTATGCGCACTGGTTTAATTTATGTCAATTATGCACACAAAATTGTTCATTTTTTTCAGATCAGCTTAACCTCTTGATAACTAAGGGTTATATTATATATACTTACACAAGAAAAAATATTTGTGTAGGTTTTTTGTTTTTTTATTGATAATTTGTTAAAAAAATGATCTAAATAATAAGTAAACTACCATATTTGGTGGTTATACTAATTATGGAAAAAGGACTCCCTGCCAAATAAAGATAATGACTATCATTCAAGTTAATATTCGGCTTTACAGCAATGGCTGAATGTTTTTGTATTATCTGGACTGACCCCGCCCCGGTAGACGATCCTGCCCTATAGTTTGAGCATAGGAGGAGCGTATAGGCACACCACGATTTACACCTGAATTTAAGGAAGAAGCCGTCCGTCAGATAACAGAACGCGGTTATTCCGTTGCCGAAGTATCCGACCGTCTGGGCTTTTCTGCTCACAGCCTCTACAAGTGGCTACGGGCTATCAAACCTGATAACAGCGAACAGCATGCCCGGGATTTACTGGAAGCCAAAAGCGAGATCCTGAAACTCCGGGCGCAGCTAAAACGCACCGAAGAAGAACGGGATATCCTGAAAAAGGCCGCGCGGTACTTTGCAAGGGAGCCCGACTGAAGTACCGCTTTATCAATGAACACCGCACTGTATGGGGTGTGATGACGATGTGTCGGGTACTGAATGTCGCCCGGGCCGGTTTCTATGCGTGGCTGCACAACCCGGTCTCGGCGCGTGATAAAGATAACCAGCGTCTGCTGATGCTTATCCGCGACTCATATTCACTGAGCGGAGGCGTATACGGTTACCGGCGGGTTCATGGCGACCTGAACGAAATCGGGGAAACCTGCGGCAAAAACCGGGTGGGTCGTATTATGCAACAAAACCGGATCAAAGCCGTACGCGGCTATAAAGCGCCGCGTCGTATCGCCGGCCGGCCTTCAGTGGTTGCCCCTAATCGCGTGCAGCGGCAGTTTACTGTTGTCCGGGCCACTCAGGTCTGGGTTACAGACATCACTTACATCCGCACCTGGCAGGGCTGGCTGTATCTGGCGGTGGTTATCGACCTCTTCGCCCGTAACGTGGTTGGCTGGTCGATGAAGCCCACTCTCTCTCGCGAACTGGCTCTTGACGCGCTGATGATGGCCGTCTGGCGTCGAAAACCGGACGGTGAGGTTATCGTACATAGCGATCAGGGCAGCCAGTACGGCAGTGACGACTGGCAGCGCTTCTGCCGGGCTAATAACCTGGCCCCGAGCATGAGCAGGCGTGGCAACTGCTGGGATAATGCGGTGGCCGAATCGTTCTTCAGTTCGCTGAAAAAATAGCGGATCAGAAAACGCATCTATAAAACCCGGGATCTGGCCCGGGCCGATATCTTCGATTACATTGAAGTGTTCTACAACCGGGCTCGGCGGCCTCAGTCCGGAGGCCTTCGAACAGGCCTCATCGTGAGGACAGAATTTGTCTACGGGCGTGGGGTCAGTCCATTTTCGTTACCAAACTGCCCACTAAAGAACGGGTATATGAGGTGTTATCGTTAACCTTCTGCCTGTCCATGATGACGAACTGGCTGGCTACAGGGGCGTATCTGTGATTTTATAAGCCCATAATGACGAAGGCGTTTACAGTTGTACAACATCTCATCAGCAGCATTCAGCATCACATCCAGGTCTGCCATAAGGCTTTCGCAACTGGCAGTACCGACACTGCCGCTCAGATGAATCGTCATACCTGGCAGCTCAAAGGGCTGCTTGAGGCTTGTGTCAATTTGCTCTCGCAGCACATCAGACTCTTCCACATGACTTAAGATATTTTGCAGCACGACGAACTCATCCCCCCCAATCCGGGCAACTGTTGCCCCTTCAGGAACTATTCTTTTGAGTCGATCTGCAACAATTTTAAGCACCCTGTCCCCTGAAGCATGCCCATGGTTATCGTTGACATCCTTGAAGCCATCAAGGTCAATACAGTGAATGGCGATCAGTCTGCTTTTCAGTATCGTTCGTCTAAAGGCCTCTCTTAATCCCAGCCGGTTAGCCATTCCCGTCAGGGGGTCATTACGAGCAAGGACTTCCATATCCAGACGCATGCTTATATTACGCACCGAATTGCGATGGATATACATAACACTATGGATCCCTCCTAGCAGGAAGAATAGAAAGATTACTGAAACCATCCGATGTGAGGTTTCTCCCATCATGAAGGTACCGATAATGGCTGGAATCGTAGCTATCACCATGGCTGTACTGGCGATAACCGGCCGCGGAGCCAGACGCGTTGATACACCTGCGCAATATCCGAATAATAGCGCTGTGGCCAATAAGTGCAGTTGAGAGTGAGTAGATAAAAACATGAGCGAAGCTAAAAGACTTACTGATGATGAAACAGTTACTGTCATGACGGTATGGGCAAGTTCCCAGCGTTTTGATTTATCCAGTCCCGGTAATTCAGATGACAGACGAAGCCTGTGCATCTGTAGCAATATTATGATCACTTTAGCAATTGAGCCTGCTCCTCCCATCAGGGTACCAAGCAAAATAGGAATACTTCCCTGAATCCAGAAGGCATAGCTACCAATGATAAGAAGGGTGATTCCCATCATACTGGTCGGGATAAGCGTGCGTGAAAGTTCGGCAACTAGAGCCCTGTAGACATCCGGTGATTCTTTCCTGATAAGTCTCATAGATGTTCCTTCTTCCATTCCATCGAACATAACCTCAATGACATCAGCTTTTCAGGCAACTAACGTTGCCACAATCCGAAGTTTATCGAGAAGGGGGTTCTTAATGATCAAGCACAATCTGCTTACCATCATAAGTCAGAATATAGCCGACCTTTTGACCCTTAGTAGCGGGTTTGTAACATATGATTCATAAGATGTAGCGTATTCACTTCATTCAACACAATCCCCATATTAGTTTGCAGAGACTATTGGATGGGGATATAAATGTGAACGGACAAAACAGATCATATGGTCATCAACTTTGTTCGCGATATCGATGGTAGCTTCAGCCTTTTCCCGACACGATCGCGCGTACAAGCTCGAATTTGTGATATTTTGCAAGATACTCGTTGGCATTCCAGTAGGGTACATTCTTAAGCGCACCGGCTTGGACTGCAGGTCGAATCAATATATGAATGTGTTAAACATCTTTTGCCATGATTGTACGCTAAGAGCTTGGTAAGTTATCATACTGGTTTGTATATTTGCCGTTTAGTTTTGGTTTGCTAAGGTATGCCTGTTTTAAACCATTAATCTTTGAGGACCTCATGTTTTGCGATGAACCTCCTTCGGGAATGACCATAGTAGACTGATTACCTTTAAAAGAGTTCATTAAAGATAATCAGATCTCAGGTTATGATTATCTTTATATCGATGCATGTGTGTCGAGGTGAACTATGCTTTTCAAATTACTCTATCTTCCTACAGCTTTAAATGCCGCTGATCGCTATTACTTTTCTGACTATGAAATGGCGATTCGTCATAAAAATCAAAAAACAAGAATATCATTGCGTGTCTTTGTATCCGGACTCATGAACCGTTTCACCCAAAAAAAACAGGATGCTATTAGATCGCATATTGATTCAATCTTACCATAACCTCTTTTTCCGCACAGCCTCCAGCTTAAATGCTGTAGGCTGTGTTTGAAATACGAGCTAAACGTATATTATTAATTCGCGCACACAGGAGATGCTTCATGAAAAAAAATGTCAAATATGAGTTTCATCACCTCGGAATCCCGGTCCAAGGCAGTGAGGACCAGGGCGTATTCAGTGAAGTCGCTGGAATGTATACCACCGACAATCCCGGCAAGTTCCGTATACAGTGGCACAGATTCACAGAGAACTCGACTCTACACCCTCTAATTAAAACCGTACCCCATGTTGCATTCAGGGTTGATAATCTTTCTGAGGCGATAAAAGGCGAAAGCCTGCTTCTGGGACCCTATGAACCTATTGATGATTACTTCGTGGCGATCATCAATGATAGTGGAGTTCCAGTTGAGTTCATTCAGACTACACTGTCGGATGATGAATTGTGGCGACGAGCACGTAGTGGTGAAGGCAAGTTGTACCGGGGATAAATCTTTCGTTATTTACTTTCTCTGCATGCAAACATTCATGTTGTCATTCCTGACGACGTAGTCTTGCTTTTCACCGTTAATGAACTGAGCTGACTGAAGAAATCTTATCTGACTATTCTTGCGGATGTCTGAAGAGGGTTATATTAGCGTTGCTATCCTCCTCTCTTACAACCCCCGATGATTAACATACCAAGATGTGATTAATATTTTCATTAGTAACGAGAGGGTATCTCTATTTAGAGGCGCTTTACCGACGAGTAGATCATCAAAATCCTCTCCTCTCAGAATAAGTAAAATTTCATCCCCTTAGTATAAAAGCCTTTAAGGGGGGCCATCATTACAAATTTGAAGCGAAACAAACTTAGAATCTCATAGCGATACTGGGTTGCGCAGTAACCTGATGCACCATTCTCACCTGCTTAATGCATTAAGGGGTTCCCCAGAATCAGCGAAATTTCTTCAACACAGTCTGAATCAGACAACCAGTTTATACAGGTCAATTATCTCATTGCTGCACTGGAAGGTATAATGTTCGTTCTGCAAAATGTGCTGATTGAGCACCGACGATATCTGGTAATGGCCTCAGTCTCCCTGCCATTCACTTAGAAAAACAATCAAGCTGCGGGCTCCAATATTTTACCTGTTATACAATGAAATGCAGATGTACAGAACGTAAAGCAATCCATTCAGACCTAGCCAAGATACCGGCATTCTTCTCCTTCTTGCCCCACAGAATAGCCATAATGCGGCGACCAGTGTGATTACAATTCCTGTAAGAACTTCCGAACGAGGCTCCCAGGGAGTCAGCGTGATGCCAATTGCAGGCAACAGTGTCCCCTGAAATACCATCGCCCCCGTAATGTTCCCGACCGCAAGTGTGTCTTTGCCACGACGAATCCACAGAATACTGTTAATTTTTTCCGGCAACTCTGTGGCTATCGGGATAATTATCAGGGACAACAGTAAAGCCGAGATCCCCAAATACTCTGAGGCACTTTCTACACCACTGATAAACCAGAAGGCCCCTGCCAGAAGGATGCTGATACCCAGAATAACTTGCAACAGGATGACGGGTAAATTTTCGGATCGTACCACTCGGGATATATACAATGACTGTTGTGCCTCCGTTCCTGCCCCTTCCTGAACCAGATGACGGGATGCTTTGATCGTCCGATAAACATAGAGAAAATACAAGATGACCAGCATCAGGCTGATGATTTGGCGGCACTGCGACATGCTGTGCGGAATGAACATGGCCAGTGAGGCAAAAGTGAAAGCAATCAGGAAAAAGCCCGTATCGCGTCGGAATCCCCCCGGTTCAGGGCAAATTTCCCCTCTAAGACCGCGTTTATCGATAATGGCTAATCCCATTAGAAAAACTGACAAAGTAGACAGCATCAGGGGAGCCCCAAGAATCGCACCAACACCGATCTCTTCACTATGATTCGATAGGGTCGGGCCGGTGATAATGGCCAGTAGCGGTACAATTGTCTCAGGCAAAGCGGTCCCTACAGCCGCTAAGATGGAGCCCGTTACCCCCTGTGATAGACGTAATTTCTGCCCGAGATGCTCGAGGGCGTTTGTAAAAAATTCGGCGGCGATCAGGATGATGACCAGTGAAAAAAGTAGCTCAGCAATTGAAGACATCATAATTACAATACTCAGGGATATACGGTTATGACTGATCCGGAATATATCCGGCTTATTGTTACTTACCGCCAGGCCAAAGAGACCCTACTATGATGGCTGGGCACAGCGGCTTTTATAATGATCCTTTGGCTGTCGAACCGTTTACAGATCACCTGTAACGAGACAGCATACTGCCACAAGTTATCGATGAGATCAAAAAAACACTTGTATTTCAACTGTTTATAGCGTGTGCTATGTTTTATTCCCTTGGCTATAACAGTGAGTAGATTAAGAGGGAAATGTGGAAACTGAAGCGTGCTTAATGAAGCCCTGTTTGATGTTACGTTGATGCGGCGCTAACTCCGACGAACGGGTCATCGGTATTCTTCTTTAGGCATGTAGGGTTCAGTTTGGATATCGAAAATTATTGTACGTTAAAGTGATTTTTTATAGCCCTCTCTGTGGTAAAGGGACTTGACCACGTTGACAGGCCGCTATGAGCGAAAAGCGGACGGTAATGTCAATTTCACTCAGGATTCTATATCTTCAGAGACTATCACTGCCTAAACATCACAATTTAACTGTCTCATGCATGGAATAAGACAAATGAACATAAGTACAAGATTAGCTCTAATAACTGATATAGAAGGTATTTTTGAAGTCAGGACTTCTGTTAAAGAAAATCATCTCAGTCGAGAAGAAATGGAGCAGATGGGAATCACCGAGATCGTTGTCACCGATATGATTGAAAAAACTCGTTGCGCATGGGTTGCCGTAGATGACAGAAAGGTGATTGGTTTCTCGATGATTTTGCCAGATGAAGGATGTCTTTTTGCAGCCTTTGTTCTCCCTGAATATGAAGGTAAAGGTGTAGGTCGCAGCCTGGTTGAACTCTCTGAGCAGGAATTATTCAAACATCATAAGACAGCTTGGCTTGAAACCGACAAAAACAGTCGTGCGGCAGGATTTTATAGGCGGCTGGGCTGGATTGAGAAAGGAAATGTTAGCGAATCCGATATTAGATTAGAGAAACTTCGCTACATTTGAGGAAGACCTCTTTCGTAAACGTTCGCTTTTGGCACGGAACGGACTGGCTGACTGGGCAGGGGCCACTATGAGAGAGGAGATGACACCCTTTTCCACAAAAAGTAGTATTGTTCTACAAGCAACTTTCATAATGAGGTTTTATGAAAATACGAAGGTTCCGTAATGGGGATGAAATCTCATTATTTAACGTGTTTTATTCCTCTGTACATACCATCGCATCACACTACTACACACATGAACAAATTGATGCCTGGGCCCCGGCAGAAATCAACCAGGAACAATGGGCCAGTCACATGAGGGAACTATGCCCTTTTGTTGTAGAGCTTGATGGTGAAATAGCCGGATATGCAGATCTCCACCCAAATGGGTACATTGACCATTTTTATGTCTCAGGAACCTATTCAGGACAGGGGGTAGGGACATTACTAATGAATTGCATTCATGAGGAAGCGAGGCAACATGGAACTAATGAGCTTACTTCAAATGTAAGTAAGGCTGCGGAAGCGTTCTTTCTACGGCACGGTTTTCATGTAGTGGAGAGAGGTTTTCCTATTTGCCGTGGAATTACATTAGAAAATGCACTTATGCGAAAACACTTGGCAAAATAATAAATAACCTGCAGCAGGCAGCATTGTTTGCCTGGTTGAGCTCAACAAACCAGTACAATGAATGTCTGCTCCTGGCACAAAGCGGACGTATCAAATAGAAAAATCCCGCAAGCACGTTACTACAGCTACGCAAATGAATGACCTGCCCGTAACAAAATACGCTAAAACCCGTTAATTTCAATCTTCCTTCAACAGGTATAACAGCGCATCCCCCGACACTTTACGTCGGTGCACGTCGTCATGGCAGACATTGCAGAGGGTAATTAAGTTATCCAGCGTATTTTCACCGCCGTCAGCGTGATGCTCTATATGATGCAATTCAAGAAACGTTCGGGGGTCATTTGCTGTTCTACGGGCGTGCGACCAGCTGCAGTTCCGGCAAGAGTGATGATCACGCTCAAGGACGGCTACACGTACCGGGTCAGGGATTTTGCGGTCATGTACCTCAGCCTGACGATCTTCTTCGAGCAAATATGCGCCCACTTGAAGCTCCGGTCGGCCTGAATTCCTGGTGGCAATCGGCCAGCCCTCTTCGGTACGCAACTCGCGTGTACGGCGGGCCCATTCCTTACTGTCGTTCGCAAGATAACGTAACTCTTCGCCCGTTACCGGGCGACCAACGTTTTTACGCAGATAGGAGAGAATTTTGTCTTTCGTCGAAAGCTTACTTCGACGCAGAACATTAGCCTCATTCCAACGCAGAGCGGCCTCCCTGTCCTGTTCCGTCGTCATCAGCGTATAGACATCCGTTTTAAGGACGGTCGTTGTGCGGGCCTGGAGTTCCTCCAGTTTTATCTCATCTTGTTCAATCATTTCCTTCAGCGTGGTACCGCTTAACACGGACCAGCCAAACTGAACCCGAAGCTCTCTTATCCGCCGCGCATACTCGCTTATCCCGGCCACTACCATCAGTTCATCACCGTGAATGATGAGGCGGGGATATTTGAGGAGGTAAGCCAGAATGCGGTCGCGTGCCGAATTGCAGCCCTCCTCATGCATCAGAGAGCTGCCGAGATCCCGCAGTAAATGATTGGCCGGGATGAGAGAGAGGACCTGTTCTCGCAGGGAGTCATCCGCGAGCCTGTATTCAAAATCGGTAATTAACGCCAGAAGCTGTTTACGCAGCGTTTCCGGTTCGCTCTTCTTCGATCTTCTCGCCATGTTGAATCTGATATTCCATTAAAGTAAGCACATAGTTCGCAATCTTTTGCGCAAAGACTGGCGGAACCGCGTTTCCAATCTGACGTGCGATCTCGGTTTTTGATCCCAGGAAAACAAAATCATCCGGGAAACTCATCAGGCGCGCCGCTTCCCGGTGCGTAATAGGACGATGAGCTTCAGGGTGGAGATAACGCCCTTTCTCAGGTTTGAAGAACTCGGTGCGGATCGTTACGGAAGGACGTTCCCACCACAGCCGTCCAAACAAATCCGTACCACCGGACGTTTTTTTGATCCAGCAGGCAGGCGTAATATCGGGTCTGTTTTTTTGTAAGTCGAAACGGTTCCCGCCCACAGGCACAGCGCGATAACGTTCCTGAGACAGTGCTGTCGGATTTCGCCCAAAATGCAGATCTAAGGGCGGAGGCAGATCGCGCACTTCTGTGCCGACCGGCTCAGGTAAATCACCAATGAATTCTCTGACCGTCAGCCAAGCAGGAAGATCTCCAGCTTTATCAGGATGCTGGTGCGAAGGCGCAGGGGGAAACGCAGGAATCCCCACCCGCACAAAACGGTCTTTCTTAATGCCAATCGCAATAGCACGCTTACGCGTCTGAGGGGCACCATAATCTGCCGTATTCAGCACAGAAGGGTTGAGAAGCATAAAGCCCATACTCTCCGCACGTTCGCAGATGTCCTGGAATTCATCACTGGTTAACAGACCCGGGACATTTTCCATCACAAAGACTGAAGCGCCCGATCGCTCAATGATATCCATGTACGGTTCCCACAGAGCGCGTCGATGATCCCCTTCCCGGTTCTTATTGAGTAGACTGAACCCCTGACAAGGCGGCCCACCGATAACAACATCCGCTTCTGGCACGGTATTTTCCGTGATCCACTCTTCTATGTTGGCGACCATGCCATGCTCGCCAAAGTTGGCGTTGTACGTTCTGATGGCCGCCTTATCATTGTCCAGAGCCAGAACGCTTTCGAAATGAGCACCATTCTTCCCTTTCATGAAACCGCAGGACAAGCCGCCAGCGCCACAAAACAGATCAATGACCTTTAATTTATTGGTTTTACTCATTCAGATAGTATCCCGCTTAAGTCTCGACAGATAAGTGTATCATAAAGAGAATCTGTATGTATGCACAGTACCACCTGTATAAGATACTTCAGAAGAGGTGTAAACACGCGTATGGACTGCACGCAGTCATAGGAACACTGACTTAACTTAACGATGCGTGGTTCATGTCTAGTAATGAACCATAACGTTCGGCTGCAAAATTTGGCAGTGCTCATCACCTTCGCTGGTGCGTTAGCATGTACCCCTGATGCCTTTCACTGATATTAACTTCAGGTGCTATGAGAGAGGTTCTGCTCGTGTCGAAAGGCCTGACGGGTCAAGGAAGAGATGTATGAACGAGGAATTTTCCAGAAAAAGACTGCTTCAGGGCATTATCTTTACCCTTCTGATTACCTTTGCAACCGGGATGGGGAATGTCTTATCGGCTTATTTTATGCTGAATGTGAAAAAGCAGGAAGTAGAAGATACTCAGCTTGCGGAAGCCAGACGCCGGGCGACAGAGCTGCATTGTCTAAAGCTCCAGGAAAGCGCCTCACTGGCTGCAGAGATTGTTTTTCGGGCAGATCGGGGCTATCCCAATAACGTCTCCTTGTATGAACTAATGTATGAAACGAGCACTCCGGCTAAGCGTGTACTCGACGATCAAATCAAAGAGGAACAAAAAAACTTCGAACATCAGGTCTTCGGTTTGCTTCCCTATCTTCAACCTGACGAAGCTCAGGTAATGAAGCAGGTAACTCTCCAGCATTTTATCGTTACGGCCATGCGGACCAGTAAGGTTCCTGCCGAACATCGGACATCCCCTGCAGAGGGCGGATTCGATTTCAACAAGGAAATGCAGAAGCTTCGTGATGGAGGGGACTTCATGGGTCAGGTATTCAGGGAAAGATGTATGCGTATCAGGTAAGACGGAGTTGCGGCATGAATGAACCCAGTTTTTAACGCTACAGAGTGGAATTACAAGGCCATGAGCGAGCCCTTAATGACCCACTTCCTTAATAACCTCGAACCACCGGATCTGGCAGTTATTGCATCGTAAAGGCCTGGCAACGGATCGTCTGCCGTTGCTCCACCCAACCTGACGTGTTCAATGGATTTCGTCATGGACGCGCTGGCCACCGGCCGCAGGATCATGTGCCTGACCTGTGTGGTCGACTTCACGAAGAAATGTCTGACAATTATCACTGCATTCGGGATTGCAGGCGTTCAGGTCAAGCGTATTCTGGACAACATTCCGCTGTTTAGAAGTTATCCGGCGACGATAAGAACGGACCAGGGGTCGGAATTTAACTGCCGCGCGCTCGAACAATAGGCTTTTGAGCATGGTGTGGAACGACGACTTATCCAGCAAGGTAAGCCAGTGCAGAACTGATTTATTGAGAGCTTTAACGGTCGATTTCGCGATGAATGTCTGAATCAGCACTGGTTCAGCGTTATCGTTTACGCGAGGAAAATCATAATGACTAGCGGCAAGATTATAATAAGTGCTGTCAACATTCGGCACTCAATTATCAGACGCCATCAGAGTTTGCAGCACGGCGGCGAAATTTAAAACATGAAGAAAAAATATATTACTAACTGAATAATGTTTTTAATACAGGTGGCAGGTCACCAAATGATGCTGAAAAAAAACAGGCATTCATCCATGCCTTGGTGATTACCAGAAGCCCGCGGACATAGGCTAGAAGTGTTTTATTAAGTACGTGATGGGGGTCAGTGAAGATTTCGGGACTTCCGGCATTAATGTACTGGGACTTCCTTCGCATGTCGGATGGTGTCGGGCCGGACGTCAGCTATTTGCCATCATTCCTGATTCCGGTGAAAGTATGACTATCAATGGGATAGCTCACGAGCGTATTGGTCAGATAGTGGGCTGCGTAAACATTTTTGAACCTACCTTTGGCTACCTGACCCGTTTCAAACATGCTGGTACTGATGAAACTGATTATCAGGTGCACTTTAGTACCGAAGCGATTGAAGCATTCACTCAGGATAGGCTCTCAGGTGTGTATAAAAATGGCTGTTTTGCCGGAGAAATCCTCCAGATGCAAAACTATGATATTCCACTTGTTGATAAACATCGTATTGACATCATAGAAGTGTAATGCGAAACGCCGTTATGAGGCCCATTTGGGCCTCTTCTGAAAAGGTACTATCATGAATGTTCTAGTTTCACCTCAGTGGGTTGCGGATAATCTGACAACAGGTAGCATTATCGTACTGGATGCCACACTGAAAAAAACAGTTAACGCCACGAATGCCACCCCTGGCGGGGTTATTCCTGGTGCGCTATTTTTTGATCTGGAGAATGCGTTTTCAGCACCGGGTTCAGCGCTACCTCATACCTTTCCGGCTTTCCCCTTTATGTCGTCACAGCTGGCAGAACTTGGTCTGACCCCTGCGTCAACCGTTGTGGTTTACGATCAGCAAGGGGTCTATTCAGCTCCACGTGTCTGGTGGATGCTAAAAGTGATGGGAATAAAGAATGTGTATTTACTTGATGGGGGGCTACCTGCCTGGGTCGATGCAGGTTTCATGGTATCCGGTAGCCATGCATTACCGGTGGCAGGACAGAGCCAGCACTTTCAGGGTCAGCCGGAACAAATCGTTCATAAAACCAGCGTACTTCAGAATATAGCCAGCCCTCAGTTTATCGTCGTTGATGCACGACCTGCCGCACGCTTCAATGGGCAACAGGCTGAACCGCGGCCTGGTTTACGATGCGGACACATTCCGGGTTCCGTAAACATTCCCTTTACTGAAGTGCTGACAGATGGAAAATACCTGTCTCCTGCGGCACTGGCTGCTCTTTTTTCCCGGGAAGGGCTAAGCAATCAGAGGGAACTGGTGTTCAGTTGTGGCTCTGGTGTGACGGCTTGCATTGTTCTTCTGGCGGCTTACCTCGCTGGCTTCCCGGATTTAAGGATTTATGATGGCTCCTGGGCTGAATGGGGAGCTGATGAGGAATTACCGGTTGAATCACATCGGATCGGCTGATGACAAAAATAAATATATCAGTTTCGCAAACCGGCCAGAACGCCGTATTACATACCATGCTGGCAGGTACTTTCCTGTCCAGGGCAGGGTATTTTATGACATGGCCCTATTTGTCGGTAGTACTCTACCGACAATTTGGGCTGAGTGCATCATTGATTGGCGTCATCTTTTTTATGACGTCGGCTTCCGGTTTGCTAATTGGGGTGTTCGGTAGTTATTATTCTGACCGATTAGGACGTGAGCGGGCGCTCGTGGCTAGCCTGCTCCTGAGTGTGGCGGGATTTGCAATGATGGCATACTCAAACCATCCGGTGGAGTTTGTTATCGCGATGACCTTTATCGCTACAGGTCGGGCTTGTACAGAATCATTCAGTAAGGCGATGATCGGTGATCATGTCAAGGACATCAGTCAAAGGTAGCGGTTTCAGTATATTCGATATTATATCGTGAATATTGGCACTGCTCTGGGGCCACTGGCAGGTACATTTGCCCTGGCAACACCGAAAGTAAACATATTTATTTTTTCATCTGTGATTTACCTTGTTTATGCCATCATGCTGATGGGTATTATCGGAATTTTTCTGGTTGAAAGGAACAATGACAGAAAACTAACACTAGGTATAATTTCTTCGCTCCATATTGTTTTCTCACAGAAGTCATTTTCAAAACTTTTAATGTGTTATTTTCTGGTGATGTTTATTTATGTTTCTTTTGACTCCCCGTTGATTCAACTTCTCACACGTCTACACTTTCCTGACCTCACATTCACTATCAGTACCATTTTTATGACAAATGCTGTAACCGTGATTGTCTGTCAGTATCCTGTTTTATTGATTTTGCGGAAATTTAATGCAAAGGGAAAGATCATTCTTGGTATCTTATTTATATCAACGGCTCAACTTTGCTTCGTGATGGCATATTTTGACATACTGGCACTCATTGTCATTGCTACATTCATCCTCAGTATAGGTGAATTGATAACGATGCCGGCTTTCAGCGTTGAAGTGGACAGACTGGCTCCTGAGAATCTCAGAGGAACGTCTTTTGGGCTCATTAATCTGACATCTCTGGGAACATCATTGTGCCCGTTATTCTGTGGATTTTTCATTGATGCTGAATGGGGTTATGCCATGTTTCTCTTTCTTTTCTTCACGGGACTAATATCAATATTCCTTTATTGCTCCGTAGCTGAAAGGACATCTGATAGACAGGTATGATGCTTATTGTAAAAGGTAAGTTTCGGGTAGGATTATGCGAAACCTAGAGATGACCGTCTGAGTCGCCACGGCTTAAATAGAAATCTTTTTGGTTTGCAGATAGCCTCCGACTTCCGCTTTTGGCACAAGGCAGACGCCCATTCTCAGGCGAATGTGTTGCCCTTGCCAACAACCGAATCGCTTGCTACGCAACTATAGTTTTATATTATAATTTTCGTCATTAAATAAATTATAATAAATTGATTTTATAAGATATCTTTCAGAATCTATATGGCCAGCACGAATTGCATGCTCTAATGTTTCAAATGCCAGGGTATGTGCGGCTTCAGCAAACATCTTAGGCCAACCCCTACTCAGCATAGACAGTCCTTTAAGGATTCTTATGTGAATCTCCTTCATACCGGCACCATCGCGCACTACAGGTGAGAAAAAGTCTTCCAGTAGATCGTTATTCTGAAGTGGTGCCACATGTATTGAAGGATATTTCACTTCGATTTCGTCAGATTTATTCTGCGCGTAAGCAGAAAGTATACGAACGCCTCTGCCTATGACATCAATGGCGGTGCCAGGATCGTTCACTGCGGGGGAAAGGGCCCGGCAGGCTATTTCGGCCATGACGCTAAGACAAAATCGGGGATCCTGAGCAAATGAACGTACATCCGAGACAATAATCGTCTCAAGTAAATCGGTGCTGATTGATGACTCCAGGCCCTTACTCAGGTACAACACTGGCATGGACGGATGTATGAAACTGCCTGGCTGCGCCACAAGATATACATGACGGGGATCATTAGCCAGCAGCTTGCTGAGTCTCTCCATATCAATATATTCAACATAGCCAATCTTCTTCGGATAAACTGCAACTGTCCCTTTTGGCTGTTCATTGCTCTCATGCCATGGATATCCGCCGAGACAGGGATTTCTGGCTCTCGCAATAAATGTTTCAATGGCCGCCTGTTCTACTTTTGCAGTCGTCTCACCTACCCTTCCCAGAGAGGTCAAATGCTGTATCCAACGAAGCAATGTGATGAGGATGAGGGCAATGACAACCAGTGTGACAATGAATAAAATGACTCTACCCCTTCTCCGTAGGCTCCCATATTGAGGGCAATAATTCCTACCAGACTAAAGAGAAAGGAACCGATGAAGGTGGCCAGCACATTTTGTGTGGTTACGTCTTCAACAACTAAACGCGTTGCTCTGGGAGTCACATTAGTAGTGGCTGAACCGTAGGCTGTGACCATGATACTCAGTGAAAAAGTGGTCACTGCCAGCATACTTGATGCCAGTATGTTCAGAATGTTATCGACTGCTTCCGCACCAACCTTCACGGAAATCGACTCAGGTATCATTGATTTAAAAAGAATTGATAAAAGGGCCGTTATTATCGCGACAATTGCGAATAACGTTGCCCTGAACCATAGTTTTTTAAATGTTTGCTTCAGAATCCATTGCCAGCGTGAAATCATACTGCATTCCCTCATATTGTGGCCAAGATAAATAAATGCCGCCTCACAGGACGGCATTTTGATATCAACGAACCAGGTGCAGGAAGTGCAGATGCTTTTCATACTGGTCCAGTATGTCATTAATAAGCTGTTCCTGGTTCCAGCCCATCACATCATAATTTTGACCGCCTTCTTTTAGATAGACCTCAGCGCGATAATATCGATGTTGCTCAGCCTGCTGCTCATCATTATCCATCGCAGCCAGTGCGAAAGTCGGTGAGTTATATCCACGAAGCCTTACTTCATAAATGTAATTCAGCTCGTTGCCTAAATCGACTTCAAGTCGAATACGATCGTCGGCACCATCATTTATATGACTTATCGTCCCCTGTTTGTTCAGTTCTTCCTGAACCAGCGTCATGGCAGGTTGGATAACATCGTCCATAAAACGTTTCACAAGAGAGCGTTTCGGCAGATAGGCAATATTACGCAGCCTTCTCTGCCACGGAATAGGATTACGTGCTGCCGTCGGCGCAATGGTCGCCATACTCAGACTTTCACGCTTGGTCAGGTCACGACGGAGCGCTTTTAACAGACCGTATATTGATATCAGTAAGATCATTGAGAAGGGCAATGCGCTCGCTATCGTTACGGTTTGCAACGCACTCAGCCCCCCTGCGATCAGCAGGGCAATAGCAACAACGCCCATGAGCGATGCCCAGAAAATTCGCTGCCAGACAGGCGTGTTAGCGACGCCGCCAGACGCCAGAGTATCAACAACCATTGCTCCCGAGTCAGCAGACGTTACAAAGAAAACAATAACCATCGCCATTGCAATAAATGACAACACAGACGAGAACGGGAAATGCTCCAGGAAATTAAACAGCGCCAGAGCAACATCCTGTTGGACGGTATTTGCCAGGTCAGTGGCGCCCTGGTTCATGATGAGATAGATGGCGCTGTTTCCAAACACCGTCATCCACATGAGTGTAAAACCGGCGGGAACAAACAACACGCCAGTCACGAACTCACGAATTGTCCTGCCACGGGAAACACGTGCGATGAACATACCTACAAACGGCGACCATGAAAGCCACCATCCCCAGTATAATAATGTCCAGCCCCCCAGCCAGTTACTTGACTTCGGTTCATACGCGTAAAGGTTGAACGTTTTACTCACCAGTTCCGACAGATAACCCCCCGTATTTTCCACAAATGACTTCAGCAGAAGCACAGTGGGACCCAGGCACAGGACCAGCGCCAGGAGCAACACCGCCAGGCCCAGATTAAGCTCAGACAGGATGCGTATTCCCTTGTCCAGGCCGGACACCACCGAAATCGTCGCTAACCCCGTGATGACCACGATCAGAATGACCTGTACCGTTTCATTGATGGGCACGCCGAAAAGATGGTTCAAACCGGCATTCACCTGCAATACACCGTAACCCAGCGATGTCGCAACGCCAAAGACAGTGCCTATCACGGCGAAGATATCAACCGCATGGCCTATAGGCCCGTAAATGCGATCGCCGATAATGGGATAGAGTGCAGAACGCAGCGTTAAAGGCAGACCGTGACGGTAACTGAAAAAGGCCAGAATCAGCGCCACGATGGCATAAATTGCCCATGCGTGCAGACCCCAGTGGAAGAACGTCAGGCGCATGGCTTCCTTCGCTGCCGCAACGGTCTCTGGGGTGCCGACGGGAGGCGAAAGATAATGCATCACAGGTTCGGCAACGCCAAAGAACATCAGGCCGATCCCCATCCCTGCCGAAAAAAGCATCGCAAACCAGGAGTGATAGCTGAAATCTGGCTGCGCATGGTCCGGACCCAGCTTGATATCTCCGTAACGTGAGAGTCCCAGGAACGTGACGCTCAGCAAAATCAGGGCCACAGCAAGGATGTAGAACCAGCTGGCATTCGTGAAGATTTGTTGCTGCAGTAATTTAAAATTTTTGTCGGCGACATCCGGGAATACGGCGGCAAAGGCGACAAGAAGGAAAATTAACAAAGCAGAGGTAAAGAAAACCGCTTTGTTAATCTGGCTTTTGAACTGCTTTGGGACAGTATCATTTTCACTCATACTTAAACTCATTGCATTATCAAGTGGAAATATAAAAGTACAATGGTAACAAAATGTACGCAAGGTTTCTGACCAAAATTGGGTTTATTTACCCTTTGCATGCGGATGATATTTTTTACTCGATATAAGTGGTTTTTATTCTTGAGGCACAAATTGGAACAGTGTTGTAAAAATAAAAAAAGATGCGTGATATGAAGAAGAATTCTACGCGATTCAGTCTTAAATTTAGTGTATTTTTTTAACTGTTAAAGGAGACTTGAATGACAGTAAAAAAGCAGGAACTTATCGCGGCAGGATTTACCAGTAAGGATGTCGAGCGAATCAAACGTTACCAGGCGACGGGGGAATCGCAGGAGAGGGTTCTGAAAAATCTGGCCGGTTATTTCCTGTCAGTAGCCTGGCTTACCGGCGGGATGACAATGATCACCCTGCTCACCGCGATCTTTGGCAGCGCCAGCCATGTTATCTTCTGTGTGGTTGCCGTCGTCTTTCTGCTGATTGTGCTGCTCTTAGTGATGCCTGTCATACTTGGCTATAAATCATGGAAGCTGATGAGATCACAGATCAGCGACTTCGGTCATCACTGGTAAGGATTTCCAGTACCACCTTAGCGCTCCCCCCATCCCATAACCTTCATCGTCAATTTACCCAGAGACATGGTTTCCACCTTGCGGTAATACTCTCCGGGAAGATAACGGAAAAGACGCCAGGCCTCAGCTTTACCGGTCAGCCCAAACATCCCATAAACAGCCAGCTGTAAGCATGGTTGCAGTAAAGATCCCCAAGCCAATATCGAGACTATCCCCTATAAATTCTGCAATGGACATCGCGACGTCCGCCAGGATCCCTTCTGAAGCCGGCTCATTCAGGAGCTGACGTGCAGCTTCCGGTAAGGGAATCCTCAACCAGAACGGTACCGGCAAGCATGCCAACAGGCGTCATGATGGTGATCATGGCACCTCCTTAACGCCGGCAAGTACAACCTTAATTCCGGATATTAAATATCCGACTATTTTATTCTGCACTGGTACATATTGAATTTCAGAGTAGATCCGGGCATAGCCAGTTTTCAGTATGCGCGACTGTTCAAGGAGGTACTCATTCTCAGCTCGTAGGTTTTTCAGGTAGCCAATGCATTCTTCATCGTTTTAAGCTCGCCTCGCCGCCTCAAACTGTTGCATGACAACCTGTCTTACTTCATCCACGAATTTCAGCCGGGTCAGTGAATCACTGAGATGCATGGCCGCGACCACATTTGCGGTATGAACAAGCTTCCGGGCTTTCAGATTTATCATCATATCAGCCCACTGATGTCGACTTTATCTTGGAAAAATCGCGATATCCATTAAATATTCCTTATCTTTCTTCAGGGCTAGAGTCCATTAACCGGCCTTTCTCAATTTTTTGCAGTTTTTCAACCTTTTCTACCTGTTCTGGTAGCTGATGAGCCTATAAGACTATGAAAAAATCAAAATGATTTCGCATCTGCAAAGCAGTGTGTGTATCAAAAGCCTGGTATGCTTTGGACGCCTCCTGCCGGAGACGTCCTTTTTTGGAGCGTGCATATGGCGGATGAAAAATCCCGGATATTATGTAATCATGAATATCGAAAACATCTGAACAGTTTTCACTTACAACGAATTTGACACATTTGAGGACACTTCTTCCCCTGGGCGGTGTCCTTTTTTTTACTCTTTCAAAGCAAACAGCAGCATGTCCCGGTTAAATTCGATTCCGGTATCATCGTCTTGGTCGAAGATACGCACTACCTGCGACACTATTTCTGATACACGGTCATTAAGGCTCAAAAAATAGTCTGCCAGCCAGAACATCAAATACACGGCACATCATATAGCTGGTTTGTATCCTGAATGAGAAATGAAATAAGGTTCATAAATCAGTACGATATATTTTGACTTAACACAAACTGTCTCTAAACTTCCGGTATAATAACAGCAAGTATGCTTACGGCAGGGAGTGATGTCACCCTGCCGTTTTTTTTAAAAAGTGTCCGTGGCCGATTGAACGTGCAGGAGCTGCTTATACTCGCCGGCAGACACATTAGCTCCGCAGGACCAGTCCTGTGATAATTAGGTCAGGTTCTAACATCGGGGCAGGTATTTATCTCGGGTAACATGATCAGAGCTGCCACGCTACCACAAGGATGTCCTTATAGTGAAGATCGCTTACCTGAGAGCTATCAAGGCTATGGCGGGGGAAAGTTTAGGCACATCAATTCCGACACGATAACTGCTAAGCTTGTTTTTCCAGTACAGCATTGCTGCATAATAGTTACAACATACGACAGCTTACAAAAAGGTCTTTCCGGCCCTTCGGGCCGGGCGGCGGCGCTTTTCAGGGGAGAGGTGTGCAGTGTTGTTACCGCTGTGCACGGGGGACGATAAATAGTGAAGAGGGGCTGTTTGTTTCAGAATGGCGCAGGGGTATCAGGTGTTGAGATATTAACTCTTAACGTATGTTGTAACTAATAATTGCCTTTTTATCATGGTGTCCGGTCCTCTCTTACTAGTGCTGGAGCCGAACTAAGGATCAGGAGAGAGTCGAAAAAACGGGGCAGCCGACTTGCGCCCTGCCCCTTCTGAACCATTACTCGCCAAATCGGGCCAGCAACTCGTTTGCGGCCAGCTGGCCAAGTGCATTCGCCGCGAAGGGGCTGTCACCCGTCAGTACGTTACGATCTTTGTGTACAGTTCCCTTGATGTCGCTATTGACAATGTTCATCCCCATTTTCTGCAGGGCCTCACCGAAGTACCAGGTCAGATGCCCCGGCATATATCCCATCGCAGGGGTTTCTTTGTCGGCACTGTCAGGGAAGGCGCACACCGAATAACCACTCAGCGGATTATCTCCATGGCGCAAGGACAGAAAAGCGGCAGGGCCATGACACAGTGAAATGAGGACACGATCTGCCTGCATGGCCCAGCGTAGGGTGTCCGCCACGTCCTGGCTCCCGGGCAACCCTATCAAGGCGCCATGCCCGCCCGGAATGAAGACCGCGGCATACTCATTGTCTTTCGTCAGCCGGCTGACAACATCAGATAGTTTTTGCGGGATCCTGAATTTCGACTGCGTCTCCCGAAAGAAAGGCATAATACGTTCATCTTCACGGGGCATCGCCCAGTACTCGAATTTTGCCATCTGCCCCGATAGGGTGGCCACGTCAAAATCGAACCCAGCGGCCCGCAAATGATATAAGGGCAAAAGGGTCTCAACGGGATGGTTTCCCGTAGAAAATAGTGCCCCGGTATCGGTTGGCAGATAGCGTTCATCCGCTGCAATCACGAGTATCTTTTGGCTGCCAGTATACCGCTTCAGATAATCTGCCCCGCTGAGGTCGGAGACAGGGCTGGTAAACTGACTGAGCGAATACGAGGAGGGAAAAAAGGCATTCTCTTCAGCAGGATCAATTTGTGGCTGTTTACGGGCATCGTCAGTCATGGTTCATCCTCATCCGGAAAAATGAAAGCAACCTGCCTTAGATATAAGGACATTCCTGTTGTCCGCAGGCGCCTGAGACTGCTAAGCGTAGCAGTCCTGGCAGTACTGATAAGGGTAAATAATCCGCATTCTGCAACCTGTCACCCCAGCGTGTCACATTCTGTCCGGATTCCGGGCAGACGGTTTAACGTAAGCTTACTTCATCTCGGAAGGAGAAATTCGCCCCGGCTATTAACACCTGAAATACGTATGACAGCCATCAATACGAAAGGCAGCACATTCCCCTATGCGATGAAGCAGGGTATATGGCCATCGCGAGGTCGAACTCGCATGCTAAAGAGGTTGCTGATACAGAATAGCTCGTAATTCTGTGCACTACCGAACGTTTTACTGCTTACCGCATCTTCAGCGTGCCAGCGAAGAAGAATGCCAGACTAACTGAGGTTTCCTGACCCGACGATAATGCCGTCAACTTTAAATATTATGTTTATCTTTTATTTTTACGCGCCAACGCCGGTAACATTCTTACAAGCGTATTGTCGCGCACAACGTAGTGATGGAATAACGCTGCAAGCGCATGAAGGCCAATAAGAAAATATCCTGCATTGGCGATCAGTTCATGCCATTCCTTCAGACTGTGCTGAGTATTTTTGTTGGCTACCGTGGCTACTGGTAGTGTTATTCCGAAGAATGACCACGTCACCTGCCCATAATAAAGGGAGGCGAGACCAAGAGACGGGAGGACGAGAAACATCAGGTACAGCAACCCGTGCGTGATTTTTGACGCTACCTTCTGCCAGCGGGGCGGAGGAGGCAGAATATCGGGATCCTGATGGGTGATTTTTAAAATGACTCTGCCTGCCATAAGCAGCAGGACAGTTACCCCTGCCGTGTAGTGTACGGCAGCCATCGTCGCGCGTGCCGTGCTGCCTTTTGGAGCAAAACCTTTTAACTCCATTGCAGCGTATGCCACCACTATGGCTAAAAAAACCAACCAGTGGAAAATTATCTGACTTCTGGAAAATGCACTTTTCATTACGAGCACCCACGTGGATGTTTTTATCTTTTTTAAAGATTATTCCTTAAGAATACCTTAATAAAGAATCCCCCATCAAAAATCACGAAAAAATAAATCGCTCTTAAGGTTTCCATAATATTTATGCCTCACATTGATAAGACTCTAATAAGAGGTCTCACCATGCGAATCATGTCACCTTACACACTTAAATGGCTTCACGGCGAAGACGAACATAATGAAATTTCTGCGTTAATTCGTGAAAATTATCATCGGGTTTATCACGCCTCGATCTCCCGTTGCATGCCTTGGCTTATCGGCCTTTACGATGTAAATGGTGAACTTAAGGCTGCCAGCGGGGTACAGGTTGCCTCTCAGGGCCCACTCTATCTCGAAAAGTATCTTGAGGATTCCATCGAGACGATTCTATCGTCACGTATCTCACAGCCCATTCCTCGCGCCACCATTGTTGAAATCGGCAATTTTGCGGCGTGTGACGGTGCCAGCGCTCGCATAATGTTTGCGGCCCTGTGTCAGGTCCTGACCGAATACAATTTTTCATGGATTGTTTTTACCGGCACGAAAAAAATCCGTAATACCTTCCATCGCCTGAATTTGCATCCAGTCGCCCTGATGCCTGCAGATCCCGCTCGCCTAGGAAAAGCAGCCCATGAGTGGGGTAAATATTACCAGTACGATCCGCAGATTATGGCCGGTGAATTAGCAGGCGGTCACACAGTACTGACCCAGGGCAGTCTGTTGATGACGTTGGTCAGTTCGCTGCCGGAGGCCCCCTGGCTTAATCTATCGGGAGAACATCATGTTTCTTAATGCGCTGAAGCAGCAGGCGCTTCGATATCCGGATAAAACGGCGCTGAAGGGCGAGAACAGAACGTGGAGCTGGGGGCAATATTTTGAGGCCGTCACGCATGCCGCCACGCAACTCAGCTCACTGGGTATCAGCAGGCTGGCGCTTGAACTCGATAATGGCCCAGAATGGGCGATTATCGATCTCGCCTGCCTGTCCGCAGGGATCGTGATTGTGCCTGTCCCGCCTTTTTTCTCAGAAACGCAAAAAGAATGGGTGCGTGCTTCCGCTTCAGTTGATGCCCAGATCGGCGGGGAAACGATGTCCGGATGGCGCAGACACGCCTTTCCTTTTGGTCGACTGCAGATAAGGCCATTACCTGCCCCATCCCCCTTGCCAGTGGGCACGGCCAAGATCACCTATACCTCCGGTACAACGGGCGAACCCAAGGGTGTCTGCCTGAGCCTGAATGGGATGTTCTGGAGCGCACAGACACTGGCTGACGCGCTGGCTCCGATCGCCCTCAAAAGGCACCTGGTCAGCCTGCCGCTCAGTATTCTGCTTGAGAATTTGTGCGGTATCTATATTCCCTTACTGTTGGGTGCAGAGACAGTAATACTACCGACCGCGCGGACAGGCTTTGAAGGGTCCAGTCAGTTCAATCCCCAATGCTTTTTACAGGCATTAACGGCATGGGCACCGGAAACCCTTGTTCTGGTACCTGAAATTTTACGCCTGCTGGTTCATCTGCATCAGACGGTTCCAGAGAGCACGCGTTCCTTGCGTTTTGTCGCGGTGGGGGGCGGGAAAGTGCCGACGCCAGTAATGGAGCTTGCAACACAGTCGGGCTTGCCCGTTTTTGAAGGGTATGGGTTGTCAGAGTGTGGTTCCGTTGTCGCGCTGAATCTGCCCGGCGCGGTAAAAAGGAACCGTGTCGGCAGACCTCTGCCCGGCATCCACGTGACCGTCGCTCGCTCAGGGCAGCTGAGCGTAATCAGCCCTGCCAATGCCCTGGGGTATTTAGGGGAGGAGCCAGCGGGGCCGGGAGTGGACACAGGCGACCTGGCAACAATTGATGAAGACGGGTTTATCCACATAACCGGACGACAGAAAAACGTTCAGATTAACGCATATGGCCGTAATTTTTCCCCGGAATGGCCTGAAGCAGAAGCGATGGCATGTCCCGCCGTACGCCGCGTGGTGATTTTTGGTGACGGTTTGAGACACAACATTGCGCTGGTCGATGCTTTTGATGGTCAGCAGGAGCTGGCGCGTCAACAGCTCATGCAGATATCCGCACGCCTGCCTGACTATGCCCGGTTCCATCGTTTACTGTTTACCAGTGAAATATCCTCTCCCGCGATGGTCACGGCTAACGGCCGCCCTAAACGAAACGCCATCTGGCAGTCCCTGAAACACACCATTCTCGCATACAGTGAGGAGGAAGACCTATGAGCTTTTATCAGGAATTACAAAACCAGACCTCAGCCGAACGTCAACGCTTACTTGCCTCTCCGGCCATTGCGCGCTGTAAGGCGGGCGATATCTCGCGGGATATGTACATCGCCTTTTTGACGCAGGCGTATTATCACGTCAGCCATACCGTTCCTCTGTTGATGTGTGCCGGCAGCCGGCTTCCTGCATCGCATGAAGCCGTACGCGGCGCAATTGCAGAATACATTGATGAAGAATACGGGCATCAGGAGTGGATACTCAATGATATCCGCGCCTGCGGGGGGAATGCGGAGGCCGTCAGAAACGGCGTACCGGGACTGCCCATCGAAATGATGATCGCTTATCTCTACTACCGTATCGAGCGGGTCAATCCGATGAGTATCTTTGGCATGGTGCTCGTTCTGGAAGGAACCAGCGTATCCATCGCCTCAACCGTTGCAGCGCAGCTGGAGAAGACGCTGACCCTGCCGGAACAGGCGACAACCTACCTCCGTTCTCATGGCGAACTGGATCAGGGGCATCTGCAATTCTTTGCCTCTCTGATGGATTCAGTCACCGACAAGAGCGATCAGGACGCAATCATCCATACAGCGCGTCGCATTTATCATCTCTATGGTCAGATGCTCGATCAGCTGGGAGAAAGCACTCATGAACCTGCTTAACAAAACTATTCTGCTTACTGGCGCCAGTGGGGGAATCGGTCAGGCGCTGGCAAGAGAGCTGGCCCAGAGAGGCGCGAGGTTGTATCTCGTCGGACGCAATGAAAAGGCAATGTCTCTGCTGCAGAATACCCTTCCGCATCCGGATAGGCACAATACCGTACTGATGCAGAGCTATTCCGACGACGAAATTTCGGCGCTGGCCGACCGGCTTTCACAGAATGGCGGACTGGATATTCTGATCAACAATGCAGGAAGTAGCCGTTTTGCCCTGTTTGAACAGCAATCCTTTGACGACATCCGCGAACAGATCCGCACCAATATCGAAATCCCGGCCCTGCTGACTCGGGCCTTACTGGAAATAATGAATGCGCCAGGTATCGTACTGAATATTGGTTCAATTTTTGGGGAAATTGGTCATCCAGCGTGGAGCGTCTATAGCGCGACCAAGGCTGCGACACACCGTTTTTCCGAAGCCCTTGACCGGGAGTTACAGGGAAGCGGTATTACCGTTCTTTATGCTGCGCCGCGTGCAACGGAAACTTCACTAAACAACATTCATGTTAATGCCCTGAACAAAAAACTGGGAAACAACACTGACTCGCCGGTGCAGGTGGCAACCCGGCTGGTGCGGCTGCTTGAAACGGAACAGAAACGGTATCGTTTTGGCGTAATGGAGCGTCTGTTCGTCAAAATTAATGCCTGGTTTCCCAACGTCGTCGACGGCGCGTTAGGAAAAAAACTGCCTGTCATTCAGGAGTTCGCCCGTAAATCCCTGAAAGGAGAAAACAAATGAGAACCCTGAATGTACTGCTGATTATGACTGTTTTTCCGACTGCCGCCTTCGCGGAAACGTCATTAGAGAACTTACAACACGACTGGTCTGTGTGCCAATACCAAACGCTGGAAGCCAAAAAAGAAAACTGCTTTAGTTCACTTAGTCAGAAAGCCCATCAAGCAAGCCAGTTAAAAAACAACACTAACGCCCCTCTTTTGATTTGGAGCGCAATAATTGATAGTAGCTGGGCTGGCGCCAAAGGTGGTCTGGGTGCTCTGAGTCTGGTTAAAGAAGCCCGTAATAACCTGGAGAAAGCGATTGAAATTGATCCCAACGCTCTTCAAGGTTCAGCCTGGACAAGCCTGGGTGCTCTTTATTACCAGGTCCCCGGTTGGCCAATCGGTTTTGGGGATAAAGACAAAGCTGAGGAGATGTTGAAAAAAGCGCTGGCCATCAACCCTGAGGGTATCGACCCTAACTATTTCTATGGTGATTATCTTTTAAAAGAGAAAAAAACAGATCAAGCCAGGCTCTATCTAACAAAAGCGCTAAAAGCACCACCTCGTCCGGGGCGCGAAATCGCTGACAATGGTCGCCGCCATGACATTGAGAGAGACCTGGCAAGCATTCCATAGAAACAACATCGATAAATCTTATACCGTTCAGCCTTCAAGGGCTGGACGGTAGATGCTTCTAAGTTCAGTCGGACAGCTTTGCGAAGTACCCCGCAGATTTTTTTAAGATGTCCCGTTCATCAGCAACCCGCTTCAGCTCTTTCTGAAGACGGCGGATCTCGGCCTGAGCATCTGACTGTTCTTTATTAGTGAAAGAAAACGGAGCGTACTTCTTTCTCAAGGCATAAAGGCTGTGGGTGATGATATCGAGGCTTATTGTAACGTTGGAAACAGAATAACTACGATCAACAACCTGTTTGACTGCTTAAACTTCAAACTCTTTGGGATAACGATGAGCGCTTTTTTTTTAGTGTCTGTTAAACCTGTGGAGATTCACGGACCACACCATTTAATGAAGGCATCATTGATAATGTCGAGACAGTCATGCTAAAAAAATGTATAAATTTTGTTTTTCATCGACGATAAACAAGGGATGTTAATGATTGAGATTGAGGAAATAAAAATAAAGTATCCCGGCGAAGATGCCTGGCAAATGGGTGACAGCCCGGAACTCGCTAGTGAGCTTGCGGACCTGATCAAAAAAGGGATTAAAACTGCCTCTTGCGGATCTTTTGCCTCTTTCCAGCAGGAGGAGTCTGCCCCGAAAATTGGGAGTTATAACATTATTCTTGATGGCCAGAATGTTCCTGTCTGCGTTACCAGACTGGTTTCAATGCGGTTGGTACGTTTTTGTGATGTGACTGAGGCGTTCGCCCGCAAGGAAGGTGAAGGCGATTTAAGCCTTGAATACTGGCAGAAAGAGCATAAGAGATTTTTCACCCGCGAAGGTCATTTTTCTGAAGATATGGAATTGATCGCAGAAGAGTTTGAATTGGTTGAGATAGTGTAAGACAAGGTAAACGGACTAACGTTGTATCCCCCTTACGCCACCCTTGAAAAATTGGGTGTAACTTCCCCTGAAGCGCTTCGTCTTAGGCTCGAAAATATTGCTGATAATGAACGCTTGCCCTTCAAAGAGGCATTCCTAAGTGATTAAGATGCTGAGCTTGAGTCGCCCAGGATTGCAGCGAAGAATCTCCGTGGTATGTCTGATTGTTACAAGATTAAGCTCTCAGCTTCAGACTATCGTCTTGTATATCAGGTCATAGACGAGAAAGTTGTCGCCTTCGTGATTTCTTTTGGAAAAAAAAGAACGCTCAGAAGTATATAGCGAAGCGATCAAACAAATTCTCAGAAACAAAGCATGGCGTCTCTGTTTCGCTGTGAAGGAACACTTATGCTTTGCGTTGACACTCTGATAAGGGTAAATAATCCGCTTTCTGCAACATTTCTCCCGTACTCCGCCAGATAAGAGGCCCATTCAAAAAAAGTACAGGAAAATACTACCTCTCCATTTGACGACATTAAAAGGCACCATAAATTATGGTGCCAATGGATCTTTAAATAACAAAGTTATCAGTCATCTGCTTCAGAGACCTGGATTGTTCACTGAGCGACTGAGATGCGGCAGCAGACTGCTCAACGAGCGCAGCATTTCCCTGCGTCACACCGTCCATTTGTGTAACAGCGGTACTGATTTGCATAATCCCCTGCATTTGCTCTACTGAGGCCATAGAAAGACTATCCATTGACTGTGCCAGTGAAGCAACATTGGTTGCAGCACGTAAAATTGTCTCTGCTGTCTTAGAGGCTACAGAAACGCCATTATCGACATTATCGACTGCGTTCTCAATTAAGGAGCCGATTTCTTTTGATGCACTAGCGCTTCTCTGCGCAAGATTTCTCACTTCTGTGGCGACAACAGCGAAACCTCTCCCATGCTCACCAGCGCGTGCAGCTTCTACCGCAGCGTTCAATGCAAGTATATTTGTCTGGAAAGCAATCCCTTCAATGACACTCGTAATTTCCTTAATTTTAAGTGCATTTGCCGATATTTTTTGCATCGTTTCGCTCATTTCACCAACAGCAGACTCCCCTTCCCGGGCCAGCTCTTCTGTCTTTCTGGCGGACATAGCCGTATGTTCAGCAATTTCTGTATTGTTGCGAACGGTCATTGTTAACTGCTCCATACTGGCAGCTGTCTGTTGCAAAGCAGCGGCCTGTTCCTCAGTACGGGAAGATAACTCCATATTGCCCTGCTCGATTTCCCCGGCCGCAAGATCGACTGAAGAAGCAGTGATTTTGATTTCAGTGACGAGCGATTTTAATCTCTGTTGCATGTTATCAAGAGCCATGAGCAGCTTGCCTGTTTCGTCCATTCGGTCGATTGTAATAACCGATGTAAGATCACCCGACGCGATGGTATCAGCCGTATTCACTGCATGCTTTAATGGATTGAGAATACTGCGTGATAACAAGGTACCCGCAAGAAGCGCGGTGACAGCGGCTGCGAGCAAGCCAATAACAATCATCATTCGCGTTTTAAAACGCTCATCAGCAAGGCGTGCCTGCCGCTCTGACATGATGCTATATTCATCACGCAGCGCTTCATTAATAACGTCACGGATACGATCCATTTGAGCTTTGCCGGAGTTGTGTTCAAGTCCAGAGATGAATGAATCCATATTGAGCGACCCTTTTGTAACTTCGTTCCTGTTCTGGATTAACGGAAGGGCAAATGAATTTTTCCATTCATCTTCAAGCTGAGAAATTTTTAAAAATTTATTTTGTTGTGATTGATTATCACTTGTGAGTGTTAAGAGCTCACTTACTCCGCGTCTAAACGCCTCATCCCCCTCAGAAAATGGCTGAAGAATATCCTGTTTACCCGTGAGTGCGAATCCACGGATGCCTGTTTCCATATTAATGAGGTTCTCTGTAACTGTGCGCAGATTATCAACAACTTTATAGCTGTGGACATTAAGTTTGCTAACAGCCGTTACCCTGTCGAAGCTCATGTAGAGCAATCCGCAGACAACTGTCATCAATACAACTATCACGCCAAATGCCATGGTAAGCCGGGTGCTGATATTGAGATTTTTGAACATTATTCTTCCTTAATGATTAGCATATGTTCATCTTCAAGAGATGAATGTAATAACGGCTTAATTTTTGTGGTTAATAAGAAAATGCAAATATTTTCCCACAGCAATGCTAATCGGCAGGTGAACCAATTTCTTTAGTGTTTAAGTAAATTAAAAAAACATCAATTACAGTGTGGCTATAGATATTTAGCCCAACCCACAAAAATCAGATACAAACACTAAATGCAATTAGATTGTAATATTTTTGAACACCTTTATCTTTTTAGGATTACTCTAGTGTCATTATCTCATTAACTTGTGTTCTCAACAGAACCTTTTTAGGCTTAAGTAACGATCATTTACCCTTTTTAAAGGTGCAGCTCGATGAAAATCACATTTATATTTAAAATATATTTTTTATAACTTTTTTAACTTGCAATTATTTTAAATTCGCCATACTAAATAAAAGCCATTACTCATTTCAAAATATGTCAAAACGAATCAAAATGCAACATTCCTTCAGCCTTGCCTGAGTAAGTACACAGTGCAGACCCTTTAATTGTCTGTAAGAAATCCTCATCTACCATCAGCCTCCATCCCATTAAACTTAGCTTCAAGGTTTACATGCTGCAGCCTTACGGCAGATACACTCCCAGATCACTTATGGAAAGGCCTTGTTTGTTCGGTAAATAAGTATCACTCAAATAATGTAACAGCTATTAATGTACTCCACTTCCACGCCAGACATCACTGATGGTTTCCACAGCCTCTTACCTGTACAGCCTCTTAGTATTTATTCACAAGCATCCGAAAGTGATGCTCTCGTTCGACGTTCTCGTGCAAGTGTGCTTCACCACAATGGTTCTGGCTTTTTATGCCTCAATACCCTACGTTGCAGGGAAGCATGGCCCGTCTTCCAGTAGCAGTGCGCCCCGTAATCCTGGGGCTTCTCCACAACTAATAAGGTTTTAACTGAATTTTAGCACCCAACAAATTATGAGCCGTCTTAGTATCCAGTTCTGAAGTTCTCCGGATTAATTTCAATACAACAGCTATCACCTTCAGACGGTTATTGCACCTCTACATTAATCATTAAAAAATTACACCCTCCGTTATAAACTAAATTATTTAACAAGGAAACCTAATAAAAAGTCCATCCTTGAAAATATCTTAGCTGAAACGATTTTTTTATATTTTAACCCCACCCCAACAAAACACACAATTATATCAATCAGTTAACTTATGGTTTCAGATTATTCTTGCGACAAGGGTGATTTTTCTCAAATATAATAGAATTTTTTATTTCAGAATAATAAAAAACCATAACCAATTGACTTTAAAGATAAAGATTTATAGAAGCGGTGTATGTAACCCTACAGACAAATGATCTATTTACTCTGGCTTACACGATCTTTCACACCAAAAGCATGATCTTAGACAAAACAATTGACTGAAAGCATTGCTTCATAAGAGAACTTTCAACCATGTAAAATGGAATCCACAACAGTATACTGGCGATATTTTGGCTATTTACAGAGAGTGTGACACCGTACTAGCATATCCCTGACAACCTCATGCTCTTTTAAAAGTTAATAGCAGCAACTAGCCGTAACCCAGGGCTTGAGGAGACGACATTTTCAGGGGCGAGTGAGATCGCGCTGCGCCAGTTGACGGTAAGAAACTCTATTTTGTACCTGTAGCTTTATCTAACATCTTTTTTAAAGCATTAACAGCATCAAGCGCTTCTTTTAAAGGTTTAAAATATGGATTGAAATCAGGATTGTTTTTGTTCCTGTGTATCAACAGGATTTGCTCTGCAAAATCATCATCCACCGTATAAAAATAGGCTTCTGGATAGTTCAGCGCCTTAGCAATCTGCACCACAAATTCAAAAGGCGGTGAGTGTCGACCTGATTCGTAATTTGAAATCTGCGATTTATCACTGACAGCTTCCACGTTAGTTAACTGCAGGAATTTCTCCTGAGACAAACCAGCTCTATGTCGTGCTGCTCTTAAACGTTTGGGAACCATCATCTTAACCTGTGATTTGCTTCCGGCAATCATATGGATATCGCGCGCCCGTGTCGGTAAAATAATATTAACTAAATATAATTTGTTTAGATTATTTCAACAACGGATGTATGATACCCGCACGCAACACACGCGTTAGCTCTCTAGAACCTGACAGCAGATCAGCCGTGACCCGCGTCTAGAGGAGATTAATGGTGTGCCCGCATCTTCTGAGCCTTCCTCTGCATCGTTAAGCCGTCTGATCCAAGCCTTCCTTGTGCTCCCGAATTCCGACGGATTACTTATGCAATGGAGAAGTAGATATGACTATGCAAAAGGTTCGTATAAAAGCCCTGAAAAATAATAAATTTGCGATAATGGCCGGTGACAAGCGCCTAAGTTGTCGCAGAGATCGCATTTCATCAGCCATCAACTCGAGCTGGACCACAAAAGAGCTACCAGAGCACACGAGAGAATTGCTGATTGAGCGCGCGTGTCTGAGAATGGAGATTGCTATTATTACTCAAAAAGAACAGGGGAAGAAAAACTCTAAATCCTCGGTTCTGATTGCGAAAAAGCTAAAACGAATTGATTTAATTACTCAACAACTTAATGACCGGGAAAAACATGTTGAATGAAGACGAAAATATAGAACATACGCATATTGTATATTCAGTTAAAAACATAGACAAACCAACCTTAACTAAAATCGGAGTGGCTCTTATTGACACCCAAGGGAAGTATATTCTTGATATCAATAAAGACTATGCAAATGGTGATATTTTACTCTATAGAAAGAACAATGCATCTACGACTTAGAAACTGAACACAAGGTCAATTCTTTCTTAGGTCGAAGGTAACGAAGCTATCTATAACATCGAAACTAAAAAGCTCCATGGTGAAATGAAAATTTGCTGAAGGATTACTATGTTAACCACTGCCGCGCTGTTCCAGCTCGCCATGCAGTGTGCCCCCGCCGTTCACCCCGATACCATTCACGACATTACCCGTACCGAATCTGGCTTAAATCCGTATGCCATTGCTGAAATTGTTCCGGTAAAGGGCGGCAGGAGCCGCGTTATTTCTCATCTGCCAACGTCGAAAGACGAGGCGTTAAAAATTGTGGAGGACATTAAGCAGAAGAAACACCGTTATTCGGTGGGACTGATGCAGATAACCAGCACTAATTTCCCGCAGTTCGGCGTCAGCGCCGAATCCATGTTAAATCCGTGCGACAACATGAGTGTTGCCGCGAAAATCATCACCGACTGTTATCAACGAGGAGGCACCTTACAGCGCGCCCTGAGCTGCTATTACTCCGGCAACTTTGAAACCGGTCAGCGCCCGGAAAGCGCGTTCGGCAACACAAGCTACGTACAGCGTATTGGCTACGTTGTGCCCTCAACGCGGGCAGAACGGCAGGCAATCTCTCCAGCATCCGAGAAAGCGCCCGCCGTCCCGTCCGACAACACCGTTTACCCGGACAGCGTCATACGTGGCGTTATACCGGCACTCGACACAACACTGACCAGCGTACCCGCTTATCCGCCAAACGTCGTGCGCGGCGGCCTCGCTGTGTCTTCTGATTAAGGAAAAATCATGACTTTTCGTACCATCAAAAACGCCGCAACCCGCCTGATGGCCTCTCTCCTCGCCCTGCCTACCGTTCCTGCACTGGCGGCCAGCGCCGACCAGGCATTTCAGAAGGGCAGCGACGCCATTAACTGGGTATTCATCGGCCTCACCAGTATGTCGGTCGTCACCATTAGCTGTGCGGTGGCCTTTATCGCCTACAAGATGCTGGTTGACGGAAAGGCCTGGCACGATCTCCAGCGCGTTTTCTGGGCGGGCGTCCTGCTCGCCGGGGCGTCCGGGTTCGGTGCCTACTTCTCGGCCTAAGGAGGCAGCATGACCATCCTCAACAAGGCGCTGACCCGACCGGCGGCGCTGTGGGGGGTCCCGCTTGTCCCCCTGCTGTTCACCCTGTGCATCCTTACCCTGGCGGCCGTCTGGTCACGCTTTTACTGGCTTCTCCTGCTGCTCATTCCTGCCTTTATCGAGCTGAGACGCCTGGCAAAAGAGGACATTCATTTCTTTGACCTGAAGTTGCTGGCGTTTAAAACGCGCGGCAACCGCGCGGCAACCCGGCATTTCGGGACAAAGGCGCTTGTCGCAAACCAGTACGACGCCATTGACGTTACGGAGTTTATAAAACATATGCGGCTCAACGAGAGTATCCCGCTGTCCCGCTATCTCCCCTGGTCTTCCCACCTGCACGAGCAGGTGGTGAAGAACAAAAAAGGTGACTTTGTCAGCACCTGGGAGATCGGCGGCACCATTTTTGAATGCGAGGACGAGCATTACCTCGCCACCCTGGACATGCAGCTCAACAACGTTATCCGCTCCTTTGAGGGGCTGCCCTTTACCTTTTATACCCACCTAGTGAGCGACGAATTTACCGACTCGCTTGAGTGTCAGTCCGGGATTGCGTTTTCAGACGAGATAGCGCGCCTGTTCTACGCCTCGCGGAAGGACAAACCGTTCTACCGCCGCCGCCTCTTCTTCACCGCCTGCTTCAATCCGCACACCGGCATCGAGCGGGCAGCCATGAAGCAGAAGTCTCTGGGCGAACGCAAAACCCTCCTCGACAACGCACTGCAGGTGATGCTGGAGTACCAGGAATCGATCGGCACGGCGCTGTCGCGCTACTCGGCGCGGCCGCTCGGCACGTATGAGGAGAACGGCAGGGTGTTCTCCTCTCAGCTCGCCTTTTACAACTACCTTATCACCGGCAGGTGGCAGAAAGTCCGGGTCACGCGCACCCCGTTCTATGACGTGCTCGGCGGCACAGACATCTTCCCCTCCACCGACATTGGCCAGGTCAGCCACATCGACGGCCAGAGTTACTTTCGCGGGCTGGAAATCAAGGATTACGGAACTGAAACCGTCACCGGGCTGTATGACTCGCTCCTGTATGCCCGCTGCCGGTACGTGCTGACGCAGTCCTATACCTGCATGGGCAAAGATGAAGCGCGCGGCTGCATCCGCACGATCGAGAAGCGTCTGAAGTCAGCCGAGGACGATGCGGTGTCCCAGCAGGAAGATCTGAAGGTTGCCCGCGACATGCTTCAGTCCGGCATTATCTCGTTCGGCAGGTATCACCAGACGCTGATTATCCGCGCCCCGACCAGCGAGGAGGTTATCCAGGACACCAACACCCTGGCTGATACGCTGAAGGATTTGGGGTTCATCATGACCCTGTCCCGCGAGTCGCTGACGGCAGCCTACCTCGCGCAGCTGCCGGGCGTGTATGACATGCGCCCGCGCCTGGTGCCGGTGAGCAGCCTCAACTACGCCGAAATGGTGTCGTTTCACAACTTCCACCCGCACAAGCGGGACGGGAATGCCTGGGGAGAGGCGATTGCCGTGGTGCCGACCCCGTCCGGGGGCTGTCAGTACGTCAGTCTTCACAACAGCCAGGCAGACGTGGACGAGTTAGGCGAGAAGCCGCCGGGCAACTGTATGCTGCTCGGCAGCACCGGGACGGGTAAATCGACCCTGCTGATGATGTTTCAGCACCTGATGCAGAAATACCGGCGTCCTGAGTCGTTTGCGCCGGGGGCGACGAAAAAGCGCTTCACCTCAGTGGTCTTTGATAAAGACCGTTCGGCGGAAATGTCGATACGCCTCCAGGGTGGCTCGTACTTCCGTTTCCGTTCAGGCGAGAAAACCGGCCTTAACCCCTTTGCGCTCGCCCCGACGAAGCGTAACCGCAACTTCCTAAAGAAGCTGATGCGTATGATTTGCACGCGCGACGGCAAACCGCTCGACCCGCGTGACGAGGAGCGTCTTAGCGAGGCGGTAGATACCATCATGCTGGACTACCCGCCGGAGCTGCGCCGCAACGGTATCACCCGCATTCTGGAAGTGCTGCACGAAGCCCCGACGAAGGACGCGCGGATAAACGGGCTGCGCATCCGTCTCCAGCAGTGGGCGCAGGGCGGAGAGTTTGGCTGGGTCTTTGATAACGACGTGGATACCTTTGATATCGACAATATTGATAATTTCGGCATCGACGGCACGGAGTTCTTGGACGACAAGGACGTGCGCAGTCCGCTCACCTTCTATCTGCTTTACCGCGTGACCAGCCTGCTCGACGGTCGGCGTCTGGTCATTTTCATGGATGAATTCTGGAAATGGCTTCAGGACCCGGAGTTCTCAAAATTCGCCCTCGACATGCTGAAGGTTATCCGAAAGCTCAACGGCATTTTTTTCCCGGCCACGCAGTCGCCGGAGGAGATGTGCAAGCACGAGATCTCGGCGGCCATCATCGAACAGTGCAGCACACGGATCTTTATGGCGAACCAGCAGGCTAAGGAAAGCGACTACGTGGACATGCTGCGGGTGCCGAAACCGGTCTTCGATATTGTCACCACGCTCGACCCCTATGCCCGCCAGATGGTGATCATGAAATCTCCGCTGCGGCGCGGTGACGTGCGCCCGTATATCGCGCAAATCACCCTCGACCTGTCCGGGCTGGGGCGCTACACGAAGCTGCTCAGTGCCAGTGCGGATAACCTGAAAATTTTCGACGAAATCTGGCTGGAGGGAATGCAGCCGGAGGACTGGAAAGACGAAATGCTGAGGCGTGCCGTTTAATCACAAGAGGATAACACCATGAAGCTGAAAACCACCCTGGCGGCGCTGAGCGTCGCCTTATGTCTCTTTCACACCCCGGCTCAGGCCGGTATTCCCGTGTTCGATGAAGTTGCCAACGCTAACGATATGAAGCAGTGGGCTGAGAAGCTCCAGCAGTGGCAGCACACCGTCGAACATTACCAGGCGCAGATGAACGCTTATAAAGAACAGCTGGCGGCGGCCACCGGCATTCGGGACGTGCAGGCATTCCTGAACCAGGCGAAGAATCTGACAACTGACATTAAAAATCTGAAAAACAGGGGGATTTCGTTAAACGACCTGTTGACGAACTCCGGCGGGTCGTATGCTGGAGAACTGAACAGGTTGTATGACAAATACAAGCTGTTCGACAGCTGCCCTGAGAACGCCAGCGAGGCGTACCGGGACAGCTGCAAGCAGATGCTCCTGAATCAGGCGGTGTCCGTCGAGGACACCTCGGATATTCAGGAAAAAATTGACGACACGCTGCGCGATATTACCGATCTCGCCGGTCGCATTGAGAATGCGAAGGACAGCAAGGAATCGCAGGATCTGGCGAACGTGGTGGCCGCGCGAAGCATCCAGCTGAACGCGCTGACCTCACAGTGGGAAATGTCCGTCAAACAAAGCGAAATGCGCAACCAGCTGCTTGCCGAACAGCGCCGCAAGGCGCAGGCCGAGCAGATGCGCACCGCTCCTATCGCAGACCTTAACTGACAGGTGACCCCATGAAACTGAAGACACTGACCTTTATTGTACTGGCCTCCGTGGCCGCGCTGACCGGCTGCGAGGATAAAACCTCCGTGGAGTGGTATACGGCACATCATGACGACATGCTCAAGAAATATGAGGAGTGCCTGAACAATAACACCTGGCAAGCCGAAGATTGCGCGCACGCAAATACGGCATACAAAATTGAGCGAGATAAGCCGGATGTTATTGTGGAACATAATGAAATTATCAAACGCTATAACAATAAATGACGTTACCAAAAAGTAATGCTCATTTTCGACATGGGGACGCACTATGAGCGGAATTTTTGTCGGACTAAACAGCCACATCATGGAGGGGTTTGACAGCGTACTGAACGGCGTGGCCGCCACGACGGGGGGATGGATGGCGCATCTGTTCTCCGTCGCGGTGCTCTCGCTGTACATCACGTGGCGCGCCTACCAGACGATGGCAGGCAAGCTTGTCCGCCCCTTCGAGGAGATCGTCTGGGACGTGAGCCGGATGCTCATCATCATGATTTTCGTCACCAACGCCGGAGGCTATCTCGATCTGGTTTCGGATGCCATCACCGGCCTGCGGGACGGCTTCAGCGGCGATGCATCCATATGGACGCGGCTGGATACGGTCTGGGATAAATCTCAGAAACTTGGAGAAAAGCTTTATACATACGATACATCGACTTACGTTCCCCTAAAAGGCGTATTGGCGCAGTTCCTAATCTGGGCAGGCGTAGCGTTACTGGTTGGCATCACTGCCATCATCAACCTGATCGCCGAACTGGTGATGCTGTTGATGCTGGCAACCGCGCCGATCTTTATCTATTGCCTGATGTGGTCATGGTTCCGGGATATGTTCAGCAACTGGCTCAGAATTATTCTGGGCTGCATCCTTACCTCCCTGTTCAGTGGCATCGCCCTGACGGTAGTGATGAATTATCTGGACTACATTCTGGCGGGCGCCACAAACGCATCGGAGGCCAACTACCTGACCCTGGCCGTTCAGGTCTTCCTCGGCACGGCGGGTGCGGCTGCCGTGATGGTGCTGACCTGGAAACTCGCCGAGGCGCTCGCAGGGGCATCCGCGCAGGGTGCCGCGCAGGCACTCGCCGCATCGGGAATAGGATCAGGTCAGAAAATCGTCTCCAACACAGCGGGTAGCGTGGGAGATAAAGCCTCACAGAACCTGAACAGCACCGGCAGCGCAACGGCCTCCACCGCCTCCCGCACCTCCGGCGATGCGCGCAGCCGCAGCCGCGCCGCCGTTCAGAGGATGCAGGAACGCTATCAACGATAACCCCGCATGACTGAATCCGGCGGGACGCCGCAACGGCGTCCTGCGGCTTCGTCACGTCTTTCATAACAGGAAATCACCATGAAATACGGCATCACGCTGCTGATGCTGTGCCTGCTTGCAGGCTGTGCACAGCGAAATACCTCACTTCCGCCCGTGTCGGGCAACCCCGAGCCGGTCAATTCCCCGGCCATTATTCAGGAGTTAACCCCTCATGTCTGAACTTACCGCCAAAGCCCTGAGCGACTCGCGCTCGTTTGAGAACGCCATTCTTGAGCGGGATCTGCGCATGAAAAAGGCGGGCTGGATCTTGGCGGCGCTCGCCGGGCTGCTGCTCGTCTGCGCCCTTTCCGCCCTTATCCTGCTTCTGCCGCTCAAAACCACCACCGTGGAGCTGTACACACTCGACCGTCAGACCGGGCGCATCGAGCGCGTCACCACCGTCGGCGAGGACAAGCTGGACACCTCCGAGGTGCTCAATCTGTCGCAGTCTGCAAGCTACGTGAAGCGCCGCGAGGGGTACAACTATTTCGCCCTTCAGCAGGACTACAGGGAGACGCAGATGTTCAACAGCGACGCGGTCAACAAGGAATATCTCGACTGGTTTGACAGCCCCGATGCCCCGGACGCCGTTTTCCAGAAAGCAGCCTATGTTGTCACGGTAGAAATCCTCTCCAATGTGCCCTCAGCGGGCACCGGCTCCAGCATGGTGGAGCTGATGCGCATTAAGCGCACCATTCGAAAGGTCAAGGACAACACCGAGACGCACGATTACTGGACGATTCGCATGACCTACCGCTATTTCCCGCAGAAGAAAATGACGGCCTCCGAGCGCGAGGTGAACCCGTTCGGCTTCACGGTCACCAGTTATCAGCGGTTTAAGGAGAAAAGCGATGAATAAAGTGCTGATGTGTGCCCTTCTGCTGACCGCCGCGTCAGCATGGGGTGCGGCGACACCGCGCGGCAGCGCCTATGACAGCCGCATGCAGAACATCCCCTACAACAGCCAGAACACGACGGTTATCAACACGAGGGCGGGCTACATCACGACGCTGGTTTTTGACGCCGACGAGGAGGTGATCACCGCCACGGCCGGTTTTCCGCAGGGCTGGACGATCACGCCCGACCGTAACCGCGTGGGGATTAGCCCCGCGCCGGTGAAGCAGCCGGTCACGGATGCGGACGGCAAAACCGTCCAGAAGATTTTCACCCCCACACAGCAGGACTGGCAAACCAACCTGTTTGTGACCACCACGAAGCGCGACTACAGCCTGATGCTGAACGTGATCGACAGCGACCGCGAGGCGGGAAACCTCGCCTTTGTGGTGCGCTTCAGCTACCCCGACGACACACGCAGGCAGAACGACGCCGCCCGCCTCGCACGTCAGCAGGAGCTTCAGGCCGCGCAGGAAAAAGAGCGCATTCAGCTTGCCCTGAAGAAATCCACCGCGCCGCGCAACTGGAACTACACCCGCAGGGTGGCGGCAGGCTCGGCGTCCATCACCCCGGATTTTGCGTATGACGACGGGCGGTTTACCTATCTCGGCTTTTCCCCGCAGAAGCTGATCCCGTCGCCGACGGTTATCGTCGGCGGCAGCGAACAAGTGATCACCCCGACCTTCAGCACCGAGGGCAACTACCGGGTGATGGTGCTGCGCTCGCTTTCCCCGCGCTTTGTGCTGCGCTACGGCAGCCAGGTCGTGGGGATTGAAAACGGCAGTTACGGGAAAGTCACCGTGGCGAACGGCAGCACCGTCTCACCGGACGTGAAACTGGAGAGCAAATGATGAACGAACAGGAAGACATTAAAACCGCCGCCGAACTGGAGGCGGAAGCACGCGAGCGGGCGCGGGCAGAGATTGACGGCGACAAACCCGCCGCAGGCGCGGTGCAGCCCGGACAGCCGCAGGTGGTGCAGCACGCGAAGCGACGTAGCCACCGCACGCTCGTGCTGGCCGTTATCAGCCTGGTATTGCTGGTCATTATCGCCACCGGCGGGGATTATCTGATGGGGAAACTGAAGGGAGACGGCAGCGCGTCGCGCGCCAGCCGTGAACCGGAAGCGCAAACCACCTCCCCTGCCCGCGAACGCCAGAACATCGGACGGGATCTGAACCCGCTGGGGCAGCTGACAGACAGCGCCGGGCAGGAGAAGACAGAACCGGACGATACCGCCGCGTCGCCGCCCGAATCGCAGGCCCCCGTAACGTTTGACAAGGTCAGCGCCATGGCAGAAAGCGGCACGGTGAGTACTACCAGCGCCCCTAAACGCACGACAGGCAGTAACGCACCGTCAGCGGGCAGCGCGTCCGCGCCGGGCTCTGCGACGCCAGCAGGACAGGCGCAGGATAACGGGCTGGCGCGCATCACCGGCGTGAAGCGGCTCGGTCTCGATCCGGATTTGTATATACCGTCCGACAGACATATCCCCTGCGCGATGATGCAGCGCTTCGTTTCGGACGTGGGCGGGCGTTTCAAGTGTCTTATCAGCGAGGACGTTTACAGCGCCAGCAATGCCGTGACCCTTATCCCGGCTGGGACTGAAGCGCGCGGCCTGTACCGCACCGGAACGCTGAAAAACGGGCAGGGGCGGCTTTTTCTCGCCATCACCGAGCTGCGCACGCCTGAACCCGGACGCCTGGTGATTCCGATGGCTGACAGCCAGGCCGTGGGCGCGATGGGCGAGAACGGCGTCGCGGGCTGGATAGACAATCACTGGCTGGAGCGGATAGGTAATACCCTCCTGCTCGGTTCGGTACAGGATATTGCCGCAGCGGCCTCCGGCTCGTCACCGGGCAGGGATCGCAACACCGACTATACGGAGAATACCCGCGCGGCCACGGCGGAAATGGCAAAAACGCTGCTGGAAAACAGCATCAACATTCCGCCAACGATGTACCTCAACCAGGGGGATGTGATTGGCCTTGTCACCGGGGCGGATATTGATTTTTCAGACGTCTACAGACTGCGCATGAGGTAAGCGATGGACGATAACCTGACTGATACCCCGTCAGAGGGCAACGTCGCGCTGTCACACCTGCGCGACCTGCTGTTCGGGGACTACCTGAGCCGGGAGGGGCTGACGGAGATCGCCATCAACCGCCCCGGCGAGATCCACACAAAAATTAACGGGCGCTGGGAAATGCACGCCTCGCCGGTCACGCTGCGCCAGTGCTCGTCCTTTGCCAGGGCGCTGGCCGTGTGGAATAACGACACCATTGATGATACCTCGCCCATCCTCTCGGCCACGCTGCCGACCGGGGAACGCTGCCAGATAGTGGTGCCCCCGGCCTGCGAGCGCAACACCATCTCGATCACCCTGCGTAAGCCGGATTATTTCCAGCGCACGCATCAGTCGTACATCGATGACGGTTTTTATGATCGGGTAAAGGGTATTGAGAAGGTGGTATCCAGAGACGACGAGCTTAGCGCGCTCTATCAGAGCGGGAATATCCCGCTATTTATGGAAAAGTGCGTCGAGTACGGCAAAACGCTGTTTGTGGTGGGGGAAACCGGTTCGGGAAAAACCACTTACATGAAGATGCTGCTGCGCTACATCCCGGACTGGCTGCGCCTTATCACTATCGAGGACAACCCGGAGCTGAAGTTTTACAGCCAGAAAAACTACGTTCACCTGTTCTATCCGGCAGACGCCGGGGAGGGAGCGATCGTCACCTCCGATCGACTGGTGCGCGCCATCTACCGTATGAACCCCGACCGCCCGCTGCTTGCCGAAGTCCGCGGGCGCGAGGCGTGGGATGCCCTCAAGCTGATTGAGTCCGGGCACGAGGGGTTTATGTCCTCCCTTCACGCGGGTAGCCCGCGCGAGTGTATCTCCGGGCTGATTGACCGTTGCTATGAGCACCCGGCGTGCCGTGGCATGCCGGTTGACGTTCTGCTGCGCAAGGTTCTGCACTGCGTTGACGTTATCGCGAGCGTTGACGTTCACGGCAACGTGCGCCGCATGAACGACGTTTATTTTAAACCCCTGCACATGCAGGCCATGAAGGAGAGTTTCAATGATGCTGCCTAAACTGACCGGCCTGACGGCGCTGGCCGTCCTCCTGGCGGGCTGCTCCTCGCCGCCGGAGCCTGCGGCCGTTAACTGGTCGCAACCGGCGCAGCCGGTAACGGCCACCCTGCCGGTATGGGAACCTAACCGCCTGGTCGTGGCCTCGTCGGTAACGGAGGGGCACTGGTCGCAGGTGCTTGCCCACTTCCAACCCGGCGGGGTTTACCCGGCCACACAGTGGTACGCGGTGGCGCACGCCTCGCGGGCGGTAGTGAACGCCCCGGACGGCCAGCGCTACTTTGCGGCCAAAACATGGTTACGTGATGGCGGCTATCACGGGATCGTTGAGTATCGTCCCCGCCCCGGCTGCCTGACCTGCAACACGTCGGAAATTATCTTCTACCGATAACGGCGGTAGGTGTCTGAGTCCTTCAGACCGTCACCGGCGTTAAACAACCACCGGGCGTTAGTGCCCTTATCCCCTCAGAGGAATGAATCATGAAGCATACCGTAATCACGGCGGCGCTGCTGTGCGCCCTCGCCTGCCCGGCGTTCGCTGCCGACGGCCAGAAAGCCGACCCGAACGATCCGTGCGCGATCGTGCTGTGCCTGGCCGGAAAGCTTGACGGCAGCAGTCCCGCCGAATGTGACCTGATGTATAAAACGTTCATGTCAGTTAAGAAGAAAAACAAGCACGGCTTTCTTCCCGGCCACACGTCGGACGCAAGAAAGAAAATGCTCAATCAGTGTCCCTCAGCTGACAGCGGCACAATCAATAAGATCATCTCTAAATTCGGCCGCCTTAGCGGCTGGTAATGATTAACGGCAGATAAAAGGCGCATATCAGCGCCTTTTTTTATGCCCTCTATTTAATTCCTTTGGACAGTAATATGAAAAACTCACTCAAAGTATTAACAGCATTAATCATGCTGTCGATTTATCCGGCAACATCGCAGGCTGCCACTGAGAGCGCCGCAACAACCATCTTAGGTAATGGTGCATCCACATCAGGAGGAGGAGCCAGCACGGCAATCGGTGGCGGTGCGTCAGCCGTAACAAACGGGACGTCACTTGGTTTTCAGGCAAACTCCTCAAATACAGGCGCGGTGGCAGTAGGTACGCAGTCATCGGCGTCGGGTGTAGGTTCTGTCGCCACCGGCGGTAACAGCTTAGCCAGCGGTGATTATTCGATTGCGGCCGGATTTCAGGCCGGGGCGACGGGTACGGGCAGCCTTGCTTTGGGTTCTCAAAGCAAGGCTCTTGCCGATTCCGCCACATCTGTGGGCAAGGGTGCAGTTGCGAACAAATATAACTCCGTTGCACTCGGTGCGGGTTCTGTAACGGATCGGGATAACTCGGTTTCCGTGGGCAGCGCTGGCAATGAGCGCCAGATAACGAGTGTTGCAGCAGGTACAGCAGACACCGATGCCGCCAACGTCGGCCAGCTCAATTCTGCAATAGCCGCAGAGCAGGCCGCCCGTGAGGCAGGTGATGCCGCATCGCTGGCCGCCGCCAACAGCTACACCGATGCATCCAGCGCCAGCATGCTGAAACAGGCCAACAGCTACACCGATGCATCCAGCGCCAGCACGCTGAATCAGGCCAACAGCTACACCGACAAATCCAGCGCCAGCACGCTGAAACAGGCCAACAGCTACACCGATGCATCCAGTGCCAGCACGCTGAACCAGGCCAACAGCTACACCGACGCATCAAGTGCCAGCACGCTGAACCAGGCTAACACCTACACCGACGCATCCAGTGTCAGCACGCTGAACCAGGCCAACAGCTACACCGACGCATCAAGTGCCAACACGCTGAACCAGGCTAACAGCTACACCGACGCATCCAGCGCCAGCATGCTGAACCAGGCTAACAGCTACACCGACACAGCCACCGCCGCTGCGGTCGATAAGTCGAAAGACTACACCGACACGGCCACCGCCGCAGCGGTCGATAAGTCGAAAGACTACACCGACACAGCCACCGCCGCTGCGGTCGATAAGTCGAAAGACTACACCGACACGGCCACCGCTGCTGCGGTCGATAAGTCGAAAGACTATACCGACACGGCCACCGCCGCAGCGGTCGATAAGTCGAAGGACTACACCGACACGGCCACTGCCGCAGCGGTCGATAAGTCGAAGGACTACACCGACACAGCTACCGCCGCAGCGGTCGATAAATCGAAGGATTACACGGATCACCGCGTTGATAACCTCACCTCAACGGCAGTTGAGCAATCCAACAGCTATACCAATGAAAAGTACGACCAGAGCATTAACTACGCGCAAAACGCAGCGAATCAGGCTGAAAGCAATGCTGCCAGCTATACCGATAATCGCGTCAATGCGTTAAGCCACTCGACTAATCAGCGATTCAAACAGCTCAATTCAAAAATTGACCGTGCAGAAAAGCGTCTCAATGCCGGTGTTGCCGGTGTTACCGCGATCGCGTCGATTCCGTATGTCGCGGAAAACTCATTTTCTTACGGTATCGGCCTGGGTAATTACCAGAACGGCAACGCGATTGCTGGCGGCGTCAATTACAAAACATCCCCGAACACCAACGTAAGACTCAATGTTTCATGGGATTCATCCAGGAACAGTGCGGTCGGCATTGGATTTGCCGGGGGCTGGTAAATGAAGCCCGGATTTATTTCTCCCCCTTGGGCGCATACGCGCGGTGATTCCGTAAGCGCCCTGAACCTTATTAACCGCGCGGAGAAAAATGCGGCCTGCGGCTGCGGGCTGCATTACGAGATCTACCACTACCGCGTCCTGGACGAGCTGCAAAACGTACTAACGAAGCTAAGCGGCGATGATGCGGCAATCTTTCTGGAGATTGCCGCATCACAGGGTTTTCGTCTGGATGCCAGCGCCATCAATGACGCGCATCAGGCGTACTGCGTAACGCGATCCGAAATAAGAAAGGAACAGGAATAATGAGACTATTTATCGCCGAAAAACCCGCCGTTGCGACCGATATTGTGAAAGCCCTCGGCGGCAACTTTACCCGCCACGACGGTTATTTTGAATCCTCCACCGACATTGTGAGCTACTGCGTCGGCCACGTGCTGGAAATGGTGCCCCCGGAGACGATTAACCCGGCCTATGCCACCTGGTCGCTCGACACCCTGCCGCTGAAGCTGTACCCCGTTAAGCTTCAGCCCAAAGTGAGCGTGGCAAAACAGGCCAACACCCTGGTGAAGCTGATCCAGCGCCCGGATATCAAAATAATTGTCCACTGCGGTGACCCGGACGACGAAGGCCAGCTCCTCGTTGACGAGGTGCTGGAGTTCGCCGGTAACACGCGCCCGGTGAAGCGGGCGCTGATTAACGACAACACCGCGCCAGCGGTGAAAAAAGCCATCAATTCCCTGCGCGATAACAGCGATTTTCGTGGGATGTATCTGAAAGCCCTGATGCGCAGCGCCGGTGACGCCATTTTTGGCTTCAGCATGAGCCGCTGCTATACCCTGAAAGCCCGTGATAAAGGCTATAAGGGCACGATTTCGGTTGGCCGCGTCCAGACTCCGGTGCTGGGTATGATTGTGCGCCGGTGGCGCGACAATCAGGCACACAGCGAAGCGTTTTACTACCAGCTCGCCGGGCAGTTTGTCAGCGGCACGGACGTCGTCAGCGCCCGCTGGCAGACGTCCGAATACGCGCCGGTTGACGATAAAAAACGCCTGACGGATAAGGCCTGGGCAGAAGGGCTCGCCAGAGCGCTGGCCGGAAAACCGGCCAGCGTGCTCGCGGCGGCCACTGACCGGGGAAAAACCACAGCCGCCCCGCTGCCGTTTAACCTTCTGCGCCTCCAGGTGCATATGAACCGCAGGCATAAACTGACCGCGCAGCAGACGCTCGATATCACGCAGAAACTCAAGGACGGTAAATACATTACCTATAACCGCTCCGACTGCTCGTATCTGTCCGACGAACAGTTTAACGACGCGCCGCAGGTGGTGGCGGCCTTAAAAACGCTCGACGTTTTTAACGGCCTTGCCACCGATACGGCGCAGAAAAGCGCGGCGTTTGACAGTAAAAAAGTGACCGCCCACACCGCCATTATTCCGACGACGAACATGCCGGATTTAAGCCGCCTTACCGACAGGGAAAAGGAGGTTTATCTCGCCATCGCGCAGTTTTATCTCGCGCAGTTCGTGGCGAAAAAGCGCTATGACGAGGCGATCGCGGAGATCAAATGCGGTGACGAAATGTTTAAAGTCTCGGCGCGTAAAACCACGGACGCGGGTTTTACGGCGTTCCTTAGCGATGCGGAGGAAGACGACGACGAGGACGAAAACAGCAGCGCGTTTGAGGCTATCAGTCGTCTGCAAACCGGGGCGACATTAACCTGCCGCGAGGTGGTGATTTCCGAGAAAAAAACCAAACCGCTACCGCTGTTTACCGAGGCAACCCTGCTCGCTGCCCTCGTTCGCGTGGCCGATTTTGTCGCCGATCCGCGCATTAAAAAACTGCTCAAGGAGAAGGATAAGGACAAGAAAGACGAACACGGCGGCATCGGCACTCCGGCGACCCGCGCGGCCATTATCGAGACGCTGAAAACCCGCGATTACATCACCGTGGAAAAGGGCAAATTCATCCCGACCGCCGCCGGGCTGGCGTTAATTGATGCCCTGCCCGATTCGGTGACGCAGCCGGATATGACCGCCGTGTGGGCTGAAAAACAGGCCGCAGTTGAAACCGGCGAAATGACCATTGAGCGGTTTATTGATGGTCTTTACGCGGAAGTATCCCGCCTGGTTGAGAGCGCCGATATTGCCATCAGCGCGGCGGAAACACAGCCCGCTAAAACGGCGCTTAACCGCCTCGCGGTTAAATGCCCGTCGTGCGGAGCTGAGCTGGTTATGACGCCGAAAACCTGCGCCTGCACCGGCTGTCAGTTCAAAATCTGGCTGGAAGTGCGCGGCAAAAAGCTGACGGCAAAACAGGCCGAAACGTTAATCGGCAAAGGCAAAACCGGCGTTATTAAAGGTTTTAAATCGAAGAAAAACGACGATACCTATTCGATGATCGTCACCCTTAAAAATCCGCAAACCGGTGAACTCGGTTTTGAATATCCACCCCGCGATCCGCTGAAAGGATTGAACGTATCTGTACCGAAGGAGCTGAAATTATGAACCGTATCCAGGACGAATTAACCTCAGAGCGCGCGCTGAAAAAGTTTTTACGTGAAAGTGATTTCACCTTTCTGGAGAAGCTGAGCGCGCGTATTTCAGCGGCGCTTGATGAAAAGCGCGCGGAGCATATCAAGCAGGAAAATCAGCGCCGCCTGCGCGAGGAAAAGCGCAATGAACTGCTGGCGCTCATTGAATCGGAAGGTTTTTCGGCGGCGGAACTGGCGGGCAATTCAGCCGCGCCATCGTCGGCAAAAAGGAAACCGAAATACCAGTATGTTGAGCACGGCGTGCGTAAAACATGGTCAGGCGTGGGGCGTGTACCGGTCTTTATTCAGCAGGAACTGGACGCCGGAAAAACCCTCGAAAGCTTTTTAATAGGTAACTCAAATGAATAGTTTCGCAAGAATTATCATCATCGCATCTCTGGCAGCCACAACGGTTTTATATTTTTGCTTTTTAAGGTGAGCAGCAACCTGCTCAGTCGCGCTGGGTGTGACGCTTTTCAGGCTGCGAAGATTTGCGAGGCCGGGGATTCAATTTTGAAAAAATTGCTAATCACCGGACCGTAAAATCAGCGCAGTGGTGAGAGGCGAGTAAATTCAATTTCGAAGAAATTGCTAATTTGCGTCGCCGAACCCACTTTTGAGCGCTCACCCCAAGTGAGCCGAAAAAAGCCGGGGGGGGCCGAATAAATTTTGCCGCCCAAGCGAGCAAAAAGACGCGCCCACGCGTCGGTTTATTTGGGGGGCTTGCCCCCCACACCGTCGAGCCTAAGTCTCCGGCCAAAAGCCGGTAGCGTGGCGCGACCACCCCCTAAAAAGCCTAGTTTCCTTTTAATTCGCTTTGTGAGGAACGAACAAGGCGAAGAAAAAGGTCAAAACAGGCGTCTTTTAGGGGGTGGTCGCGCGTAGCGCGCGACGGTGTGGCCTCTTTTGACCTTGGGGGTTTTGGCCGGGCGTTCAGCCAAGACATTACCCCCATGCGACATGCAGTAAGGGCGTCCAGCCCGCGCGGAATGCCGCACGCCGTTAGATCGCGGGAGTATACCTCCTGCGATCATGGCCGCTTCGCGGCCACCGCCTTTTTCCCTTTTCTCGCCTCATGCTCTCGCCTCACCGGCTCGCCACATACCTCTCACCGAGAGTATGAGGCGAGCCGGTGAGGCGAGAAACGCTTAAGGAGAATATCGTGATATTCGACAAACTGAATCATTTGCTGTCGCCGATAGCAAATGCCGTCCTGGCTTTTATTGCTTTTTTGCAGGCGCATCAGCTGGCGTTAGCGCTGCTGTCAGGCGTCATGCTGCCTTTTATATTTTCTGCGAGACACGGCGGGCAGGAAAAGCCGACGTTTCTGCAAAGGATCTTAATTCTGCTTTCTATGATCTGTTTTGTTTTCGGCACGATAGCGCCGGTGGCCGTCTGGTTTTTACAGCGCATTTATGGCCGGGAAGATATCGCCAGCCCGCCGCTGCTGAGCTGGACAATGGCGCTGCTGTTTACCGTCGCCGGGTTTATTCTGCATGTAATTTTACGGCGTCTGATCTCGCCTGAATTTGACAAGGTCAAACGCGGCATGGTGAAAAAAACCAGCATGGAGCGCGACCGCAGAACCGACGTTCGCCGGGTAAAAGAGATTTTACCCGTCTCCACCGAATACGATCCGATGGATTACATCGATCTGAATAAGGGTGTTTTTATCGGGCTGAGCCGCGAAGGCGAGCCGCAGTATATTCCGTTAAAAGAATGGCAGACCCAGCACGCCGACATTATCGGCACCACCGGTGCCGGTAAAGGCGTCGTAACCGGTATTCTGCTTTATCAGAGTATCCTCGCCGACGAGGGCGTTTTTATTCTCGACCCCAAAAACGACGAGTGGGCCCCGCACCTGTATAAAAAGGCGTGCGCGGACGCCGGAAAACCCTTCGTGCTTATCGACCTGAACAAGCAGGAATACCAGATGAACCTTATCGACGGCATCACCGCCGATCATCTGGAGGAATTATTCGTGGCCGGTTTCAGCCTGGCGGAAAAAGGCGAGGCGGCAGATTTTTACCGTATCGACGATCGCAAGGCGGCGAGAACGGCGGCGCAGTTCGTGAAGAATAATCCGGGCGCGACCGTGCGGGATATCTATAACGGCGATTATGTCCAGGGCATCGGCGAAACGATCAAAGCCTTTCACGGTAAAACCGAGGAGCTGGCGATGCTCAACAGCATTAACGCGCCCGGCGGTTTTGCGCTGAAGGAGATTTTCGACAAAGGCGGTTGCTGCTACATCATCGGCTCAATGCGTAACTCTAAAATCATTACCGCGCAGCGCATGATTTTAGTTCGCCTGTTCCAGCTCGCGGAATTACGCGACCGCGTCGCGGGGAATATCCGCCCCATCGCCATCTTTAAGGACGAGGTTAAATATCACCTGTCAAAACCTGCGCTCGAAGGGTTAGGCGCGGCGCGCGATAAAGGCGTTCATATCTTAATGGCGCACCAGTCGATTGCCGACCTGCGCGACTGTCCGGCGGATTTAAACGGCGACGCCGTTGTGGGTGCGGTCGTGGAAAACTGCAAGTTTAAGCTGGTTTATAAACTTCAGGATCCGGACACAGCCGAATGGATTGCGCGCATGTCCGGCACGATTTTAGTCGATGATGAAAGCCGGAAAGTCACCACCACGGCAGTGCTGACAGAAAAAGTCGATAACGAGCGCATGCTGCGCCAGGCGGAAAGCTATTACATCGACAGCAATATGCTCCAGAACCTGCCGAAGTTCGTCAGCTATATCTTCAGCCAGAACGCGCTCGCGTTCCCGTCGTTAATCTCACCGCTCAAGGTTAAAAAAGCCCCGCTGGAACTGTATTCCCTGCCGCCGGTTGCAGCGGCTACCGTGGCTGAAGTTAAACCGGTACTGGATCTGGATTTTGATACGACAGCTCCGGCAGTTCCGGCAGTTCCGGCACCTGACATTTTTCCCGACAGCACCACGGCCACCAAGAAAACCCCAGTACCGCCAATTCCCTCACCTCCGGTGCAGCCTGACGAGGAGTGGCTGATGGCATCACAGTCCGCCCAAAATGACGAAGTACATTCATTGCTGGATTTATAAATTTCAGGAGGCTTTATGCTCTTAATGAACAATACCGAACGCCGAGAACGTAATCATGAAAAAATCCGCATTCTCCTGAATTTTTTGAAAGAAGAAACTTACAGCGACTTCAACACACTAAAGTTATTGTTTGATTTCAAAAATCATAAATCAGTCTATGCATTGTTAAATAAGGTTGAGAAGATGGGACTGATTCAAAAATACGTATACGAATCCCATTCTTTAAAACTCTCAATCTGGGGCATTACTGCCGACGGTCTGGCCGTGATCCTGACAGACGACGATAAGGTGATGCCCGCCCGCTTTGAACCCTACCGCCTGACCGGCTGGTCACTCGACCATCACCTTGATAACCAGCTCGCGCGCCTGACGCTGGAGAAGAACGGCGCGACGGGGTGGATTAACGGCGACCGTTCAACTTTCCTCAGTCAGTACAGCGTCAAACACCGTCCCGACGGGCTTATCAGCCTGCCGGACGGCAGGCCGATCGCCGTTGAAACCGAGCGACGCATTAAAACAAAGGCGCGCTATCAGTCCATCATGGCGAGCCACCTGCTGGCTATCAGCGATAAAAAATGGCGGTACGCGTTTTACGTCGCCCCGGACGAGGCGAAAAAGCGCGCCCTGAAGATTATTTTTGACAGCATTACCAGCGTGATCGTGAAAAACCAGCATGTACCACTGGAGGCAAAACACCGCGATGTCTTTCGCTTTTATACCCTCGACGAACTGAAAAGCCTGGAGCTGGACAACTATGCGTAAAACCGCCCTTCTGGTGATGGCTGCCGCCCTTTTTGTGCCTGTTTTCTCCACTGCTGCGCCCGTCCTGACGGCGGGTTTTTCACCGTCTGACGGGCGCCCTGCCCTTGAGGTCGTGATCGGTGCCATAAACAACGCCAGGCAGAGCATTGACGTCGCGGCCTACAGCTTCACCAGTAAGCCGGTCGCAACGGCGCTCGCCGGTGCTAACCGGCGCGGCGTGGCCGTGCGCGTGGTGGCCGACAAAAAGGCCAACAGCGACCGCTACACTGCCGTGACGTATCTGGTAAACCAGGGCGTACCGGTTCGCCTTAACGGCCGTTACGCCATCATGCACAACAAGTTTATGGTGATCGACGGCAAAAACGTCCAGACCGGATCGTTTAACTACACGGCCAGCGCCGTTTCGCGCAACGCGGAAAACGTGCTGCTGATCGAGGATGCGCCGCAGCTGGGGGAGGCGTACCAGCGAGAATTTAAACGCCTGTGGGATGAGGGTACCCCTATGAATGCCCGGTACTGAATCAGCCCCGTCTGCGGACGGGGCTTTTTTTTACTCCACTTCCAGCCAGGTTTTACGCCCTTCAAGGTGCAACGCTTTCAGCATGGCGATCACGTCTTCATCTGAGCGACCGCCATAGTTAAGTCGGGTCTGCTGCCCTTCAAAATCCACCACAATAATGGTGTCCAGCGTCACCGACAGCAGCTCGCGGAGATCACGTAGCATCTGCCCTGTACTGCGTGAATGCATGCACTGGGTTATCCGGTTGGCCGCCTCCTGGCACAATCCCTCTACGGCCTCGCGGTATGCCAGACGCAGATCGAGGTTGCCCTCGATGTCGCTGATCAGTTTAACCACCGCCGTTTTGACGGTTTTGATTTCAGGAAATTTCGTTTTTGGGGAGCCTGACTGCTCCAGCGGGGATACGCTGGTCGCTGGTACAGCTTTAGGGGCGGTTGTCGGGGTGTGCAGTTTCATCGTCATGGTCGTTTCTCCGTCAGTATGAATTTCGTCTTCGTATCGCCTGACGGTTCGGCCTGCCCGGAGTCGTTCTGGTCAGCAAGGGCGCGCAGCGTGCCATTTACCCTTGCTGACCAGGTTGTGACGGGGGACGATTACCGGAAGCTGATACGCAGGAGAAAGGCATCACAGGAGAAAATGACGATGTGCACACACGGACTTACCGCCCCTTTAGCTGCGGCGGCGAAAGCCGTTACGTCATTTTTTACGTAAGATATCGCGCCGTTACGTATCCCGGATACGTAGCGGCTGCCGCCTGAAAAAGGGTTCATTTTTTTTGAATCTCTCCGGTTTATTTTTCCGTGCTGGCATCAGCAGTAGGACATCCTGCAGCTGATGCCAGCCGCGTTACAGAATTTTAAAAAACAGCGACTTATATAATTCCCTCCCTAATTCTCTCTCTTTCAAAAATTCTGAAGCCCTGCACCGCAGGGCTCCAGCTGTCAGCAGTCCATCAGCCAGCGGTGCGCTTTTGAGGCCGCTGCCGCCGCTTTAAAGATGTAGCGCTTGTCTCCCTTCAGGGCTTTCAGCCAGGACGCGATATAGCTTTCATGCTGCACCTCTCCCGTAATCCCCAAATCCGCCATCAGAAACGCGCTGCCCAGCTCGGCGATCAGTTCCTCAAACGCATACGCCTCAGAGCCAAATTTATTGCCTTTTTCACGATTGAGGCGGGACGCTGCACCCGTCCAGTGAACCAGCTCATGCAGGCCGGTGGCGTAGAAGTTCGCCGCGTCCGCGAAGCGGAACCGCTCCGGCAGGACGATTTCATCGGTGCCCGGACGATAGAACGCCTTTACGCCCTGCTCGGTGATTTTTGCCCCGCTCCGGGTCATGAGTGCTTCCGCCTGCGGCAGCGGATCGAAACCGGCAACCGGCTGCGGCACGCTCTCGATGCTCAGGCCGTCGATTTGCTCCACGTTAAACACGGTAAAGGCTTTCAGCATCGGGATTTTTTCGATTTCCCCGTCCTCGTCCTCTTTCTCCAGCGTCTTGTAAAAGATGGCCGTCGTGCCGTATTCACCTTTACGAACCTGGCCGCCCAGCTCCTGCGCCTGTTTGTAGGTCAGCCAGCGCTCGTCCTGAAAACCCTGTTTTGCCGCACTAAACCACAGCAGCATGATATTAATTCCGCTGTATGCCGTGCCGGTGCTGAAGTTGGCCGGTAATCCCGCCGCTGCGCCGTTGCGAACCCACGGACACACCCACGGCTTAACGCCGCTTTCCAGGGCTGCAATGATGCTGTCCGTTACTGTCTGATAAAGGTCTGTTTTTACCGCGCCCGCGCGTGCTTTGCCCCTGGAAAATTTCGTTTTTGAGGAGCCTGACTGCTCCAGCGGGGATACGCTGGTCGCCTGTGCAGCTTTAGGGGCTGTTGTCTGGGTGTGCAGGTTCATCGTCATGGCTGTTTCTCCGTCAGTATGAATTTCGTCTTCGTATCGCCTGACGGTTCGGACTGCCCGGAGTCGTTCTGGTCAGCAGGGGCGCGCAGCGTGCCATTTACCCTTGCTGACCAGGTTGTGACGGGGGACGATTATCGGAAGCTGATGCGCAGGAGAAAGGCTTCACAGGAAAGAATGACGATGAGCACACCCGGACTTACCGCCCCTTTAGCTGCACGGGTGAAACTGCCCTTCAGCGTCAGGGAGTACGGATAAAAAGCACTGACGACATCAGTGCTGCCTTTGTGCGCGTGGTGTTACACTACCGCTGCCGGTCAGTACGCCCTTCCTGAAACCGGGGGCGGTTTGTTTTCGGGGACGTTCTGACCGGCACGCCCCCATCACTTGCAGTAGTTTCACCGTCCTTTATGCCGTAAATATACACAGCATAAGGAGGTGAATCTGATGCCACGACGCTATGAAATTGACGCTGCCTGGCGTGCGGCCATCACCCGTGAACAGGATGGCCATCAGACCGTCACAACCGCTGCCTTTGTCCAAGATCTGCACAAGTTCAACTGGCACTGGACGCCCCGCCGGGCGAACCAGTGGATAGAAACGTATGTGTCGGTCTACATTTCTTTTAAGTCCATTTTTTCTTTTGGCTTTGCACCTTCCTCAGTATCACAAGTTATTTTCAGAAAAGTGTTTCGCAAAGAGAAACGCGCGCTATAATGTTTCCTGTCGAGAAACAGGGAATCAATAATGATAAAAAGTTTCAAGCACAAAGGGCTACAAAAGCTCTTTGAGAACGACGATCCGAGCGGAGTACAGGCAAAGGATGTGGAGAGAATAAAAATCCGGCTCCTGATGTTAGACGAAGCGACGACAACAGAAGATTTCCGCGCCTATCCAGGGTTCAAATTTCACCCACTGAAAGGCGATAACAAGAATCTTTATGCGATCACCGTTCGGGCGAACTGGCGAATCACCTTTGAGTTTATCGATGGTGATGCCTACATACTGAATCTGGAGGACTACCACTAATGACGATGTTCAACCCCCCACACCCAGGGGGATTGATTACCGAATACCTGAAGGATAACGAAATCAGCTTACGCGCCCTTGCCCGTAACCTCGACGTTTCCCCTTCTGCGCTGAGTAAAGTCTCGGCTGGTAAAGCGGCGATCAGTCCTGAAATGGCACTGAAACTTGAGGCCGGTTTAGGGATTGCAGCTCGACTCTGGCTGGCAATGCAAGCGACCTATGACCTTAGCCGCGCCCGTAAGGAGATCGACCTCTCCCATGTGGTGCCGGTTACAGTCAAAAGTGACGTAGCGTAGACTAATATAAGCCCTTATTAGAGCTTCATCACTGCTCATAGAGGAAGCTCCGCTAAAGCGGGGCTTTTTTTATTCACGCAAAAGATTGGTTCGTTGCTGAGGCTTTGGATTTTGGCTGGTCGAAT
>NZ_AVOP01000009.1:0-93261 GCF_000733275.2 Enterobacter sp. EGD-HP1
TTTTATCCCCCACCGCCAGCACCACCGAGAGCGCCATGCAGCGTTCGCCCGCCGCGCCGTAGGCCGCGCCCATGATGGCGTTGGTCGCCATCTCCATGTCGGCATCCGGCATTAAAATGCAGTGGTTTTTCGCGCCGCCCAGCGCCTGACAGCGCTTACCGTGGGCGGACGCGGTCTGGTAAATGTATTCCGCAATCGGCGTGGAGCCGACAAAGCTCACCGCCTGCACGCGCGGGTCGGTCAGGAGCACGTCAACGGACTCCTTATCGCCCTGCACCACGTTGAACACGCCGTCCGGCAGGCCGGCCTCTTTCAGCAGCTGCGCCAGCGCCAGTGCCAGAGAAGGATCTTTTTCCGACGGCTTCAGCACGAAGGTGTTGCCCGTCGCCAGCGCAATCGGGAACATCCACATCGGCACCATCGCCGGGAAGTTAAACGGCGTGATCCCGGCGCAGACGCCGAGCGGCTGCATCAGCGAGTGGCTGTCGACGCCGGTACCGACGTTCGCCGAGTGTTCGCCCTTTTGCAGGTGCGGGATGCCGCAGGCAAACTCTACCACTTCCAGGCCGCGGGTCAGTTCGCCCACCGCATCGGAGAAGACCTTGCCGTGCTCTTCGCTGATGATGCGGGCCAGTCGCTCCATGTTCTCTTCCAGCAGCGCCTTGAAGCGGAACATCACGCGCGCGCGCTTAAGCGGAGCATGGCGCGCCCACGCCGGAAACGCCTGCTGCGCGGCGGCAATGGCCTGTTCGGTTTCCTGCGCCGTACTCATCACCACCTGGCGGATCTGCTCGCCGGTGGCCGGGTTGAAGATCGCCTGAACGCGCTGGCCTGAACCGGTGACACATTCGCCGTGAATAAAATTCGCTACCGTCTCCATCCTTAACCTCTCGCTGTTGATACGTGACTGTTACCTGAACACTGTGTACTGAACACTATATATGAAACAAATATTCCATTTTAAGTTGAAATAAAATAAATGATGATTATTGTGATCAAGGATGGATTTTTATGTTAACAGCCAACAACACTGGCGCAGCGTGCGCTATTAAGGAATTTCGGGCGAGGAAATGACTGAAGTTTCTGTTTCATTTTTGCTGCCAGATGGATGGCCGACATTTAAAAGACGCGGTTTTGCGTTTAGAATCATAAGACTGTATTTGGGGGATAAGATGACGACAGCAACCAGCCTGAACGAACTGCAGCAGCAAATCCGCGATCGCTACGATAGCCTGAGCAAGAGGCTGCAGCAGGTCTCCCGCTACGTGCTGGATAACACCAACAGCGTGGCCTTTGATACGGTTGCCGTCATTGCCGAGCGCGCCGACGTGCCGCCCTCGACGCTGATCCGCTTTGCCAACGCCTTTGGCTTCACCGGCTTCAACGAAATGAAACAGCTGTTTCGCATGAACCTGGTCGAGGAGACCGCCAGCTACAGCGACCGCGCCCGGCTGTTCCGCGAAATGGAGAGCGAGGCCGTGCCGGAAACGCCGCTCGATATTCTGCAGGAGTTTGCCCGCTCGAACGCGCAGGCGCTGCAGCAGCTGGCCGCCCGCGCCGAACCGGAAATGCTGGAGCGCGCGGTACAGCTGCTGGCCGACGCCGACACCATCTACATCGCCGGGCTGCGCCGCTCCTTTAGCGTTGCGGCCTACCTCACCTACGCCCTGAGCCACCTCGAGTGTCGCCCTATCCTGCTCGACGGCATGGGCGGGATGCTGCGCGAGCAGATCAGCCGCATTAAGGCGCGCGACATCGTGGTGTCGATCAGCTTCTCGCCATACGCGGAAGAGACGGTGATGGTCAGCGAAACCGCCGCCAGCGTCGGCGCGCGGCAGATCGTGATTACGGACAGCCAGATAAGCCCCCTGGCGACGTTCAGCGATCTCTGCTTTGTGGTGAAAGAGGCGCAGGTGGATGCGTTTCGGTCTCAGTCGGCGACGCTGTGCCTGGTGCAGTCGCTGGTGGTGGCGCTGGCGTATAGGTTGGGCGAGGGGAAATAAGGAAATAAAAAACCCCCTGCACAGGCAGAGGGTTTGGATGTTAATTCAGACGGGGATTATTCCCACTCAATTATCAATGAAAGTAAAATAAATTTAAATAACAGTTAGTTACAAAGCATATCTTTCTCGATACCACAATCTATACCATGCGGAGTTTTTTTTATTTTTTCTGTTCATCGACGTTTATTAAGCTCAGGCTCATGCTGAGAATACTCTCGCACAACATGAATAAAATCTTTAATTAAAGATAAAAATCAGTAAATTACACAAATTTATGCACAACCTACATTTGAACTCCTAAGCAGATTCTACCGTCCATGACATCTCTTGTGTTTCATGCCACTGCCACATGGACAAGGGACATTACGACCAATCTTTTTGCTCTTGCGACCAAAGTGGACTTGTTTTTCCCGTTCGAGATTGAACGTACGTACAGGATTGCCCATTCTCGCCGCGTCTTCATAAATGTGTGCGTTTTCTGCTGTTTGCTCCATCGGTATGTAAACTTTGAAAGACCGCGCCTGGACATAAGTACCATCGGCACTAACTTCAGCCACAATGCCAATGATGTTAGTAGCCTTGACGCTCAACGCACCTGCGCTGGCCTTATTGTTCACCTTAGTCCAGTCAATTGGATGGCCATGCCGTTGAAGCCAAACGAAGAGCGGCACACCGTCCCCGCCCAGAACAAAGTAACGAACGGGATGCTGAATCAGTGTTTTTCGAAGGTCGGACAGCATCTTGGCCAGATTATTCCGGCCTTCCTCTCCTAGGTCACGGATATGACTCTCTGCTGAAAGCCAGCCGCTAGCTCGGGTGCTATCGAGTGCTCCAAGCAGCTTCAGAACCTCCTCCGGGAACTTCTGACTTGGGAACGGTTTGCTTTCCCACTCCTCACCTTCGAAGGTCCTGTCAACGATGTCACTCATGCCATCCCAGATAACCATGTTCGCTTTCTCTTCCTTCAACTGCTCGATAATATCCTGATCAAAACGGTTCTTCTTCAGGTAAGCACCCAAGTGATCGAACTCGTCGAAGAGATGAGCCCCGCGTATTCCGGCCACGGCTTGCCGCACCTCCAAGTAATGGACGAACTCCCCGGGTGTGGGCAAGAGTCGCTTGAGCACAAACAAATCGTCGATGGACAGTGAAATGAAAGCATGCTTTCCAAGTAAAGGCTCAACCTGCGGTAATTCTTTACAGTACGTGGAAAAGGGCGAGAACGACTCGACTGTCAACCCAATCGGCACCATCAGCCGGTAGTCAGAGCGACGCACACGACAACGCTCTTCGTATTTGCCATTTACGAGGTGATAGAGGGACACTTCATCCGCCGAATTCATATAATTGAAGAAGCGCGCACATTGTTTATATGCCTTGAGTAATAAGTCCTGCACTGATTGAGCATGGCGGCCAAAATCAAGCGCCGGAGATGCAATGGTGGCAGCTGCACCAGCCTTAGCCTCAACTAGTAACAGCACATCATCGACCAGGATTAGAGTATCGTTTTCGGACCACTGCTTGCTATCAGGATCCTTGTAGTAAACCTCCTGGAGAACTGTGGCTCCCGGAAGCTGGGCATAGAGAATGTCGGCAAAGGCTGCTTCGCTCATCATTTTCTGCCTATCTTTAAAGGCCTTATTGTAATCCGGCTTTCGCTGAAGGAGATTAAATAGGAGCGCACGATACCCCGCATCGCGAGCAAAACAGGGATCGACTGCGTAGTAGTCCGACCCAAGCTGAATTAGAGGTTTCTTACGTGCTGGCAGTGTCCGAAAGGGTGTCCCCTTAAAATCGCCCGCTGCGAAGAACTCAGTATCTTCTCCTCGCTGGTATGACAAGTCTGCTAGCAAAGTCGGTGGCAACTTCGTGTGACGGCTTACATTGGCAATACCGCCGCGAAGCATATCCTCCATCGCCCCCCGGGCCGCTTTGGACTGCTCCTCATTTTCAGCAATCCATGACTCCATAGCGTCTTCCATCGACTTACTTTGCTCTATAGAAAAAGCTTTTACCGCCTCAAACTGCTTCATCATCTCAATGATTGCGTTGGCCTGCCCAGAACGAGTAGCGTCGGCCATGGCCTGAAAGCCTTCCGCAATATCGGTGGCACCAATGCCGTACACCTCCTCCAAAACATCATTGTGAGGCGCCAGAACGTAGCGATAGAACTCGCCCTCCAAAACTTGATAACGATTTCCGCGTATCATGACCCAAGTGGATTTCGCACGGAATTCAATGTCGGCCGTATTAGGACCGAAGATGCCATCTTTGGTATCAGCAGAGGTGGCCATAGCATAGAACATGGCCTGCTCTCTCAGTTTTCGGCTACGTTCAAACAACTCAGCGCACAGTGCTTCGTCGAATTCCATATCCGCAGGAGCGGCCTCAGATGCCAGAACCGCGTGAACATACTCCAGTAAGAACTGGGTTTCATTAACTACGTCAGCTGGGCTACCCTCTTGGCCTTGCTTTTCGCCCCCAATTTGGTTTCCCATTTTTTTCATCATGTGCTGAGCGTAGATGTACCCGAGCAAATCATGCGGAGGCATTTTGACAATCAACTGACGCATTCGGTCAGCAATGGATTCCATATCCTTCAATAAAGAAGCTACAGCCTTCTTTCGATCTTCTTCCATATTCATTCTTATCACCCCATTTTGAACTACTGATCTTTCGAGCACCATAATGCTCACTCGTCAATCATATCAGCTCAGTCCTGCATCTTGGCTTTACGCTGTTCACGATAATCAGCTTTCTTATATATCGCCCTTACTCTGGTTACGTCGAGGTTTCGAGCACTTACTGTAGTGGATAATTTTTGTCAGGGGGGCTAGCTTGTGTTTGCACACTGAATATGACCATCTGCATCGTGACGATATTGTAAATAGACCATTTTAGTTCCACGCACTTTTTGAGATCCCGGACAGATGATGTTGTAATCGGAATAGCATGATTATATTGGACACTTACAAACCCAGCGGATGCAGCAGCGAGCGATAATCTTTACTAATAGCGTTCACCGGTAAATCCAGTTTCAGCACCGGCATTTACCGAGCAATGAGCGCAAGAAACGTATTGCTGATGGGCCCCGGTCACATATGATAAGTGGTGGGCCACCCACGGGTAGGATTTTATCGCCGCTTCAATCTGTGGGATCATCGCCTGCGTGGCAGCACCGCGATGCTCCCCCCTCCCCCCGCGGCCGCGCGCCGTACCACTAACCGTCCAGCAGGTTGCGGTTCAGCGCACTTTATCGCTGATGCACGTGGCCTGCGCCAGACTGGTCGCCAGCGACAGCTGCACTATGACAAGAAAAGCGAGTAGAAAGGCTTCAGTGGCAACCTCGAAGGTATCCTGATGAGTAATATTTTCCCCCGCCATTCGGATCGAGACGGGGTAAGTTATATTGTCAAAACAAGTAATTTAAAGTATCAATATATGGGATATTTTTAAACATCTTCATCAATTAAAAGTCATTTCAAATATTAAATAAAAATCATCCAAGTTTTTACACCTTGGATAAGGTTCTGATATCACTTTTAATACTCTCGAAGAAAGTAATAAGACAATCTGGCGTTCTAACGTATTGTGCCAAAGAAGAAAGCATATGATCATGCAATGATGGATTATCAAGTTTTAAGTTGTAAGAAAAGTGTTCTTCAATCTCTTTAGTGAGAAAAGTATTATCTTTAAGGAGTTTCACAAACTCCTTTAAAAAACCTATCTCCTGCTTGCCTCTAAACCTTTCCCCGGGATTACTCAGAATTTCTTTAACCTGAGCATTATTTTTCACAAAATTAATAAAATTCTCTCTCTTTGTTCTTTAATTTATTAAACTCACCCTTCCAATTTATTTTAATTAAAACACCATTTTTTTCAATATCAATATTTATTTTTAATATTTTATCAAGGCTCACTTTTTTATCGAGAGATCCTTTTCTAGCATATAGAAATATAATATTTGCAATAATGAGTCTTTTGTTTTTGTGGAATAATGACTGAAGTCCAAGATATCTCATCGTAAGATATTCTAAAATTGCGCTGCGATGATAAATTTTATAGTTACTTAAACCGCATTCACCAACCAGCATCTTCCTTACCGTCTCTGGTTCACAATAAATATTTTCAATGGAATAAGAAGGTGTGGTATAAATATCTTTCTCGAGGATTTCCTCATCAAAATCTTTATCAATCATAAAAAAAGTATTATCCTTGCAATATATAGGATTATCTTTAATAGCAAGTCGTAACTCTAAGACTTTACTTTTCCCACCAACAGAGAGAAAATCCCATTTATCATAAAAAAAATTTGCTATCTTAGATGTATAAAACTTAGGATCATCTTTGCCTTCAATTATAAATATCAACTGCGCACTTCCCCTAACCCTAGAGTACTCCAAGAAGAACACTTCAGTATCACCCATACTTTCTGTCAGGTATTCTACGCGTGACATTACTCCCCCTCCTTTTCCAAAAAGTAGGATTGGAGGTCAGACGTATACTTTGTGAGCCCAGAAAAAATAAAAGGACTATGTGTCATAGCCAACAGCATTGAACAACTTTCACATTCCATAACATCTTTGATAAGAGTTTTCTGCCATTCTACTGAAAGAGACAACTCAGGCTCATCAAATAATATGAAGTATCGACTATCTCTTTCAAGGATTAGCGTCGAAAACAAAGAAACGATCTGCTTTTCACCGGAAGATAACTCGCCAAATTTTATTTGCTCATCTCGTTCTAATGAAGTAATGACAACACTAATCGATGTTGCATCATAGGTCATTTTTTTGTTCTTAAAATATTTAGAGCACACTTCCGCAAATCTCGTTAAAGCTTTATCTTTAGTTTGCTGTTCAAAAAAAGCATTATACATCTTTGAAAGAAAATAAATGAGGGTGTCGTTTTCCTTTTTTCCAACTTCATATTCATTCTTTACTAAACTTATTATTTTATTCTTATCAGATAGCGTTAATGAACGACCAAATCGATTAAGTAAAAGCTCAATATCATTAGAATTATTGATAATAATAGATCTATCATCATCATTAACTGTTAGGCCGTTGACAAGCCTGTTTAAAATCTCACTGTTAATACGTGACATTGAATCGTTCGATGAAGTGAGTATTTCTTTCTTTATAGACTCTAACTTGTCCTCTACATCAGTCAAACCAAACTGAATATAATCCTGACCTTGTTTATCCTTATCCACATTCAAAGAAGACAATAAATCTTCTACTCTCCTGTAAGTTGGAAGATACAATGTCTTAAGAGTAAACCTCTCTTCTATTTGTTGAAAAAAATCCATTTTCTTAACACCCAAAAAGAGCGATTCTTTTTCCTCAAAAAGATCTCTTAACGCCATCATACTAAAAGGCAAAGAAGATCTGATTGCGTCTGGATGACTGAGTTGTGATTTAGAATTAACTTCGTAATAATTTTTAATTTTATTCCTAATAGTATTGAGGCTATTTTCTGACATTATTATGTCAATTATCACTGAAAGCTCTTCTTGAGAAACCCTTTCAGAAACATGTCGATAAGCCTTTGACTCCCAGTCATAGTCCAAATCTGATTTCATAATGGAAATTGGTTCAGATGAACTCGCGAATTTTATCTCTACACTACCAAAATTAACATCCCTAAGCTTTTTAATATTCCCGTTTAATGTTGCATCAATGATTTTTAATATAGTTGTTTTACCTTGACCATTTTCAGATAGCAGTATTTTATATAAATCATAAAAATCTAATCTAACATCTTTGTATCCATGCATATTTCCAATAAAAAAATACTCAATTGGTGGAACCATCTCAAACTCCTTTTATTATAAGAAATAAGTGTAAGCATCATATATTTATACAAAAAATACATGAAGGCAAGAAAAGAAGCATAAAAAAGCCCGCAGTTACACGGGCTTAAGTGATTCAACTACGAAGCTGGAAAATCATTCCCACTCAATCGTAGCCGGTGGCTTACCGCTGATGTCATACACGACGCGGGAAATACCGTTCACTTCGTTGATGATGCGGTTAGACACGCGGCCTAAGAAATCATACGGCAGATGCGCCCAGTGTGCGGTCATGAAGTCGATGGTTTCCACCGCACGCAGGGAGACAACCCAGTCGTACTTGCGGCCATCGCCCATCACACCGACGGAACGAACCGGCAGGAACACGGTGAACGCCTGGCTCACTTTGTTGTACAGGTCAGCTTTGTGCAGCTCTTCAATGAAGATAGCGTCCGCGCGACGCAGCAGGTCGCAGTACTCTTTCTTCACTTCGCCCAGCACGCGCACGCCCAGACCCGGGCCCGGGAACGGGTGACGGTAGAGCATGTCGTACGGCAGACCCAGTTCCAGACCGATCTTACGCACTTCGTCTTTGAACAGCTCGCGCAGCGGTTCAACCAGACCCATCTTCATCTCTTTCGGCAGTCCGCCCACGTTGTGGTGAGATTTGATGACGTGTGCTTTACCGGTGGCGGAGGCCGCAGACTCGATCACGTCAGGGTAGATGGTGCCCTGCGCCAGCCATTTCACATCTTCCAGCTTCAGCGCTTCTTCGTCGAACACTTCTACGAACACGCGACCGATGATTTTACGCTTGGCTTCCGGATCGTTCTCGCCTTTCAGCGCGTCCAGGAAGCGCTGCTCGCCTTCCACGTGAACGATGTTCAGACCGAAGTGGTCGCCGAACATGTCCATGACCTGCTGGGCTTCATTCAGACGCAGCAGACCGTTGTCCACGAACACGCAGGTCAGGTTTTTACCGATGGCGCGGTGCAGCAGCATCGCGGTCACGGAGGAGTCCACGCCGCCGGAGAGGCCGAGGATCACTTTGTCATCGCCAACCTGCTGGCGGATACGCTCAACGGCGTCGTCGATGATTTTAGCCGGGGTCCACAGGGCTTCACACTGGCAGATGTCACGCACGAAGCGCTCCAGCATGCGCATACCTTGACGGGTGTGGGTCACTTCCGGGTGGAACTGCACGCCGTAGAAGCGTTTTTCTTCGTTCGCCATGATCGCGAACGGGCAGCTTTCGGTGCTGGCAACGGTCACAAAGTCAGACGGGATGGCGGTAACTTTGTCACCGTGGCTCATCCACACGTCCAGCAGCGGTTTGCCGTCTGCGGTCAGGGAGTCTTCGATACCGCGCACCAGCGCGCTGTCGGTGACCACTTCTACCTGTGCGTAGCCAAACTCGCGCTCGTTAGAGCCTTCTACGTGGCCGCCCAGCTGCATTGCCATGGTCTGCATACCGTAGCAGACGCCGAATACCGGTACGCCAGCTTCGAACACGTACTGCGGCGCGCGCGGGCTGTTCTCTTCGGTGGTGCTTTCCGGGCCGCCGGACAGGATGATGCCGCTTGGATTGAATTCGCGAATCTGTGCTTCCGTGACATCCCACGCCCACAGCTCACAGTAAACGCCCAGTTCACGTACGCGACGCGCCACCAGCTGAGTGTACTGAGAACCGAAGTCCAGGATGAGAATGCGATGTTTATGAATGTTTTCCGTCATTGACGCTAATTCCGAGGCAAGTGAAACAAAAACAGAGCGCCCGGCAGAAGCCGGGCGCGGAAACTTATCAGGAGCCCAGACGGTAGTTCGGGGACTCTTTGGTGATCGTCACGTCGTGAACGTGGCTCTCCTGGATACCCGCACCGCTGATGCGTACGAATTCCGCTTTGGTACGCAGCAGGTCAATGGTACCACAGCCGGTCAGACCCATACAGGAACGCAGGCCGCCCATCTGCTGGTGAATGATCTCTTTCAGACGGCCTTTATAGGCAACGCGACCTTCGATACCTTCCGGTACCAGTTTGTCTGCGGCGTTATCGGTCTGGAAGTAACGGTCAGAGGAACCTTTGGACATCGCGCCCAGGGAGCCCATGCCGCGGTAAGATTTGTAAGAACGGCCCTGGTAGAGTTCGATTTCGCCCGGGGATTCTTCGGTACCGGCCAGCATGGAGCCGACCATCACGGCAGCGGCGCCCGCGGCGATCGCTTTGGCGATGTCGCCAGAGAAGCGGATACCGCCGTCAGCGATAACCGGAATACCGGTGCCTTCCAGCGCTTCCACCGCGTCAGACACCGCGGTGATCTGTGGAACGCCCACGCCGGTCACGATACGGGTGGTACAGATAGAGCCAGGGCCGATACCCACTTTCACCGCGCTGCAGCCGGCGTCAGCCAGCGCGCGAGCGCCTGCGCCAGTGGCCACGTTACCGCCGATGATCTGCAGATCAGGATATTTAGCACGGGTATCACGAATACGTTGCAGAACGCCTTCGGAGTGGCCGTGAGAGGAGTCAATCAGCAGGACGTCAACGCCCGCAGCAACCAGCGCGTCAACGCGCTCTTCGTTGCCGGCACCTGCGCCAACCGCAGCGCCAACGCGCAGACGGCCATGCTCGTCTTTACAGGCGTTAGGCTTACGTTCTGCTTTCTGGAAGTCTTTAACGGTGATCATGCCGCGCAGGTGGAAGCTGCTGTCAACAACCAGCGCTTTTTCAACGCGTTTTTCGTGCATTTTTGCCAGCACGACGTCGCGGGTTTCACCTTCGCGAACGGTAACCAGGCGCTCTTTTGGGGTCATGTAGACGCTGACAGGCTGGTTCAGGTCAGTCACGAAACGTACGTCACGACCGGTGATAATACCGACCAGTTCGTTCTCTTCGGTCACAACCGGGTAACCGGCAAAGCCGTTACGTTCGGTCAGGGCCTTCACTTCGTGCAGCGTGGTGGTTGGCAGAACGGTCTGTGGGTCAGACACGATGCCGGATTCATGTTTCTTCACGCGGCGAACTTCTTCCGCCTGACGCTCGATAGACATGTTTTTGTGGATAAAGCCAATGCCGCCTTCCTGTGCCAGGGCGATAGCCAGACGCGCTTCAGTCACGGTGTCCATTGCTGCGGAGAGCATAGGAATGTTCAGACGAATGGTTTTCGTCAACTGCGTGCTGAGATCGGCAGTATTCGGCAGAACGGTGGAGTGAGCGGGAACGAGGAGGACGTCGTCAAACGTCAGTGCTTCTTTAGCGATACGTAGCATGGGCAATATCTCTGACCTGGGTGGTTAAATATTGCCGTGGCATTATACAGAGCGTAACCGATTGCATCCACACTTTTTTAAAAAAAATGCTTGCGCTCACCTCTCAGCAGGTTACTATCGACTGAATAACTTGCTGATTTAGAATTTGATCCCGCTCACATGTTATCCTCTCAATCCCCCTCAATTTATACCGTCAGCCGCCTTAATCAGACGGTGCGTTTGCTGCTTGAGCAGGAAATGGGGCAGGTCTGGATCAGCGGTGAGATCTCAAACTTCACGCAGCCGTCCTCCGGTCACTGGTACTTTACCTTAAAAGACGACACCGCCCAGGTGCGCTGCGCGATGTTCCGCAACAGCAACCGCCGCGTGACGTTCCGCCCCCAGCACGGCCAGCAGGTTCTGGTTCGCGCCAACATCACACTGTATGAGCCGCGCGGCGATTATCAGATCATCGTCGAGAGCATGCAGCCTGCGGGCGAAGGGCTGCTGCAGCAGAAGTATGAACAGCTAAAAGCCAGGCTCTCTGCCGAAGGGCTGTTCGACCAGCAGTACAAAAAACCGCTGCCCTCTCCTGCCCACTGCGTTGGGGTCATCACCTCGAAAACCGGTGCGGCACTGCACGATATCTTGCACGTGCTGAAGCGTCGCGACCCTTCCCTGCCCGTCATCATCTACCCGACCGCCGTTCAGGGTGACGATGCGCCGGGCCAGATCGTTCGCGCCATTGAGCTGGCGAACGCCCGTCAGGAGTGCGACGTAATAATCGTCGGGCGCGGCGGCGGCTCGCTGGAGGATCTATGGAGCTTTAACGACGAGCGCGTGGCGCGGGCAATCTTTGCCAGCCTTATCCCCGTGGTGAGCGCCGTCGGCCACGAAACGGACGTAACGATAGCCGATTTTGTCGCGGATCTGCGCGCGCCTACGCCGTCCGCGGCGGCGGAAGTGGTCAGCCGCAACCAGCTGGAGCTGCTGCGTCAGATTCAGAACGGCCAGCAGCGCCTTGAGATGGCGATGGACTACTTCCTTGCCAACCGTACCCGCCGCTTTACCCAGCTTCATCATCGACTTCAGCAGCAGCATCCGCAGCTGCGTCTGGCGCGTCAGCAGACCGTGCTGGATCGTCTGCGTCAGCGCATGAGCGTTGCGGTGGACGCGCAGCTTAAGCGCGCAGTATCGCGCCAGCTGCGCGTGACGCAGCGCCTGAACCAGCAGAACCCGCAGCCGAAAATTTATCGCGCGCAAACGCGGATCCAGCAGCTGGAGTATCGTCTGGCGGAGACAATCCGGGCGCGCCTGAGCACCACCCGCGAGCGTTTTGGCAATGCGGTGACCCATCTTGAAGCGGTCAGCCCCCTCTCCACGCTGGCGCGCGGCTATAGCGTGACGACGGCGACGGACGGCAAAGTGCTGAAGCAGACCAAACAGGTGAAAGCCGGCGATGTGCTGACGACGCGTCTTTCAGACGGCTGGGTAGAAAGCGAAGTGAAATCAATTAAACCGGTGAAAAAGGCGCGTCAGCGTAAAACCGGATAATTCTTCGCCGGTTACTTACTATACTGCTGCTATTCCCTTTTTTAATAAGGAGAGCAGCATGCCCCATCTTCATAGCGTTATTCCCCCTTATATTCTTCGTCGTATTATCGAAAGCGGTTCCGAGCCGCAGCAGCGCTGTGCCCGTCAGACCTTAACCCACGTCCAGACGCTGATGGCCCACATGCCCGGCAAACCCGCCGCGCCCCACGTGAATAAAGCCGGACAGCTGGAGCGCGATATTTACGACGCGAAGCAAACCCAGGAGCTGCCGGGTACGCAGGTGCGTTACGAAGGCCAGCCGTCGAACGGCGATGTGGCGGTGGATGAAGCCTATAACTATTTAGGTATCACCCATGATTTCTTCTGGAAAGAATATCAGCGTGATTCGCTCGATAATAAAGGGCTTATTTTGACCGGCACCGTTCACTACGGCCGGGAATATCAGAACGCCTTCTGGAACGGTCAGCAGATGGTATTCGGCGACGGTGACGGGGAAATATTTAACCGCTTTACCATCGCCATCGACGTGGTGGCGCACGAGCTAAGCCACGGCGTGACCGAAACCGAAGCCGGGCTTATCTATTTCGAACAGTCGGGCGCGCTGAACGAGTCGCTGTCGGACGTGTTTGGCTCGCTGGTTAAACAGTACCATCTGAAGCAAACCGCCGATAAAGCTGACTGGCTCATTGGTGAAGGGCTGCTGGCGAAAGGGATCAACGGCAAAGGGCTGCGCTCGATGTCTGAACCCGGCACCGCCTATGACGATCCGCTGCTCGGCAAAGACCCGCAGCCCGCGCACATGAAAGATTTCATTAAAACGCGCGAGGACAACGGCGGCGTGCATCTGAACTCCGGCATCCCTAACCGGGCATTTTATCTGGCCGCGACGGCGATCGGCGGCTACGCCTGGGAAAAAGCGGGTTATGCCTGGTACGACACGGTTTGCGATCGCAATCTGGCGCAGGATGCGGATTTTGAGGCCTTCGCAAAACTGACGATCGCGCACGGAGAGAAACGCTCCGGCGGCGACGCTGGAGCGGCCATTAAACAAGCCTGGGAACAGGTGGGAGTGTTGTAAATGCAGGTTCCGGAATTGACGGATGACGCCGTGGTTGAGCTGGCCCGGGAAGGCGGCGTCGCTTTTATTCCCAAGTTGAGCGGACAGCGCACCATCGCGCTCTCCTCGCTCAATGAAGCCCAGCGCCAGCGCCTGGTGAGCATCCTGGAGCAGGCTTTTCCACGCGGCCAGCCGCCCGGGCAAGCCTCTTCACCCGGCAGCGGCGACCAGCGCTATTTCCGCATCCAGATTATCTGGACCGGGCAAAATCAGGCGCACTACGCCGATATCATCGTGCTGGTGCCCGAGCAGGAAGCGCCCGAGTCGCTGGTCGAACTGTGGCAGAAAGGCGAAGGCTGCGTGTGCGATTAACCTTCAGCCCGAACAAACTCCACGCGTTTTTTAGAGATAAGACCGTGGCCGTTCTGGCAGAAATAGTCCACCGCGCCGCAGGCTTTTAATACCTGAAGTGGCTGATGGCACTCCGGGCAGCGGGCTTCAAGCGCAATATCTTTATTACAGCTGTCGCAGTGCGCTATCCCGTTCTGAGGTTCCAGCGGTGTCTGGCAATCCGGGCAGGTAATCGACATATTCTCTCCAGTTAGGTTTTACCGGGACAGGATAACTGCCCCGGTAGGCTGAACATTATCAGGCTTCAGCTGCCGGTTTAGTCTGCGCATTTTCCAGCATGCGGCGAACCGGAACAATGAGAACGATCAGTACCGCGGCACAGATTAGCAGCGCGATGGAGCAGCGCGCAAAGAGATCCGGCAGCATATCCAGCTGATCGGCCTTCACATGGCCGCCAATCAGGCCCGCCGCCAGGTTACCCAGCGCGCTGGCGCAGAACCACAGCCCCATCATCTGACCGCGCATTCTTTCCGGCGCAAGCAGCGTCATGGTCGCCAGGCCAATCGGGCTCAGGCACAGTTCGCCGAGCGTCAGCATCAGGATGCTGCCCACCAGCCAGAACGGCGACACGCCCGCCCCACCGCTGCTCAGCACGTTCTGTGCCGCCAGCATCATCAGGCCAAAGCCCGCCGCCGCGCACAGAATACCAATAACAAACTTGGTGATGCTGCTCGGACGAATGTTTTTACTCGCCAGCTTCGGCCATGCCCAGCTAAACACCGGTGCCAGCAGGATGATGAACAGGGCGTTGATTGACTGGAACCACACCGCCGGGATTTCGAAATCACCGATCATGCGGTTAGTGTAGTCGTTGGCAAACAGGTTGAACGACGTTGGCTTTTGTTCGAACGCGGACCAGAAGAACGCCGCGGAGATCAGCAGAATAAAGCAGACCAGCAGCCTGGCGCGCTCTTTACGGTTCAGCCCCGCAAAAACAAACAGATAAATAAAGTAGAGGGCAACGGACGCCGCAATCACGTAGACCAGCACGCTGGCTACCGCGACCGGGTTAATCACAATCACGCCCTGCGCAATCAGCGTTACGATCGTTGCCACGCCTGCCGCCAGCGCCAGCAGCCAAACGCCCACGCCGTTACGCTTCACCACCGGGCTGTTCCAGGTAGAGTCGAGACCGACTTCGCCGTCATAGCGTTTCATCGCCGGAACGGCAAACACGCGGAAGATAATCAGCGCAACCAGCATCCCGATGCCGCCAATACCAAAGCCCCAGTGCCAGCCGTGGGTTTTGATCAGCCAGCCGGAAATCAGCGGCGCGATGAACGAGCCCATGTTGATGCCCATATAGAACAGCGAGAAACCGCCGTCACGACGCGCGTCGCCTTTTTTATAGAGGGTGCCGACCATCACCGAGATACAGGTTTTGAACAGCCCGGAGCCAAGCACGATGAACATCAGGCCGATAAAGAACAGGTTGTTGCCCATCACAGCAGAGAGCGCGATCGACAGGTGACCGAGCGCAATCAGGATCGAACCGTACCAGACGGCTCTCTGCTGACCCAGCCAGTTATCGGCCAGCCAGCCGCCCGGCAGCGCGGCCAGGTACATGGTACCGGCAAAGATACCGACAATCGCCGAGGCGTTTTCACGCGCCAGGCCCATCCCGCCGTCATAGACGGTGGCGGCCATAAACAGGATCAGTAACGGACGGATGCCGTAAAACGAGAAACGCTCCCACATCTCGGTGAAGAACAGGGAACCGAGCGGATACGGATGGCCGAAGAACGTTCGGCTCTCTTTTTGATTAACAGTGGATTGCATAATTCTCCCGAAAGGTATGTCGTCGTGCTTGTAAACACCAGCAGGTACGCCGGCCAGTTACGTATCTGGCCGATTTTTTACATGCGGCGAAAAGTTAGTTAACCATTTGATAACCAGGCGCTAGTTTTGTCTAGTACCGAACCCTGGACTTTAAGATGAAAATTCGACGATTGTCTACTTTCTTAGATTTAAACATGGTTAAAAGTGAATAGTGATTGACTTCACACAGAGAAAACCGGCGGTATGACCAGGCAAAAAAAAGCCCGCGATAAACGCGGGCTTTCGTGAAGCAGACAAAGCTTATTTGCTTTTCTTAATGTGCTTAATCAAGCGCTTACGCTTACGCATCTGGTTTGGCGTCAGGGTGTTGCGCTTGTTGGCAAACGGGTTTTCCCCTTCCTTGAACTGGATACGGATAGGCGTACCCATTACGTCCAGCGATTTACGGAAGTAGTTCATCAGATAGCGCTTGTAGGAATCCGGCAGGTCTTTCACCTGGTTGCCGTGAATTACTACGATTGGCGGGTTATAACCACCGGCGTGGGCATATTTCAGCTTCACGCGACGGCCGCGCACCAGCGGCGGCTGATGGTCTTCCGCAGCCATATTCATGATGCGCGTCAACATCGCGGTGCTCTGGCGACGGGTGGAGCTGTCATACGCTTCACGCACGGATTCGAAGAGGTTACCCACGCCGCTGCCGTGCAGCGCAGAGATAAAGTGCACGCGGGCAAAGTCGATAAAGCCCAGACGGAAGTCGAGGGTCTCTTTCACCTGCTCACGCACTTCATTGCTCAGGCCATCCCACTTGTTGACCACGATAACCAGTGAGCGCCCACTATTGAGGATAAAGCCGAGCAGAGAGAGATCCTGATCGGAGATACCTTCACGCGCGTCGATAACCAGCAGCACCACGTTGGCATCTTCGATCGCCTGCAGGGTTTTGATAACGGAGAATTTTTCCACCACATCGGTGATTTTCCCGCGCTTACGCACCCCGGCGGTGTCGATGAGGACATACTCACGTTCATCGCGCTGCATTGGGATGTAGATGCTGTCACGCGTGGTGCCCGGCATGTCGTAAACGACTACGCGCTCTTCACCCAGAATACGGTTAGTAAGCGTAGACTTACCTACGTTTGGACGACCCACGATAGCCAGCTTGATCGGCAGATCCTGCGGGTTGAAGTCGTCTTCAGGCTCTTCTTCGCCCTCTTCTCCGTCTTCGAACTGCGCCCAGTATTCAGCGTCTTCGTCTACTTCTTCCGGTGGGTTCACTTCGTCAACCCACGGCAGCAGAACGGTTTCCAGCAGGCTGGTGACGCCGCGGCCGTGCGATGCCGCAATTGGGTAGATCTCACCCAGGCCCAGAGACCAGAAATCCGCGACGGCCTGATCGGCATCAATACCGTCAGTTTTGTTCGCAACCAGGAAGGTCGGCTTTTCGCGTGAACGCAGGTGTTTGGCAATAGCGGAGTCCGCCGGCATCAGGCCAGCGCGCGCATCCACCATAAACAGCACCACATCCGCTTCTTCAATCGCCAGCAGCGACTGCTCCGCCATGCGGGTTTCAACGCCGTCTTCTGTGCCGTCAATACCACCGGTATCAATACAGATGAACTCGCGTCCTTCCACCTCTGCACGACCGTACTTACGGTCACGCGTCAGCCCCGGGAAATCCGCAACCAGCGCATCACGGGTGCGTGTTAAACGGTTAAAAAGAGTGGATTTTCCAACGTTAGGGCGCCCGACAAGCGCGACCACAGGTACCATGTTTGAAGCCTCATAAAATTCAAAATAACGTCGCTTTTGCGGCGTTTTTAAAAATGTCAAAACGGCTCCTGAGTGAACAGGAGCCGTTTAGTATACTACAACCGCCGGGTAATTAACGCGTGATCGCGTACAGCGTGCCGTCTTTTGCCTGAATCAGCAGTTTGCCGTCGGCCACAACCGGATCGGTCAGGAAACCGGAGCTGTCGACTTTTTGCTGTGCAACAAAGCGGCCATTATCCGGATCGATCCAGTGCATATACCCTTCGCTGTCGCCGACCACCAGACTACCGTTGTACAATGCTGGCGAGGTCAGCAGACGGTGCAGCAGATCGCTTTGCGTCCACAGCGTCACGCCGCCTTCGGTGCTCAGCGCCAGAATACGGTCGTTCTGGTCAACCATATAGATGCGGTTACCTTCAACGACGAAATCGTTCACAGAGCCCAGCTCACGTTTCCACATGATCTGGCCGCTGCGCAGATCCAGCGCGGTCAGGTTGCCGTTATAGGCCAGGGCGTAAACCACACCGTTAACGATGACCGGCGTTGTGTCGACATCGCTCAGACGGTCAATTTCCGTTGAGCCAGTGGCCTGAGAGATACGCTGCTGCCAGATCATCTGGCCCTGCTGCATCAGCACTGCGCTCACGCGACCGTTGTCACCGCCCACAATGGCAGCACCAAATGCGGTAGCCGGCGCAGATTCGCCGCGCAGAGAGAGCGCAGGCATATCCAGGTTAACGGTCCATTTCACCAGACCGTCCGCTTCGTTCAGCGCCTGCAGCTGGCCGTTGCTGGTATGAATCAGCACCAGGCCGTCGCTCACCACCGGACGAGACAGGGATTCACCCGCTACGGTTGTTTGCCAGGCTATGGAGCCGTCGCTGCTGTTTAGCGCATAAACCTGCGCTTTTTCGCTGCCCACGTAGACATGACCACCGGCGACGGTCAGACCGCCAGACAGCAGTGCAGGCTTACGGGAGAACCAGCCGTCTTTTTCCGCCAGGTTAACGGACCAGACTTCTTTCCCGTCATCGGCGTTCACCGCTTTCACGGTACCTTTGCGGTCAGCGGCATAGACAACGCTGTCTGCATACGCCGGATGAAGGTTGGAATAGAAATCACCAATCCCATTGCCCACGGAGACATCCCACGCGGTGGATGGGGTAAACTGGTTTTCAACCGTCGGCAGTGGGGACATTTTCACAACGTCTTCTTCGCCACTGAACAGTGAACAACCACTCAATAACGTAACAGAAAGCAGTCCTGGCAGAAGTAATTTACGCAATTGCATCGGGTCCCTCTCAGACGGACAAATTATTTATTTTCATCTGCATCATTTCGCTCAGCGCAGGTGAAGCATTGCTCTCTACGCCAGCTTGCCACGCTTTACGCGCGCCCGCTTTGTCACCTTTGCTCAGCAGTGCTTCACCGCGCAGATCGGCAACGATGGCAGCAAAACCTTCGCCTTTGATGGTATCGAGCGTTTTCAGCGCATCGTCAGCTTTTTTCTGCTGAACCTGAATACGTGCCAGGCGCAGATTGATCACCGCTTTCAGGTTCTCATCGCTGGCCGCAGCAAGGCTCTGAGAGAGCTGAGCAGCGGCTTTATCCAGTTCGTTCTTATCAACGTACTGCTGAGCCACTTCCAGCGCAGCCAGTGCACCGTAGGTGTTTTTGTTGTCAGCCGCAAATTTTTCTGCCGCAGTCAGCGTTTGCGGCTGATCGGCACGAATTGCGCTCACGGTATTTTCATAGGACAGTGACGCGCCGCGCGCGGAATCCGCCTGATGACTGTTCCAGTAACGCCAGCCCACCAGCGCACCGACACCTAAAATAACCCCAACAACCAGCGCTTTGCCGTTTTCAACAAAGAAGCGTTTAATCGCGTCGACCTGATCGTGTTCGTTCTCGTAAATTTCCACGCAGTCCTTCTCCTTAGCCCAATAGAGTGCGCAAGTGCGCCGCAACGCCGTCCTGCGTTACCGTTGTCTGCTCACCAGAGCGCAGGTCCTTCACCACCACTTCGCCGTTAGCCACTTCGGACTCACCCAGCACCAGTGCAATACTTGCGCCCCACTTATCGGCACGAGCAAACTGTTTTTTGAAGTTGCCGCCGCCATGGTTGGTCATCAGCTTAACGCCCGGCAGCGCATCGCGCACGCGTTCGGCAAGCTGCATCGCCGCAGACTGCGTTTCCGCGCCTGAGGCTACCAGGTATATATCGACAACGGATTCTGCTTTAAATTCCGGATTAACTGCCTGAACCAGCAAAACAAGTCGCTCAAGGCCCATCGCGAAGCCAACAGCAGGCGCTGCGCGACCGCCAAGTTGCTCAACCAGACCGTCATAACGGCCGCCCGCGCATACGGTGCCCTGAGAGCCGAGGCTGGAGGTCACCCACTCAAACACGGTACGGTTGTAGTAGTCCAGACCGCGTACCAGGCGCTGGTTCACGGTATAGGCGATGCCTGCCGCTTCAAGCAGCTTGCACAGGCCCGCGAAGTGTTCGCGAGATTCTTCATCCAGGTAGTCACCCAGCGCAGGCGCATCGTTCAGCAGTGCCTGAACATCCGCGTTTTTGGAATCCAGAACGCGCAGCGGGTTACTGTACATGCGACGTTTGCAGTCTTCGTCCAGCTTCTCTTTATGCTGTTCCAGGAACGCGACCAGCGCATCGCGGTAGTTAGCGCGTGCTTCCAGAGAACCGATAGAGTTCAGCTCAAGGGAAACGTGATCGGCGATACCGAGGGCGCGCCACCAGCGGGCGGTCAGCATAATCAGTTCGGCGTCGATGTCCGGGCCCTGCAGGCCAAAGACTTCCACACCCAGCTGATTGAACTGGCGATAACGCCCTTTCTGAGGACGTTCGTGGCGGAACATCGGGCCGATATACCACAGGCGCTGCTCCTGATTGTACAGAAGACCATGTTCGATGCCGGCGCGTACGCAGCCCGCCGTACCTTCCGGACGCAGGGTCAGGCTGTCGCCGTTGCGGTCCTCAAAGGTGTACATCTCTTTTTCAACCACGTCGGTGACTTCACCAATCGCGCGTTTGAATAACGGGGTCTGCTCTACAATCGGCAAACGGATTTCGCTGTAACCGTAGCTGCCGAGCACCTGCTTCAGCGTGCCTTCAATGCGCTGCCAGATGGCGGTTTCGCCAGGCAGATAATCGTTCATGCCGCGGATGGCTTGAATGTTTTTTGCCACGTTTATTCTCTTTCTATATACAAAAAAAACCCAAAGAATGGGTTCAATCATACATGGGAAGCGGCACGCTTCCCATCACGTTATTTTTCAACCTGCTGAACGCTGATACGCTGTGTTTCGTCCATCATGGCGGCTTTGGCGCGGATGCGGGCTTCAAGCTGGTCGATCATGTCGCTATTATCCAGACGATCTTTTCGAACGCCATCTTCATAGAGACCACTTTTCTTGTTACCGCCGGTGACGCCCAGGGTTGACACCAGTGCTTCACCCGGACCGTTTACCACGCAGCCGATGATGGAGACGTCCATCGGGGTGATAATGTCTTCCAGACGTTGCTCCAGGGCATTCACCGTCCCGATCACATCAAACTCCTGACGTGAGCAGGTTGGGCAGGCAATGAAGTTGATCCCGCGCGCGCGAATACGCAGTGATTTCAGGATATCGAAACCGACCTTGATCTCTTCGACCGGATCGGCCGCCAGCGAGACGCGCAGGGTGTCACCGATCCCTTCAGATAGCAGCAGCCCCAGACCGATCGCAGATTTTACAGAGCCGCTGCGCAGGCCGCCCGCTTCGGTGATCCCGAGGTGCAGAGGCTGGTCGATCTGCTTTGCCAGCAGACGGTAAGACTCCACCGCCAGGAACACGTCGGAGGCTTTTACGCTGACTTTAAACTGATCGAAGTTAAGACGATCGAGATGATCGACGTGGCGCATGGCGGATTCGAGCAGCGCCTGCGGCGTTGGCTCGCCGTATTTTTCCTGGAGATCTTTCTCCAGGGAACCGGCGTTAACGCCGATACGGATAGGAATATTTTTATCGCGGGCGCAGTCCACGACCATGCGGATACGCTCTTCGTTACCGATGTTGCCCGGGTTAATACGCAGGCAATCGACGCCGTATTCAGCCACTTTCAGTGCGATGCGGTAGTCGAAGTGGATATCAGCCACCAGCGGAACGCTGACCTGCTGTTTGATCAGCTTGAACGCCTCGGCGGCATCCATGGTTGGGACGGAAACGCGAACAATGTCCGCGCCTACACGTTCTAATGCTTTGATTTGATTGACCGTCGCTTCCACATCGGTGGTGCGCGTGTTGGTCATCGACTGAACGGCGATAGGTGCCCCATCGCCGATTGGCACATTCCCAACGTAAATCCGTTTCGATTTTCTACGTTGAATCGGAGCCTGGTTATGCATGAAAAATCTCCCGCGTTGCCCGTCTGTTACTGTGCTGCTGATTGTTCGGCATTAACGGTAAGACGTGCAACCTGGTTAGTTCTGATAAAGCGGCTCAGGTCGACAGGTTTTCCTTGATACTGGATCTGTACCGCTGCCGGAGCGCCGATTTTAAGTTTATAAGGAGCCTGGCCAGTTAGGTTTAACGTGCCATCTTTACGCTGCAGGCCGCTGAACAGTTTTTTACCTGTCGCGTCAGTCACTTCCAGCCAGCAGTCGGCGCTGAAGTTCATCACCAGCGCGTTGGGATCGGCTGCTGTGGCCGTATCCGCCGGGCTGGTTGGCAGAGTTGCAGCGCTATTGTCTGCAGGCTGAGTAGCCGCAGGCGCGTTCGCCGCAGTATCAACATTAGCCTGAGAAGGGGCAACAACCGCGTTTTGATCCTGAGCCTGCGGAGCAGCGGTGTTAGCCGTTGCTGCCGGGGCCTGTGCTGCACCGGTTGCCGACGCGTCTGGCGTTGCGGTCTGTGGTTCGCTGGTGGACGCTGCGCCGTCGGTATTCAGCGGCACGCTCTGGCCGTTCTCACTTCCGGCCTGGTTGAGTTCAGCGGAGGATTGATCGGCCATGGTGGTGATCTCTTCCTGCTGCGCCTTGTGGTTTTGCCACCACCATGCACCGGTCAGACCGATCACCACAAACAGCACCAGCCAGGTAAAGCTCATCAGCCAGCCATCACGTTTTTTACGACGTTTCCCCAGGGAGAAGGTCTGCATCGGCGCAACTTTTGCTGCACGGACCGGGGCCTGCTTCTCCATCATTGGCAGTAATTCGTTTTCGGGGATGTGCACCAGTTTTGCGTAAGAGCGGATATAACCGCGCAGGAAAGTTGAAGCCAGATCGGCGGGTGCCTTATCTTCTTCAATATCGCGAACCGTGGAAACCTTCAGGCACAAGCGTTCCGCAACGGCTTGCTGGCTGAGTCCGAGTTGTTCACGGGCGTTGCGAAGACGAACGCCAGTGGAGAGTGCTTCATGTTGGTCGTGAGTGGCTTCAGTATTCATTCGCTACAACTACTGGTACGTGAAAAATAAGGGTTCAGGCGCCGGTGAGTCACAATGCCACCCGCACCGCGAAACTTCTGGTCAGTTAACCTTGAACAGAGAGTATAAGACTGTCAGCCCGGAGATGACAGTACAGCCCTGCCCGTACGGCTAAACTGTTGTTACGTCGTTACATACTGCCCGAAAGTCGAATGAAACGCACCGTAATTATTGATCAGTCATCACGAATCTGACTGATTATTCAGTAAGGTTATGCTTCACGGCGCAGATAATGCGCCGCGAGTGCATAATAATCAAACAGCTTTAACCGCGATCGTCTCGCCCTGCATGCGTTTACGCAGTGTACGTTTGGTACGGTCAATAACATCACCTGCCAGCTGTCCGCACGCTGCATCAATGTCATCACCACGGGTTTTACGCACGATGGTGGTGAAACCATACTCCATCAGCACCTTGGAGAAACGGTCGATACGGCTGTTCGAGCTACGGCCATACGGCGCGCCCGGGAACGGGTTCCATGGAATCAGGTTAATTTTGCATGGCGTATCTTTCAGCAGTTCAGCCAGCTGATGCGCATGTTCAGTACCGTCGTTAACGTGATCAAGCATCACGTACTCGATGGTCACGCGGCCCTGGTTGGCGTTGGATTTCTCCAGATAGCGACGAACCGCAGCGAGGAAGGTTTCGATATTGTACTTTTTGTTGATCGGCACAATTTCGTCACGAATTTCGTCGTTTGGTGCATGCAGGGAGATCGCCAGCGCAACGTCAATCATGTCGCCAAGCTTGTCCAGAGCAGGCACAACGCCAGAGGTAGACAGCGTGACGCGACGCTTGGACAGACCAAAACCGAAGTCATCCAGCATGATTTCCATCGCCGGCACCACGTTGGTCAGGTTCAGCAGCGGCTCACCCATCCCCATCATCACCACGTTGGTGATAGGACGCGTACCGGTTACTTTTGCCGCACCCACGATTTTCGCGGCACGCCAGACCTGGCCGATAATTTCTGACACGCGCAGGTTACGGTTAAAGCCTTGCTGCGCGGTTGAGCAGAATTTGCACTCCAGTGCACAACCCACCTGAGAGGAGACGCACAGCGTGGCGCGGTCTTCTTCCGGGATGTAGACGGTCTCAACGCGCTGATCGCCGACCGCAATCGCCCATTTGATGGTGCCGTCCGCGGAGCGCTGCTCTTCCACCACTTCCGGTGCACGGATTTCAGCCACTTCTTTGAGCTTGTTGCGCAGGACCTTGTTGATGTCGGTCATGTCATCAAAATTGTCGCTGCAGTAATGGTACATCCACTTCATGACCTGATCGGCACGAAACGGCTTTTCGCCCATCTCTTTAAAGAACTCGCGCATCTGCTGACGGTTCAGATCCAGCAGGTTGATTTTTCCATTTTTATTGGGAACCGCAGGAATGGCGACTTCGGAGGTATTCACTAGTTCAGACATAATATTTTCCGGCCTCGTTGTTACACGTTATGGCCCATGGAGGGTTGAATAGAAACGCCCCGGAAAGCGGTCTGCTCGTCCGGGGCGTTGCATTGTACAAAGTCTGGCGCAGGGATGCCACGTCTGGACGCGGCATTTACGAAAATAATGTGTAAACGAAACCGTTAAATTAACGGGTACGTGGACACACTTCACCTTCTGCGAAGAAGAAAGCGATTTCGCGTGCAGCAGATTCAACAGAGTCAGAACCGTGGGTGCCGTTCTCGGTGAAGCTGTCCGCATAGTCAGCGCGCAGAGTACCTGCCAGCGCGTTGTCCGGGTTAGTTGCGCCCAGCAGGTCACGGTGACGCTGAACTGCGTTTTCGCCTTCCAGCACGGATACCACGATTGGACCGGAGGTCATGAACTCAACCAGGCCGTCAAAGAATGGGCGACCTTCGTGCTCAGCGTAGAAGCCGCGAGCTTGCTCAACGGTCAGGTGCAGCATTTTGGTGCCAACAATTTTGAACCCTGCAGATTCAAAGCGAGCGAAGATGCTGCCAATAACGTTTTTTGCCACCGCGTTTGGTTTGATGATGGAAAAAGTACGTTCAATAGCCATGATAACCTCTGTCAATGTTCTGTTGTTTTGCATACCTGAGTATGGTGTGGCGCGGATTATAATGAGCAATAGCGCCATTGCCTATGGATTCAGGTAACATTTTTTTAAAATAAGACGAGTTTTAGCAACAGCTCACATCTGAAAGCTGTTTTCAGATCACTGCAGCGTAAAATTCACCGTCGCGACCTGCCCGGTCTCATCCATGACGAGTAACTGATAATCGCCCGACTTATCAAGCTGTAATGTGTAAACCCTTCCCTTCACACTCAGCGGTTCACCGTTCAAAAACCACCAGCGCTCACCGCTGTTGCCGGTCGCCTGAAGCGGCAGCGAAACGCGGGATTCCCCCGGCAGACGTTTAATGACGGCCCCTTCGCGCACGCCGGTCAGGATGAGCGGTGCAGGTGCGTCCTGAGACAGCGGAGGACAGGTTGTTGATGAAGGCGGGACCCGTACCGCGCGGCGCTCGGTTGCGGGCAGCCACGGCTCCAGCGGCAGCGGCCAGACATCCAGGACTTTTTCAGTTGCATCAGGGCAATCAGCTGCCACACGTTTACCCGTTTTATCCAGCCAGACCGGGAAACGAATGCCGCGTATCCCTTCCTGTTCAGGCAATAGCAGCGTGGGCGGTTCACTCCCTTCCAGCAGCCAGCTCGACAGGCGACGCCGACAGTTTTCACTCCCTTCCGGCAGCGACTGGCCGCCCGGCCAGCAGATCACGCCCCGCCCGACGCTCTCCGGACGCGGGTCGCGCGGCAGGCGGGCTTCATCTACCGTTGAGCGTGACTGAAGCAGGTTATTGACCTGGTTTAATAGCGGAACCGCGCTGGCGAAACCAAACTGCCCCGCCACCGGTGTGCCGTCCGGTCGTCCGGTCCAGATGCCAATCACGTAACGGGCATTCAAACCGATGGCCCAGGCATCACGGTAGCCGTAGCTGGTGCCGGTTTTCCACGCCAGCGGCGCAACCTGCGGTAACGCATTATCCGGCAGCGGCTGCGCCTCGTTCGCCAGAATACGGCGAATAATCCACGCCGAGCCTTGCGACAGTAACAGTCGTTCAATGAGCGGATCGCCCGGCTGTAACCGCAACCTTCCCGCCTTACCGTGTCGGGCAAAGGCGCTGTAGGCCGCGGCAATATCGGCCAGCCGCGCGCCTGCCCCACCGAGGATCAGGGAGAGATTCGGCTGTGCCCCCGCAGGCAGGATCAGCGGCAGGCCAGCATTACTCAGCATCCCGGCAAAACGTTTTGGCCCGTAGGCTTCCAGTACCTGTACCGCGGGCAGGTTGAGGGAGCGCACCAGCGCTTCACTCATGCTGACCGGTCCGTGGAACCCGCTGTCAAAATTCCCTGGGCGATAATCACCGGTTTTTCGGGGAACGTCCTGGAGCAGCGAGGCGGGATGGATCAGGCCATCGTCCAGCGCCATGCCGTAGATAAACGGTTTCAGCACCGATCCCGGGGATCGGATCGCATTGACCATATCCACATGGCTGAAACGACTGTCATCGTTAATATCCACCGATCCAACCCAGCCGCGTACCTTCATATCAGTATGATCCACGACGATCATCGCCAGCGAGCTGCGCGCAGGAAGTCGGGACTTCCAGTTCATCGCCAGCTCTTCCAGCTGCCGCTGTAGTCCGGCATCCAGCGTGGTGACAATTTTAGTGTCGCGGCTTTTTCCTAGCATCATGCGTGCAAAGAGCGGTGCCAGCTGCGGCATCTGTCGGGGCGCCAGCCATACCGATTCTTCCCGTGATTCTTTGACCTGCTTCGCAGACCAGACGCCCTGCGTGACCATGCGGTCGAGCACTTTATTGCGCGCCGATTCGGCCCGCTCAGGCCAGCGGTCCGGACGTAAGCGGCTGGGTGCCTGCGGCAGTACCGCCAGCAGCGCCGCTTCGGAATAGCTGAGCTGCGACGGCGGTTTGCCGAGATAGGTCCAGCTTGCAGCACCGACGCCCTGCAGCGTGCCGCCAAAGGGGGCGCGGTTGAGATAGAGCGTCAGGATGTCGCGTTTAGAGAGGTGCCACTCCAGCTGCATTGCTCGCCAGAGCTGACGAACCTTGCCGCCAAAGGTGCGCGGATGCGGGTCCAGCAGGCGCGCTACCTGCATGGTCAGCGTACTGCCGCCTGAGACGACTTTGCCAGAGCTGAGATCCTGCCAGGCGGCGCGCAGAACAGAAAGCGGGTTTACGCCAGGATGATCCCAGAACCAGCGATCTTCGTACTGGATCAGCGCCTCAAGATAACGGGGAGAAACCTCTTCGATCGTCACCGGATAGCGCCAGATACCGTCGCTGTCCGCAAAGCGCCAGAGCGGCGTGCCCTTCTCATCCACCACCACCCGGGCCGGATTAACCTCTTTCAGCGGCAACGGCCACAGGCGGTCGGCGGCGACAGTCAGCCCCCATAAAACGAGAAGCGCTCCCGCCAGCCATAGCCAGCGGGAGCGTGTCAGACGAGCTATCTGCATATTACGGAACAACAATCAGCGGGCCGCTGGCCGCACCCGTTGCCCGCCACTGCGGAACGTACATAGACTCCACCATCGGCACCGGCACCTGGTAGGTTCCCGGCGTCACGGCACGGGCCAGATAGACCAGCGTGACCGGCTGACCTTCTTTTACCGGCACGGCAGCCACAAAACGGTCGTCGCGGAATTCCATATGCTGAATATCCGCCTGCTGCATCTGGCTAAGCAGGTTCTGCACCTCACTGCCGCTGTCCTGCAGGCTGGCGCTGCTGCTCGCCAGGTTCTGGTTTTCCAGCTCCAGACCCGCAGGGAGGAGATCTACTACCAGCGCATCCGGCACGTTCTGGCTGGCTTTAACTTCAAGCCACACCAGCACCAGTTCACCGCTCTTCAGGGAAGAGAGCGATTTACTGCTGCCGTCGGTTGCCAGGATATGACGTTCAACCTGCAGCACGTTCGAGCCAGGCTCAGGGGCATATTCCGGATAACCCGTACTGTCCAGGCGTACCCACAGCGGTGTCGTTCCGGTATTGGTTACCTGCAGCGCACCAAGCTGGTCACCGCTCACGTTTTGTACCTGTGACTTATCGCCGCCTGATGCGGTCTCAGACAGAGACGTTTTCGCCTGCCATGTACCGGACAGGGTTTGCAGCGAGCGTCCTGCCAGGAACAGCGCGTTGCTCTCCTGCGTTGACAGCCAGCGCTGGCTGAAGGCCTCTTCAGACAGGGCATTCAGCAGCGTATTTTGCGCATCCGGCAGCAGCTTGTACTCCTCCAGGAGAGAGAGCATCAGTGCGTTATCGCGAAGCTGGCTGCCGTAATCGGCCGTCCAGGTTTTGCTGTCGTTACGCGGCGTTTTGAGCGCCAGATCCAGCGCCTGCTGGCTGCGCGGCGCATCGCCCATCAGTTTCAGCGCCATGCCCAGCTGCATCAGCGGCAGCCCGGAGGCCGCCTGCCCGTGGCGATCCCAGATTTCACGCAGCGCGCCCAGCGGCGCTTTTTGCTGACGCGCCAGCACCAGCGCAGCATAGGCCTGCACGGCGAACTTGCTGGCCTGAGTATCGTCGCTATAGCGAATGGACATCATGCCCGGATCCTGCAGATAGCGCAGTAGGCGGCTGTTGGCGTTATTCACTGCATCGGCAGGTACGCTGTAACCCTGCTCGCCCGCGCGCACCAGGAAGTCGGTCACATAGGCGGTCAGCCAGTACTCTTCCGGGCCGTTTTTATCCCACAGCGCAAAACCACCGTCTTCACGCTGCATCTGCAGCAGGCGGGAGATGCCAATATCAATCGCTGCACGACGCTTGTCATCGGTGTCGCCCTTGATCCCAAGTGCGGTAAGCTGCGCGGCGTTAGTGTAGAGCGACGGGAACAGGCCACTGGTGGTCTGCTCCAGGCAGCCATACGGATACGCCTGCAGTTCGCGAATATAGCGCGCCAGGTTGAGCGGTGGTTTGCCGCTCAGCAGCAGTTGTCCCTGCAGGGTGGCAGGAGAGAAACCGTTGCTGTGCTGCGCCGGTGCGGTCCAGGACTCGCCGGGGTTCAACATGGCACCAGTATTCACCGTCTGCGCCGGGAACGCCGGACGTACGCCAATCTTCCAGCTCTTCTGCTGCGGGGTGAAGGTCTCGCCCGGAAGCTGCAGACCGGTCACCTGCGCGGTCACCTCACCGTCACCATAGCCCTCCAGCGCACGCACCGGAATAAACAGGGTGCTCCGCGCTCCCGGTGGCAGTTGCACCGGTTGCGGCTGCTCGCCTTCCAGTGACAGTTTGCCGGTTGCGGTCAGGGCGATGTTCAGCGTTTGCGGTTTGTCGGTCAGGTTGGTGATATCCAGCGTCAGCCGTGAGGTGTCCCCGCTTGCCAGGAAGCGCGGGGTATTCAGCTCGGTAATGACCGGCGCGGCCACGATAATCTTGCTTTCACCGCTGCCGAAATCCTCTTCCGTCCAGGCCTGCGCCATCAGACGCAGCTCGCCGTTGAAGTCTCCAATCGGCAGCGTAATCGTGCCTTCCCCGTTGGCATCCAGCGTAACCGGCTGTGCCTGCTGGGCAATGATGGTGACGTGGTTCACCGGCGGTTTGCCGCCGCGCTTCAGCTCATCACCGTCACCACCAAAGCGCAGCGCGGCCAGGCGGCCCTGCCCTTCAATCACCTGGCCGTAGATATCATAGATATCCGCGCCGTAGCGCTTCTGACCAAAGAACGCCTGCCACGGATCGGGCGTAACGTAATCGGTGATGTTCAACACGCCGCTGTCCACCGCCGAGACCAGAACGTTCACCTTCTGCGGCACGGCCCCCTCTTTCACACTGGCTTTCACCTTCACCGAGAGCGTCTGGTTTGGACGCATCTTCTGCGGGTTATCGAGCGCAATATTCAGGCGGCGATTTTCGTCGCCCATCGGCAGATGCAGCAGGCCGACCGCGCGTTTCGGCGTGGCGGATTTTGATTTGTCCCCAGGACGAACCACCAGCGTGCTGAGGTAGAGATCGTGACGTTTCCAGGCCTTATCGACCGGGATGGCGAGATCAAGCCCTTTTGCCGGAACGTCGATCTCTTTCCACCACAGCGGCCCTTCGCTGGACTCGATCATCGCATAACCCTTACCTGCGGCCGGTGCGGCAATGTGCAGGTTGATGGTGTCGCCAGGCTGATAGGCTGGCTTATCCAGTTTCAGCGTCACGCGGTCAGGGCGCGCAGCCCCGGTGCCGTCGCTGTTATCCTGCCAGCTATACCCCGCCCAGAAGCGCACGCTGCTGACCATCTCATCAGGCGCTTTAACTTCCAGACGGTATGAGCCCCACTCCACCGGGAAGGTGACTTTACCCGTTTCGTCGGCCTTGAGGGTCAGCTCCTGCTCGCCTTCGACCAGGTCTTTTTGATCGAACTGAGACTGCCAGCCTTCGCTCTCTGACCAGTTCCAGAAGTAGTCACGGCGCTCGCGGATCAGGCGAACCTGCAAACCGGATACTGCTTTTTTCGCGCCGCTGGCATCGGCGTAAACAATATCGAAGCTGGCGTTGCCGTTCTCGTCAACAATCGGCTGGTTGACGGTGGTATCGGTGCGGTAGTCGTAAACGGCTTTACTGGCGAACTGAGGGCGGATACCCGGCAGCTCAGCCGCCGGCCAGATGGCCTGCTCAGCCCGACGCGTCACCGGACGACCGCCCGACTCCAGCAGGCTGGCCTGCAGAATCAGCTGCAGCGGAGAGTGCACCTCTTTCCACTGGCTTTCGGTAGAAACCTGCCCACGCCCCTGCTCATCAAGGGTAAGCTGAACTTCATCCAGACTGCGGCTCAGGTTCTCCTCGGCGATATCGCCAAACTGGAAGCCCGGCAGCGCGACCACCGCGTCACGCAGCGGACGCAGGAAAAGCTGGCCCTGCAGAGAATTACCGTTGGCCGGCGCGCCATACAGGTAATAGCCCACTACGTTAAAGTCGACGTTATCCTGCGGTGAAACCGGCGTTTTTTGCCCCGTCAGGTTAAGCGCCATACGCTCAGGCATAAAATCTTCGACGTGGAAGTCCCACAGGCGCTGCAGGTTATCGCCCGTGTTGGCGCGGATATGCCACATACCGGTCTGCGCCCCGCTGTCCAGCGGATAGTTAAAGCGATAGAGTCCGTTCTCTGGCTTGACGACAATCGTACGCGCGACCTGTCCATCCGGACGCAGCACGTCAAGCTTCACGGGCTGATCCGGAAGTGGCTTGCCGTCACTGTCGCGCAGTAAGCCGTTGAGGATCACCGTTTCACCCGGGCGGTAGAGATCGCGTGGGCCAAACATAAAGAATTGCTTGCTGTAGCCCGGGCTCCCTGCGATATCAAACTCGGCCAGGTCGAGGGCCGGTAGCTTGAGATCAAGCAGCGTAGTCTGGCCGTCTTTACTCGCCAGGATCAGCGCGGCCTCTTTGTCGGTTTCAAGCTTCGCATGGCCGTCGGCATCGCTGTTTGCTTCGGCAAGCGTCTGGCCTTTGTCATTCAACAGGGTGACGGTGACTCCGGACTGCGCCGCACCGTTTTCCAGACTCTGGGTGAAGATGTCCAGGCGGTTGTGATAACGGTGAGCGGACAGTCCAATATCGCTTAAGGTAAAGAGCGTCGCGGCGTTGCTGTAGTTGTAGTGCCCTGCCTGGTTCATGACCGCGATATAAACGCCAGACTGCTGGAGCGGTTTTATATCCTTCAGGGGCAGCAGCAATTTTTCGCGCGTATTGCGCGCCGGATTAAGATCGAAACGACCGGTGTAAACCAGCTCCGCCATCTTCAGCAGGTTATCGGATTCCCAGTTGGTCAGCGAATTACGGTACTCCCACTGGCTGACAAGGGAAGCCAGCGATTCAGGCTTCACGCGGTAAAAATTGACATCAACATTGTTGACGTTGAGCGCCATCACCGGCAGACCTTCCACCACCTTGCCCGGCAGCAGCGAGCCGCGGCTGGCAAAACCAACGGTGGGTTCAACGTCCCGGGTGGTCAGGGCTTTTTCATAATCAATGCCAAACGTCGCCTTGTTCAGCGCCTGCAGATCGCGTTCAACGGTGACGACCAGATTGCGGTTAGGCTCCAGATGGCGCAGGCGAAGCTCTTTCAGGTTCGGCGCAAGTTCCCACGCCCCGTCAACCTTGCCGCTTTTCTTATCCACGACATGCACGGTTTTCGCGAAATCCTGATCGGGGTTCAGCGGAACAGAAAAGGTCAGCACCAGCGTGGCGGCACCGTCGAGCTGGACTTCTGAGGTATCCAGCAGCGTCAGCGCTTTTCCCTGACTCTGGGCGGCAAGCTTAGCCAGCGTTTCAGCCGTGGGCTTTTCCGCAGCTTTCGGTGTGGATGCAGTGGATGCCGCGGGAGCCGCAGCCTGAGACTTATCGTCGCTGTTATCACAGCCGACAAGCGTAAACGTGGTGAGCAGCGCGAGAGATATCGCGGCTAAGCGAAACGGTTTCATCCTTTGTCCCTGGCCCATGGAGCCTGTTGGTCGTCGTCCGGATAAGTATTATCCGCAAGTTTCGTTAATACAAAAAGTCCAATTTTAGAATCTGGAAAGCGCCTCGCAGAATGGCATCACGCCGCTACGCCGTGATGGAACCGCGATCACAGCACATAACGTCACATGTTACCTTTCACGTCATTTGTTTTTAAAACAAGAAGATAGCTGGATAAGCACGGCTGAAGACTGCTAGTTTTATGACCATGACGCACCCCGAGTGCGCGGTTCAATAAGAGAGAAAGCCATGAAACGAGCCGTGAACGCCCTACAAAATTTCGGAAAATCATTGTATGGACCGGTACTTATCTTACCGATCGTCGGTCTGTTTATCGCCTTTGGTAACGTGCTGGGTAACGGTAACCTCGCTGAATACCTGCCGTTTCTTAGCCATCCGCTGATTCAGCATACTGGTCAGCTTATCGCGAAATCTGCCGTGTCGGTGCTGGTGAACCTGACTCTGGTGTTCGCCGTCGGGATCCCGATTGGTCTGGCGACGCGTGATAAAGGCTATGCCGCGCTGATTGGTCTGGTGACCTTTGTCGTGTTCATCAACGCCATGAACGTCACGCTACAGCTGCAGGGCGCGCTGGCGCCAGCAGCCCAGATGAAAGCGGCCGGACAGACCATGGTGCTGGGCGTGCAGGTACTGGAGATGGGTGTCTTTGCCGGGATCCTGACGGGGGCGCTTTCCGGCTATTTGTACAACAAATACTCCGGCGTACAGTTTAACGGCGCGATGGCGATTTACTCCGGCCACTGCTTTGTCGCCATCGTTATGCTCCCCGTCTCCATGCTGCTCGGCGTAGTGATGAGTGAACTGTGGCCATTTGCCCAGCACGGCATTAGCGCCCTGGCGCTGGCCATCAAAGGTTCCGGGCCATTTGGCGTGGCAATCTACGGTTTCCTGGAACGCATTCTGGTCCCCACCGGCCTGCACCATCTGGTTTATACCCCGTTCCTCTATACCGAGCTGGGCGGCACGCAGGAGGTGTGCGGTGCAACCTATCAGGGCGCGCGCAATATCTACTTCGCCGAGATGGCCTGCCCGAACGTGAAGCAGCTCAGCAGCACCGTGGTGTGGGACGCGCGCGGCATCAGCAAGATGTTCGGCCTGCCTGCCGCCGCGCTGGCAATGTACATGACCGCAAAGCCGGAGCGTAAAGCCATTGCGAAAGCCATTTTGATCCCGGCGGCGCTGACCTCGCTGCTGGTCGGCGTGACCGAACCCATTGAGTTCTCCTTCCTGTTCGTCGCCCCGCTGCTGTTCGTGGTGCACGCGGTGCTGACCGGCATCGGCATGATGCTGTTCTCGCTGCTGGGCGTTCACGCCATCGGCGCCAACGGGATTATCGACTTCATCCTTTACAACCTGCCGCTCGGCACGGAGAAGTCCAACTGGCCGATGTACATCGTGGTCGGGCTAATCATGTTCGCCCTCTACTTCGTGGTGTTCCGCTTCCTGATCCTGCGCTTCAACATGAAAACGCCGGGCCGTGAGGATGACGATAAGGAGACGCGCCTGTACAGCAAGCAGGAGTACCAGGCCAAAGGCAATAACGACGGGCTGGGCGAATCCATCGTGGTGGGGCTGGGCGGCCGGGAAAACATTGAAGTGGTGGATAACTGCTACACCCGCTTACGCGTCACGGTGAAGGATGTCGCCATCATCGACGAGCCACGGCTGAAGGCGACCGGCGCGAAAGGGATTATCAAACAAGGTAACAACGTTCAGGTGGTCTACGGGCTGCACGTCAAAAAAATGCGAGAAGCCGTTGAGACGTTTCTCTGAAAGGAGCTAAAGATGTTTACACCCCCATTCATTCTGTCGATTGCCGGCGGCGGTAGCACCTACACGCCCGGCATTGTGAAAAGCCTGATGGTGCGCCTGCAGGATTTCCCGCTGGCCGAAATCCGCCTCTATGACATCGACGAGGCGCGTCAGAACACCATTGCGCCCGTCGTCGAGAAGGTTATTCGCGACCACAGTCAGAGCATCAGATTCACCGTCACCAGCGATCCAGAAGTGGCCTTCAGCGGCGCACATTTCGTCTTCGCCCAGATGCGCGTCGGCCAGTATAAAATGCGCGAGCAGGACGAAAAGATCCCGCTGCGTCACGGCGTGGTCGGCCAGGAAACGTGCGGACCTGGCGGCCTGGCGTACGGACTGCGCACGATCCTGCCGATGGTAGAGCTTATCGATCTGGTCGATCGCTACGCGCACGAGAAAGCCTGGATCGTGAACTACTCCAACCCGGCGGCGATCGTCGCGGAGGGCGTGCGTCGCCTGCGGCCAAATGCGCGGGTGCTGAACATCTGCGATATGCCGGTGGCTGCCATGCGTAATATGGGGGCGATTCTGGGCGTCGATCGTCGCAAGCTCGAAGTCGACTACTTCGGTCTGAATCACTTCGGCTGGTTTACCCGCGTGCTGGTGGACGGCGAGGACAAGCTGCCGGAGCTGCGCAAACATATCGCGAAGTTTGGCCTGCTGACGGAAGATGCGGCCAAAACCGACCCGCAGCATTCGGATCCTTCGTGGGTAAAAACCTGGCGCAACATTAAGCCGATCATGGACAACTTCCCGGAATATCTGCCGAACCCGTATCTGCAGTATTACCTGATGCCGAACCAGATTGTGGAGCATCAGAACCCAGACTATACCCGCGCCAATGAAGTGATGGACGGGCGCGAGAAAAAACTGTTCGCCGCAGCCGAAGAGTATAAGCGCACCGGGATCCTGCCGGATGCCTTCCACGTGGGCGTCCACGGCGAGTTTATCGTCGATGTCGCCTGCTCGCTGGCCTTTAACCTGCGGAGCCGCCATCTGGTGATGGTGGAAAACCGCGGCGCGATTACCAATCTGCCGTACGATGCCGTAGTGGAAGTCCCCGCTTATATCACCTCCGAAGGCCCGGAACCGATTCGCATCGGCCAGGTGCCGCTGTTCCATCAGACCCTTTTGCAACAGCAGCTCGCCTCGGAACAGCTGCTGGTAGAGGCGACAATCGAAGGCAGCTACGAGAAAGCGCTGCAGGCGTTCACCCTCAACCGCACGGTGCCAACCATGGAGCACGCAAAAGCGATTCTGGATGAGATGATCGAGGCCAACCGCGGCTACTGGCCTGCGCTGCAAAAAGCCTGGCAGGACGGCGAACCGGTGAAAAAATAGGGGCTTGCTCGCGAGTTGAACGTGGTTTGCTTGTCGGTGTCAGAAAAAACACCGACAATCCTTTTTTACGGAAAAGAATGGAGGCAACCATGTCCACCTCATATTTTGTCGCCGCCGACTGGCTGATTGAGCACGGCGACGATCCGGAAGTCCAGATTATTGACGCGCGTATGGCCCCGCCGGGGCAAGAGCATCGCGATGTGCCCGGTGAATACCGCGCAGGGCACCTGCCTGGCGCGGTATTTTTTGATATCGAAGCCCTCTCCGATCACACCTCTCCCCTGCCGCACATGCTGCCGCGCCCGGAAGCATTTTCCGTGGCGATGCGCGAGCTGGGCGTCAGCAAAGACAAACACCTCGTTGTTTACGATGAGGGGAACCTCTTCTCCGCCCCGCGCGCGTGGTGGATGCTGAAAAACTTCGGCGTGGAAAAAGTGTCGATTCTGGCGGGCGGGCTTGCTGGCTGGAAGCGTGACGAGCTGCCGCTTCAGCAGGGCAACGTGACGCTGCCGGAAGGCGAATTCGATGCCACGTTCGACGCGCACGTGGTGAAACGCCTGACCGAGGTGCTGGTCGTGAGCCATGAAAAAACGGCGCAAATCGTCGATGCGCGTCCTGCTCCACGCTTTAATGCCGAAGCGGATGAGCCGCGTCCGGGGCTGAAGCGCGGCCATATTCCGGGCGCGCTGAACGTGCCGTGGGGCGATCTGGTATTTGAGGGCGAGCTGAAAACCACCGACGAGATGCGCGCCATTTTTGACCGTGCAGGCGTGGATTTACATCGTCCGATTATTGCCAGCTGTGGCTCTGGCGTAACGGCCTGCGTAGTGATCCTGGCACTCGCCACGCTCGGCGCGAACGACGTCACGCTTTACGACGGCGCCTGGAGCGAATGGGGTGCGCGAGACGATCTGCCTGTCGAACCCGCGAAATAATGGATAACCGCCTGGCCACGCTGTTAACGCGCGGGGCATCGCTGACCCGCGCGGAGTATCGCGTCCTCGCCCACCTCACGGAACATCCGCTGCTGGTGGGCAATATCACGGTGCGCGAACTGGCGCAGGCGACGTTTGTTTCGACCGCCACCATCATGCGGCTGTGTCAGAAGCTGGGGTTCAGCGGCTTTAGCGAGTTTATCTGGCACTGCAAACAGCTGCTCTCCGACACGCCGCACATTGCCGCTCAGGCGCAGTCGCGCCCTGAACTTCCGGCGCTGTTTAACCAGTTTATCGCCAACTATCAGCACACCTTTCAGTGTGTTACCCACGACAAACGCCAGCAGTTTTCCGACCTGCTGCGCCAGAAAGAGAGTTTTTTTCTCTACGGCGCCGGGTTTTCCTATCTCTTTGCGGAGTACCTGACCAAGAAGCTGCAGGTAATGGGCAAAACGGCGTTTATCTCCGGACCGGGCGACAGCCGGAACATTTTTCTCAGCAATGCCGCCCGCTATCAGGTGTTTATTGCCGTCTCGCGCAGCGGCGAAACGGAGCAGGTGCTGGATAAAGCGCGGATAGCCAAAAACGTCGGCATGACAATCGTTGCCTTTACCCGCGCCTCGGCCAACACGCTGGCGGAGATGGCCGACGTTCACTTTGCGCTCTATGACGAAGCGGTGCACTTTGCCGCCGAAGCCGCAGGGGTGACGTCGTTTGAGTCGAATCTGGTGCTGCTGATGGATTTACTGCTGCTGGAAGCAACGGGGTGATATTCACCCCGCCGTAATCAGATGATGCGGTTGGTTTTGAGATCGCGTAGGAAGCCGCCCCAGCGACGCTCGTAGAACGGCGTGATGTGCTCGGTAATAAAGTGGCTGATGCCCTTCTCACCGTTCTTCACCTGGCAGATATCGATCGGCTCATCGCCCGGCAGCGTGTCGGTCGCCACGCTTCCCGCCGCCTGAATGATGTCGTCGATATCGCCGTCCGCCTCAATACCAATCAGCAGAACCGGATGCTCGTCCGCGCGCTCTTTGATGGAGCAGAGGAATGCGCGCCTGACGGGCTTGAGCGTTTTGAACAGCGTCGTGAGGGAATCAATCATCTGCGCGGGCGGCTCGGCCACTTCAGACAGCAGCAGCGTTTCGCCCCCTTCCAGCACTTCCTGGGTGCTGAGCGGGTTGCCCTCTTCACCTATCAGATGGCTGATTTCGCGCGGGGTAAACTCTTTCCCGGTAGGCAGCTTAGCGTTGAGGAACAGCGTCTGGCCCAGCGTCATTTCAAACAGGGTGCGCACCGGCATCACCACGAACGCCTGTTCGTCTTCAACCGCTTCCTGCAGGGCTTCAAGCGAGGTGAAGAACGGGATAACCGAGGTGCCGTCGTCTTTCTCCCAGTGCAGCAGATCCAGCGCGCTGTCTTCGACAACCTGCTCACCTTCCGCTGCGGTACCCGGCACCCAGACGGTGGATTCCAGCAGCGTGCGGAAAAATGCCGGACGATGGGCGGGCTCGGTCGCCGCCTGCTCCAGCAGGGTTTCTAATTCGTTTTTGGTTTCGGACATAGTTTGGCTACTTCAAAAAACGCCGGGTGGCGCTTCACTTACCCGGCCTACAAAACCGTAGGCCCGTGCAAGCGCAGCGCCGCCGGGCAATATGATGACTCCGAAGGCGCGCGTAAGCGCAGCGCCCCCCGGCAAAAAAGATTACTCAGCCGTCAGCAGGTTCGCCACGGTACGCACGCCCAGACCGGTCGCGCCCGCGGACCACTGCTCAACCGCCGCTTTACGGTACGTTGCGGAACAGTCGATGTGCAGCCAGCCTTCGTGGTAGTTCTCAACAAAGTGAGACAGGAAGCCTGCTGCGGTGCTTGCACCCGCCGGGTACGCCGCGCTCGCGGTGTTGTTCAGCTCGGCAAAGTTAGACGGAAGCTGGCTGCGGTGGAACTCGGCCAGCGGCAGGCGCCAGAACGGCTCGTTCTCTGCGGCAGCGCTTGCCAGCAGGCGCGCGGCCAGCTTGTCGTCGAAGCTGAACAGCGCATGGTAGTCGTTGCCCAGGGCGGTTTTCGCCGCACCGGTCAGGGTCGCCATGTCGATAATCAGCTCTGGCTTCTGGGCAGATGCGTCGATCAGGCCATCAGCCAGCACCAGGCGGCCTTCGGCGTCGGTATTCATCACTTCGACGTTTTTGCCGTTGCGATAGCGAATGATGTCGCCCAGCTTGAAGGCGTTACCGCTCACCATGTTGTCCGCGCAGCACAGGTAGAGCTTCACGCGCTTGTTCAGACCGCGAGTGATGGCAAACGCCAGCGCGCCGGTGATGGTTGCCGCGCCGCCCATGTCGGACTTCATGGAGTCCATGAACGCGCTCTGCTTCAGGCTGTAGCCGCCGGTGTCGAAGGTGATGCCTTTACCCACCAGGCAGGCAAAGACCGGTGCCGCTTTATCGCCGGTTGGGTTGTAATCCAGCGCCAGCAGGACCGGAGGACGCTCGGAGCCACGGCCCACGGTGTGAATACCCATATAGTTCTGCTCGCGCAGGTCTTCACCTTTGGTGATGCGGTAAGACATTTTCTCTCCCGCAACGCCGCACAGCAGGTCAACCGCGCGCTGTGCCAGCTGCTCCGGGCCTAACTCTTCCGCCGGGGCGTTGATGGTGTCGCGCACCCAGTCGATAATTTGCAGGCGGCTTTCCAGCTCTTTCTGACCGGCTTCATCAAGGTTAGCCCACTCAATTTTACGTGTGCCTTTCGGGCCTTTGTAGCCAGCCCAGAATGCCCAGCTGCGGTCGGTGTCCCAGCCTTCGCCTTCCAGTGACACATGTTTAATCCCCAGGCCGTCAATTTTACGCGCGGCGCGCTGGATTAGGCCCAAGTCATCGTTGCCCGTCAGGTGCAGGGTAATGCCGTCGTTATTAATGCTGTAGGTGGCTTTCTCGCCCCAGCGCGCATCGGCTGGCTGCGTAGAGAGCGTAATCTTCATCGCTTCGGTCATTTTATTTATCCTTATTAGCAAACGGGCCGCCAGAAGGCAGCCCGTTAAGTGATTTACTCTGCTTCATCTAACCAGACTAACAGAATCGCCTCCAGAATTTTTTCATTGGATGCGTTTGGATCGTCATCGAAATCCTCTAAATCGCAGATCCACTGGTGCATATCGGTGAATCGTACGGTCTTCGGATCGAGATCCGGGTTCGCGTCGTAGAGCGCTTCGCCGATTTCACGGCTGTCTGTCCACTTCAGTCCCATATCAATGCTCGCGTGCGTGGTTGATGGTGTAGCGTGGGAATTCCACGACCAGATCTTCATCGGTCACCGCGGCCTGGCAGCTCAGGCGGCTGTCAGGCTCCAGACCCCATGCTTTATCCAGCATGTCGTCTTCGTCTTCGGTGCTCTCGGCGAGAGAGTCGAAACCTTCACGCACGATGCAGTGGCAGGTAGTGCAGGCACAGGATTTTTCACAGGCGTGTTCCACTTCGATACCTGCACGCAGGGCAACATCGAGAATGGTTTCACCAGTCTTCGCTTCCAGAACAGCGCCATCCGGACAGAGGTCCGCATGAGGCAAAATAACAATCTTTGGCATATTAAACCTCGTCCACGGACTGGCCTTTCAGCGCGACGCGGACAGATTTGTCCATGCGGCGAGCAGCAAAGTCCTGGGTTTGTTTATCAACGTTTTTAATGGCTTCTTCTATTGCGTCAGCGTCATTGCCTTCTGCTACTGCGCTTAAGTGCGCGGCAGCGTCGTCAATCACCTGGCGCTCAGCGGCGCTTAACAGCGCGGCATCGGCAGCGAGCGCGCCGTTCAGGCTCTCCAGCACGCGGGCGGCTTCAACTTTTTGTTCAGCCAGCATACGCGCCTTCACATCCTGCTCGGCGTAGCTCATTGAGTCCTGAATCATGGAGGCGATTTCGCCATCGGTCAGGCCGTAGGACGGCTTCACCTGAATGGACGATTCCACGCCGGTCGATTTTTCCATCGCCGTCACGCTCAGCAAACCGTCCGCATCCACCTGGAAGGTGACGCGAATATGCGCCCCGCCCGCAGGCAGCGCCGGGATACCGCGCAGCGCAAAGCGCGCCAGTGAACGGCAGTCCTGCACCAGCTCGCGTTCGCCCTGCATCACGTGGATGGACATCGCGGTCTGTCCGTCTTTGAAGGTGGTGAACTCCTGCGCGCGCGCCACCGGAATGGTGGTGTTACGCGGGATCACTTTCTCCACCAGGCCGCCCATGGTTTCTAAACCCAGCGACAGCGGGATGACGTCCAGCAGCAGCATTTCGCTGTCCGGCTTGTTGCCGACCAGAATATCGGCCTGGATTGCGGCGCCCACGGCAACCACTTTGTCCGGGTCGATGGAGGTCAGCGGCGTGCGGCCAAAGAATTCGCCCACGCGCTCGCGCACCAGCGGCACGCGGGTCGAACCACCCACCATGACCACTTCCAGCACCTCGTTCGCCTCAACGCCCGCGTCTTTCAACGCGCGACGGCAGGCCAGCAGGGTGCGCTTCACCAGCGGGGCAATCAGATCGCTGAACTGGTCGCGGGCGATCTCACCCTGCCAGCCCGCAACGTTGACGGTAACCGTCTGCGCGTCGCTCAGGGCGATTTTGGCGTCAATGGCCGCATCCAGCAGCTCACGCTGCACGCGCGCATCGCTGCGATCGCTGATGCCCGCCTGCTCGCGAATATAATCTGCCAGCAGATGGTCGAAGTCATCGCCGCCCAGCGCGGAATCCCCGCCGGTCGCCAGCACTTCAAACACCCCGCGGCTTAAGCGCAGGATCGAGATATCAAAGGTACCGCCGCCGAGATCGTAAACCGCAATGACCCCTTCCTGACCGGAGTCGAGGCCGTAGGCAATCGCCGCCGCCGTCGGTTCGTTCAGCAGGCGCAGCACGTGCAGGCCAGCCAGACGCGCGGCGTCTTTGGTGCCCTGACGCTGTGCGTCGTCAAAGTAGGCAGGAACGGTGATCACCACGCCGTCCAGATCGCCGCCGAGCGTGGCCGTAGCACGCTCCGCCAGCGCTTTGAGGATGTCAGCAGAAACACGAATCGGGTTTAGCAGACCGGCCGCGGTCGCAATCATCGGCAGGCCGTTTTCACTGGCCTGCAGCTGATACGGCAGATGCGGATAGCGGGTCTGAATATCGGCCAGCGAGCGGCCCATCATACGCTTCACGGAACTGATGGTGTTGGCCGGATCGCGCGCGGCGTTAGCGCGGGCGTCATAGCCGACCGCGTGACCCTGCTGCTGGTAGTGGACCACGGAAGGCAGCAGATGGCGGCCCTGCTCGTCAGCCAGCGTTTCCGCCTGGCCGCTGCGCACGGTCGCCACGAGGGAATTGGTGGTGCCCAGATCGATACCCACCGCCAGACGACGCTGGTGTGGTGCGGCACTTAAGCCAGGCTCACTAATTTGTAATAAGGCCATAATTGCTTCCGAAATTAAAAATCGAGCAGCTTTTCTTCGAGTTGTTCAGCACTGCTTCGCAGTTTATCGAGAAAACGGAGTTTGCGCACAGTATCTGCCGCCACGTCCCAGGTCTCGTTGTTCAGTTGCTCCACCATCTGCTGATGGCGGGTATCGAACATGCCCTTCACGCGCGTGATGAAGCTTTCCAGACGCGCTTCGTCTTTGGCCTGTTCAATCTCATCGAGCTCTTCGCGAAGTTCCAGCTGTTCCATCAGAAACGCCGTGTCGCGCACGGTGTGCTGCTCGCTCGCGAGATCGAAACCGTGGAGCGAAAGCAGATATTCTGCACGCGCCAGCGGATGGCGCAGCGTCTGCCAGGCCTGGTTGATGGTCGCAGAGTGCGAGACCGCAGCCAGTTGCTCTGACTGCGTACCACTGGCGAATTTATCCGGATGATACTGACGTTGCAGATCCTGAAAACGGATCGTCAGCGCCTGGAGATCAATCGGGTATTGAGCGGGTAGTCCGAAGAGAGTGAAGTAATCCATAACAATCTCAGGGGTAGCCTGTTAGAACAAACCCCACGCGTAGCGGGTAACGCCACGGTGGGGTTTCGGATGACGCGCGGTTAAACGTGGAAGCTTTCGCCGCAACCACACTCGTCTTTGACGTTCGGATTCGTGAATTTGAACCCTTCGTTCAGGCCTTCTTTTACGAAGTCCAGCTGAGTGCCGTTGAGGAATTGCAGGCTTTTGCCATCGACCACCACCTTCACGCCCTTGTCTTCAAACACGGTGTCGTCAGACGCCGGCTCGTCAACAAACTCCAGTACGTAAGCCATACCAGAACAGCCGGAGGTACGTACGCCCAGTCGCAGGCCAAAGCCTTTACCACGGTTCGCCAGAAAAGAGCTTACTCGCGCGGCAGCGCTGTCGCTAAGGGTAATCGACATACTCAAACCTCAATTATTTTGCTTCACGTTTGCTTTTGTAATCCGCAATGGCGGCTTTGATCGCGTCTTCTGCCAGAATTGAACAGTGAATTTTCACCGGTGGCAGTTCGAGTTCTTCAGCAATATCCGTGTTCTTAATTGCCTGTGCTTCGTCCAGAGACTTGCCCTTCACCCATTCGGTAACCAGGGAGCTGGACGCGATAGCAGAACCGCAGCCGTAGGTCTTGAAGCGCGCGTCTTCAATGATACCTTCATTGTTGACTTTAATCTGCAACTTCATCACGTCGCCACACGCCGGTGCACCGACCATGCCGCTACCGACAGACTCATCGCTGTTGTCAAAAGAGCCAACGTTGCGCGGGTTCTCGTAATGATCGATAACTTTTTCGCTGTATGCCATGTTGAATTCTCCTTATGTACCGATTAGTGATGTGACCATTCAATGCTGTTCAGATCCACGCCCTGCTTGAACATTTCCCACAGTGGAGAAAGGTCGCGCAGACGGCCGATGGAGTTGCGAACCAGCTTGATGGTGTAGTCAATCTCTTCTTCGGTAGTGAAACGACCTAAAGAGAAACGGATAGAGCTGTGTGCCAGCTCGTCGGTCATACCCAGCGCGCGCAGCACGTAGGATGGCTCCAGGCTTGCAGACGTACAGGCAGAACCGGAAGAAACGGCCAGGTCTTTCAGCGCCATAATCAGCGATTCGCCTTCAACATAGTTGAAGCTGACGTTGAGGATGTTCGGTGCGCCCTGCTCGAGATCGCCGTTCAGATACACTTCTTCCATATCTTTCACGCCGTCCCACAGACGGTTACGCAGCGTGCGCAGGCGCGCCATCTCGGTTTCCATCTCTTCTTTTGCAATGCGATACGCTTCGCCCATGCCCACGATCTGGTGAACAGGCAGCGTGCCGGAACGCATACCGCGCTCGTGACCGCCGCCGTGCATCTGTGCTTCGATGCGGATACGTGGCTTACGACGAACGTACAGCGCGCCGATCCCTTTCGGGCCATAGATTTTGTGGCCGGAGAAGGACATCAGGTCCACTTTCAGCTGGCTGAGGTCGATAGGCAGTTTGCCCACGCTCTGGGTCGCGTCCACGTGGTAGATGATACCGCGCGCGCGGCACATTTCGCCGATGGTCGCGATGTCCTGCACCACGCCGATTTCGTTGTTAACGTGCATGATGGAAACCAGAATGGTGTCATCACGCATGGCCGCTTCGAGCTCTTTCAGGTCAATAATACCGTTGCTCTGCGGGGCGAGATAGGTTACTTCGTACCCTTCACGCTCCAGCTGGCGGCAGGTATCCAGCACGGCTTTGTGTTCGGTTTTGCTGGTGATGATGTGCTTGCCTTTTTTCTGATAAAAGTTGGCTGCACCTTTGATCGCCAGGTTGTCGGATTCGGTCGCACCGGAGGTGAAAACAATCTCACGCGGGTCGGCACCCACCAGGTCAGCAATCTGATTACGGGCGATATCAACCGCCTCTTCAGCGTGCCAGCCAAAACGGTGTGAACGGGAAGCTGGGTTACCAAAGTTTCCGTCCAGGGTCAGACACTGCATCATTTTCTCGGCAACACGCGGGTCCACCGGCGTGGTTGCGGAGTAATCGAGATAAATCGGTAATTTCATTGCTCTTTAAACTCCGTACATCGCTTCAATGCAAGGAATCAGGCAACCGGCTGGATGTACGACCGAGTACGCGGGGCGTGACCGCCCCGGCCTGATTCTGAAATCTTTATCGTTTTATTACGCGCGCAGTTTGACGTCGATTGCGTCCTGCGCACGGGTGCTACGTTGGGAATCCTGACCGTGCTGACGACCAGAGACATCCAGAACTTCCTGGTTATTGACCAGTTCACCCAGGGTGATGTTGTTCAGGAAGCCGGTGAGACGGTCGCTCAGATCGCGCCACAGCGCGTGGGTCAGGCATTTGTCGCCGCCCTGGCAGCCGCCTTTACCCTGGCAACGGGTCGCGTCAACGGATTCGTCAACTGCACTAATCACTTCGCCAACCGCAATACTACCCGCGTCTTTACCCAGCAGATAACCGCCGCCTGGGCCACGAACGCTGGAAACCAGTCCATTTTTACGCAGTCTGGAGAACAGCTGTTCCAGATAAGAGAGGGAGATCCCTTGTCGTTCAGAAATATCAGCCAACGGAACCGGGCCCGCTTCGGAGTTGAGCGCAACGTCCAGCATCGCGGTCACGGCATAACGCCCTTTAGATGTCAGTCTCATGTCTTACTTAACCTCAAACTCGCCCCTGCCCGGGGTTTTTTATAGTAAAATGGGGTATTGCATAGCAGGGCCAAGTCTGACATTCCTGACTAAAATGGTCAACTATTTACTTGACTGTTTTAGTCAGGTATTTAACCTTCCGTGCCGTTTTTGTCGGGTGGCGCTTCGCTTGCCCGACCTACGGTTTTGTAGGCCGGGTCAGCGAAGCGCCACCCGGCGAACAGACGACACTACTCTTTATTCTTCTGCTCAATCGACGCCAGGATCCCGCGCAGGATGTTCAGCTCCTGGCTTTCCGGACGCGCACGAGTAAACATGCGGCGCAGCTTGTTCATCACCTGGCCCGGGTGGCCTTCACGGATAAAGCCGGTTGAAAGCAGCGTCTGCTCCAGGTGACCGTAGAAGCGCTCAAGGTCGTCCACCAGCGGGTAGGCCGTCTCTTCTTTCGGTTCGACCGGTTTCTCCTGCGTCGCCAGCCATGCCATACGTACTTCATAGGCGATAACCTGCACCGCCATCGCCAGGTTCAGCGAGCTGTATTCCGGGTTCGCCGCGATGGCAACGTGATAGTGGCACTTCTGCAGCTCGTCGTTGGTCAGGCCAACGCGCTCGCGACCAAATACCAGCGCAACCGGCGCCTGCTCCGCTTCAGAGACGCTTTTCAGGCCGCATTCGCGCGGATCGAGCATTGGCCACGGCAGCGTGCGCGAGCGTGCGCTGGTGCCAACCACCAGGCTACAGCCCGCCAGGGCTTCGTCCAGGGTATCGACGATCTGGGCGTTGCCGATCACGTCGCTGGCACCAGCGGCCAGGGCGATAGCCTGCGAGTCGGGTTTCACCAGCGGGTTAACCAGCCAGAGATTCGTTAAGCCCATGGTTTTCATAGCGCGGGCAACGGAGCCCATGTTGCCGGTGTGCGATGTTTCGACCAGCACGATTCGAATGTTTTGCAGCATAATTTTTTAATGTCTGAATTCAGCGTCTGAAGAATATTCGGGCATATTATCATAAACGGGAGACATAATCCGATCCCACTGCTATACTCTGCGCCGATTTTCCTGTTCTTTAACATCCAGTGAGAGAGACCGATGCATCCGATGCTGACCATCGCCGTGCGCGCCGCGCGCAAGGCGGGTAATGTAATTGCCAAACACTACGAAACGCCAGACTCCGTAGAAACCAGCCAGAAAGGCAGCAATGATTTCGTGACTAACGTCGATAAAGCCGCAGAAGCGATTATTATCGAAACGATCCGCAAATCTTACCCGCAGCACACCATCATCACCGAAGAAAGCGGTGAACATGAAGGTACCGATCAGGATGTTCAATGGGTTATCGATCCACTGGATGGCACCACCAACTTCGTCAAACGCCTGCCACACTTCTCTGTGTCTATCGCAGTACGCATTAAAGGCCGTACTGAAGTCGCCGTTGTTTACGATCCAATGCGTAACGAACTGTTCACCGCTACCCGCGGTCAGGGCGCACAGCTGAACGGCTACCGTCTGCGCTGCGGCAACGCACGCGATCTGGACGGCACCATCCTGGCGACCGGTTTCCCGTTCAAGGCGAAACAGCACGCGACCACCTATATGAATATCCTGGGCAAACTGTTCACCGAATGCGCGGACTTCCGCCGCACCGGTTCTGCTGCGCTGGATCTGGCCTACGTGGCGACAGGCCGCGTTGACGGTTACTTCGAGCTGTCGCTGAAGCCGTGGGACTTTGCTGCGGGCGAGCTGATCGCGCGTGAAGCAGGCGCCATCGTATGTGATTTCACCGGCGGCCATAACTACATGTCTACCGGCAACATCGTTGCGGGTAACCCACGCGTTGTTAAAGCCATGCTGGCAAACATGCGTGATGAACTGAGCGATGCGCTGAAGCGCTAATCCAGTTTGTTAAGCCCGGTGGCGCTACGCTTACCGGGCCTACGAAATCCCTCAGTACGCTAGAAAGGCCGCAATCCCCTTCCTGGCGGCACCGCGCTCATCCACATCGTCACCGCCGCCACCAGCAGAATCACGCCGCCCGCCAGCGCGAGCGTTGTCCACCCAACCTGTCGCCACAGCACCGGCGTTTTATTGCCGCTCAGTTTGACCGCCAGCTGACGGAAGCTGTGTACCAGCAGCGCTAACGACGAAATGGTAAGAGACGTTCCTGCCGCCATCGCCAGCGCCGAGAGCATTCCCCAGCCAAACACGCCTATCACCTTACTGAACAGCAGCACCATGATGGCACCCGAGCACGGGCGCATGCCCATCGAGAGAACAATCATCAGCCGCGCGCGCCAGTCATCGCCGCTCTGCAACTGTTCCTGCGAGGGCAAATGCTGATGCCCGCAGCCGCAGCTTTCATCATGAACGTGGTGCGGCGTAAAGGTTTTGAATTTCGGTTTTTGCAGCAGCACGCGCAGCTTTTTCAGCGCCCGCCAGCAGAGAATGAGCCCCAGCACGCCCACCAGCGCGTAGCTCCCCTTCTCCAGCCAGAAGCTGCTCAGGTGCAGCTGGCGTGCGGGAAACTGTAACAGCGAAAGCACCACCACCACGAGCGCAATCGCCACGCCGCCCTGAAGCAGCGAGGAGGCCAGCGTCAGGCCAATGCTCGATTTCAGCTTCGACGGATGTGTGGCAAGCCAGGTTGTGATGACAATTTTGCCGTGCCCCGGCCCCAGCGCGTGCATCACGCCATAGATAAAGCTGAACGCCAGCAGGGATCCACCCGCTTTGGTCGGGTTCTCCGCCACCGCCTTCAGCAGACCGCTCATCTGCTGGTTGACCTCACGCTGCCAGACAATGCTTTTCATCATGACCTGCGGCCAGGCCTTCCACAGCCAAAGCGAACCGCAAACGGCGAACAGCAAAAAGAGCGCCAGCGGCCAGAGGTGTAGCCAGCGGCGCGGTTTTCGAACCGGAGAGGAGATCACTGACATTGTAACGTCACCTCCTGCGCGAACTGTTTACCCAACTCCATATCCTCAGGCGGTGCATCTTCTTTATCAAGCGAGACCGCAAAGTTCAGCGTTTCTTCGCTGGGTTTCGGGGTATGCACGCCAATTTTGCAGCTTTTTTGCAGAGCGTCCGGCAATCGTACGTCGCTGTCTTTGTCGTAGCGCATATCGACATAGTAGGTAGGGTCAAAGGTGGAAAAGGTGTACGTTTGCCCCGCCAGCGGTTGCGGATGCGCCAGCGGAAGCATAAACGTCAGCACCGCCTGATGCCCGTCACGCGTCATTCCGTATTCCGTTGGCCGGTTCAAAAATTTGACCTTTTGCCCGTTGTGCCAGAACTCAGTGAAATAGTGCTGACCGAGCACGTTGGCCATCACTTCCGCCGCCAGCTTTTTCCAGATTTCGTCACCGGGCTTCGCGTTTCCCGCATCATAGAGCAGATCGGCCGAGGTGATTTCATCCATCGTCCAGCGCATCTTCAGGCCGCTCAGCTGCGTACCATCTGTGACCAGCTCGGTTTTGAGATCAATAAAGCTGTGAGGGTGTGCGCTGGCGGTGGAGCTGATAACCGCCAAAAATAACGCCATCGCACATTGTTTAACTGTTTGCATCAATTCCTCACGTCAAAAATTCTGTGATGTTCCCCAGCAATCCTGAATGAAAGGCCTGCCGGCGCGCTTTTCAGCGCTCATCCTTTAGCTATTCTTATCAAACATTCACACTGGATACCCGACAGATGATGACGACGCTTGAAATTCCATCTGTGCTTTCCAGTTCGCAGCGCCGCTGCCAGGTGCTTTTGATGCTTTACCTGCCCGATGCTGCCGTCACCGCACAGAGCATCATTGCTGCCAACGGGGTGGACGACGCGATGGCACGGCAAGATATAGCCGAGACGCGCGATGAAATCCAGCGCTATCACCGGCTGGACATCATCACGCACCAGGACGGCAGCTACCGGATTGAAGGCTCAGCCCTGAATCAGCGTTTATGCCTGCTGCACTGGCTGCGCCGGGCGCTGCGGCTTTGCCCGCAGTTTGTCTCGCACCAGTTTACCCCTGCATTAAAAACCGCACTTAAACAACACGGCATTGCGCGGCCGCTTTACGACGATGCAAACCTGCGGGCACTGATTAACTTCTGTTCACGCAAGCTCCAGCGCCAGTTTGAATGCCGCGACGTCCAGTTTTTACAGCTCTATTTACAATACTGTCTTATCCAGCACCAGCTCGGGAATACGCCGCAGTTTTCTCACGTTCAGCGCAGCTGGACCCAGTCGAGAGGGGAGTATTTTACGGCCCAGGAGATCGTGCGTCACTGGAGACGGCGCGTCCCGCAGGGCGCGCACGGGGATGAACAGTTGTTTCTGGCGCTGCTGTTTATGATGCTCCGCACGCCCGATCCGGTGCTCGATAAACACCAGCAGGATCAGCGCTTGCGCCGGGCCATCGTGCGCATGGTCGCCCGTTTTCGCTCGCAGACCGGGATGAACTTCAGCGATGAGCAAGGTCTGACCGATCAGCTGTATATCCACCTTGCTCAGGCGCTGGACCGCTCGCTGTTTGAGATCGGTATCGACACGAGCCTGCCGGAGGAGATCCATCGTCTCTATCCCCGGCTGTTGCGCACCACGAAGGAAGCGCTGTTCGAGCTGGAAGCGGAGTTTGGGCTGCGTTTTTCTGATGAAGAGATGAGCCTTGTCGCGGTGATTTTCGGCGCCTGGCTGATGCAGGAGACCGATCTGCACGAAAAACAGGTGATCCTGCTGACGGGAGACGATAAGGCCAGCGAGGATCTGATTGAACAGCAGCTTCGCGAGCTGACGCTGCTGCCGCTCAATATTCGCTATCTGACGCTGCAGGCTTTCCAGAAAGAGGGGGCGCCGCGCGAAGCCGCGCTGGTTATCACCCCCTACCCTACCGTCCTGCCGCTGTTCTCGCCGCCGCTGATTCATGCCGTTGAGACATTGAACGCGCAGCAGCAAGAACATATTCGCATCATGCTGGAATCATAGCGACGCGCGAGCGGCCACTTTAGGGCGAACAACGATGGCGGGTAAGGCGACCAGCGCCATCACCCAGAAGACGCCATGCCCCAGATGCTGGTAGAGGAACCCCGCAAAGACCGTCATGATCGCGATACTGCCCCCCATTGCGACCGCCGAATAGACGGCCTGCAGACGAATAACGTCTCCACCCTCGCGCGCTGCGATATAGCGCATCGCCGCCAGATGACACACGGTAAAGGTGCCGCAGTGAAGAATTTGCGCCACAATCAGCCACGGCAGATCGGTCGTCCAGCCCATAATGCCCCAGCGCGCCACGCCGCACACGGCGGAAAGCAGCAGCAGGTCTCGCGCGCCAAAGCGACGGAACAGTTTTTTGCTCAGGGCGAAGATAACGACTTCGGCCACCACGCCCAGCGACCACAGGTAGCCCACTGCGGAAGCAGAGTATCCCGCCCCCTGCCAGTAGATGGCGCTGAACCCATAGTACGCCGCATGCGCCCCCTGAAGCAGACAGACGCACGCCAGAAAACGCCAGCTTTGTGCTACCAGGCTCCGCCAGGCGGGCCAGCCTGCGCTCTCCTGATGACGGCTTTCCCCTTGAGGCATTATCGACGGCCGCAGCAGCATGCCCAGCAGCATAGAGGCTATACCGATGCTCAGCAGGGCGAGAATGGCGCGGTAATCGTAAAGGCTGACCAGTTTGCCCACCAGCGCGGAGCCAATCACAAAGGCAATAGAGCCCCACAGGCGCACGCGACCGTAGTCCATGGTGATCTGCTTTTGCCAGGTGTTGGCCAGGGCATCCGTCAGCGGTACCAGCGGTGAGAAGAACAGGTTAAAGCCGACCATCACCACCATCAGCCAGGCAAACTGATGGCTTACCCAGAAGCAGGCCACAAAGATCAGGGTCAGCAGAGCAAGAATGCGCACGGCCTTGATCAGTAAGGAGGGATCGCTGACGCGCGGGGCAATCAGCAGGCTGCCAAGGAAACGCGCCACCAGCCCGGCCCCCAGCAGGACACCGATGGTCTCGGGAGTCAGGCCGATACCCTTGAGCCAGACGCTCCAGAAGGGCAGAAAAATACCGTAGCTAAAGAAATAGGTAAAATAACTGAGCGCCAGCCAGCGCGTGGAATGCAAGACCATGAATCCCTCCCGAAATCGAGGCCATAGTCTGGCGAGAATATAAAAATTAAGCAAGTCGATAGCCTGCTATAAATTAACGAAAAATTAACATCTTGTGCAGTCGTCTGGCTTATGGCAGGGAATGAAAATATGTATTACGTTTAAATTACTCCACTTGCAGAGGTTTTTCTGCCATGAACTCACTACGTTATTTCGATTTCGGTCAGTCACGTCACCTGCTGCTGCTGATTGGCCGCATCGCGCTTGTCGTGCTGTTTATTATCTTTGGTTATCCAAAACTGACGGGGTTTAGCGGCACCGTACAATATATGACGTCGCTGGGCACGCCGATGCCCATGCTGGCGGCCATCATTGCGGTGGTGATGGAAGTGCCTGCCGCCATCCTGATCGTCCTGGGCTTTTTCACCCGTCCTCTCGCGGTACTGTTTGTTTTCTATACCCTCGGAACGGCGGTGATTGGACACCACTACTGGGATATGACAGGTGATGCGGTCGTACCGAATATGATTAACTTCTACAAGAATATCAGTATTGCTGGCGCCTTTATTTTGCTGGCCATTGTTGGTCCGGGCGCGATTTCCCTTGACCGGCGTTAAGCCATAAAAAAAGGCCGCAAGCGCGGCCTTTTTTATTTCTGCAAAGCAGAGGAATTATGCGTATACCGGGAAGCGTGCGCAGATATCCAGAACTTTACCTTTGACGCGCTCGATTACCGCTTCGTCATTGATGTTGTCCAGAACGTCACACATCCAGCCAGCCAGCTCTTTCACTTCCGCTTCTTTGAAACCGCGGCGCGTCACGGCCGGAGAACCGATACGGATACCGGAGGTCACGAACGGGCTCTTCGGATCGTTTGGCACGCTGTTTTTGTTCACGGTGATGTTGGCGCGGCCCAGGGCAGCGTCAGCTTCTTTACCGGTCAGGTTCTTATCAACCAGATCCAGCAGGAACAGGTGGTTTTCAGTACCGCCGGATACCACTTTGTAGCCACGGTTCAGGAACACTTCCACCATCGCTTTGGCGTTCTTAGCAACCTGCTGCTGATAAACCTTGAACTCTGGCTCCATCGCTTCTTTCAGCGCGACCGCTTTTGCCGCGATAACGTGCATCAGCGGGCCGCCCTGCGCGCTTGGGAACACCGCGGAGTTCAGTTTTTTGTACAGCTCTTCGTCACCGCCTTTCGCCAGGATCAGGCCACCGCGTGGACCCGCCAGGGTTTTGTGGGTGGTGGTGGTCACAACGTGAGCGTGTGGAACCGGGTTCGGGTAAACGCCAGCGGCAATCAGGCCCGCAACGTGCGCCATGTCGACGAACAGGTAAGCCCCGATGCTGTCTGCGATTTCACGCATTTTTGCCCAGTCAACCACGCCGGAGTAAGCCGAGAAGCCGCCGATGATCATCTTCGGTTTGTGCTCTTTAGCCTGCTTCGCCATATCTTCGTAGTCAATTTTGCCGGACTCATCAATACCGTAAGGGATGATGTTGTACAGTTTGCCGGAGAAGTTAACCGGGGAGCCGTGAGTCAGGTGGCCGCCCTGCGCCAGGTTCATACCCAGAACGGTATCGCCCGGCTGCAGCAGCGCGGTGTAGACCGCGAAGTTAGCCTGAGAGCCAGAGTGCGGCTGCACGTTTGCGTAGTCAGCGCCAAAGAGTTCTTTCGCACGGTCGATAGCCAGCTGCTCAACGATATCAACGTACTCGCAACCGCCGTAATAGCGTTTGCCCGGATAACCTTCAGCATATTTGTTGGTCAGCTGAGAACCCTGCGCCTGCATGACGCGCGGGCTGGTGTAGTTTTCGGAGGCGATCAGTTCGATGTGCTCTTCCTGACGTACTTTTTCCTGCTCCATAGCCTGCCACAGTTCGGCATCATAATCGGCAATGTTCATTTCACGCTTTAACATCCGCATCTCCTGACTCAGCTAACAAGTAAATTTTGGCCTGAAAAGGCAGTCCTGTTGGACGACGGGCAACAGTATAACTGATTAGTTCTGTGATAACAGGTCTTGACAAACGATTTTACGCAAACGTTTTCCTACGCGCCACGCAAGGGTTTGAGGAATAAAGCCCTCGCCCTTTCCAGCGGATTTCTTTTCAGGTTTGTGATGCATATTTTTCATCTTGCAAAGAACCATTTACAACGCAGGGGTATTTTTTATAAGATGCATTTAAAATACATCATTAAAGTCACATCAGAAGGATGCGCTCATGCTCGACGCTCAAACCATCGCTACCGTTAAAGCCACCATTCCCCTGCTGGTGCAAACCGGCCCTAAACTCACCGCCCATTTCTACGATCGCATGTTCACGCACAACCCGGAGCTCAAAGAAATTTTCAACATGAGCAACCAGCGTAACGGAGATCAGCGTGAAGCGCTGTTCAACGCCATCGCGGCCTACGCCAGCAATATTGAAAACCTGGCTGCACTGCTGCCCGCGGTGGAAAAAATCGCCCAGAAGCACACCAGCTTCCAGATCCAACCCGAGCAGTACAACATTGTGGGTGGCCACCTGCTGGCAACGCTGGACGAGATGTTCAGCCCGGGCCAGGAGGTGCTGGACGCGTGGGGTAAAGCCTACGGCGTACTGGCAAACGTGTTTATCACCCGTGAAGCCCAGATCTACAGCGAAAACGCCAGCAAGAATGGCGGCTGGGAAGGCACGCGCGCCTTCCGCATCGTTGAAAAAACCCCGCGCAGCGCGCTGATTACCAGCTTTGAATTCGAGCCAGTGGACGGACAGCCGGTTGCCGATTACCAGCCGGGCCAGTATCTGGGCGTGTGGCTGAAACCTGAAGGTTTCCCGCACCAGGAGATCCGCCAGTATTCTCTTACCCGCAAGCCAAACGGCAAAGGCTACCGCATAGCGGTGAAGCGTGAGGACGGCGGTCAGGTTTCCAACTGGCTCCACAACGAAGCCAACGTAGGCGACGTGGTCCATCTGGCCGCGCCGGCGGGCGATTTCTTCATGGCCGTAGAAGCGAATATCCCGGTTACGCTGATCTCTGCGGGCGTCGGCCAAACGCCAATGCTGGCGATGCTCGATACGCTGGCAAAAGCAAACCACGACGCGCAGGTAAACTGGTTCCACGCCGCAGAGAACGGCGACGTGCACGCCTTTGCGGATGAAGTGAAAACGCTCGGGGCGTCCCTGCCGCGCTTCACCGCGCATACCTGGTATCGCCTGCCGACGGATGCAGACCGCGCAGCAGCACGGTTTGACAGCGAAGGTCTGATGAATTTAAGCCAGATGGAAGGAGCGTTTAGCGCGCCGGACATGCAGTTCTACGTCTGTGGTCCGGTGGCGTTTATGCAGTATGCCGCGCAGCAGCTGGTGGCGCTGGGTGTGAACAAAGACAACATTCATTACGAATGTTTCGGGCCGCATAAGGTGCTGTAATGAAAAAGCCCCTCGAACGAGGGGCTTTTTTTCGCCGGATGGCGGCTGCGAAATCTAATTAAATCGCGGCGTCGTCTTCTTCGCCGGTACGGATACGAATCACGCGCGCCACGTCGAAGACGAAGATTTTACCGTCGCCGATTTTGCCCGTCTGCGCGGTGCGGATAATGGTATCCACGCACGTATCGACGATATCGTCGCTGACCACGATTTCAATTTTTACTTTCGGCAGAAAGTCGACCATGTACTCTGCGCCACGGTAAAGCTCGGTGTGGCCCTTCTGACGACCAAAACCTTTCACTTCCGTCACGGTCATCCCGGTGATGCCGACTTCCGCCAGCGCTTCACGCACATCATCCAGTTTGAAAGGTTTAATAATCGCATCAATCTTTTTCATGGTGGGTCCTTAAACTCTTGCCTGTAAGCTGCCTCGTAATCGATTGCTCACAGTATCATATTCAGGCAAATTTTGCGGTACTACTCTTTAAAATCGTTCGCTTCAAGCTCATGACGCGACAGCAGCTTGTAGAACTCGGTACGGTTGCGTCCGGCCATGCGCGCCGCGTGGGTCACATTGCCTTTGGTGATCTGCAATAGCTTGCGCAGATAGTTCAGCTCGAATTGATTCCGCGCTTCGGCAAACGTCGGCAGGGCCGTGTTTTCCCCTTCCAGCGCCTGCTCCACCAGCGCATCGCTTATAACCGGTGAAGAGGTCAGCGCCACGCACTGCTCAATCACGTTCACCAGCTGACGCACGTTACCCGGCCAGCCTGCGGCCATCAGCCGCTTCATCGCGTCGGTGGAAAACGCGCGCACGAACGGTTTGTGACGATCGGCCGCCTGGCGCAAAAGGTGGTTCGCCAGCAGCGGAATGTCTTCCGCACGTTCCGCCAGCGCCGGGATCTTCAGGTTCACCACGTTCAGACGGTAGTAGAGATCTTCGCGAAACTCGTTGCGGGCCATCACTTTTGGCAGGTCGCGGTGCGTTGCCGAAATAATACGCACGTTAATATCAATATCGCGGTTGCTGCCCAGCGGGCGGACTTTTCGCTCCTGCAGCACGCGCAGCAGTTTGACCTGTAGCGGCGCGGGCATATCGCCAATCTCGTCCAGGAACAGGGTGCCGCCTTCCGCAGCCTGGAACAGCCCTTCCCGGCTGCTCACCGCGCCGGTGAATGCGCCGCGGGCGTGACCAAACAGTTCAGATTCAAGCAGCTGTTCCGGAAGCGCACCGCAGTTAATGGCGATAAAGGCGTTTTTACTGCGCGGGCTGGCGTTATGGATCGCCTGCGCCAGGATCTCTTTCCCGGTTCCGCTCTGGCCGTTGATGAGCACGCTGACGTCGGACTGCGCCACCATCCGGGCCTGTTCAAGCAGACGCAGCATAATGGGACTGCGGGTGACGATGGACTCCCGCCACGCTTCATCCCCCGCCGGGGCGGCATGTTCCAGCGCGCTGTCGATAGCCTTATACAACGCGTCTTTGTCCACCGGCTTGGTCAGGAAGCTGAATACCCCCTGCTGGGTTGCGGCAACCGCATCCGGGATCGACCCGTGCGCCGTCAGGATAATCACGGGCATACCCGGCTGCTGCTTCTGGATCTCCGCAAACAGCTGCAGGCCATCCATTTCGTCCATCCGCAGGTCGCTTATCACCAGATCGATTTTCTCGCGGCTGAGGATCTTCAGCCCCTCCAGCCCGCTTTCAGCGGTCACGACGCTGTAGCCTTCACTCACCAGACGCATCCCCAGCAGCTTTAACAGCCCGGGATCGTCATCCACCAGTAAGAGATGGGCAGGTTTACGGCTCGTCATGCTTCACATCCTCTTGTTTCGGCGTATCGCTGTCCGGTGCCGCGGATGAACTCCCCGGCTGATATTTACGCGACGAGAGCTGTCTTTCGATATCGGTCAGGTTCTCCAGCTTCCGCGTCGTGGTATCCAGCTCGGTACGTAAATGCTGTTGCTGTTGACGCAGGGTATCAAGCTCGCTGTCGGTTGACTGTTGCAGCTTGCTGTAGCGGGAGCGCTCTTCAGACAGCTGAAGCTGTAATGTCTGCCCGTCGCGCCAGAGCTGGTATACCGGGCGTACCTGTACGGGAAGATTGACCACAAACGTGTCCAGTCGGGTCACATTGACGCGGCGTTCAACGGGGGTGATTTTCGCATCTGCGAGTAAAATCCCACGCTTGAACGCGTCCTGCCAGGTGTCGTCATCCAGCATCGCCGCCTTCGAGCGGGCGTCTACCGGCGCCAGACGCTGGGCGCAATCTATTCCACGCAGCCAGAACAGCGGGTTGCTTTCGACGTCATGCCCTGACAGGTTCCAGATGTCGTCACAGCGGGTTGAGAGAAAATCTGCCAGCTGGTTATCGGGCCATTTATCTGCTTGTTTATCGCTTATTGCACTTTGTGGTGCATGGGATACACACCCAGCCAGAAATAAACAGGGCAGGCTCAGGCGAAGCGTGTTGCTGGAAAACACCGCGCGTACGGCGCGGAGAAAGACGTGTGACATACTCACCAGACATAGATTCATTTATTGATTTTTCCGGCTCAGGGGCAGTTCAATACGAAAGCAAACATCTGAACGTTCGTCCGCGACAATGTTTAGCTCACCCTGCATGCGTCGTATGCAGTCGCGGGCGATGCTCAAGCCCAGCCCGCTTCCTTTAACCGCGCCTTTCCGCTGATGACTTCCCTGGAAAAAGGGTTCGAAGATCATGATTTTTTCGTCATCGGGGATCGGGGTACCGGTGTTTGCGACGTCAATAAACACCCGTGAACCATTCGTGTTACTTCGGATATAAATGTTACCGGATTCAGTACCATAGTGCACCGCATTGGAGTAAAGATTATCCAGAACGCTCATCAGCAGCATGGGTTCAGCCAGGCACGCAGGCGCATTTAGCTCGACGCCGGTATGCATCATTTTAGCTCTTGCTGGCAAGCTATGGGCGGAGATCACCATATCTACCAGCGGCTCAATCTCAACGTTTTCCAGTACGACCGCCCCGTCAGCCAGCTTGCGGTTGTAATCCAGCAGCTGCTCAATCAGTTTTTGCAGATTGCGGCTGCTGTTATCCAGGATCTCGACAATTTCTTTCTGTTCTGGCGTAAGGGCCCCAGCCACCTCGTCCGCCAGCAGCTCCGTACCCTCACGCATGCTGGCCAGCGGCGTTTTAAGCTCATGAGAGATATGACGCAGGAACTGATGGCGCTGGGATTCGAGCCACGCCAGACGCTCGGACAGCCAGATAATGCGCTGGCCGACGGATCGCAGCTCGCGTGGACCTTTAAAGGAGACCGTATCCCCGAGCGATTTCCCCTCCCCCAGGCGGTTGATCATACGCTGAATGCCCTTCACCGGGCCGATAATCATACGGGTAAAGAGGAGAACCAGCCCGAGGCTGACCAGGAACAACACCAGCGCCTGCCAGCCGAAGAACTGGCCGCGCTCGGCAATCTCCTGCTGGAGCTGCTGGCCGCGAGAGAAAATCACCGCGCGCGTTGACTGCACCATCTCGGTGTTGGCGCTGGCAAAAGCCTCAAGGCGCGCGGCGGCGGCGGCATCCGGGCCACTATTGTGGCACTGCAGCTGCGCAAGATCGTTCAAATCCTGACGTAACGCCTGATACAGCTTGTCATCAGGCAATACCCCCGCGTGAGCATCCAGCATTTCGCTGTAGCGTTTACGCTGGCTCTGATAAACCTTTTCCAGCGTCCGATCGTCAAGCACGCAATACTGACGATAGCTACGCTCCATCTCCAGCGCGGCGTTGGTCATCGCTTCACTTCGTCTGGCGTCGATGAGCGTCGTACGGTTGGTCAAAGCCGCCTGCGCGCTCAGCGCGTTCAGACTTTGCCACGCCTGCCAGGCAAGGATCAGCAGCGGCAGCAGGATCAGCAGGAAGGCCATCATGACGAGCTGTCGCAGGGAGCGGGGAAAAACGGGCCAGCGTTTCAACGCATTACTCTCTTAATGGGGTTTACGCAGAGCGTAACTGAGTCTGCCCTTCAGATACAACAAAGCCGGGTAAAAACCCGGCTTTGTCATGGAATGAGGCGGTGCCTAACTCGACGTTTCGCCCTGGCCTGATAAAGCATCGCTATGATCAGTAGTTGGACGGCAGGCACCTTTTTGTGCGTCATTCGAAGTTTATGTAGCGCGTCCCGAAGGGGCTGACATAAGAAGGTGAATGAGCCACTGGTTAATATTATGCAACAGCCGTGCCAGAATGCAAAACAATAAATTAACATGATGAATTAAAAAGGTTTTATATATTCAACCTATTACTTGTTGGCAGAATGATTTCCAGGCTAAGTGTCGCTATTTAACAACACCTTTAGACCACGATTTTTCTACCTATATAGATCAACACGTTAAGTGTCACCTTTTGGAGACAGCCGCGAGGCGGGATTGTCGCAATTTTGCGACACGCATAAAAAAGCCCGGTGGCGCTAACGCTTACCGGGCCTACAAGGGTTAGGGTGCTAAAACTTAACCCAGCTGCTTACGCGCGTTGCGGAAGATACGCATCCACGGGCTGTCCTCGCCCCAGTTTTCCGGGTGCCAGGAGTTGCTCACGGTACGGAACACGCGTTCCGGGTGCGGCATCATGATGGTCGCGCGACCGCTTTCACTGGTCACTGCCGTAATACCGTTGGCCGAGCCGTTCGGGTTAGCCGGATAGGTTTCTGTCACCTTGCCGAAGTTATCGACAAAGCGCAGCGCCACCAGGCCTTTGCTCTCCAGCTGAGCCAGATGCGCAGCATCACGCACTTCTACCTGACCTTCACCGTGGGAAACGGCGATTGGCATCTGTGAACCCACCATCCCCTGCAGCAGCAGGGACGGGCTTTGGGTCACTTCGACCAGACTGAAGCGCGCTTCGAAGCGGTCGGACTGGTTACGCACAAAGCGCGGCCAGGCTTCGCTGCCCGGGATCAGCTCGCGCAGATTAGACATCATCTGGCAGCCGTTACACACGCCCAGCGCCAGGGTCTGCGGACGGTGGAAGAAGGTTTCGAACTCGTCACGCACGCGGCTGTTGAACAGGATGGACTTCGCCCAGCCTTCGCCCGCGCCCAGCACGTCGCCGTAGGAGAAGCCGCCGCACGCCACCAGCGCCTGGAAATCTTCCAGACCGGTACGGCCCGCCAGCAGATCGCTCATGTGAACGTCGATAGCGTCAAAGCCCGCGCGGTGGAAGGCAGCCGCCATCTCAACGTGGGAGTTAACGCCCTGCTCGCGCAGCACCGCCACTTTCGGACGCGCGCCGGTCGCAATGTACGGCGCAGCGATGTCGTCGTTGATGTCGAAGGAGAGCTTCACGTTCAGGCCTGGATCCTGGTCATTGGCCTTCGCGTTATGCTCCTGATCGGCACATTCCGGGTTATCACGCAGGCGCTGCATCTGCCAGGTGGTTTCCGCCCACCACATGCGCAGCGTGGTGCGGCTTTCGCTGAACACGGCGTGACCGTCTGCTTCAATGACGAAGCGGTCGCCCTGAACGGCTTTACCCAGATAGTGCACGCAGTCTGCGAGACCATGCTTCGCCAGAATCGCTTCAACCGCGTCGCGATCCGCTGCACGCACCTGAATCACGGCACCCAGCTCTTCGTTAAACAGTGCAGCCAGACGGTCATCGCCAAGCGTGGCAATGTTTGCTTCCACGCCGCAGTGGCCGGTGAAGGCCATCTCTGCCAGCGTCACCAGCAGGCCGCCGTCGGAACGGTCGTGGTAGGCCAGCAGCTTACGCTGCGCAACCAGCGCCTGGATGGCATCGTAGAAACCTTTCAACTGCGCTACGTCGCGCACGTCGGCTGGCTTGTCGCCGAGCTGACGGTAAACCTGCGCCAGCGCGGTGGCACCCAGCGCGTTGTGGCCTTTACCCAGGTCAATCAGCAGCAGGGCGTTGTCTTCGGTCGCAAGCTGCGGCGTGATGGTATGACGCACGTCTTCCACGCGGGCAAACGCGGTGATCACCAGCGACAGCGGAGAGGTCATCTCGCGCTGCTCGCTGCCTTCCTGCCAGCGGGTTTTCATTGACATAGAGTCTTTACCCACCGGAATGGTCAGGCCGAGGGCAGGACAGAGCTCCTCGCCCACCGCTTTCACGGCTTCATACAGGCCAGCATCTTCGCCAGGGTGGCCGGCAGCGGCCATCCAGTTTGCGGAAAGCTTGATGCGTTTAATGTCGCCAATCTGCGTCGCGGCGATGTTGGTCAGCGCTTCACCGACCGCCAGACGGGCAGAGGCTGCGAAGTCCAGCAGCGCCACCGGGGTGCGTTCGCCGAGAGCCATCGCTTCGCCGTAGTAGCTGTCGAGGCTCGCGGTGGTCACGGCGCAGTTAGCGACAGGGATCTGCCACGGACCGACCATCTGATCGCGCGATACCATACCGGTCACGGTGCGGTCGCCGATGGTCACCAGGAAGGTTTTCTCTGCCACAGCAGGCAGGTGCAGCACGCGGTTGACCGCTTCTGCCACGGTAATGCCCTGACGATCCAGCGCTTTGCCCGCCGCTTTACGGGTCGTTACGTCGCGGGTCATCTTCGGCGTTTTACCCAGCAGCACGTCCAGCGGCAGATCGATCGGCTGGTTATCAAAGTGGGTGTCGCTTAAGGAAAGGTGCTGCTCTTCGGTCGCTTCACCGATGACGGCATACGGCGCACGCTCGCGGCGGCACAGCTCGTCAAACAGCGGCAGCTGATCCGCAGCAACCGCCAGCACGTAGCGCTCCTGGGATTCGTTACACCAGATTTCCAGCGGGCTCATGCCCGGCTCATCGCTCAGGATATCGCGCAGGTTGAAACGCCCGCCGCGGCCGCCGTCGCTCACCAGCTCCGGCATGGCGTTGGACAGGCCGCCCGCGCCCACGTCGTGAATGAAGAGGATCGGGTTAGCGTCGCCCAGCTGCCAGCAGCGGTCGATCACTTCCTGGCAGCGGCGCTCCATCTCCGGGTTGTCGCGCTGCACGGAGGCGAAGTCGAGATCTGCATCAGACTGGCCGGAGGCCATAGAAGAGGCCGCGCCGCCGCCCAGACCGATGTTCATCGCCGGGCCGCCGAGCACGATCAGCTTCGCGCCGACGACGATCTCGCCTTTCTGCACGTGATCGGCACGGATGTTGCCGATCCCGCCCGCCAGCATGATCGGTTTGTGGTAGCCGCGCAGCTCTTCGCCGTTGTGGCTGTCCACTTTCTCTTCATAGGTACGGAAGTAACCGTTCAGCGCCGGACGGCCAAACTCGTTGTTAAACGCCGCGCCGCCCAGCGGGCCTTCGGTCATGATATCCAGGGCGGTTACAATGCGCTCTGGCTTGCCGAAATCTTCTTCCCATGGCTGTTCAAAGCCCGGGATACGCAGGTTAGAGACGGAGAAACCGACCAGACCCGCTTTAGGTTTAGCGCCACGACCGGTCGCACCTTCGTCACGGATTTCACCGCCGGAGCCGGTCGCCGCACCCGGCCACGGGGAGATCGCCGTCGGGTGGTTGTGGGTTTCCACTTTCATCAGAATATGCGCGGGCTCCTGATGGAAGTCATAGCGCCCTGCTTCGCGATCGGCGAAGAAGCGGCCCACCTCGGAACCTTCCATTACCGCGGCGTTGTCTTTATAGGCAGACAGCACGTGGTCAGGGGTTTGCTCCATGGTGTTTTTGATCATTTTGAACAGCGACTTCGGCTGCTGTTCGCCGTCAATAATCCAGTCGGCGTTGAAAATCTTGTGGCGGCAGTGCTCAGAGTTAGCCTGCGCGAACATGTAGAGCTCAATGTCGTTCGGGTTACGGTTGAGCTTAACAAACGCATCCTGCAGGTAGTCGATTTCATCTTCTGCCAGCGCCAGACCGAGACGCAGGTTGGCGTCAATCAGCGCCTGACGGCCCTGCCCCAGCAGGTCTACGCTCTGTACCGGCGCAGGCTGATGGTGAGAAAAAAGCTTCTGCGCGTCATCGAGAGAGGCAAATACGCTCTCCATCATGCGATCGTGCAGTTCAGCTGCAACCGCCTGCCACTGTGCTTCGCTCAGGGTAGAGGCTTCCACGTAGTACGCCACGCCGCGTTCCAGACGGTTAATCTGGTTCAGGCCACAGTTGTGGGCGATGTCGGTGGCTTTGGAAGACCAGGGGGAGATGGTGCCCGGACGAGGCGTCGCAAGGATCAGTTTGCCGGTTGGCGTATGGCTGCTCAGGCTTGGGCCATACTTGAGCAGGCGTTCCAGCTGTACGCGCTCCTCTGCATTCAGGGGGGCATTCAGGTCAGCAAAATGGACATACTCAGCGTAAATATTGCTTACCGGAAGGTCGGCCGCCTGAAAACGTGCCAGCAGTTTAGTGATACGGAAGGCAGACAGTGCAGGCGAACCACGCAGAATTTCCATCATAAGTCTCTCGTCTTCGAAGCGCCGGGGCGCTTACAGTGTGCGCAAGGGGGGAAAACGGGCGTCATTATAGAGAATCCTGAGCGCCGACGAAACCGTTTGCGTCGAAATAAAATTGGCGAAGAGATTTAACAATAGATGTGACCTGTCTCTCTAATTGGTTGCCAAGTGGCGCAAGTTTACGCAAAATGCCGCTCATTCAATGGCAAACCTTATGATTAACATGGCTACAGCAGACTGAGGCAACCGGCGTCGCAGAGAATTAACTAATTGAAAAAATTAAAGATTAATTATCTGCTCATCGGCATTGTAACGTTGCTGCTGGCAGTGGCCCTCTGGCCTTCCATCCCCTGGTTCGGCAAAGCCGAAAACCGTATCGCCGCCATTCAGGAGCGGGGGGAATTGCGCGTCAGTACCCTCAACTCTCCGCTGATTTACAGCGACATCAACGGCAAAATCATTGGTCTGGATTATGAGCTGGCACAACAGTTCGCCGATTATCTTGGCGTGAAGCTTAAAATCACCGTCCGCCAGAATATCAACCAGCTCTTTGACGACCTCGATAACGACGATGCCGATATGCTCGCCGCCGGGCTGGTGTATAACAGCGAGCGCAGCAAGAACTACCAGCCGGGCCCGACCTACTACTCCGTTTCGCAGCAGCTGGTTTACCGCGTCGGAAGCCTGCGCCCGCGCTCGCTGGCGTCGATTAACGATCGGCAGCTGACGATTGCGCCCGGCCACGTGGTGATTGACGATCTGCGGGAGCTCAAGGAGAAGAAATATCCCGACCTGAGCTGGACGGTGGATCCGAAACTCGGCACGACCGAGCTGCTGGAGCAGGTAAAAGACCAGAAAGTGCCCTACACCATCGCCGATTCAGTCGCGATCAGCCTGTTCCAGCGGGTGCATCCTGAAATCGCCGTGGCGCTTGACGTCACCGACGAGCAGCCCGTGACCTGGTTTAGCCAGCTTGATGACGACCAGACCTTCTCTGCCGCGATGCTCGATTTCTTCAACACCATCAATGAAGACGGTACCCTGGCGCGTCTGGAGGAGAAGTACCTCGGGCACGGTGATGACTTTGACTACGTTGACACCCGCAGCTTCCTGCGCGCGGTGGACAGCGTTCTGCCGGACCTGCAGCCGTTATTCGAAAAATATGCCCAGGAGATTGACTGGAAGCTGCTGGCGGCTATTTCGTATCAGGAATCCCACTGGGATACCCAGGCCACGTCGCCCACGGGCGTACGCGGTTTGATGATGCTAACCAAAAATACCGCGCTGAGCCTGGGCGTGAATGACCGTACCGATGCCGAACAGAGCATCAGCGGCGGCGCGCGCTATCTGCAGGATATGATGGCCAAAGTACCGGAAACGGTGCCGGAAGAAGAGCGGATCTGGTTTGCGCTGGCGGCCTACAATATGGGCTACGCGCATATGCTTGATGCGCGAGCGCTGACGGCCAAAACGAAAGGTAACCCGGACAGCTGGTCAGACGTTAAGCAGCGCCTGCCGCTGCTGAGCCAGAAGCCATGGTATAACAAGCTGACATACGGCTACGCGCGCGGACATGAAGCCTACGCCTACGTGGAAAATATCCGTAAATATCAGATTAGCCTGGTCGGGTATCTGCTGGAGAAAGAGAAAGAGGCGACAGAGGCCAAACAGCTGGCTCAAAGTTACCCGGTCGTAGCGCCGGACGAGCTTAATCGTCCAATAGCTTCAATTCTGCCTTTTGCTGCTTTTTCTGCTGACGGCGCATTCGAAAGAAATCGCTTAATAGCCCCGAACACTCTGGTGCAAGCACCCCACCGATAGTCTTCACCTGGTGGTTCATCCCCGGGTGACCCAGCACGTCCATCAGCGAACCGGCCGCACCGGTTTTTTCATCCCGCGCGCCGAAGACCAGAGTCCCGATCCGGCTGTGCACCATCGCGCCGGAGCACATCACGCACGGCTCCAGCGTCACATACAGCGTGGTATCAAGCAGACGATAGTTTTGCAGCACCAGACCGCCCTGACGAAGCGCCATGATTTCGGCATGCGCAGTAGGATCGTGGCGTCCAATAGGACGGTTCCACCCTTCGCCAATCACCTGATTATTATGAACCAGCACGGCACCCACGGGCACTTCGCCCTCTTCCCAGGCGCGTTGAGCCAGCGTCAGCGCATGGCGCATCCAGTATTCGTGTGAGAATTCAGGGTTGGACAACGGTTGATACTCCAGTTAAAAGCGGGCGGCATTATACACGCCCGTTTTTGAGAAGACTATTCAAGTTGCTGAAGTTCACCTGATGGCGTGACGCGCCAGCGATGCTGGCAAAAATAGAGCAGCGGGTTGTCCTGCTTGCTGTCGCTGTAGCCGCTGTACAGGCGCAGCGGCGTCCCGATGCGTTTCTCCAGCTGAACCACTTTTTCATGCCCCAGGCAGCGCAGGGTCAGCACCCAGCCGCCGTAGCCGCGGGCAATTTGCGTGGCAATAAGATTCACGCGCGGAAGCCAGGGGGTATCAAAGTAGACCTGCTCCACCAGCGTCTGCGGTGAGCCGGTAATCAGCCAGATGTCAGCATCGTTCGCGTCGAGGTAGCCGGTCAGGCGCGCCTGCACCACCGGAAAGGCGGCGACGTGGCTGCGAAACCAGTGCGCAAAATCCTTTTCGAGCTGTTTGAGGCGCGCTTCGCTGTGCCCAAAGGTACATCCCCACAGCAGCAAACTCATCGGCCATCGCGCCGCCCGGCCTTTCACCAGCAGCGCGATACCGATAACCGGCAGGAGCGGCAGCACGAGCAGCGCATTCAAAGGCTGACGCCGCAGCAGGTAACGCATAAACGTACCAAACATATCCTGCTGATGCAGCGTTCCATCCAGGTCGAAAAAGACAACGCGACGCCCGTGATTTGCCAAACCTTACTCCTTTGGGTCGTTGAAACCTAACAGCCAGGTAAACAGGAACCCGGCGATCACCGCTACTAAATAGCCTAACAGATAGAGCATCACTTTTCCGGTCACGATGGTTAATGCCAGCGGTAAACCGGAAAGCCCAAAGGTGATAACGGTAGCGACTTTCCAGTAGCTAATGAGCGCCCCGCCCACCGCGCCGCCCAGACAGGCGGCGAGGAACGGTTTACCCAGCGGCAGCGTCACGCCGAAAATCAGCGGCTCGCCGATGCCGAGCAGCCCGACCGGGAGTGCGCCTTTAATCATTTTTTTCAGACGCGCGTTGCGGGTTTTCATCAGTACGGCAATCGCCGCGCCGACCTGCCCCACGCCCGCCATCGACAGGATAGGCAGCAGCGCGTTATAGCCGTGCGCCTGCACCAGCTCGACGTGGATCGGCACCAGCCCCTGATGCAGGCCGGTCAGCACCAGCGGCAGGAAGGTGCCAGACAGAACCGCTCCCACCAGCAGGCCGCCGCGGTCAATCGCCAGAGACGCGCCGTGAGCAATGGCGTCAGAGATCCACCCGCCTAGCGGCTGGAGGGCCACAATCGCTACGCTACCAGTAATGAGCGTAGTCAGCAGCGGGTTGAGGATCAGCTCAATCGAGCCTGGCAGAACCGCGCGTAGCCTTTTCTCGATCCAGCACATCAGGATGACCACCAGCAGCACGGCGATTACCCCACCGCGCCCGGGCTGAAGCGCCTCGCCAAACAGCGTTATCTGCGCCAGCTGCGGGCTGGACAAGATGCCCGCCATCACCCCGCCCATGGCCAGCGATCCGCCGAACACCTTCGCGGTATTCACCCCGACCAGAATGTTCATGATGGCGAAAACAGCGCTGCCGAAGATCCCCAGAATCCCCAGCAGGTTCGGATACTGCGTGGCGAAATCCCCTACAATATCCGGCCGCTTGAGGATGTTGATGATCCCGGTGATCAGGCCGGAGGCAATAAACGCCGGGATCAGGGGAATAAAGACGTTCGCCAGCTGACGCAGCGCGTCGCTCATGGGGGCCTTGTATTTGGCCTTTGCCTGCACTTTGGTGCGTTCCGCATCGTCAATCGACACGCTCGCGCTGACGCCCATCAGCGCGCGCATGGCATCAACAACCTGCGCCGCTTTTCCGGGCCCGACAATCAGCTGATGCTGCTGCCCCTGTTTAACGTAGCCGCTGACGCCGGAAAGCTGCTTCAGACGCGGTACGTCAAGCTGGTCCTCGCTATGCACCTCGACGCGCACGCGCGTCATGCAGTTTTCAAGACGCTGAATATTCTTTTCCCCACCGATCCCCTGCAGGATATCGCTGGCGAGCGCTGCTGTTTTGTCCATACACGCCTCAGTTAGTTTTCTAATGCCGCCCGTAAGAAGCCGTTATGCGCGGCGAGTTTGGCTCTCGCGGCAGCCGCATCCAGCCCGCTCAGGATCATCAGAATGGCCGGTTTAACATCGTGATCGGTTTGTTTGAGTACGGTTTCCGCCTCTTCGCGGCCTGCGCCTGTCGCCTCCATCACCATGCGGCAGGCTCTGTCCACCAGCTTGACGTTAGTGGCCTGCATATCCACCATCAGGTTCTGATACACCTTGCCAAACTTCACCATCGCGCCGGTGGAGATCATATTGAGCACCAGCTTTTGCGCGGTCCCGGATTTCAGGCGCGTGGAGCCGGTGAGCGCTTCCGGCCCAACAACCGGAGAGATGGCGATAGCCGCCACCTGCGCAATCGGCGAGCCCGGATTACAGGAGATGGCTACCGTCGTGCAGCCGGTCCGGTTGGCGTATTCCAGGCCACCAATGACGTACGGCGTGCGCCCGGATGCCGCCAGCCCGACTACCAGATCCTTCGCGGTCAGATTCAGAGCCTTCAGGTCATCCTCACCCAGCTGTTTGTTATCTTCCGCCCCTTCAACGGCTTTCAGCAGCGCGCCGGGTCCACCGGCAATTAATCCGACGACCAGGCCGTGCGGAACACCAAAGGTTGGCGGGCATTCGGAGGCGTCCAGAACCCCAAGACGCCCGCTGGTTCCCGCCCCCATGTAGATAATGCGACCTCCGCCCTTGAGGGCTTCCGCCGCCGCATCGACCGCTTTCGCCACCTCGGGTAATGTCTCTTTCACTGCCTGCGCGACCAGCGTATCCTGTTGATTAAAGCGATTAACCAGCTCCAGGGTGGAGAGCGCATCGAGATCCATGGTTTGCGGGTTACGCGTTTCAGAAACAAGTGAGCCAAGATTCATTTTTGTACCTCAAGAATTTTTAATTCATAATAAACACACTATAATGGAATATAAAATTCATTCAGGCGAGCAAAATCCGTATTTGCGCAGATAATCACATTTTCGCCAGGAGACCGTATGAACTGTTTAATTCGCATTCGCCAGCGCTACGCAGGCTTTGCCCAAAGCGACAAGAAGCTGGCGGATTTTCTGCTTTCTCAACCCGATCGCGCGCGCCATCTCAGCTCGCAGCAGCTGGCGAGTGAAGCTGGCGTGAGCCAGTCCAGCGTGGTGAAATTTGCGCAGAAGATTGGCTTTAAGGGGTTTCCCGCCCTCAAGCTGGCGATCAGCGAAGCGCTGGTGAGCAACCCCAACCCGCAGTCCATGCCGGTGCATAATCAGATCCGCGGCGATGACCCGATGCGGCTGGTCGGCGAAAAGCTGATCAAAGAGAACGTGGCGGCCATGCATGCGACGCTCGACGTGAATACGGAAGAGAAGCTGCTGGAGAGCGTGGCGATGCTGCGCTGTGCGCGGCGCATCATCCTGACCGGTATCGGCGCGTCCGGACTTGTGGCGCGTAACTTTGGCTGGAAGCTGACAAAAATTGGGCTTAACGCCATCGTCGAGCAGGATATGCACGCCCTGCTGGCGACCGTACAGGCGATGGATCCTGACGATCTGCTGCTGGCGATCTCCTACTCCGGCGAGCGTCGAGAGATCAACATGGCAACCGATGAAGCGCTGCGCGTCGGCGGTAAAATTCTGGCGATCACCGGTTTTACCCCGAATGCCCTGCAGCAGCGGGCAACGCGCTGTTTATATACCATTGCCGAGGAGCAGGCCACGCGCAGCGCGGCTATCTCGTCCACCAGCGCGCAAATGATGCTGACGGACCTGCTGTTTATGGCGCTGGTGCAGCAGGATCTGGAGCGCGCGCCCGAACGCATTCGTCACAGCGAAGAACTGGTAAAGAAACTGGTTTGACGCGTATAATGCCCGCCCAGTTTGTGTTGTTTCTGAGAATTTCCTGATGGCGCTGTTAATTACCAAAAAATGCATTAATTGCGATATGTGCGAGCCCGAATGCCCGAACCAGGCGATTTCGATGGGCGACAGCATTTATGAGATTAACAGCGACCGCTGCACGGAATGCATCGGCCACTATGAAACGCCGACCTGTCAGAAAGTGTGCCCGATCCCGAATACCATCCTGAAGGATCCGGCCCACGTCGAGAGCGAAGAGCAGCTATGGGATAAGTTTGTCCTGATGCACCACGCGGACAAGCTTTAACTTTCGATGATCACCGTCGCGCTGGCATAGTGGCGCTCATCCGCGATCGTCACGTGCATGTGGTTCACGCCCAGCTTTTCTGCCAGCTTTTGCGCCTCGCCCCATAAACGCAGGCTTGGCTTACCGAGCTCATCGTTAAACACTTCAAACTGGTTAAACGCCAGGCCGTTACGAATGCCAGTGCCGAAGGCTTTGGCCGCCGCCTCTTTTACCGCAAAGCGCTTTGCCAGAAAACGCACCGGCTGCTGATGCGCTTCCCAGATGGCCCATTCGTTATCGCTCAGCACGCGTCTTGCGAGGCGATCGCCGCTACGGGCGATCACCGCTTCAATGCGGGCTATTTCAACGATATCGGTGCCTAAGCCCAGAATGGCCATTACTGACGCGCTTCCTGCATCAGGCGTTTCATTTCTGAAACCGCCTCTTTCAGACCGCTCATCACCGCACGACCAATGATGGCGTGGCCGATGTTCAGCTCGTGCATTTCCGGCAGGGCGGCAATGGCCTTCACGTTGTGGTAGGTCAGGCCGTGACCGGCGTTCACCTTCAGTCCCAGGCTTGAGGCATACGTGGCCGCTTTGGCGATACGCTCCAGCTCTTTGGCCTGTTCGGCATCATTTTTGGCATCGGCATAGCAGCCGGTGTGGATTTCGATATACGGTGCGCCCACGTCCGCCGCCGCTTTAATCTGTGCGAAATCGGCGTCGATAAACAGAGAAACCAGGATACCGGCATCCGCCAGTCGTTTGCAGGTATCGCGCATTTTGTCGAGCTGCCCGGCCACGTCCAGACCGCCTTCGGTCGTCACTTCCTGACGTTTTTCCGGCACCAGGCAGCAGAAATGCGGTTGGGTCTCGCAGGCAATAGCCAGCATCTCTTCGGTGACCGCCATCTCCAGATTCATACGCGTGTCCAGCGTCTGACGCAGAATGCGCACGTCGCGGTCGGTAATGTGGCGACGGTCTTCACGCAGGTGAACGGTAATGCCGTCAGCGCCAGCCTGTTCAGCGATAAACGCCGCCTGAACCGGATCGGGATACGCCGTGCCGCGCGCATTACGCAGCGTGGCGATGTGGTCGATGTTGACGCCTAACAGTAATTCAGCCATGACAATCCTCGGTTTTCTTTTCGATTCTGTGGTCTAACGTTTCGGCACAAACTGCCTGAATAATTCGCGGCTCTTTAAGGGCTTGCCGCCAAGATACGGCTTGAGGGCAATCCGGGTAAAGCGTTTTGCTGCGCGCAGGGTATCCTGATCGGGAAACTCTCGCTCATACAGCGCCCGGAGCTGGCGACCGGTAAAGGTGCTGTTGTCTATCACAATACTGGCAATGAAGCCTTTTTCTTCACGGTAGCGGTAAGTCATGGTGTCTTCTACCTCGTCTCCGCTGCCCGCACAGTGCAGAAAATCTACGCCGTACCCGAGGTGGCCCAGCAGCGCCAGTTCGAAACGACGCAGCGCAGGTTCGGGCGTGCCGGTTGCGCCAGCGAGTGCCTGGATACAGTGCAGATAATCGAAGAAAAGTTCCGAGAAGCGAGTCTCATGTTCAAGGACGCGGGAGATGAGCTCGTTGACATACAGACCGCTGTAGAGCGTGATGCCAGAAAGGGGAAGCGCCAGGGAGACGGCTTCGGCGCTGCGCAGGGTTTTGACTTCCCCTCGCCCGCCAAAGCGAACCAGCAACGGCGTAAAAGGCTGTAAGGCACCTTTCAGATTAGAACGTTTGGAACGTGCGCCTTTCGCAACAAGGCGCACGCGGCCCGACTCTTCCGTGAAGACGTCCAGCATGAGGCTGGTTTCGCTCCAGGGACGACTGTGCAGGACAAAGGCACGCTGCCATCCATCCATATGCGCGTCGTCTTGGTTTACTGGTCTTCGCCGTAACCGAGGCTGCGCAGAGCACGCTCATCATCGGCCCAGCCAGATTTCACTTTCACCCACAGTTCGAGGTGAACCGGCGCTTCGAACATCTCCATCATGTCCTTACGGGCTTCGATACCGATGGTTTTGATCTTGGCCCCTTTGTTGCCGATCACCATCTTCTTCTGCCCTTCGCGCTCAACGAGGATCAGGCCGTTGATATCGTAGCCACCGCGCTCGTTGGTCTGGAAACGCTCGATCTCCACCGTCACAGAGTACGGCAGTTCAGCGCCCAGGAAACGCATCAGCTTTTCACGGATGATTTCAGAGGCCATAAAGCGCTGAGAGCGATCGGTGATGTAGTCTTCCGGGAAGTGATGAATCGCTTCCGGCAGATGCTTACGCACGATGCCCGCGATGGTATCAACGTTCAGGCCGGTCTCAGCAGACAGCGGAACGATGTCGAGGAAGTTCATCTGGCTACCGAGCCACTGCAGATGTGGCAGCAGGTCGGCCTTTTCCTGCACGTTATCAACTTTGTTGACCGCGAGGATGACCGGCGTTTTGCCGTCACGCAGCTTGTTCAGCACCATCTCGTCGTCCGGCGTCCAGCGGGTGCCTTCCACAACGAAAATCACCAGCTCTACGTCGCCAATCGAGCTGCTCGCCGCCTTGTTCATCAGACGGTTGATGGCGCGCTTCTCTTCCATGTGCAGGCCTGGGGTATCGACGTAGATCGCCTGATACGCGCCTTCAGTATGGATGCCGACGATGCGGTGACGCGTGGTCTGCGCCTTACGCGAGGTGATTGAAATCTTCTGCCCAAGCAGATTATTCAGCAGGGTGGATTTGCCAACGTTCGGACGTCCGACGATGGCAATAAATCCGCAATAGGTTTTATCTTCGCTCATTCCAGCTCCAGCATTTTTAACGCCTGTTCGGCGGCAGCCTGTTCAGCCTTACGACGGCTTGAACCTGTGCCCACCACCGGTTCACTCAGGCCACTGACCTGGCAATGGATGGTAAATTCCTGATCGTGCGCTTCGCCACGTACCTGCACCACCAGATAAGACGGCAGCGGCAGATGACGACCCTGCAAATATTCCTGCAGACGCGTTTTCGGATCTTTTTGTTTATCGCCCGGACTGATTTCGTCCAGACGGGTCTGATACCAGTTCAGGATCAGCTTTTCTACGGTCTGGATATCGCTGTCCAGGAACACACCACCAATTAATGCTTCGACCGTATCGGCAAGAATAGATTCACGACGGAAGCCGCCGCTTTTCAGTTCACCCGGTCCAAGACGCAGACATTCGCCCAGCTCAAATTCGCGCGCGATTTCCGCAAGGGTATTACCCCGAACCAGCGTGGCGCGCATGCGGCTCATATCACCTTCATCCACGCGCGGGAAACGGTGATAAAGCGCATTCGCAATCACGAAACTTAAAATAGAGTCGCCTAAAAATTCGAGACGCTCATTATGTTTGCTGCTGGCACTGCGGTGGGTTAATGCCTGTTGCAACAGCTCCTGATGATGAAAAGTGTAGCCCAGCTTCCGTTGAAGCCGATTAATTACGATGGGGTTCATGCGATACCAATAAATGAATGCGTCAAAAATGCAGCACACGAAACCGACCTGAGAAGACCAACGCGGTTTCGTGTGCCGTGGCACCCTTGCAGGGCCAACCTTAAACTTCGGGGGAATATTCTATACACAACGACAGGGGATGTCGTTAGTTCGAAGAGATTTATCGTGGAAATAATTCACGTAGCCGCTAATTAAAGCGGCTACGCGTTCATTTATTGAGAATTAATGGATTCCGCCGATACGATTCAGGCGGACACCGGTCGGCCATTCGCCTTCCTGCTTCTCAAAACTCATCCAGATGGCGGTGGCTTTACCGACCAGATTCGCTTCCGGCACAAAGCCCCAGTAACGGCTGTCCGCAGAGTTATCGCGGTTGTCACCCATCATGAAGTAATGTCCTGGCGGTACAATCCAGCTCGCCAACTGCTGGCCCGGCTGGCGATAGTACATACCCAGCTGATCCTGCGCGATTGGCACGGTGAGGATACGGTGCGTCACATCGCCCAGCGTCTCTTTGCGCTCAACCAGACGGATGCCGTCCTCTTTAGTTTCGCCTTTCGGTACCTGGAAAAATCCGCTGGTCGCTTCACCGCCATTACGACGGGCAAAGGTCTGCACAAAATCACTTGGCTCAACGTTTGAGTAGGTGATTGGCAGCGCGTTTTCACATGCGGTACCGGAGCTGCATCCCGGCTGAACGGTGACTTCTTTCGCAACCGGATCGTAAGTCACTTTATCACCCGGCAGACCTACCGCGCGCTTGATGTAGTCCAGGCGCGGATCTTCCGGATATTTGAACACCACGATGTCGCCACGTTTCGGATGACCGGTTTCGATCAGCGTTTTCTGGTAGATAGGATCTTTAATGCCGTAGGCAAACTTCTCTACCAGAATAAAATCACCAATCAGCAGCGTTGGCATCATTGAACCTGATGGGATTTGGAACGGCTCGTAAATAAACGAACGTACCACCAGCACAATCGCCAGCACCGGAAATACCGAGGCGCCCGTTTCCAGCCAGCCCGGTTTCGGGCCGACTTTTTTCAGGGTTTTCGCGTCAATCCCATCGCCAGTGGCTGCCTGTGCGGCAGCCTGACGTTCACGACGTTTTGGGGCGAAGATAAACTTATCCAGACACCACAGCAGACCTGTCACCAGGGTAGCAATGACCAGGATCAGGGCAAACATGTTCGCCATGCCAACTCCTTAGGGTTATTTGCCGTCTTTACCAACATGAAGGATGGCAAGGAATGCTTCCTGCGGCAGCTCGACGTTACCGACCTGCTTCATACGCTTCTTACCTTCTTTCTGCTTCTGCAGCAGCTTTTTCTTACGGCTGACGTCACCGCCATAGCACTTGGCCAGAACGTTTTTACGCAGCTGTTTCACGGTTGAACGCGCGATAATGTGGTTGCCAATGGCCGCCTGAATCGCGATATCGAACTGCTGACGCGGGATCAGATCTTTCATTTTCTCAACCAGCTCGCGGCCGCGGTACGGCGCATTGTCGTTGTGGGTGATCAGCGCCAGCGCATCTACACGCTCGCCGTTGATCAGCACGTCCACACGCACCATGTTGGAGGCCTGGAAGCGTTTGAAGTTGTAATCCAGCGACGCATAGCCACGGGAGGTCGACTTCAGACGGTCGAAGAAGTCGAGAACCACTTCCGCCATCGGGATTTCATAGGTTAGGGCCACCTGGTTACCGTGGTAAACCATGTTGGTCTGCACGCCACGCTTCTCAATACACAGCGTAATGACGTTACCCAGGAACTCCTGCGGCAGCAGCATGTGACACTCTGCAATAGGCTCGCGCAGTTCATGAATGTTGTTCAGCGGCGGCAGCTTGGACGGGCTATCGACGTAGATCACTTCTTTCGAGGTGGTTTCAACTTCATAGACTACGGTCGGTGCCGTGGTGATCAGATCCAGATCGTATTCACGCTCCAGACGCTCCTGAATGATCTCCATATGCAGCAGACCGAGGAAGCCACAGCGGAAGCCGAAGCCCAGCGCCGTTGAGCTTTCTGGCTCGTAGAACAGGGAAGCATCGTTCAGGCTCAGTTTACCGAGCGCGTCACGGAAGTTTTCGTAGTCGTCAGAGCTGACCGGGAACAGGCCCGCATACACCTGCGGCTTCACCTTTTTAAAGCCTGGCAGCGCTTTATCTGCCGGGTTACGTGCACCGGTCAGGGTATCGCCCACCGGCGCGCCGAGGATGTCTTTAATGGCGCAGACCAGCCAGCCTACCTCGCCGCATCTCAGCTCGGTACGGTCAACCTGTTTTGGCGTGAAGATGCCCAGACGGTCGGCGTTGTAGACCTGTCCGGTACTCATTACCTTGATTTTGTCGCCTTTACGCATGGTGCCGTTTTTAATACGCACCAGTGAGACAACGCCCAGATAGTTATCGAACCAGGAGTCGATAATCAGCGCCTGCAGTGGCGCATCCGGATCGCCTTCCGGGGCCGGAATGTCACGTACCAGACGTTCCAGCACGTCGGTCACGCCCACACCGGTTTTCGCGGAGCAGCGCACGGCGTCGGTCGCGTCAATGCCGACAATATCTTCAATCTCTTCCGCTACGCGCTCAGGATCGGCAGCTGGCAGGTCAATCTTGTTCAGAACCGGCACAACTTCGAGATCCATTTCCATCGCGGTGTAGCAGTTTGCCAGGGTCTGGGCTTCTACGCCCTGCCCGGCATCCACCACCAGCAGCGCGCCTTCACAGGCCGCGAGCGAGCGTGAAACCTCATAGGAGAAGTCAACGTGGCCTGGGGTGTCGATAAAGTTCAGCTGATAGGTTTCACCATCAGCCGCTTTGTAATCCAGCGTAACGCTCTGCGCTTTAATGGTGATACCGCGTTCGCGTTCCAGGTCCATGGAGTCCAGAACCTGGGCTTCCATTTCACGATCAGACAGGCCACCGCAAATCTGGATAATACGGTCAGACAGCGTCGACTTACCGTGGTCAATGTGAGCAATGATCGAAAAGTTACGTATGTTCTTCATATAGTTAAATAATTATGCCTTACGAATTCCTGGAGGCCGCTGTTCTTAGCCTGACGTTTTTCAGTGCGAAAACGCAGCATTCTACACTACATCCTCGCTACCTGGAAATGCACTTAGAGACAGGTATAGCGTGAAGAAAGGCCGTTTTCTGTTTTAGGGTGTAAAAAATGATAAAGCCCGATGGATCACCGGGCCTCAGAAGAGAGCGTTTCAACACGAAGCTGGTCTGGCGCCAGCCCAACGCTGAGAATGACAGGCTGCCACTCCTCGCGCGCGGCGAGCGTCGGAGAGAGACCTTTGGCAAGCCAGAATCCCCCTACGCCACCCAATGCGGCACCGCAAATGGCGGCCACATCGGTACCAAAAAGCATCTGAAACAGACCTCCCATGATAAACAGCCCAACCAGCGGAGAGAGATACACCAGCATGGCGGAACTGAGCAGGCTGCCTTCCGCGATGCCAAGCTCTACCTTTTGCCCCGCCATCAGCGGCTGTTCGCTTGGCACAGAAATCGTGTGCGATGTCTGCGGCCCGAGCTTATTCAGCACGCGGCTGCCGCAGCCGGCGCGGGATGCACAGCTATTACATGAAGCTTTTACATCGCAGCTCACCAGAGCAATGCCGTTCTGCCACGAGACAACCGTCGCCCACTCTTTGATCATTGTGCTGCCCTGAATTTAATGCTGTCGGAGATGCGCTTCGCCGTTTGCGGAGGAAGTTCACCCACAATGGTGATCTCTGCGTTATCGCGTACCGTTGTACTCACCGTACGGCGCCCGGTACGCAGCATTTGTTCGGCGCTGTTTGCCGTTGCGCGATTGATATTCACCGAGAAGCTGAACAAACCGTCGGAATAGAGGCGCGATTCCACCGGCGTGTCAATCGTTGGCAACTGGCGACGGCTGCTGGACACCTCGCTAAACCCTTGCGGGATCCAGGCAGGTACCCAGTTGAAATTAACGGAATCCCCGGCAGGAACAGAAAGCAGCGGCGGCAGGCTGGCCTTAGCCAGGTTCTGCATGCTGTTGCCAACCTGATTGTTCACGCTGAAGGAGATAACCCGGAACTGTTCCAGCGTTTCACCGTCACGGTCGAGGAGGTCAACACGCATGGGGAGTTTGGTTTCGGCGTCAATCCAGACGATATAGCTGTAGCGCGTTCCATCCCGGGCAACAACGCGAATCACCTCGCACAGTCTGTCCGCGATACGGGTGCGCCCTACCGAAATAAAATCGTAGTAAGGGGCAAGCCGTTTGAAGTCGGTGTAAATGAGTGACGGCAGAGAATCAACGATATAGTCGCCATTCAGCGTGAAAGGCTCCAGGCCTGGTTCGAAATAGCTGATTTCGTTACCACGCTGGACAACTTCCCGACGCGGACCATCCATCTGTAAGAGCTGGGAGAGCGGCTGATTATCAAGACGGGCATGACGATAGCGTAACGACTCGACGCCCTGCTTATTAATACTGATAAATGCCAACTCGTAATTGAGTGACTGGCTGGCCAGATTCATTTGCTGCAACAACGCCCCGGATGAAACATCAGCCGAGGCGTTGGCAGAGAAGAACAGGCTACCCGCCATCAGAGACATGGCGAACCAAAGTTGCTTCATTACTGCGATTGCGTTCCTAAAGTTTGGTTTCCGGGCACCTGCACAGCAGCTTGCTGTGTCTGGGCCTGCTCAAACTGAAGCTGTTCAGAGTGCAGGCGACGCTGCAACTCGTAATCCTGCAACATCGCATTAATGCGACGGCGCTGCTCCTGAACCTGCTGTTGCTGACCGCCACTGGCGGAAGCATCAGCCGGTACGCCCAGGCTTACCGGGCTAGCTTTGCCCATCATCGGCAGTGTGTTAAACACTGGCGCTTCTGGCTGCTGATTAGTTTCAGACTGAGTATTATAGTGCTGGACGCCAACAATAACTGCAAGCGATACGCATGCAGCCACACCCATTTGGGTAAGCTGGCTGGCCCACGGACGCACCTTTTGCCAGAACGGCATTTTCTGCCACTGGTGGGGCGCGGGTTGAGCTTCAGGAATCAGCGGAGTGGTCTGATGAACAGGCTCATTCTCAATCGCCGCCATGACGCGGGCTGAGATATCGAAATGGAGAACCTCGCCGGTGTCACCGCGAAGGGTGTCACGGATGAGATGGTAACTCTCCCAGGTCTCTTGCATTTCGGGTGAATGAGACAGCTCGTTGAGCAGCTCACTATCCACCGTTTCACCATCCATTAAAGCGGAAAGTTTTTCTTTCTGCATGCCTAATACCTTTTCCAGTATCCCGCTATCGTCAACGCCTGATAAGCGGTTGAACTTTATTATCAATAGCTTCTCGCGCACGGAAAATTCGTGAACGTACCGTGCCGACCGGACAATCCATGATAGCGGCTATCTCTTCATAGCTCAGACCATCCAACTCCCGTAACGTAATTGCCATGCGTAAATCTTCCGGGAGCGACTCGATCGTGCGAAAAACGATTTGTCTCAGTTCTTCTGACAACATTAAGTTCTCAGGGTTCGAAATTTCTTTCAATGCGCCGCCACTTTCGAAGTTTTCGGCGTCGATTGCGTCCACATCACTTGAAGGCGGACGACGACCCTGAGCGACCAGATAATTCTTTGCCGTATTGACCGCAATACGGTACAGCCAGGTATAAAAAGCACTATCTCCCCGGAAAGAATCCAGCGCGCGATAGGCCTTAATAAAAGACTCTTGCACCACATCAGGCACATCGCCTGACGGTACATAGCGGGAAACCAGGCTCGCCACCTTATGCTGGTAGCGCACCACCAGTAGGTTAAAGGCTTTCTGATCTCCCTTCTGGACCCGTTCAACCAGGACCTGGTCCGTTAACTGCTCGCTCATCCGAGGTAATGTCTCCCCAAACCTAAATTCCACGCGTTATCGAAACGCCACTCTAAAAATACCGCACTTTGAGCAAGCACCGAATTAGAGTGTCTGATCTTCAATAAGTTCCGTAACGCCTTTGTTTTTGTTCATCGCGCCGCAGACCGTTCATTTTCTCTCATTATAAGTCTGTTCACGATACGCACCACTTTATGACAAGAAACATCTTTTTCCCGCCAGAAGAGTAACGCAACACAGGCTTTATTTCACCACAAAATCTGACGCTAACGATCTGCTTCGCAAAATAATTTCACTCATTTACCCTCCGTTTACCTCCGCTTACGCGTTTAGCCATTGCAACAGCCGCTAAAAAAAACGTGCGATATATCGCATTCGGGTGCTATTCTGACCCAACACTGTTTAGTAAATTAAACAACAATCATGAACACAACATCTGAACTTCATTGTGATGTACTGATCATCGGCAGCGGCGCTGCCGGTCTCTCTCTGGCGTTGCGCCTGGCCGAGCATCAAAACGTTATCGTTCTGAGTAAAGGACCGATAAGTGAAGGTTCCACGTTTTATGCCCAGGGTGGTATCGCCGCCGTGTTTGATGAGACAGACAGCATTGCATCCCACGTCGACGATACGCTGATTGCCGGGGCCGGGATCGTGGATGCACACGCCGCGGAGTTTGTCGCCAGCAATGCCCGCCATTGCGTTCAGTGGCTCATCGACCAGGGCGTCTTATTCGACACTCAGATTCAACCTAACGGGGAAGAGAGCTACCACCTGACTCGCGAAGGCGGCCATAGTCACCGCCGCATCCTGCACGCAGCGGATGCCACCGGTAAAGAAGTAGAAACCACGCTGGTCAGTAAAGCGCTGAGCCATCCTAATATTCGGGTTCTCGAGCGAAGTAATGCCGTTGACCTGATCATTTCCGACAAGATTGGCCTGCCCGGCACGCGTCGCGTGGTGGGCGCCTGGGTCTGGAACCGTAATAAAGAGAAGGTGGAAACCTGCCAGGCGAAGGCTGTGGTGCTGGCGACGGGCGGCGCCTCCAAGGTGTATCAGTACACTACCAACCCGGACATTGCCTCCGGAGACGGTATCGCGATGGCCTGGCGCGCAGGCTGCCGGGTGGCGAACCTTGAGTTTAATCAGTTTCACCCAACTGCCCTGTTCCATCCTCAGGCGCGCAACTTCCTGCTGACGGAAGCCCTGCGCGGTGAAGGCGCATATCTGAAACGCCCTGACGGCTCTCGCTTTATGCCGGACTTTGACGCCCGTGGCGAACTGGCCCCGCGCGATATCGTTGCCCGCGCCATCGATCATGAAATGAAACGCCTTGGCGTGGACTGCATGTATCTTGATATCAGCCATAAGCCAGCAGAGTTCATTCGCCAGCATTTCCCGATGATTTACGAAAAGCTGCTCAATCTTGGCATTGATTTAACGCGCGATCCGGTGCCCATTGTGCCAGCGGCCCACTATACCTGCGGTGGCGTGATGGTTGACGATCATGGACGTACCGATGTGGACGGACTGTATGCTATCGGTGAGGTCAGCTATACCGGACTTCACGGCGCGAACCGTATGGCCTCTAACTCGCTGCTTGAATGTCTGGTGTACGGCTGGTCAGCAGCGGAAGACATCACGAAGCGTATGCCTTACGCCCGCGAGACAGAGCACCTGCCTGCCTGGGATGAAAGCCGGGTTGATAACCCGGACGAGCTGGTCGTGATCCAGCACAACTGGCATGAGCTACGGCTGTTTATGTGGGACTACGTGGGGATTGTGCGCACCACGAAACGTCTGGAACGCGCCTTGCGCCGCATCACCATGCTGCAGCAGGAAATTGATGAGTACTATGCCAATTTCCGCGTATCCAATAACCTGCTGGAGCTGCGCAATCTGGTTCAGGTGGCCGAGCTGATTGTTCGCTGTGCGATGATGCGTAAAGAGAGCCGCGGCCTGCACTATACCCTGGACTATCCGGATCAGCTTGCTGAGTCCGGCCCGTCGATACTCGCCCCGCAGGTTTACATAAACAGATAAAACGCCTGGGTCAGAGCAGTGTAATCTTCGGAATAACGCTGGTCTGGCCCACGGATCACCATTCGGTCATTAAAGCATTCACCCTCTTTTGGCGAGAGCGCCAGCAGCACGCGGTGCGGTAGCCGTCCTTCCGTATCCGAAATATCGGTACGCAGACGTAACGTCCAGCCGATCTCCTGCGCGATACCGATGAACGTGTTGCCGGTACTCTCAGGCAGGACTACACAGAAAAACCCTTCTTCGGAGATGAGTTCCGCCGCACTGATGAGCAGCGCTTTATGATCGAGGGAGCCGGTATAACGCGCCTGCTCGCGCTCGGGTGTCCCGCACTCAACGCCGGGCTCATAGTAGGGAGGGTTGCTGACGATCAGATCGTAACGCGCGGTTTGTTCAGGCGCCCAGGCGAGCACATCTGCGCATTCCACCTTCATTCGGGCTGCCCAGGGAGATTCGGCCATATTGTCACTCGCCTGCTCTGCGGCCTGCGCATCCAGTTCGACGGCATCAATGGTGACATGTTCTTCCGTACGCTGCGCCAGCATCAACGCCACCAGCCCGCTGCCGGTACCGATATCAAGAATACGCTTAACGCCTGCGACAGGCGCCCACGCTCCCAGTAAAATACCGTCTGTACCGACTTTCATGGCACAGCGATCGTGGGCGACAAAAAATTGTTTAAACGTAAAACCATCGCGGCGCAGCTGCGCTTTGAGTTGGGACATGTCAGGGCAACCTTCTAAGTGAAACTGGAGTAGCATAGGGGAAAGCGAAGTAGCCGAAAAGCGATATCCATACAAACAGATGAAGATTACAGCCGTAACGTCTATAATCAGCGCCCCACACAGAGGTAGAACATGACTGTAACGACTTTTTCCGAACTTGAACTCGATGAAAGCCTGCTCAATGCACTTGAGAGCAAAGGCTTTACACGCCCGACCGCCATTCAGGCAGCGGCCATCCCGCCTGCGCTTGAGGGCCGCGATGTGCTCGGTTCTGCGCCAACCGGCACGGGGAAGACAGCAGCCTATTTGCTGCCTGTGTTGCAGCATCTGCTCGACTTCCCACGCAAAAAATCTGGCCCGCCGCGTATTTTAATCCTGACGCCTACGCGCGAACTGGCAATGCAGGTTGCCGATCACGCGCGTGAACTCGCGGCAAATACTCATCTGGATATCGCCACCATCACCGGCGGCGTTGCGTATATGAACCACGCCGAAGTGTTCAGCGAAAACCAGGATATCGTCGTTGCGACGACGGGCCGTCTGCTGCAGTACATTAAAGAAGAGAACTTCGACTGCCGCGCGGTTGAAACGCTGATCCTCGACGAAGCCGACCGCATGCTGGACATGGGCTTCGCACAGGATATCGAGCACATTGCCGGGGAAACCCGCTGGCGTAATCAGACGATGCTGTTCTCTGCCACCCTCGAAGGGGAAGCGATCAAAGACTTCGCAGAGCGTCTGCTGGAAGATCCGGTGGAAGTCTCGGCGACGCCGTCCACTCGTGAGCGTAAGAAGATCCACCAGTGGTACTACCGCGCGGACAACCTCGAGCACAAGGTTGAATTGCTGAAACACCTGCTGAAGCAGGAAGATGCTCTGCGCACCATCGTGTTTGTGCGTAAGCGCGAGCGCGTGCACGAGCTGGCTGAAATGCTGCGTAACGCCGGGATCAACAACTGCTATCTTGAAGGCGAGATGGCGCAGATCAAGCGTACCGAAGGCATCAAGCGCCTGACCGACGGCCGCGTTAACGTGCTGGTTGCGACTGACGTTGCCGCGCGTGGGATCGACATCCCGGACGTCAGCCACGTCATTAACTTCGATATGCCGCGTAGCGGAGATACCTACCTGCACCGTATTGGCCGTACCGGCCGCGCGGGCCGCAAAGGGATTGCGATTTCACTGGTCGAAGCGCATGACTACCTGCTGCTGCAGAAGATTGGCCGCTATGTTGATGAGCCGCTGAAAGCGCGCGTTATTGACGAACTCCGCCCGACCACGCGCGCACCGAGCGAAAAGATGACGGGTAAACCGTCCAAGAAAGCGCTCGCGAAACGTGCTGAGAGAAAAGAGAAAGAAAAAGAGAAACCGCGCGTGAAGCAGCGCCACCGCGATACCAAAAATATTGGTAAGCGCCGTAAGCCAAGCTCTGCCGCACCAGAGACGAAAACTGAAGAGTAAAAAAAAGCCGGGAAAATCCCGGCTTTTTTATTCCCCCCTGCTGTAGCCGTTACAGGCTTTCAGTAAAGGTACGGGCGATAACGTCGCGCTGCTGTTCTGGAGTCAGTGAGTTAAAGCGAACCGCATAGCCGGACACGCGGATGGTCAGCTGTGGGTATTTTTCAGGGTGCTCAACGGCGTCCATCAGCGTTTCGCGGCGCAGTACGTTTACGTTCAGGTGCTGACCACCTTCCACGCGCACTTCCGGTTTCACTTCCATTGGAATTTCACGGTACTCGATTTCGCCCAGTTTGCTCACCGGCACGATTTCATCTTCAGCAAAACCCGCTTTCGCAACGACACAGCGCGCTTCGTTTTTCTCGCTGTCCAGCAGCCAGAAAGAGTTGAGCAGATCGTCATTTGCAGCTTTAGTAATCTGGATACCTGTAATCATGTGTTGCCTCCCTAGGCTACATTAACTGATGTCGGCCTCTCGCGGCCAATTGGTAAAACCATTGTTTCTTGTGTGTATATATATCATTCACACCTCGGCGATTTATTGATTTAAATCAACAAAAACACCAACCACATAAAGAGTGTGGTTTGAATTTATTGTTTTAGATCAATTTCACAACCTTACCAATTCAACTTGTCCTGCATCTTTTCAAAATAAATTTAGCTACTTAGCGCACATTTCAGCGTGTAATTTTGCTCACCGGGGTTAAACAGGTAAGCTAGTCACAGATTGAGATTCGCAGGAGAGCGAGATGACAACACCTTTAACCTGGCATGACGTGCTGGCAGAAGAAAAGCAGCAGCCTTATTTTATCAATACGCTCAGCACCGTTGCCGCTGAGCGTCAGTCCGGACAGACGATTTACCCGCCGCAGAAAGATGTGTTCAACGCCTTTCGCTACACCGAACTGAGCGATGTGAAAGTGGTCATTCTGGGCCAGGATCCCTATCACGGCCCTGGGCAGGCGCATGGGCTGGCGTTTTCCGTCCGTCCGGGCGTGGCTATCCCCCCTTCTCTGCTCAACATGTATAAAGAGCTTGAGGGAACCGTGCCCGGTTTTACCCGGCCAAACCACGGCTACCTGGAAAGCTGGGCGCGCCAGGGCGTGCTGTTACTGAATACGGTGCTTACCGTACGGGCGGGCCAGGCACACTCGCACGCTAGCCTGGGCTGGGAGACGTTTACCGATAAAGTCATCAGCCTTATCAATGAGCATCGTGAAGGGGTGGTGTTTTTACTCTGGGGTTCTCACGCGCAGAAGAAAGGGGCGATCATCGATCGTCAGCGTCATCACGTGTTGAAAGCACCGCACCCGTCACCGCTGTCTGCGCATCGCGGTTTCTTTGGCAGTAATCATTTTATTCTGGCGAATGAGTGGCTGGAAAAACGTGGCGAAACGCCAATTGACTGGATGCCAGTGTTACCGGCAGAGAGCGAGTAGTATTTAATGTGCCGGGTCTGACCCGGCACATTAAGAGGCTTATGCCTTATTCTGGCGCCACCACTCGGCCAGCAGCACGCCGGTCGCAACGGATACGTTCAGACTTTCCACATTGCCTGTTCCGTCGATAGAGACGCTCAGATCCGCACTGGAGAGCGCCGCGTCAGACAGACCATCGCGCTCCTGACCCAGCACCAGAACCATTTTACGCGGCAGCGTCGCTTTAAACAGCGGCGTACCGGCATGGCTCGAGGTGGTCACGATGGAATAGCCCGCTTTACGGAACTGCTCAAGGGCGTCCAGAACGCTGTCGCCGGTGATCGGCTGTACATGCTCGGCTCCGCCTTCCGCAGTACGGATCGCGGCACCGGATTCCAGCAGCGCGGCATCCTGCAACAGCACACCTTTCACGCCAAAGTGCGCGCAGCTGCGCATCATTGCGCCCAGGTTGTGCGGGTTACCCACATCTTCCAGCGCCAGCACGCAGTCATCGGCATCCGCCTGGCTGACCCACTGCTGCACGGTGGTGCCGTTACGTTTTTTGATCAGGAAGCAAACGCCGCCGTGGTGTTCGGTACCGGACGCTTTGGTCAGCTCGGCATCATCCACAACGTGGTAGGCTTTGCGGTTCGCGGCCATCCAGCGCAGCGCTTCTTTGAAACGCGGAGTCACGCTCTGGATGAACCAGGCGCGGACGATACACTCAGGACGGCTCTGGAACAGCGCCTGGCAGGCGTTCTCGCCATACACGCGGGTCTCTTCCGCACGCTGACGGCGCAGCACTTCCGGGTCGATAAAGCTTTTACCGCTGATACCGCCGTGATCGGCTTTTTCCGGCGTCTCATCGCCAGGGGCGCGAGAAACGGTGCGCCACGGGGAGGCGTTATCGCGTGAGAAGTCATCACGCGGACGATCGTCGCGTGGACGGTCACTGCGTGGGCTGTCGGAACGCGGACGGTCATCGCGTTTGCGATCGTCACGTTTGCGGTCATCACCACGGGTATTTTTGTCATCGCGGGCGGGGCGACGGCCACCGTCTGCACGAGAAGACGCCGGACGCCCGCCACCTTTTCCGGTACGCGGATTTTGGGTGCGTTTATCAGAGTCATCATCACTGCGGACATACATCACTTTGACCTTGCCGCTTTTGTTTTTCATTTCGTCGTTCATGCTTTTCTCCACCAGCGCTGCGCGAAGCGCGCAGATTACCCGATGTGCCAGCGCATAGCCATAATTTCGTACAAAAGCCTGTGACTATTGTTCTCATTGAATAAAACGCATTGTTGTTTCAAACAGGCTCATTGATAATACGTAACATATTAGAAACATTATCGGCGTTCCGCCGCTGTCCCGCGGCTCTATCAGAGGTTAGTTATGAATACCGTATGTGCCAACTGTCAGGCTCTTAATCGCATTCCGGACGATCGGATGGAAGATGGTGCGAAATGCGGACGTTGTGGCCATGAATTATTTGATGGCGATGTCATTAACGCGACGGGTGCTACGCTGGACAAACTCCTCAAGGACGATCTTCCTGTCGTGATCGATTTCTGGGCGCCATGGTGCGGCCCATGCCGTAGCTTCGCGCCGATCTTCGAAGATGTGGCCGAAGAGCGCAGCGGAAAAATGCGGTTCGTTAAGGTCAATACCGAAGCTGAACCCGAACTGAGCGCACGTTTTCGTATTCGCAGCATCCCGACCATCATGATTTTCAAAAATGGCGAAGTGATCGATATGCTCAACGGTGCGGTTCCAAAAGCGCCTTTTGAAAGCTGGTTAAACGAGTCGCTGTAACATTCACGGGGCGCATCTTGTGCCCCGCCCCCGCCTCTGCGAAAATAGTGTTTTTCCTGCATTTCGCTCATGACTGATAACGCTGTCCTTAAATTACGCGCCGAACGCCTCGCGCGCGCCACCCGACCGTTCCTCGCCCGAGGTAACCGTATTCGCCGCTGTCAGCGCTGCCTGCTGCCGCTGAAGGTTTGCCTGTGCGAGACGCTGGCTCCGAGTACGGCGGAGAGCAGTTTTTGTCTGGTCATGTTCGATACCGAGCCGATGAAACCCAGCAATACGGGGCGACTTATCGCCGATATTTTGCCGGATACGGCCGCGTTTCAGTGGTCCCGTACGGAGCCACCTCAGGCCCTGCTCGACTTAGTGTCAAGCCAGGACTATCAGCCGATGGTCGTTTTCCCCGCATCATATGCAGGCGTGGATCGCCATGTGCTTTCAGCGCCGCCATCCGGTAAACCGCCGCTGTTTATTATGCTGGACGGTACCTGGACCGAAGCGCGAAAAATGTTTCGCAAAAGTCCCTATCTCGACGCGCTGCCGGTGATTTCTGTCGATCTTTCCCGCGTCTCCGCCTACCGCCTGCGTGAAGCGCATGCTGACGGGCAGTACTGCACCGCCGAAGTAGCCATTGCGCTTCTGGATTTAGCGGGAGACACCGCTGCGGCTGGGGCCCTGAGCAACCATTTCTCATGCTTCCGGGAGCGCTATCTGGCGGGAAAAACCGTTCATAAGGGCAGCGTCACAGCACTTGAGCCAGAAAGCGTTTAAAATCATCAGGTCGCTTGCATTCACAGGAGGCCTGCATGAGCCAGCGAGGGTTAGAAGCGCTACTTCGTCCTAAATCCATTGCCGTCATCGGCGCATCAATGAAACCGGATCGTGCTGGCTATCTGATGATGCGCAACCTGCTGGCCGGGGGTTTTAATGGCCCCGTCATGCCCGTCACGCCGGCTTATAAGGCCGTTCAGGGAGTGCTTGCATGGCCTGATGTACAAAGCCTGCCTTTCGTGCCGGATCTTGCCGTACTCTGTACCAACGCGAAGCGCAACCCGGAACTGCTGGAATCACTCGGCAAGAAGGGGTGTAAAACCTGCATTATTCTCTCGTCTCCCCCTGAACAGAAAGCCGAGCTGCTGGCCTGCGCCAGCCGCTATCAAATGCGCATTCTTGGGCCAAACAGTCTGGGCCTGCTCGCCCCCTGGCAGGGGCTGAATGCCAGTTTCTCCCCGGTTCCAATCCGCAAAGGCAAACTCGCGTTTATCTCGCAGTCGGCTGCGGTATCGAACACCATCCTCGACTGGGCGCAGCAGCGTGAAATGGGATTCTCCTACTTCATTGCCCTGGGCGACAGCCTGGATATCGACGTGGATGAGCTACTGGATTTTCTGGCGCGCGACGGTAAAACCAGTGCGATCCTGCTTTATCTTGAGCACCTCAGCGACGCGCGTCGTTTTGTCTCGGCTTCTCGAAGCGCTTCTCGCAATAAGCCGATCCTGGTGATCAAAAGCGGGCGCAGCCCTGCGGCACAGCGCCTGCTGCATTCGCATTCCGGTATGGATCCGGCCTGGGACGCCGCCATCCAGCGCGCGGGGTTGCTGCGGGTACAGGATACGCACGAACTTTTTTCCGCCGTTGAGACGTTAAGCCACATGCGCCCGCTGCGCGGCGAGAAGTTGATGATTGTCAGCAACGGTGCAGCCCCTGCCGCGCTCGCGCTGGACGAGCTGTGGCGACGCTTCGGCAAGCTGGCAACCCTGAGTGAAGAGACGCTGCAGCGCCTGAAAGACGCGCTTCCGACCAGCGTGACGCCCGGCAATCCGCTTGATTTGCGCGATGACGCCAGCAGCGACCGCTATATTAGGGCGATCTCCATTTTGCTGGATAGCCAGGATTTCGATGCGCTGATGATTATCCACTCCCCCAGCGCGGTCGCACCGGGCAGCGAAAGCGCGCGCGCGCTCATTGACGCCGTGCACAACCATCCGCGAGGAAAATATGTCACCCTGCTCACCAACTGGTGCGGTGAGTTTTCTTCTCAGGAGGCACGGCGCTTGTTCAGCGAGGCCGGGCTACCAACCTACCGCACGCCGGAAGGCACCATTACCGCGTTCATGCATATGGTGGAATATCGCCGCAACCAGAAACAGCTGCGTGAGACGCCGGCTTTGCCGGGGAATCTGACGGCGAACACCGTCGACGTGCACAGGCTGCTGCAGCAGGCCATCGAAGAAGGCGCGACGTCGCTTGATACGCATGAGGTCCAGCCCATTCTGGGCAGCTACGGCATGCAAACCCTGCCGACCTGGATCGCCAGCGACAGCGCTGAGGCCGTGCATATTGCCGAGCAAATTGGCTATCCGGTGGCCCTGAAGCTGCGCTCCCCGGACATCCCGCATAAGTCTGATGTTCAGGGGGTTATGTTATACCTGCGCACGGCGGCTGAGGTGCAGCAGGCAGCTGATGCCATTTTCGACCGGGTCAAAATGGCCTGGCCGCAGGCAAGGATCCACGGATTGCTGGTGCAAAGCATGGCCAACCGCGCCGGGGCTCAGGAATTACGGGTGGTGGTCGAACACGATCCCGTCTTTGGCCCGCTCATCATGCTAGGGGAAGGTGGCGTTGAGTGGCGTCCCGAAGAGCAGGCGGTGGTCGCTTTACCGCCGCTGAACATGAACCTGGCGCGTTATCTGATCATCCAGGCGATTAAAAGTAAAAAGATCCGTGGCCGGAGCGCGCTGCGTCCGCTTGATATTGCAGGATTAAGCCAGTTCCTGGTGCAGGTCTCTAACCTGATTGTGGATTGTGCCGAGATCCAGCGGCTGGACATTCATCCGCTGCTCGCGTCCGGCAATGAGTTTACGGCGCTGGACGTGACCCTGGATATCGCGCCATTCGAAGGTGACGGAGAGAGCCGTCTGGCGATCCGCCCGTATCCCCTGCAGCTGGAGGAGTGGGTTGAGATGAAGAACGGGGAACGCGCCTTGTTCCGCCCTATTCTGCCGGAAGATGAGCCCCAGCTGCGGACCTTTATCTCTCAGGTCACGAAAGAAGATCTCTATTATCGCTATTTTAGCGAAATCAACGAATTTACCCACGATGATTTAGCCAATATGACCCAGATCGACTACGATCGAGAAATGGCGTTTGTTGCCGTTCGTCGCTCCGATAAGGGGGATGAGATCCTCGGCGTCACGCGTGCTATTTCTGACCCGGATAACGTCGATGCGGAGTTTGCGGTACTGGTGCGCTCCGATCTTAAAGGCCTGGGTCTGGGAAGACGGCTGCTGGAAAAACTCATCAGTTATACGCGAGATCACGGATTGTTACGCCTCAATGGCATTACTATGCCTAACAATCGCGGTATGGTGACCCTGGCGCGAAAACTTGGGTTTGACGTTGATATTCAGCTGGACGAAGGTATTGTGGCCTTGTCCCTCAGTCTGACATCAGCAGACAAACGCGAGTAAGCTACTGGAAATGTTACCCACTTTGGACGGGACTGGTGGTATCATTGTCCGCTTATGTTGTTTGCATGGTACAGACAACCCTTCAATGAACAGAGAAGAAACGCACTGTGATGTTGTCAAAATTTAAGCGTAATAAACATCAACAACACCTTGCTCAACTACCGAAGATTTCTCAGTCAGTTGATGATGTAGAGTTCTTTTACGCTCCCGCTCATTTTCGGGAGACGCTTCTGGAAAAGATTGCCAGCGCCACGCGACGCATTTGCATTGTGGCGCTGTATCTTGAACAGGATGAAGGCGGGCGCGCGATCCTGAACGCGCTCTATGAAGCCAAACGTCAGCGCCCGGAACTCGATGTTCGCGTGCTGGTAGACTGGCATCGCGCTCAGCGTGGCCGCATTGGCGCTGCCGCGTCAAACACCAATGCTGACTGGTATTGCCGCACGGCGCAGGAAAATCCTGGCGTCGATGTCCCTGTTTATGGCGTCCCGGTTAATACCCGTGAAGCGCTCGGCGTTCTTCATTTCAAGGGCTTCATCATTGATGACAGCGTGCTTTACAGCGGCGCAAGTCTGAATGATGTTTACCTTCATCAGCTCGATAAATATCGCTACGACCGCTACCATCTGATCCGTAATCCGCAGATGGCCGATATCATGTTCAACTGGGTTGATAAAAATCTGGTCCATGGCCGCGGTGTTAATCGCCTTGACGATCCCGAGCGTCCTAAAAGCCCGGAAATCAAAAACGATGTTCGCGCCTTCCGCCAGGAGCTGCGTGATGCGGTCTATCATTTCCAGGGCGATGCGAACAACGAAGAGTTATCCGTTACCCCGCTGGTAGGGCTCGGCAAATCAAGCCTGCTGAACAAAACGATCTTCCATCTGATGCCGTGCGCGGAGCAGAAACTCACCATCTGTACGCCGTACTTCAACCTTCCTGCCGTGCTGGTGCGTAATATCATTCAGCTGCTGCGCGACGGTAAAAAGGTGGAAATCATCGTGGGTGATAAAACCGCAAACGACTTCTTCATTCCTGAAGATCAGCCGTTCAAAATCATCGGTGCGCTGCCTTATCTCTATGAAATTAACCTGCGCCGTTTCCTGAGCCGTTTACAGTATTACGTAAACACTGATCAGCTGGTTGTGCGTCTCTGGAAAGACGAAGACAACACTTACCATCTGAAAGGAATGTGGGTCGACGATGAGTGGATGCTGCTGACCGGTAACAACCTGAACCCACGCGCGTGGCGACTGGATCTGGAAAACGCTATCCTGATCCATGACCCGCAGCATGAGTTAGCCGCAAAACGTGAACGTGAGCTGGAACTGATTCGCACACATACCACTGTGGTCAATCATTACCGCGAACTGCAGAGCATTGCCGATTATCCGGTGAAAGTCCGCAAGCTTATCCGCCGCTTACGTCGTATCCGTATCGACCGACTTATCAGCCGTATTCTGTAATGTCCAGGCCCTGCCACCCGCAGGGCTTTTTTATGGAGCCCGTTGATGCGTATTCCTCTGTTACTGAGCATCCTTTTTCTGAGCGGCTGTAGCCATATCGCCAACGATAACTGGTCAGGACAGGATAAAGCACAGCATTTCCTCGCTTCTGCGATGTTGTCCGCAGCCGGTAATGAATATGCGCAGCATCAGGGGTACAGCCGGGATCGTAGCGCGGCGATAGGCTTGATGTTCTCAGTGGGTCTTGGGGCATCAAAAGAGCTGTGGGATAGCCGCCCCGCAGGGAGCGGCTGGAGCTGGAAAGATTTCGCCTGGGATATTGCCGGTGCAACGACCGGCTATGCCGTGTGGCAGATGGCGCACTATTAAAGTCGAATGCCTTTCCCTTTGCGATGCAACATCAGGGAAACAACAAAGGCCAGTGCCCCCATTATCGTTACGTACCAGAAGAATATCGTTTCACTTCCCCATGATTTAAGCGACAACGCAACGTACTCCGCCGAGCCACCAAATAGCGCATTAGCAACCGCATAAGAGAGCCCTACCCCTAAAGCACGTACCTGCGCCGGGAACATTTCAGCTTTCAGTATCCCACTGATAGAGGTATAAAAACTGACAATTACCATCGCCAGCATCACCAGCGCAAACGCGGCATACGGCGAAGTCACATGCTGAAGGGCAGACAGAATTGGTACGGTACATAACGCCGACAGCCCGCCAAAAATGAGCATCGACGTACGTCGACCGATTTTATCCGAGAGTGCACCGATAAGGGGTTGTATGAGCATAAAGACAAACAGCGCCACCGTCATGACTACGCTGGCAACGTTTGCGTGCATGCCGGTAGTGTTCACCAGGTACTTCTGCATATAGGTGGTGAACGTGTAGAAACTAAGGGAGCCGCCCGCAGTGAAGCCCAGCACCATAAGGAAAGCTTTACGGTTACGCCATAACCCTTTGAATGTTCCCGCCTCCTTCAGCGTTCTGACTTCCTTCTGAGAAGTTTCATCTAACTGACGGCGTAGCCAAAGTGCGACAACTGCCAGTACAGCGCCCATCGCGAAAGGAATTCGCCATCCCCAGGCGTGAAGTTGTTCGTCCGTCAGAATCTGCTGCAGGATCACCACCACAAGAATGGCCAGCAGTTGACCACCAATCAGCGTGACGTACTGAAATGAGGCGTAAAAACCTTTACGGCCTTCCAGCGCAATCTCACTCATGTAGGTCGCACTGGTGCCGTATTCACCGCCCACCGATAATCCCTGGAATAAGCGGGCCAGTAAAAGTAGCGCCGGTGCCCAGGTCCCAATCGATTCATATCCCGGTAAGCAGGCGATCACCAAAGAGCCAAAGCACATCATGCACACCGAGATCAGCATAGAAGCCTTACGCCCGCGACGATCTGCAATGCGGCCAAACAGCCAGCCCCCGATGGGTCGCATCAAGAATCCTGCGGCAAATACCCCTGCCGTTTGAAGCAGCTGCGTAGTGGTGTTGCCGGAGGGGAAGAAGATATGTGCGAAATAGAGTGAACAGAATGAGTAGACGTAAAAGTCGAACCATTCAACCAGATTCCCTGAAGAGGCGCTGACGATTGCCCATACCCTTCTTCGGGTATCACCGTTAGCCAGCGTCCCGTTTGATGTAATGCTTTCTGTCATTGTGATTATGCTCCTGCCATAAACAGCGGCGTATTGAGCCAGGAGACTCAATTACCTCGTAAATGAAATGTTATAATTTTGTTATAAACAACATTGCGACAGGGATCACACATTCCATTAGCAGGATAAGGGATTAAGAGAAAGGCCAGAGAGGATAAGCACAAAGCAAAAAACCCCGCACCTTACGGTACGGGGTTCTTCTGATTGATGCCTGGCA
>NZ_AVOP01000010.1:0-92572 GCF_000733275.2 Enterobacter sp. EGD-HP1
GCTCCCATGTTATGCTACAAAAAAACCAACATAGCAGGGGAGAAAATGGGTTCCACACGTAAAGGGATGCTGAACGTCCTGATCGCCGCCGTTTTATGGGGCAGTTCCGGCGTTTGCGCGCAGTACATCATGGAGAAAAGCCACATTTCTTCGCCTTACCTGACCATGGTTCGCCTGCTGTTTACCGGCGTGATCCTGCTGACGCTCTCTTTCGTTCACGGCGACAAGATTTTCTCGGTCATCAAACATCGCAAAGACGCCCTCAGCCTGCTGATTTTCTCACTCGTCGGCGCGCTCACCGTGCAGCTCACCTTCCTGCTGACGATTGAAAAATCCAACGCCGCGACCGCTACCGTGCTGCAGTTCCTGTCCCCGACCATCATCGTGGCGTGGTTCGCCCTGGCGCGGAAAAAGCGTCCCGGCGTGTTTGTCCTGTCGGCCATTTTAACGTCGCTTATCGGTACCTTCCTGCTGGTCACCCACGGCGATCCGACGTCGCTCTCCATCTCGCCTGCCGCACTGTTCTTCGGCATCGCCTCGGCGTTTGCCGCCGCGTTTTATACCACGTACCCGTCGACGCTGATCGCCCGCTACGGCACGCTGCCGATTGTGGGCTGGAGCATGTTGATTGCCGGGTTAATGCTGACGCCGTTCTACGCCGGACGCGGGACCACCTTCGTGATCGACGGCAGCCTGCTGCTGGCGTTTTTCTACCTGGTGGTGATCGGCACCGCGCTGACGTTCAGCCTGTACCTGAAAGGTGCGCAGATGATCGGCGGGCCGAAGGCGAGCATCCTGAGCTGCGCCGAACCCTTGAGCAGCGCGTTGCTGTCCGTGATTTTGCTGGGCGTGGCGTTTACCCTGCCGGACTGGCTGGGGACGCTGCTGATCGTGTCGTCGGTGGTGCTGATTTCAATGGATTCGCGTAGAAGGGTTAAGGCATCGGCGTAGCCTGATGCCCTCACCCCAACCCTCTCCCACGGGAGAGGGAGAAAAGCACTACTTCGCTTTAACCTTCCCTGCCACCAGCAGTGCCGTCAGCAGCATCAGCGTACCGGAAATCACCAGCGGTGACGTCAGCCCCAGATGGTCGAGCGCCACGCCGCCAATGGCCGCGCCGCAGGTGTTTGCCAGCTGGATCACCGCCACCTGAATCGACCCGGCTTTTTCCGCCTGATCGGCAAGCGAGCGGGTGATCCACGTCGACCAGCCCACCGGCACCAGCGCAAAGGCAAAGCCCCAGATAATCGCAATGGCAGACGCCACCCACTTATCGCTGCCCCACAGCACCAGCACCGCCGCACTCGCCGCCAGCACCAGCGGCGCGCCCGCCAGCGCGACCTTCAGGGAGCGTTTCAGGAACTGGGACGACAGCGAGGTGCCGACAAAACTCGCGATACCAAAGCTCAGCAGCACCAGCGTCAGGCCGTCCACGTCAAAGCCCGCCATGGTCATAAACACCGGGCGGATATAGGTAAAGAAGGCAAACTGCCCGGCGAAGGACATAAAGATGGCGGTCATCCCCGCCAGCACGCCGGGGCGCTTCAGCAGCGCGAACATGTTCTGCTTATGGTGCGCCGCTTCGCCCGGCAGCGACGGCAGCGCTTTCCACACCCAAATGATGCAGAGCAGGCCCATCACCGCCGCAGCGTTGAAGACGTTACGCCAGCCGATAATTCCACCGAGGAAGCTGCCGAGCGGCGCGGCAATCACCAGCGCGATAGAGACCGCACCGAAGATAACGGAAAGCGCTTTTGGCACCGTGCGCGCGGGCACCAGTCGCATGGTCAGCGAAGCGGACATCGCCCAGAAGCCGCCGAGCCCCAGCCCCAGACAGGCGCGCCCCAGCAGCAGCAGGGTAAAGCTTTCAGCAAAGGAGACCAGCAGGCAGGAGAGCGTCAGCAGCACGCTGAACAGGATGACCACCTTGCGGCGGTCGATGGTGCCAATCACCTGGGTAATAAACAGGCTGGCGAACATTGCCACAAACGCGGTGACGGTAACGGACTGTCCCGCCACGCCCTCGGAAATCCCCAGATCCTGCGCCATCGGCGTCAGCAGGCTCACTGGCAGAAACTCAACGGTAATCAGGCAGGCGACGCAGAACGCCACGGCGAAAACGGCCGACCAGTTGGGGCGAGAAACCTCTTTGGTCTGCGGTCTGGTCGTGGGCTGGATATGTTCTGTCATGGCGTCACCTGAAGATAAAAACGTGCGGAAAAGTCGCGCAGTTTATCATCAAAAGTGTGACGAATTTAACGATTTGACAACTTTTGTCGTTTTTAATGAGCCAGGAGGGAGAGCGTCATCGACTGATACCTTTTCAGCATAACGAAAATGAAAATTCAGTATCCACATTTGAGGTGAAACAATCATAGCGTCTGAAAAGGAGAAACTATGAAAACACGTAACTTATCTCAAAATCTTAGTGTTAGTGCTATTGGCTTTGGTGCGATGGGGCTGAGTGAATTTTACGGGCAGACGAATGACAATGCATCACTTGAGGTGCTGCATAAGCTCATCGAACTGAACGTGACGTTCATTGATACCGCAAATCTGTATGGCCGCGGTCACAATGAAAGGCTGATCGGTCACTTTCTTGCCGGGCTGGATAAAAGCACACGCGAGCAGTTTAAAATTGCCACGAAGTGCGGTATCGATCGCTCTCCCGACGAGTCCTATGCCCGCTCCATTAATAACACACCCGACTATATCATCCGCTGCTGTAACGAATCCCTTAAGCGCCTTGGCGTTGAACGCATCGATCTCTTTTACCTTCACAGAGTGAGCAACGAAACACCGGTCGAAGAAAGCATGGATTGCCTGAGTGCGCTCGTTAAAGAAGGTAAAATTAACCATATTGGTCTTTGTGAAGTGTCAGCGTCAACGCTACGACGGGCCCATGAAGTCCATCCTGTCACCGCGCTGCAAACGGAATATTCTCTGTGGACGCGTGACATTGAAGATACCGTTCTGCCGGTCGTGAAAGAGTTGGATATCGGCCTGGTGCCTTACTCACCTCTCGGTAGAGGCTTCCTTACCGGAAAATACCTGAACAACAGTGATTTTGCAGAGGGTGATTTCCGCAAGAATAACGAACGTTTTGTTCAGTCCAGCCTCGATCATAATCGCCAGTTGCTTGATGCGATTACGCCGCTTGCGCAGAAATACGGTTGCACTTCAGGTCAAATTGCACTGGCGTGGTTACTGGCGCAATACGATAAGCTGGTCCCCATTCCGGGCACTAAGCACACCCGTTATCTGGCTGAGAATGCACACGCAGCCGACATTGTTCTGGAAAAAAGCGATATTCAATCACTGAACGATATTCATCGAAAGATAGAGATTAAAGGTGAACGATATTCTGCAGAGGGAATGAAGGGTGTGAACGCCTGATACCTCATCATGAAATAAAAAACCGGGTTTACCCGGTTTTTTTATTTCTACAGATACGCCGTGCCGTTAGCGATAAACGCTCAACGCGACACCTTCCCCACCGCCTACGCACAGTGCGGCGACGCCACGCCTGCCGTCGTTACGGACCAGGGAATGAACCAGCGTCACCAAAATCCGGCAGCCAGATGCGCCTATCGCATGCCCAAGCGCGATGGCCCCGCCGTAAGGATTGATACGATCCGGGGAAATCCCAGCCCGCTGAATCACCGCCAGCGCCTGGGCGGCAAACGCTTCGTTCGATTCAAGGTGATCGACATCTTCAGGCTTCCATCCCGAGCGGGAAAGACAGTCGGCAATGGCTTGAATCGGGGCTGCGCCCATTAATGCCGGCTGGATACCGGAATTGGTAAACGCGCCCAGCGACGCCAGAACCGGCAAGCCACGCGCTTCGGCGGTATCACGTGTACAAAGCAGTACCGCAGCGGCACCGTCATTCAGCGATGATGCATTTCCCGCCGTCACCGTTCCCTCTTTTCGGAAGACAGGCCTCAGCTTCGTCAATTTTTCAATACTGGTTGCACGCGGCCCTTCATCCCTTTCCACGCTAATCGTTTCGCCTTTTCGCGTCAGCCACTCAACCGGAACAATTTCGCGCTCAAAAATGCCGCGCGCCTGCGCTTCAAGCGCATTGTGGTGAGAGATAAGGGCATACTCATCCTGCATTTCGCGGCTGATACCAAACTCCGTCGCGACATTCTCAGCGGTGATACCCATATGATAATCGTTGAAGGCATCCCAGAGCCCGTCAGAAACCAGGCTATCTTTGAGAGTGATATCACCCAGCCGCGTTCCGCTACGTGACGTCATGGCGATATGCGGCGCGTTGGACATACTCTCCTGACCGCCGGCGATAACAAACTCAGCCTCCCCCGTCTGAAGCGCCTGCATGCCCAGATGGACCGCCTTTAGCCCGGAACCACACACTTTATTGATTGTGAGACATTGCGTTTCCACCGGTAATCCGGCATTCAGGGCCGACTGCCGGGCCGGATTCTGACCGCAACCCGCAGTAAGTACCTGCCCCATAATGACCTGAGAGATATCACCGGCCTCTACGCCAGATTCTTTCAGGAGCGCCTGAATGACCCTGCTTCCCAGGTCAGAGGCGGAATGCTCCGCAAGTGCGCCCTGAAATGCGCCCGTCGCCGTGCGGCGGGCTGCTATAATGACAACCTCTCTCATGCGTCACCCCCTTTCAGTCCTGGCAAGGTATGACCCGTCGCGGCCATTGCCGCCCGGTATGCAGTAAGACCATTCATACAGGCGGGAACGCCAGCATACACCGCCATCTGTATCACGATTTCAAGCAGCTCTTCCGGCGTCACGCCTGTGTTGAGCGCGCCTCTCATATGCAGTTCCAGCTGCGGCATGGCATTACCCAGCGTCACAAGCGAGGCGACGGTCAGCATTTCGCGCGTTTTGAGATCCAGTCCCGGACGCCCCACCACATCCCCGAACGCATAGTCGGTAATCAGGGCGGGCAGCCCCGGGTCCAGCTCGCTCAGGCGGCGGGTGACTTTATCCGCAAGTCCCGCTTCAAGACGGTCCATAATTTCTCTGCCGTAGCGCGTGCGGTCATTAATTTGACTCATAAGACTTCTCCAGAGGGGACTGTTTTGCGGTCAACGTTGCAGGAATAACCGCAACAAGCAGAACGGACAGGCCGATGGCCGTGCCGGCGACGATATACAGAAGCGGCATTGAAAATGCTGAAACCATCCAGGCACCGACCGACGCGCCGATACCAATGGCGGTATTGAAAAACGAAACGTAGATTGCGGAGGCCGGGAAAGCTTTATCCTCAGCCATACGTAAAACCCAGGTCTGGAAGCCGACAAATATTCCTGACACGGCAACGCCCCAGACAATCATGCTGATAAATATCAGCGCAGCAGAGAGCGAAGCACCTGACAGGCCCAGGAACAGCAGCACTGCACAGATCAGCAGTACAGACAAAGAGACCGTCAGCTTGAGATACTTATCAATCAACACGCCGGTCAGAAAATTACCGGCAAGACCCGCGATGCCGTAAACAAAAAGTACAGCGGGAATAAACGCGGTGGACAGTAAACTCTGCGTGTGTAGCCAGGGTTCAATGTACGTAAAGGCGGCAAAGTGGGCCGTAACGGCCAGCAGGGTAGCGGAGTAAATTTTCCACAAGGTAGATGATTTCAGCACGCCTTTAAGCGCATCCAGGCCTAGCGCACTTTTGCTGGTGATCTGGGGAACAAGCACGCTAATACCCACAAAGGCAATTACGCTCAGCGCGGCCATCAGCCAAAATGCCTGCCGCCAGCCGAAGTGAATACCAATGTAGTTGGATACCGGCACGCCAAAAACGCTTGCTGCAGAGACGCCACCAAATACGATTGACGTCGCCGCCCCAATATATCTGGCAGGAACGATAGCAACCGCCGTTGCGCCGATCATCGCCCAGAATGCACCGTGAGCAAGCGCACCCAGCACTCGGGCGCTAAGCAGCATGCTGTAGGTGTTTACCGTCGCGGCCATGATGTTGGAGATCAGAAGCACCACGGTGAGCACGAGTAAAAGCCGCTTCTTGGCCACATTGCCTAAAAAAACGGAGGCAAACAGCGCACTCAACGCCCCCACCCAGGCATAAAGCGACACGGTCATGCCCACCGCGGATTCTGAAGACTGTAGCCCCTCTGCGATTGGCGTTAATAATCCGACGGGCGCCAGTTCAGTAGTGACAATAGTAAACGTTGAAATAGCCAGAATGAATAAAGCAAGCCATGACCTTAACGTCATATTTTGCAAAGAGAGTTCTGAAGTCATACTACTTACCTCAATGATGGTTTAAATAATGTGCCAATTTTTTTCCGTTGCATATCTGGTAAGCGCAGAATGCTCTCCCACACACACGGGATGCCCGATAGCTTCGAGCATTGGAATATCCGAAACATCGTCACCGTAGGCATAACAATCCGCCGGGTTAATCTCCTTATCCCGGCAAAACGTTATAAGCGCATCTTTTTTACCCGCGCCAATGGTTTGCGGCAGGCCGATTTCACCCGTTAACTCACCTGCTTCATTTATTATGACCGGTGCACAGAGTACATCCGTTACCCCAAGGTATTTCGCAATGGGTGAAAGAATCGGAAGCATAGAGCCCGATATAAATACGGTGTACATGTTCTGACTCTGATGTTTTTTAAGTGCTGCAACGGCACTCTCAATAAAAAACACGTTTTCCAGTTTACGCCTGAACCATTCCTCGCCCATTTCGTCCAGATAACGACAAGATACACCTTTAAACTGGCGATAGTACTCTCGGTTCAGCGTCTCCCTTGGTACACCGTTTTTTACGTCTGCGCGAAAGCGAGACATAAAGCGTTGAAGACGATCGAGTTGATTATTTTCCCTGCACCAGAAATCATAGAAATCAAACATACTTTTAATATTTATAAGCGTCTCATCAACGTCAAAAAATGCGGCGTGTTTACGCAAAGCCTATTCCTCGTAGTTTTTTCTTCGGCTCTTAACCGGGAAATCTTTATCCGTACCAGACACACCTGCATCCGCCCAGCGGGAAGGCGAAATTTCAGAAACCACCACGGAGATTTTATCCAGCGGTGCACCTGTATTTTTGTGTACGGCAAACGTAATATCTTCCTGAAGCCTGATGATTTGATTTTCATCTTTCGTCGGCCAGGTCATCACATGAACAAACGGCATATTTTTCTCACTCTATAGTTGTAAATTCATCGAAGGAACGGCCTTTAAGTTTTAAATGGGCATGGATATCGCCTCCAAGACCGTAAAAACCAATTGCACCGCCGTAGCTCTGGCGCGAGCTCATATAAAGTACGACCACGTTAATAATTCTGTTTCCTTTCCTCTCCGGCGCCGGAAAAGGATCGGTTAACTCAGCCCAATATTCGGCATTACCTTCGCTATCGGTTATAAATACGTTGGGTATGCCGAGCGGGCCAGGCCTGCTCGGCGCCTCAGAGGCTAAATCGTTTTCCCTGAGACTCATCACGGTATAAACGCTATCCGGAACAAGACTCCGGAACGAAAACGTGAACCGCGCTCGTTTTTTATCTTCGGACAACGTGACGTCAAAAATGCCCTCTGCCTCCAGCCAGGCTGCGAGGGTGACAGGCTGGATGTCTCGCTTTCCATCGCTGCTGCGATAATCCGCGATATAGCCGTCATGAAGCGGCACGCTCGGCCGCATTTCATTATTGGCCTGCGGCCGCTGTTCCGGTGCGAAAATCATCCGATAGTTGTTCATCGGAATGGGTAAAGGAAGCGTATGAAGAATGATCTCCTTCAAGGCATCCTGAGGCATTTTTTCTATATCACACAGAATGTTATAGGGTGCGATTTCCCCAAATGCCGGGAGCGCGCTGTCCGGTGAGACAATGACGCTTCGCCACTGCAGGCCGTTATCCCCGGGCACCATGCCAACCACGACAAAATTACCCTTCCCGTCCATGACCTCCGCAGGGGGGTAAAGCGGCCCCTGCGTGGTCGCAGCCAGACGGTATTTCTGGCTACGTAATTCAGGCATGCGTTACCCCCTGAGCCACCCCTTGCTGCTGAACGATGGTCGCCTGCATGGCAACCTCAGCCAGCGATTTTTCTTTCTCTGTAATCAGGGCGGAAGGATAGACGGTGAACGACACATCCATTGTCGCGCAGAGCGTTTGGTGCTGCGTGACGCGCACCTGAGCCTTGAAACGCCCCCGGCGGTCATTAATATCTTTTTCCAGAAATTCAAAGTGGACCAGCGCCGGTAAAGGGAACAGGAAACTGGCAAAATTGATTGCCATGCTATTAATGACGTAATAGCGCCCGCTTTCCTGCTGGTAAATAAATTCTTCGGTGACGCCGATAAAGGCCTGTCGGCTGGCTTCAACCAGCAGCATGCCCTGAATATGCTGGCCAGTCTGATGATCCGCCATCAATTCGCAACGCTCGTCGATCAACAAAGGCATAGCATACCGATCGGGATTATGCTCAATCTGTTCCGCAGGCCCTATAAGTACGTTCTGCTCCAGCTTTTTATGGCAATGTACATTTTTTTTGTCGCTAACCAGTTTTTCCAGAGAGCACATTTTAAGTTTATTACCATGAACTGCATTTCTTGCCTGGTTTGAAATTACTTTTCCGGCAAAATCCTTGCGCACGCCCTGACCAACAATAATTTCGTGTTCTTTATCAATGATATTCGCAGGGATCTGAGTCAATAATTCAAGCTGAGATATAGTCAATACATCTTTACCGTTGGCAAATTCATTAAATTTATCGCCAACAACAACCAACTTTTTACAGTTCATTCAGTGTTCCTCAACAACAGCAAGCACGGTAGATGCGCGTATAAAGGCCGTCATTGCCGCCAGTGATAAAGTTGTCGCCGGCCTGCTGAATGATTTCCTGGTAACGTGCATTGGTAAATGCTTCTTTATATGCTGCTTTATCACCGTTGAATGAGGAGATAAACATTACGCCCGGAACGCCGCTGATCAGAGAATGAAATGCTTCGAAACTTTCAATCTTATCTTTGTTATCTCTTACCACATTAAAAATGGTTTCATCGCGCCACTGACGGTACTGCTGATAGTTATGCGCAGGCACTTCAACGTGACGAAGCTGGATATAATTTGATTCTGGTAAGTGCTTTTTATTATCGATCGGGGATTCAACAAATTTAAGTAATTCGCGACGAATATCGGCAGAAAGAACATCCGAGAAACGATGGAACATAGATTCCATTTCACTCTCAACCCACGCAATTTCTTTAATGTCATTGAACGCGCGCAGCTCCAGCAATTCATTAATGCCGTTTTCTTCACAGGAATAGTAGCGAACGTTTTCATTGCTTTTTAATGAAGTGAATTCTTTTTCAGAAAAAGTATTTTTTAATGGGAAGCGTGATACCAGTACATATTTAGACGACATAATTACTCCGAATATTGATTGAGTGAGGATTCGCATAGAAATTTATCAATACAGGAAACAATTGGAATTGTTAAATTTGTAATATATTTTTGGTATTACTGTTAAAACCGGTTTTGCTGCCCGCATTTAGCGTGTAATATCGAAATCGAAAAAAGACTAAATACCTTTTCGCATTCAGGACTCACGTATGGCCACAGCAGAACATTTAATCAGCAATAACCTGCCAAGTATCAAACAATTACAATGCTTTCTTGCTGTTGCACATGAACTGAATTTCCGTAAGGCTGCCGAACGTCTACGCATGACTCAACCGCCATTGACGCGCCAGATAAAGTGCCTGGAAGCGGTTCTGAAACGTCAGTTGTTCAGCCGCAGCACGCATGACGTTAGCCTCACTGAAGCAGGTCGTGCGCTGGTTGTTCAGGCAGAAAAAATACTGAAAGACATCAGCAATCTAAAAGAAGATCCTCTCTCTTCTGAAACGAGCCTGCGTATCGGACTCACGCGAACGCTTAATTTTGAATATATTGAACCCGTGAACACCCAGCTTCAAAAAATGAACGCGGGAGATGATGTCGAAACGCCGGATCTGACGTCAGCGCAACTGCTGCAAAGCTTGTCTAAAAATATGCTGGACCTGGTGCTGACCGGTGAAAAAGGAACGGGTCATGAAGACATTGTTCAATACCGCTGGGTCTGCCAGGAGCCGTTGCTCATCGCAATGCCCTCTTTGCATCCTGCCAGCCTGAAAGAGAAAGTCGCGCTGGAAGACATTAGCGATCTCCCGATTTTTTGGTTTTCGCGAAGCGCTAACCCGTCATTCTATGACAAATGCGAAAGCTACTTTGATACGCTGAAAACGCCGCTGAAGCGGATAAAAGAGCCGGATGATACCCTCGTGATGCTGAGCCGTATCGCAAGAGGGAAAGGATTTGCCCTGCTGCCGCAGTCGAAATGCACCTTTAATCAGGAAGGACTTTGCTACCGTGAACTCACGGACGCGGAGGCAAAAAGGTTAAACATAGATATCTATGCCGCCACCCGCCTCAATGAAAATAGAGAGGAGATTCTGAACGCTCAGAATGTGTTATGCGGGAAAATGCCTTAATGCAGATAAAACACACCCTCTTCCGGCAGGAAAAGCTGGTTGTAGCGTAGCTGGAAGGCATTCAGCTCCTGCGGATCGGGCTCCATCTCGCGCATAAAGCCAAGCGCCAGACGAATTTGCGCATCGGTAATGGGTGCTGCCAGGCGGGCTTTACGCAGCATGCGGTGCCAGGCGTGCAGGTTCTCTTCGCTACCGTCAACGATGCAGACCTGCCAGATAAGCAGCACCTGCGCGGCGTTTTGCAAATGCGCCTCGTCCGGCCGCTCAAGGTAGCGGATAAACTCATTGCCCGGCGTTTTTCCGAACTGGTCGATCATCGACTCAACCGGCATCGGGGTGATCCCCAGCCGTTCGCTCAAGCGTTTGATGGCGCGGCGGGAATCTGAGGTCAGGACGCGAAATCCCACCACAAACACCACGGCAAGCGTTGCCAGCATTATCCAGACCATGCGTTCTCCTATGAATAGCCGCTCATCATAGCGGGAAACGCAGCGCCTCAACAGCGGGCAGGACCATAATAGTGAACGGAAAAGATGTTGAAGAATTGGGAGAGGAGGAATTAACGCCGTCGGCGAAAATGTAAAAAAGCCCGGCATCACACACCGGGCAAAGAAGTTACCTGCACACTCAGGCTGTTTTTAATTTCTGCGCACGATTCTCACGGCGAATTTTACGTTCTTCCAGCACCGCAACCATCGCCATCAGGACGATACAGCCAATCGCTGCCGCATCCAGCGCCGCGAAGGTGCCCGCCCAGCCGGTGAGGCCGAAAATCGGCGTGCCGTCGGCAATCATACCTAAGCCGAGCTTGGCGAAGCTGTCGCCGATCAGGTAGGCGAAGGTGCCTTTAATCCCATCGGCGGCGCCGATCGCTTTTTTCGGGACGAAGCCCACTGCCGCCACGCCGATCAGTAATTGCGGACCAAACACCAGGAAGCCGAGCGCGAACAGGGACGCCAGATAAACGTACTGGTTGCTGGCGTGCTGGTAGACGCCGAGGGTGGCGATAATCAGCGCCAGCGCGACGCAGGCCACCAGCGCACGACGGCCGTTGGCGAGGTCAGAGAGCCAGCCCCACAGCAGCGTGCCGACCAGCGCGCCCACTTCGAACAGGGTGAAGCCCTGAATCGCCACTTCTTTAGAAAGCTTCAGCTCCTGGAAGGCATACACGGTCGACCACTGGTCGATGCCGATACGCACCACGTAGAGGAAGATGTTTGAGAAGCACAGCAGCCAGATCACTTTGTTTTTCAGCACGTACTCAACAAAGATCTGCCATTTGGACATCTCGTTTTCTTCGGTCTCTTTGTCCTCTTCGCTGATCTCCTCCCCGAACAGCTCTTCGGCTTTGCCGAGGCCGTAAGACTCCGGGGAGTCGCTGCCGTAGCGCAGGCCGATAAAGCCGACAATCAGGGCGATAATCGACGGGAAGATAAACATCCCGATCACGTGGCCGTCGAACAGGTAGTTTGCGCCGAACAGCGCCACGCCAGCCGCACCCGCCCCGCCGAGGTTGTGGGAGATGTTCCACATGCCGAGGTAGGAACCACGCTTGCGGCGCGGGGTCCATTTGGTGATGGTGGAGTAGCTGCACGACCCGCCGGTGCTCTGGAAGAAACCGCTCAGGGCGTAGAAGGCGATCATCATGAACAGGCTGACGGAGCCCGCGCCCATGCTGGCGCTGAAGCCGAGCATACAGATGGCGGAGAGGATCAGCATAAACGGCAGGAACTGCTTGGTGTTTTTGCCGTCCGCGTAGTAGGAAACGACGGTTTTCCCCACGCCGTAGGTGATGGAGAAGCCCAGGCCAATCATCCCCAGCTGCGTCATGCTCAGCCCGTAGGTTGAGATCATGTCGTTCTGCGCGATGTTGAAGTTTTTGCGGATCAGGTACATGGTCAGGTAGCCGATGAAGACCACCAGATAAGACTGCATGAACGGTTTGAACCACATCTTGCGCCGCACGTCGAGCGGCAGATCCAGGGTCGGCTTGCGCACCTGATTTAAGAAGGCCAGCATGACTGAGTTACTCCTGAGCTGATTTTTGCAGCATTGTAAAAATCAGCCGGGAGAGATGCCTGAGACAGCGTCCAGGTAAAACCGGGAAAATTTCCTAGTTTTGCGCCATTCGGGGTGAAAAGGTGAGACGCATCACGCTTCACTCACCTCGCGCGGGGCCTGCGCGTGCAAAAACGGCAGCAGCAGCAGGGCGGAAATCCCCGCCGCGATGGCGATCACCGCGAAGAACCCGCTCCAGTGCCAGACGTCGATCACCCGTGCCAGCGGCCAGCCGGAGAGCGACGCGCCGAGGTAGGCAAACAGCCCGACAAAGCCCGTCGCCGCGCCAGCCGCCTCTTTGTGGGAACACTCCGCCGCCGCCATGCCGATCAGCATCTGCGGGCCAAATACGAAGAAGCCGATGGTGAAGAAGCACGCCGCCTGCATCACGTAGCTGGCGAACGGCATCAGCCACAGCGAGCCGACGGAGAGCAAAATCCCGGCGGCGAAAATCAGGTTCATTGGGCCACGGTTGCCGTTGAACAGTTTGTCCGACCCCCAGCCCGCCACCAGCGCGCCGATAAACCCGCCCAGCTCAAACATCGTCACCGCTGAGTTGGCGGTCACCAGGTCCACGCCGAGCGTCTCGGACATGTACAGATTGCCCCAGTCGTTGATGGCCGCGCGCACCACGTAGACCAGCACGTAGCAGAGCGACAGCAGCCAGATGTACGGGTTTTTCAGCACGTATTTGGTGAGGATCTCCCTGCGGGTCAGCCCCGCGCCTTCCTGCTGCTGGGCAATCTCCATCTCGTCGTGCCGCCAGTCGCCCACCGGAGGCAGGCCGACGGTTTGCGGCCTGTCGCGCAGGCGCCAGCAGAGGAACAGCCCGGCGACAATCGCGAGGCCACCGGCAATCATCATCCCCGCGCGCCAGCCGTAGTGCAGCGCTGCCGCCCCCACCACCATCGGGATCAGCGCCCCGCCGACGTTATGCGCGGTATTCCAGATTGCCCACCAGCCGCCGCGCTCGTTGCGCGAATACCAGGCGGTGAGCAGGCGGGCGCAGACCGGCGCCCCCCAGCCCTGGAAAAAGGCGTTCAGCGCCCACAGCAGGGCAAAGGCCCAAAGCGACGTCGAGAAGCCAAACAGAATGTTCACCACGCCGGTGGCGATCAGCCCAACGCCCATGAAATAGCGGGCGTTGGAGCGGTCGCTGACGATGCCGGAGACGAACTTCGACAGGCCGTAGGTGATGTAAAACAGCGTCGCCAGCAGGCCGATATCGGTACGCGTCATCACGCCGCTGGCGAGGATTTCCGGCGCGGCGGCGTTGAAGCTTTTGCGGGTGAAGTAGAACAGCGCGTAGCCGAGCCAGATGGTAATCAGGATATGGCGACGCCAGTAGCGGTAGCGGGCGTCGATTTCCGCTTTATTGCCTATCGGCGCGGCGTTCACGGGGGTTTTAAACATGGTGGCTCCTTAGCGGCAGGCTGACGCTGACGCGCGTCCCGTGGGTGCAGGAGATGTTCAGCGTGCCGCCCAGCGCCTTCACGCGCTCGCGCATGCCAGCCAGGCCAAAGCCCTGCTGCCCGGAGCCCGGCGGCAGGCCGCAGCCGTCGTCTTCAATCACCAGCTTGAGGCTGTCGTCCTGCTGCCAGCCCTGGATCGTGACCGCGCTGGCGCTGGCGTGTTTGACGATATTGTTCAGCCCTTCCTGACAGACGCGAAACAGCGTCACGCGCTGGCCTTCGCTCAGCGCAGGCTCGTTAATGCGCCAGTCGAGATGGCTAACAATGCCGCGGCTTTCCAGTTCCATCTCACGCATCAGGGAACGCACCGCCTGCTCAAGCGACAGGTCGTCGAGCTGCCGCGGGCGCAGCCGTCCTAACAGGCGGCGAACGGAGTCATAGACGCCCAGCGAAAGCTGTTCGATATGCGCCCCGCCCTGCTTAACGCCCGCGTTTTCTGCCGCCAGACGCTGGACAATGCCCGCCTGGGTGCGGATCGCGGTGATGGTCTGGCCGATATCGTCGTGCAGCTCGCGGGCGACTTCCTGCCGCACGCTCTCTTCGGTTTCCAGCAGACGCTCCGCCAGACGGCGGTTGCGCGCCAGCTCGGTCTGCAGGGACTGGTTCAGCTCGCGCAGGCGCTGAATGCCCGCGCCGAGAAGCAGCCCGGTCAGGCTCTGGGCCAGCAGGGAAAGCAGTAAATCCACAGGATGATCGTGCCAGGTCTGGCTGGCGATCAGCGCGATGGCGTTCATCAGCGTGGCGATCAGCGCCCCCTGCCAGCCGTAGTGCCAGGCAAGGGCGATGATTGGAAGCGCCAGACAAAACGGCGTGAAGCGTGAAAGCTCTGCGGGCAGGCCAAGCTGTAGCCACAGGCTCACCACAAACAGCAGCAGATACCAGATGAGGTGCCGGGCGCGCCAGTTCACCGGTTGGGAAACCAGCGCCGGGCCAAGCGGCTGCCAGACGGTGCTGGTGAGGTAGTGCCAGATCACGAGACAGGTCGGGGCCAGCGTCAGGCCGCCGGTGAGGGTCAGCAGCAGGGCGTTGAGCATCTCCTTCTCGCCGACCCACGGAAGCGACTGCAGCAGCGCGGCGGCAATCAGCGCCGCCCCCTGCCGCAGCAGCGTGCGCCAGTCGCGCTGGTGACGGTAGCGGGAAATCAGCGCAACCGGGAGAAGCGTGAGCAGGCTTCCGGTCATCAATAAGGGCAGGTGCGCCAGGGCCACTTCCTGCGCCAGCCAGACCAGCATCAGCCACTCTGCGCCGAGCAAAACCGGCCAGTAGCCTCGCGGGCACTGGAGCATTAAGCCCAGACGCAGGCCGAAGGGAAACAGCAGCACCGCCAGCTCCGGGCGTTCCACCAGGTGCAGGCTGATGCTCCACAGGCAGAACCAGGCGGCGGAGAAGATAAAAAAGCTGGCGACAACGGCGATCAGCCGTGAAAAAGCGGAACTCATTGCCAGCTGTCGAACATGCGGCGCGCCAGCTCGACGTCGTTGCTGACGTTAAGTTTTTCCATCAGGTTGGCGCGATGAACGTGTACGGTTTTCGGGGACAGATCCAGCTCGGCGGCAATCTCTTTTACCGACATTCCCTGCGCGAGTTTTTCTGCAACCTGACGCTCGCGTTTGGTGAGCGGATCCTGACGTCCGGCCGCCAGCTTGATGGCGATATCCGGCGTCAGATAGCAGCCGCCGGTGGAAACGGTGCGGACGGCGGCGATCAGCTCGTCCGGGCTACAGCGTTTAGAGAGGAAACCGCGCGCGCCCGCGTTGAGCGCCTGCTCGACCAGCGCCGGGCTATCGTGAACCGACAGCATAATCGTCGCCATCCCTTTCGGCAGCTGGCTTAGCAGCTCCAGTCCGGAGAGATCCGGCATCGAGATGTCGCAGATACAGACCTGCACTCCGCGCCCCGGCAGGCCCGCCAGCGCCTCGCGACCGGAGCCAAACTCGGCCACGACCTGAAAATCCGGTTCGAGGTTCAGAAGCTGGGCAAAGCCGGAGCGGACGATAAGGTGGTCGTCGATGAGAGCGATGGTGGTCATGGGTTGATCCTGATGCGTGAACACGCCGGATGGCGGCGTAAACGCCTTATCCGGCCTACGTGTAAAGTCCTTGTAGGCCGGATAAGCGCAGCGCCATCCGGCAAAAGCCTCTTACCTTAAGTGATTTACTCGAAAAACACCGCAATTTTGTTAAACATGGTGGGATCGGACTGGTTGCGCGCCACTTTAGTGACATCTTCCAGCTTGTCGATCTGCGCCATCATTTGCTCCAGACGCTGGTCATCGTTAACCAGTAGCCAGATGCGGCTGTGCTCGCTGCCCTGAATCGGCAGACAGAGAATGCCTTCCACGTTAAACGCGCGGCGGGCAAATAGCCCGCAGACGTGCGTCATGACGCCAGGATGGTTGCGGACGGTGAGTTCCAGAATGACGTTATCATGTTGTTTCTGCATGGCTTATTCTCCCACCATCTCAGTATTTGCCGCACCCGGCGGCACCATCGGATACACTTTTTGTTCAGGGTCGATACGGACGTGGATCAGCGCCGGGCCGGGGCGAGAAATCGCCGCCTGCAGCGCCGCGTGGGCATCCTCTTCGGCGTTCAGATCGCAGGTGTGCAGGCCAAAGCCGGCGGCAATCTGCATAAAGTTAATCATCCCCGGATAGGTCGCGGCAAACACGCCCTGCTTGTAGAACAGGCTCTGCTGCTGGTGTACCAGCCCCAGCGCCTCGTTGTTCATCAGGATGATTTTCACGTCTAACTGGTTTTCGGCCGCGGTCGCCATTTCCTGAATGTTCATCATCAGGCTACCGTCGCCGGAGAAGCAGATCACCTTGCGGTCCGGATTCGCCAGCGCCGCCCCGACTGCCGCCGGCAGGCCGAAGCCCATGGTGCCGAGACCGCCGGAAGTCAGCCACTGGCGCGGACGGTTCAGCGGGTAGGCCTGAGCGGTCCACATCTGATGCTGGCCCACGTCGGTGGTGATAATCGCGCTGTCGTCCACGCAGGCGGCCACGGCGTTGATAAGACCATAGTGGCTCAGCGGGTCGCCTTCGGTTGGGATGGCGCCCGGGAACTCGCGCTGCAGATCGGCCACCAGCTGACGCCAGTCGGCGCGGTCGGTTGCGTCGGTTTGTGGGATCAGCTGCGCCAGCACTTCGGCCACGTCGCCCTGAATCGCCACGTGCGGCTGCTTGATTTTACCCAGCTCGGCGCGGTCGATATCCACGTGAATGATCTGCGCGTTCGGGCAGAACTGTTCGGTTTTGCCAATCGCCCGGTCATCAAAACGCGCGCCCATAACGATCAGCAAATCCGCCTCTTGCAGGATGTAGTTGGTGCTGCGCGCGCCGTGCATGCCCAGCATGCCTAATGACAATGGGTGCGCTTTAGGCAGCATGCCCAGCGCCATCAGGGTCATGGTGGTCGGCAGGTTGGCTTTTTCGGCGAACTGACGAATTTCATCCGCGGCGTTAATCGCCCCGCCGCCCAGATAGAGTACCGGACGTTTGGCGGCGTTAATCATGGCGGCAGCATCGCGCACGCTCTCAGCGCTGAATTCTGGCGCGGGGGCACGGTCGCCCGGCTCCGGCAGAACGTCTATCTCGATCTCTGCGGTCTGGACATCCTTAGGAATGTCTATCCACACCGGGCCCGGGCGGCCAGACTGTGCAATGCGGAACGCATCGCTGATAACCTGAGGCAGCTCGCTGATATCGCGAACTAAATAGTTATGTTTGGTGATGGGGATAGAGATGCCGTAGGTATCCACTTCCTGGAACGCATCGGTGCCGATCATCGAGGACGGTACCTGGCCGGTAATGCAGATCAGCGGAATCGAGTCGAGACGCGCGTCGGCAATGGCGGTGACCAGGTTGGTTGCACCCGGGCCGCTGCAGGCCATACAGACCGCCGGTTTGCCCTGCGTACGCGCCATGCCCTGAGCAATAAAGCCTGCCCCCTGCTCGTGGCGCGCCAGCACGTGGCGGATCTTCGTGCTTTGGCTTAACGCATCGTACAGCGGCAGCACCGTGCCGCCCGGGATACCCGCAACCGTAGTGATGCCCTGCCGTTCCAGTAAATGAACAATCAGCTGCGCGCCAGTAAAACGCGTCTTTGTGGATGTCGTGCCCGAACTTGCCATGCTCCAGTCCTTTTCTTCTGAGCCAGCCTTCCGGGGAGGGTCCTAAACAAAAAACCCCGCCCGGTTTGCGCCGGCGGGGTTTTGGATTCGTGTGTTGATCCAGTCCCTACGGCGCATTGCCGACGACCACCACCACACGCACGACGACCACTGCGGCAGGTTGCGCAGTTTTTAGTAGGGTCGAAGTGAAGATGGATGAAGTCATTGGGGACCTGTGTTTGGATTCATTGATTGAATTTATACAAACACAGGTTTTCGGGCGTGACAATGGAAATATTTTCATCTGCGCAAAAATGCGTCAGGGATCACGTTTCGTTTGTTGAGTGATGACACTCAAAAAGTCGGTTTTTACTCACTCAATAAACAGAGCAGGTGATACCCCAAATCTGGCCGCCAGCTTTTTAATATGGTTCAGAGTAAGCTGTCTCTGGCCATTCAGAACCCGTGAAACCATCGATTTACTGCCAATTTCATCCTGAAAATCCGATATCGTCAGGTTGTACTGATCCATCAAGGTTCTTAAAACCGCAATACCGACGGGGACGGACTCCATCTCCTTACGTAATGCGACTATCTCTGGCCGACTGGCTTCGTAACGGCTAATCCTGGCGCACACAATATCCAGCAAGGGGCTATCGGGCTCGTTCATAAGGAGATACTCAACCAGCTCAAGCGCATCCTTGTAATCCCTCTCGCTCGGCTGTTCACCCAGTAAAGGAACGGCCGCAACAAGGGCATGCGTAGCTTTTATTGCATCAGCGACGATCATCATTTCTTCCCCTTAGTGCGATGTTTCTCCGTAAAACGGTCATATTCCTTATGCTGGGGAAACTGGGTTACCGCATCCAAAATAGCTTTCATAGAGATTAAATGCATACTGCATGCCTGCCGCGTCCGTTGCCATTATGGCAATAATGACATCCGTTGCCAATAAGTCAACAGACATCTTTTTATGGGCAGACCAGAAAACAAAAAACCCCGCCTAAGCGAGGTTTTTATCAGGGTTTTGCGGTTGGTCGCCGCAGAACACACTGTGTTACGTCAACGCAAAAAGTATACGCGATCGAAGACGAACGCGCAATTCCGGCACGGATTTTGACGTTTTTGAGTATGGATCGCCTTCCAAATTTTGTCCATAAAATACTGTTCATGCATACAGTATTTATCTATACTGAGGGTGTTCGCAGTGAGCGAGGGGGCCGCAGTTCTACCGGCGCAACGAAGTCCTGGCTGAAACGGGTGGTGCCGTCAGTGCCTTAACCCCTGAAGTGAGCACACTGTGTTACGTCAATCCAGGTGCTGGCAACAGGCGGCGGAAAGGTACGCCAGCATCGTGCTCCTTTTAACCAAAAGGAGACGCGTATGAGCGTAGTGGATATGGTGATACTTATCCTCAAACTCATTGTTGCTGTACTGCAACTGCTTGATGCTGTCCTGAAATTCCTTCGGTAATTCAGATTCAAGTCGCACCTGAGAGGGGCGGGTAACCGCCCCTCTTTAATAACGAGGGAATGCTATGTCGCGTCTGTTAATTGAGCCTGTCACACCGGATGAGCCGGGGTATATTGCCCTGAAGGCGGAAAGTATCGCATTGAATTTTAACATGCTGCGCAGGCTGGAAGAGAACTGGCAGCGTGGTGAGAACCGCTTTAACGCACCGGGTGAAAAGCTGCTGGGCGCGTTTCTCAACGGCAGGCTGGTCGGCGTGTGCGGCCTCAACCGCGATCCGTTCAGCCAGCAGCCGCGCGCCGGACGTATTCGCCATCTCTACGTCAGCGAGAAGTGCCGCGGGCTGGGCATTGGCAAGCAGCTTTTGACCGTGGTAATGGCCGATGCCAGCATCTGGTTTGATTTTCTGAATACCCACGCGCCGGACAGCGCCTACGGATTTTATCATCAAGCGGGTTTTACGCTGGTCTCAGACGAACCGCGGGTGACGCACCGCCTTTTTTGTGCCGTGTAGCCGGCTGGCAGCATCAGGATGTGAATGTTACAGTTGAGTGACAATTCATCATCCGATACGCCATGACCATCACCGTATTCTGCATTTTGCTCTTCGCCGCGCTGCTGCATGCCAGCTGGAACGCCATCGTCAAAGCCGGAACGGACAAGCTCTATTCCGCCATAAGCGTCAGCGGCTCCGCCACGGTTATCGCTCTGGTTTTACTGCCGTTCTCCCCACAGCCATCTGCTGAAAGCTGGCCGTTTTTGATCGTCTCCTGTGCCTTACAGGTGGTGTACACCGTGCTGGTAGCGAAGACCTATCAGGTCTCCGATATGAGCCAAACCTATCCGCTGATGCGCGGCACCGCCCCGCTGCTGGTGGCGCTGATCAGCGTGCTGGCGCTCGGCGATCGTCTCTCCTGGCTCGCCTGGTCCGGCATTGGGGTAATTTGCCTGTCGATTCTGGCGATGGCGATGAACGGGCGCATGCAGTCGCGCAAAGGGATCTGGCTGGCGCTGCTGAATGCCTGTTTTATCGCCGGCTACACGCTGGTGGACGGCACCGGCGTGCGGCTGTCAGACACCGCGCTGGGCTATACGCTGTGGACCTTCTTTATGAACGGCTTCTGCCTGCTCGGCTGGGCGATGGTGGCGCGTCGACGTGAGGCGTCCGGCTACCTGCGCCTGCACTGGAAAAAGGGGCTGCTCGGCGGCGTTGGCACCATGGGATCTTACGGTCTGGCGCTGTGGGCAATGACGCAGGCCCCGCTGGCAGTGGTCGCGGCACTGCGTGAAACCTCAATTCTCTTTGGGGCACTGATCGCGTTTGTCCTTTTAAAAGAGAAGGTTGCGGGCCTACGCATCGTGGCGGCGCTGGGCATTGCTGGCGGCGCTATTCTGCTGCGCCTGGCGTAAATCACTGGCAACATTAGTTGCCGTTCTTGTTTACAAATCCTGCCTTCCCCATTTTTTTCATTCACCACGACAATGCTTAAATTGTCATCTCTCTGTGGTAGATTCCTCGCGCATTTATGGGAATGCGCAGTCACTTATTCTTCATTTTTCTCTTTTGGCAAAAGTATTCAGCGACATGAAAAAACAAAGGAACGTTAACTTATTGTTGATGCTGGTGTTACTGGTGGCCGTCGGTCAGATGGCGCAAACCATCTACATTCCGGCGATTGCCGACATGGCAAAGGAATTAAACGTCCGTGAGGGCGCGGTGCAGAGCGTAATGGCAGCCTACCTGCTGACCTATGGCGTTTCGCAACTCTTCTACGGCCCGCTGTCCGACCGCGTCGGGCGTCGCCCGGTGATCCTGGTGGGCATGAGTATTTTCATGGCGGCGACGGTAATTGCCATTACCACCCACAGTCTGACCGTACTGATTGCCGCCAGCGCCCTGCAGGGCGTTGGGACCGGCGTCGGCGGGGTGATGGCGCGTACCTTACCGCGCGATATGTATCAGGGTACGCAGCTCCGCCATGCCAACAGCCTGTTGAATATGGGTATTCTGGTCAGCCCGCTGCTGGCCCCGCTGATTGGCGGCCTGCTGGACACGGTTTGGTCCTGGCGCGCCTGCTACGCCTTCCTGCTGGTGCTGTGCATCATTGTCACCTTCAGCATGGCGCGCTGGATGCCGGAAACGCGCCCGCAGGACGCGCCGCGCACGAAGCTCATTACCAGCTATAAGACGCTGTTCGGTAACGGCGCGTTTACCTGCTATCTGCTGATGCTGATTGGCGGCCTGGCGGGCATTGCGGTGTTCGAAGCCTGCTCCGGCGTGCTGCTGGGCGCAGGTCTTGGGCTGAGCAGTATGGTGGTGAGTATTCTGTTTATTCTGCCGATCCCGGCGGCGTTCTTCGGCGCGTGGTTTGCCGGACGTCCGAACAAACGCTTCTCCACCCTGATGTGGCAGTCGGTGATCAGCTGTCTGCTGGCGGGTCTGATGATGTGGATCCCGGGGCTATTTGACGTGATGTCGGTCTGGACGCTGCTCATCCCGGCGGCGCTGTTCTTCTTTGGCGCGGGGATGCTGTTCCCGCTGGCGACCAGCGGCGCGATGGAGCCGTTCCCGTTCCTCGCAGGCACGGCGGGCGCGCTGGTGGGCGGTTTGCAGAACATCGGTTCCGGCGCGCTGGCCTGGCTTTCGGCGATGATGCCGCAGACCGGGCAGGCTAGTTTGGGCCTGCTGATGACGCTGATGGGGCTGCTGATTTTACTGTGCTGGCTGCCGCTGGCGTCGCGCGTCCCGCATCACGAGCAGCCGGTTTAACCGCATGATGGCCCGGCTTCTCGCCGGGCTTTTCACAGACGGGCGCAATCATCGCCTGCAATAACGGCTCTGGCGCTGGCCGCCAGGCGCCCTCTTCCCCGTCGTAAAACTGAAAATCCGCGTTAAGCGCATAGGGGATTTTCGCCTTTTGCAGCTCGCAGGCCATAAAGGTAGCGAAGGCCATTTGCGAAGCGGTTGGCGTGAGGTGGTTTGACTCCCCTACGCCCCAGCCTCCGACCCAGCTAACGTGTCCGGTTTTTTGCTGCCAGCGCAGCGCGGTATTGATGCGATTATGGATAGCCTCTTTCTCCGCCACCGTGCCGGACGTCCACGGGTATTTACCGCTATTTTTCAGCGGCCCCCACGGGAAAATATGCCACTCCGCCAGCAGGTAGTTTTGACTGTGCGCGGGCAGCTTCAGGCTGGATAAATCCTCCGGCACGGCACGCAGGCGCGGCGCAATAAAGATCATGCGCTGCGGGTCCATGTCGTGGATCGCTTTAATGGTTTTTTCATACACGCGGTTTAGCGACGCGAGGTTGTGGTTAAGCTTGTCGGCTGGCTCATAAATGAGATCAAAACCCAGCAGCGGGTAGCTCTGACCGAAATAGTGCGCCACGGCAATCCACCAGTTGATCGTCTCTTTCTCGTTATCGGCTTTAGGGTCGTTTTTATATTCATCGGCCTGATAAGCGATTATCGGGATCACGCCATACTGCTCGCAGGCTTCTACCAGCTTGCGCAGGTGGATCAGCCGCGCTTCCGTCGGCTCATCGGCCACGCGAATGCGCACGTGGGTAATACCTTTTGCACGAAAATCGCGTACCACCAGCGGGTCGAATTCGCGTATGCCGCGCTCGGTGCGCGCCCAGTCCACATCCATCCCGACGCCCAGCTGCTGCGCATAATGGGCAGCCGTCAGCGGCGGCTCAGCGGCAATCGCCCAGCCGGAAAAGATCAGTAATGCAGAGGCAATAAAAGGCTTTAACACGGTTTACCCTGGATAAATCGAAAGCATTACCTGTATTTAGCACGCTTTTTCACATTTGGTGTAGAGCGAAAGCGTAATAATTCTTCAACCTGCCAGTTCTCTCAGCCAGCCGATAAAGGCGTCTATTTTCGGCCACTGGCGGCCAGAAAGCGTCGAGACATAATAGTGCTGATGGCATTTCAGGGTCTTTTCACCAAACGGGGCGATCAGCTCGCCACGTTCCAGCCGTTTCTGCACCAGCCGCTTTCTCCCCATCGCGACGCCTACGTGGTTAATGGCCGCAATAATCGCCAAATCGGAACGATCGAAACCAATTCCCGACGATGGCGGCATATTCATCGCAAAGTGCTGCGCCCAGCTCAGCCACTCGTCCGTACCGGAATCATTGCTCCAGGCCTGGCGGTCGTGGAGTAATGCGCAGTGGATGGGGTTTGAGGGCCAATAGAACGATAACGTACACTTAGAAGATAATTCATTGTTTATAATTATTTTAGTTGTGTATCTTTGAGTGAGTCGAAAACTCACGTTAAGAGCTTTTGGTAATAAGATTGTTAAAAATGATCCACATATCAAGGGGTCTTTAAGTAGGTACCTGGGTGCGACTACATTGAAAGAACAATATTTTGGTATCTGCGGTCTCGTATACCCAGTCACCCGGTTAAGCAATTCCCCAACTGACTTAACCTTCGATCGAATCACCTCCCCCATATGGTTTTTTCGTTTACAGGACAAGTGATTACGCGCGAAAAAAGGGTCTCAAGAAGATCCTTTTGATTGTTTAATATCTAATCGTAATACAGTGCAGCATTGGGAGCACTTCCTACCGACATAAGAGGTTTTTTCTCAATACACCGCGCATCTACAGACATTTCATAAAAACAAAGCAGGTCAGAGTCTTGATCTGTACCGTGGTCGATCTGATACCCATCGCCAAAGTCCATAATGGTTACATTGTAATAACCATCATCATTTTTATGCGGAATACCGTACTTTCCCTGAATCATGGTCTTATTAGCTTCCCACCAAGCGATCTGACGGCTTTTCAGATATGGAAAATGTTTGACCAGCAAAATATCTCCATGGCAGTCATACATTTTGCTGCACACGTTCTCCCCATGAACAGCAGATATTTCAACCGGCGTAAGAAACTGCCAGAGTACATAGCCGCAGACAGCCACTACAATCGCACCGCCGATCTGTCGCTTATTCACTCCACATCTCCCGTTATCTCCACGGTGGCATTCATCTCAGTGATAAATGGCTTATACCCGTATTGATCCCAGCGCTGGAGTGCGAACCACAGACGGAAAATTCGGAACTCACGGTACACAGGGTTAAGAACATCATCGTCATCAAGGCCAAAGTGATCCTGAACCCGGTAATGAACCATTGCCCTGTAACTGTTACCGCTCACCTGCAGTGATACCAGCGTGATATGTGTCGACCAGGTATCATGGACAGTGATAACCAGCCCGTTGGTGTTATCTATCTTACGATCAAACTTAGGAAGTATTGCCTCACTGATTTCTCTATAAAAAACGTTCTCATTAGATAAAGGGATAAATCCATATTCATAATCAATGGCAGACTTCATGGCTTTTTTTATTTTCAACAACGAGCTTTTATCTGAATGGTCATTCAGGATCTGCTCTTTCAGTGCCTGATCCAACAACGGGCTGCTGTACGGCGTGCCGTAGTTCTCCTGCATATGCGTAATCATCTCGGTGATGATGCTCTTGTACGGACCGTGGAAGGAGTACAGCTTCGCCAGCTCCCGAAACTCATCAAACATCAGCCGCGTCGCCTCGCCCTTGCTGACAGACGGCGTCTGCTGCTCAAGGCTCTGCATCGCATAAGGGGAATACTGGGTGGCGGTGCTCGCTGTCGGCTGCAGTTTCAGCGTTCTGGGGTTCACCTTCGCGGACACATTGTCCACGTCGATATAAAACTGATTACGCAGTGCCAGCGTATCCAGATCGCCATAGCGCATGTCTTTAGCCCGGTAATCATCCATCTGCCGCACTGTCTGGTAAATCCGCGCCGGCAACGGAAGAGATTCAGGGCGGGGCTTTTTCGCCGCCTGTGCGTGCTGTTCCGGCTCCGGGGCTGCAATCGGTGCCATCCTGGCGCTTGCCGCTGACAGCTGCGGGATCGTACCCGGTGCAATCAGAAAATTGGTCCCCTGCGGACACCCGCAACGGATCTCCGCGCCGTCCACCGCAACAGCGACACTGTTTGAGCACCGGTGATCGCCATCCACAATGATCCCCACTTTCCCACATTTCGGGCAGGGTGTGGTCTTGTCGCCAATATAGAGTTTTAACAACCCCATGACCGACATACCGGGCCGGGCCGCGATACATTGTGCCCCAGAGGTGGTTTTATCTCCGTGTAATCCGACATTCTTGCCGTGAACGCTACACCCTCTCATGATGGACATAATTCAGCCCTCTGCCGGTAAAAAATCGTCATCCATCGGCAAACCTTTCAGCTCATTCAGCATACATCCCGCCTGTGGGGTACTGATAATCACATCGCCGTTACTTAGCCTGCTGCCGACCAGTGCAATACTCTGCTCACCTTTCCGAAATTTCGAACCACTGCCGGTGACAATCCGGGCAGTGGTCCCGTCCGGGTAAACCACCTCATCACCAACCAGCGCAATATTAACCTTCTGCCCGCCATCAAGCTCGATTTCCGCTCCATTCCACACAGCCCGAACCACCCCGCCTCGCCGGGTCAGCGCCCCGTCAACCGCGATCCGGTAAATCGCCACCACCGGATGTTCACGCATGAATACCTCCTGTTCTTCAACAACCTGATGGGCCCCCTCAGACATCGCGGCCTTCTTCTCAGCTGAAAATGGCGGACGCGCCAGTGAGGCGGCTAATTCCGGGGTCAGTTCGTTGGTGTATTGCTGTGACATATAAAACCCCTCTTTTCCATATGGCTTTTGTGCTTATAGTAACCAGACGGTAGCTTTTAACCAAAATTTAATGGCGACTTTCTGGTGTTCTAAGCGGACTTCCCTTTCTCAAGAATTTTATACACCGTGGAACGGGCAATGCCGAGTTGCCGGGCTATCGCCGTAGCCACCGTTCCGCCATGCTGTGGCGCGGGCGATCTGCTACGGGCAACGCGCTGGGATCAGAAAGGGATATCGTGAAGGACAGGAAGATCAACCGGGTGCACTGGGCTTCGTCAATAACGCAGTGGTACTGTGGAACTCGCTTTACATGCAGGAAGCATAGAAATGGATGCGCAGTCATGGAGAAGAAACCGGGGATGACGATATCGCCCGGTTATCCCCACTGATGCACGGGCATATCATTATGTTGGGGGCATTATACGCTTACGCTACCGGAGGATATTATGAAGGGAGAAATGAGAGCATTAAATATTAATTAAAACAACGAATTATATACTTAACGTGCGTTTTCGTTCCATTGGCCCTCAAACCCCTGTTAGAGTTCAGTCACTCAGTTTATCCAATCTGGCTCACCTGAACGCCAATTTATATCGTTTGCCAGCTAACGTCGTTTTTTCGTCCAATACTCGCAGATGACATAAGGGTAAGATGAGTTATAGGATCTCAGGTCTGGGTTGTGATAATGCTGCTGGTCAGCTTCATGTTGATTTTTTAACCATCGTAAAACTGAAGTTTCACCCGTTCCTCGCGCCGATGCTGCCGCTCTACCCGAACGTGAGCCCGGAGATCATCACCATTGCCATCGGTTCCGGCGCCATTGGCTGCACGATCGTCACCGATTCCCTCTTCTGGCTGGTGAAACAATACTGCGGCGCGACCCTGAATGAGACCTTCAAATACTATACGACGGCGACGTTTATCGCCTCGGTGCTTGCACTTGGCGGCACATTCCTGCTTTCCTTCATTATCTGAGCGCGAAGAGACGTATTATGGAAAACGCAACTATCACTACTTTAACCGCACGGTTTCCTCTGGTTGAGGATCTGATTGCCCTGAAAGAAATCACCTGGCTTAACCCGCGCACCACGACGCTTGCAGAAGGGTTGCCCTATGTCGGGCTGACCAAAGCCGACGTGGACGACGCCCACGCGCGCCTCAACCGCTTCGCGCCGTATCTGGCGAAAGCCTTCCCGGAAACGGCGGCAACGGGCGGGATTATAGAATCCGAACTGGTCGCCATTCCGGCGATGCAAAAGCGGCTGGAGAAAGAGTCTGGCAAATCCATTCCCGGCACCCTGCTGCTGAAAAAAGACAGCCATCTGCCGATCTCCGGCTCGATCAAAGCGCGCGGCGGCATCTATGAGGTGCTGACCCATGCGGAAAAACTGGCGCTGGAAGCCGGGTTGCTGAGCGTTGAAGACGACTACAGCGTTCTGCTGGAACCGCGCTTTAAGGACTTCTTCAGCCAGTACAGCATTGCGGTAGGCTCTACAGGCAACCTCGGGATGTCTATCGGCATTATGAGCGCCCGCATCGGCTTTAAGGTGACGGTACATATGTCTGCCGACGCCCGCGAGTGGAAGAAAGCCAAACTACGCAGCCACGGCGTCATCGTCGTGGAATATGAGCAGGATTACGGCGTGGCGGTGGAGCAGGGACGAAAAGCGGCGGAAAGCGATCCGAACTGTTTCTTCATTGACGATGAAAACTCCCGCACCCTTTTCCTGGGCTACGCCGTTGCAGGCGAGCGCCTGAAGGCACAGTTTGCCGAACAGGGCCGCGTGGTGGATGCCGATCATCCCCTGTACGTCTACCTGCCGTGCGGCGTTGGCGGCGGCCCTGGCGGCGTGGCGTTTGGCCTGAAGCTGGCCTTTGGCGATAACGTCCACTGCTTCTTCGCGGAGCCAACGCACTCCCCGTGCATGCTGCTCGGCGTCTACACCGGCCTGCACGATGAGATTGCGGTGCAGGATCTGGGCATTGATAACGTGACGGCGGCGGACGGTCTGGCGGTAGGGCGCGCGTCCGGCTTCGTGGGCCGCGCGATGGAGCGCCTGCTCGACGGGTTCTATACGCTTTCCGATCAGAGCATGTACGACATGCTCGGCTGGCTGGCGCAGGAGGAAGGGATTCGCCTGGAGCCGTCGGCGCTGGCAGGGATGGCCGGACCGCTGCGCGTGCAGGCGGATGCCAATTCCACGCACCTGGTCTGGGCGACCGGTGGCGGCATGGTGCCAGAAGACGAGATGGCAAAGTATCTGGCTAAAGGGAAGTAATGATGCCGGGTGGCGGCTGCGCCTTACCCGGCCTACAGCTGCAAAATTTGTTGAATGTGGGTTACCGCAAACAACAATGACAGCGAGAGAACAGCGAGCGCGATCAGGAACTTATCGCGCACCGCTTTCGGTTGCACAAAATCGCTCTTCGCCACGTCCATCAGGTTACGGCTGCGGGTATAGCGCCATAAAATAATCGCCACCAGCGCCAGCACGATAAGCGAGATCCAGAACGGCATCCCCGTGCGGTGCCAGTTGTGCTTAATCGCCAGGGCAATCAGCGCGCCATACCCCAGCAGCGTGCGCAGCCAGGCGAGTGACGTCCGCTCCGGCTGCAGGCCGGGGTCCGCTTCACGTCGCGCTTTGCGGCTATCCGCCATAAAACACCAGCACCATCACCACGCCCGCCACCGTCAGCAGAATCGTGCTGATAATCAGCAGCCCGCGCGTATAGGGCAGATCCTGCTTCAGACGCATCGCCTTCTCATTGCGCAGCCAGCGCAGATAGCCGTAAATCGCCAGCACGCCCGCGAACAGGCACAGCAGCAGCGCCAGCACTTCACGGATCAGCGGCGTGGCGAAATCGGGCGCGAGCTGATCGAGGCCCACCCCTGCGGCAAGAAAGCCCAGCGCGGTGCGGATCCACGCTAAAAAAGTGCGTTCATTAGCCAGCGAGAAGCGGTAGTCCGGCGCTTCGCCGAGGCGGGAAATTTTCATGAAGGTTCCTTGTCGTGCTACGGGCAGGCTTCAGCATAGCGTAAATCGACAAGGACAAGGAGACCGGCATCGGGCGATGCCGGTCAGGACGATTAATGCAGCTCTGGCCAGTACGCTTTGTTGGCCTCGATCAGATCATCCAGAATCGCTTTCGCGACGGACGCGCTCGGCACGGTTTTCGACAGGGTGATAGCCTGCCAGAGTTTCTGGTACGAGCGCTGCTCCCAGGCATCCACCACCAGTTTTTCCACCGCCACCTGCTGGCTCATCAACCCTTTCTGGAAGTGCGGAATATCACCCACCGTGAGCGGCTCCGGCCCGTTATGGCCGACCAGGCACGGAATTTCTACCATCGCGTCAGCATCAAAGTTATGGATGGCCCCGTTGTTTGGCACAATCAGCAGCATCCGCTCCTGGGTGTTAAAGGCAATGGCCGTGGCCAGATCGACGATGTACGACGCATGTTCGTCAATTTCCAGCTCGCCGGCGGCGGATTTGCCCGCCTCGATAATCGCCCGGCAGGAATTGAATACGTGCTTCTCACGGTGATCCATGACCTCATTGGCGCGGGTCCGTTCCGGGTTGGAGTGCGCGACCACGTAGTCCGGGAAAAGGTAATACTTCAGGTAGGTGTTCGGCATGGTGTCCGGATCCAGCGCCTGCACGTCTTTTGCTTTGGCAAAGGTATCGTTCCAGCTCGCTTCGGTATGCGCATCTTCCGAAGGTGGGACATAGCCGTTTTTCGCCACGTATTCGCGCAGCTTCGGCATCAGATCGTTGCCGTTCAGGTCTTCAATCGACGTCCACCAGCCGAAGTGGTTCAGGCCGTAGTAGCGCACGCGCATCTCATTGCGGTCCTTCAGGCCGACAATCTGCGCCATGCGCCCTTCAATACCGATCGGCATATCGCAAATGTTGAGGATTTTGGCGTTCGGGCGCAGGCGGCGCGTGGCTTCCGCGACAATCGCCGCCGGGTTGGAGTAGTTCAGCATCCACGCGTTCGGCGAGTACTGCTCCATGTAATCCACCAGCTCCAGCACGCCGCCGATAGAGCGCATGCCGTAGGAAATCCCGCCAGGTCCGCAGGTTTCCTGGCCCAGCACGCCGTGGCGCAGCGGGATTTTTTCATCTTTTTCGCGCATTGGGTATTTGCCCACGCGGATATGCGCCATCACGAAATCCACATCGCTAAACGCCGCTTCAGGATCGGTGGTATAGCTGAACTCAATCTCCGGCGCCTGCTCCCTGAGGATGATTTTGCACGCTTCGGCGATGGTCTCCTGACGTGCGCCGTCGTTGTCATAGAACTTCAGGGCGCGCAGCGGGAAACGGTCGCGGTTGGCTAACAGCATCAGGACGATACCAGGCGTAAAGGTGCTGCCGCCGCCTGCAATGACAACTGAGAATTTTTTCATGATATAGCCTCTGTCAGGGTGGTTTGTTCATTCGTTAAAGGAGTTTTCATCAGCGATTCCAGCTGGTCGCGCACCTGAGGAACGTGCAGACCGACAATCACCTGAATGCCGTTGCCGCGTCGCACCACGCCGTGGGCGCCGAGGGCTTTGAAGACGTCATCGCTTTGCGTTTTCGCCATATCGACCAGGGTGATACGCAGGCGGGTGGCGCAGTTGTTGATGCTTTCAACGTTGGCCGCGCCGCCGAGCGCCTGCAGGAATCCGGCTGCCTGCCCAACCTGCTGGCTGGCCGCCGCCGGGGCGGTGGTTTGCCCGCGCGCCGCCTTATAGTCGGCCTTGCTGTAGAGCTTGATTTCGCTCTCTTCCCGGCCCGGGGTTTTCAGGTTCAGACGCGCAATCAGCGTTTTGAAGACCACGAAGTAAATCCCGGTGAAGCAGACGCCGATGCCGATCTGGGTAAACACCGTCGCGGCGTGGTTATGGAACATCGGGATCCAGTTTTGCGGCAGAAACTGGTCAAGCAGGCCACCGCCCATGTTCCCCACGACGCCGAAGGTGTACATCACCGTCGCCATCGTCGCCGCCAGCACCGCGTGGACGGCAAACAGCAGCGGCGAGATAAACAGGAAGGTGAATTCGAGGGGTTCAGTAATGCCCACCAGCACGGCGGTGAGCGTGGCCGGGATCAGCAGTCCCGCCACCTTGACGCGGTTTTCCGGTGACGCGGTGTACCAGATCGCCAGCGCAATTCCGACCGAGCCAAACACCTTTGAGTTGCCGTGCAGCGCGAATCCGCCTTCCGGGAAGAGGGTTTTCAGCGGCAGGGTGCTCTGGCTGAATTCCTGAAGGTGCTGCGCCCAGTAGACCTGAATGCCGCCTTCCACCGCCGCCGGACCGAAGATGAACGGACCGTAGACGAAGTGGTGCAATCCAGTTGGGATCAGAATGCGTTCCAGGAAGGTATACACCCACACGCCCAGCGCTCCGGCAGAGCGCAGGAACGCCTGCAGGGACTCGATGCCCATCTGCACTTTCGGCCAGCCCAGCAGCGTCAGCCAGGCGCAGGGGATCATGACGAAGAATGCGAGGATAACGACAAACGAGCTGCCCTGAAAAATCCCCAGGAAGACCGGCAGCGGCTTGTCGAAGTAGCGGTTGTGGATGGCGGTGACGATGCCTGAAATCACAATGGCCCCGATGATGCTGGTATCGAGGGTTTTGATCCCGGCAATCATCGCCAGCCCGCTACCCGCCGTCGGTTCGGCGGAGAAATCGACGCCAAAGAAGTGGCCCCAGGTCATTCCCATCGCGTTGATGAAGTAGTTCCAAGTCAGAAAGCTAATCAGCACCGCCAGACAGGCGCGGCCCTGCGCCTGCTTCGCCAGGCCAATCGGCAGGCCCACGGCAAAAATCAGCGGCATATTGCGAAACACCGCCCAGCCGCCCTCTTCAATGATGTGAACGATCTGCGCGAAAAGATGATCGGGGGCCGTTAGCGCTTCGCCGACAAACAGCGGGTTGCGAAGCATGATGGCGATTCCCACCACGATCCCGGCGAACGGAAACAGCAACACCGGGGTAAACATGGCACCGCCAAAACGTTGTATTTGACTGAGCATTTTTAAATCCTCATGAAACAACCTGTAGGGGTAGAGGCCTTTATGGTTTTTTGCTGGCCTGAGGTGAGCATAAGAACTTACTGATGCGCGAACATGGGGTGCCGCTGCGATTCGTGATCGCATTCATGGTTTTATTTTGACCAATCAGGTCTACTTTTTGCGGCAAATATGGACATGTCAGGATGCAATCCACGCCCTGATAAGGGCAGAGAGGTCTACTGATGATCTACAAATCAATCGCCGACAGGTTGCGGCTGCGGCTGAATTCGTCGGACTACAACATCGGCAGCCCGCTGCCGGGCGAAAAAGCGCTGGCGCAGGAGTTTGGCGTGGCGCGAATGACCATCCGCAAGGCGCTGGATCTGCTGGTGAGCTGGGGGCTGGTTGAGCGGCGGCACGGCAGCGGAACCTTTGTCTCGCGCAAAGACGTTCACCACGAAACCACCAACCTGACCGGGCTGGTGGAGGTGCTGCGTCAGCAGGGAAAAGAGGTAAAGAGCAAGGTGCTGCAGTTCGAAGTGATGCCCGCCCCGCCCGCCATCGCCAGCCAGCTGCGGATTCAGGTGGATGAGCGGATCTATTTTTCCCGGCGTGTGCGCTACGTGGACGGGAAGCCGCTGATGCTCGAGGACAGCTTTATGCCGGTGAAGCTGTTCCGCAACCTGTCGCTGGCACATCTTGAAGGGTCTAAGTTTGATTACATCGAAAAGGAGTGTGGGATCACCATCAGCGGCAACTACGAGAGCCTGACGCCGGTGCTGGCAGATAAACAGCTGGCGGGTTATATGAATCTTCCGGAACAAACGCCGCTGCTGCGTATCACCTCCCTTTCCTACAGCGACAGCGGCGAGTTCCTCAACTATTCCGTGATGTTCCGAAATACCAGTGATTACCAGGTGGACTACCATCTGCGGCGCATCCACCCGGACGACCTGCTAGCTCATCCCCCAGAACAGCACCGCCAGTAGCTGCGGGGTGATGATGCGCAGGAACATCACCAGCGGATAGACGGTGGCATAGGACAGCGCGGCCGCACCGCTGGTGGCGTGCAGGTTGTTGGCAAAGGCCAGCGCGGGCGGATCGGTCATGGAGCCCGCCAGCATGCCGCACAGGGTCAGGTAGTTCATTTTGGCGAACATCCGCGCCAGTATTCCCACCGTCAACAGCGGGATCGCCGTGATGAAGATGCCATACCCGACCCAGCTCATCCCTTCGCCCTTGACCAGGGTATCGACAAAATCCCCGCCGGACTTCAGCCCGACCACCGCCAGGAACAGCACGATACCCAGCTCGCGCAGCGCCAGGTTGGCGCTCGGCGGCATAAACCAGTAAAGCTTACCGATACAGCCGATACGCCCGAGGATCAGCGCCATAATCAGCGGCCCGCCCGCCAGACCCAGCTTGAGCGCCACCGGGAAGCCCGGCACGTACAGCGGAATAGAGCCTAGCAGCACGCCAAGCCCGATGCCGATAAACACCGGCAGCATCTGCACCTGCTGCAGTTTTTGCTGGGCGTTACCCACCATATCCGCGACGGCGTCAATGGACGACGGCCGCCCGACCAGGTTGAGGATATCCCCGAACTGCAGGCTGGCCTCCGGGCTGGCGACCAGTTCGACACCCGCTCGGTTAAGGCGGGAGATCACCACGTCGTAGCGCTCTTTTACCTGCAAATCGCGGATTTTCTTGCCAAGAACGTGTTCGTTAGTCACCACAACCCGTTCCACGCGCATATCTGTGCCGCGGGTTGAGAGAGAGGTATCCACTTCCTGACCAATCACCAGCCGCGCGTTGTTTAAATCCCCAGGCTGGCCGACCAGGTGCAGCAAATCGCCCTGCTGAATAACGGTGCCGGGCGCGGGCACCATCAGCATATCGTCACGCTTAAGGCGGGAGCAGATGATGTTGGCGCTGTTCAGGATCGGCACGTCCTGAATCGCCATATTGTTCAGGTTGGGGTTATCGACCCGGATGTTGATGGTTTTGATCGGCATATGGCCGTTGGTGAGCGTGGTTTCGTGATCCTTCGCCTCTTTGTCGACGTTAATGCGAAACAGGACGCGTACCAGCCACATGGAAAGCAGAATGCCGCAAATCCCAAACGGATAGGCCATGGCGTAGCTCATCCCCATCTGGTCGACAATGCCGGGTTCAATGCCCAAATCGCGCAGGATTTGCTGCCCGGCGCCGAGCGCAGGCGTGTTGGTGACCGCCCCGGAGAAAATGCCCAACACCACGGGCAGCGGGATATCGAAGATTTTGTGCAGGATCGCGGTGACCAGCCCGCCCATCACCACAATGCCGAGGGCAAACAGGTTGAGCCGTAATCCGGAGACCCGAAGCGAGGCGAAAAACCCCGGTCCTACCTGAATACCGATGGTATAAACGAAGAGGATCAGGCCGAACTCCTGAGTAAAGTGGAGCATTTCGGCGCTGAGGACCAGCCCGAGCTTGTCGGCAAAGTGGCCGACAAAAATGCCGCCAAACAGTACCCCGCCGATCCCAAACCCGACGCCGCGGATTTTAATATTCCCTATCCACAGGCCAACAACAGCGACCAGGGCCAACACGCTGACGGTTAACGCGATATCACTCATGATCCACTTCCTTGGCATAACCTTAGTTATGCTAAGGATTCTCTCAGAGCCGCGGGTGGTTGTATGGGCGATGGCGCACAAAAAAGCCCTGCCGGGGCAGGGCTTCGTGCAGTCTGTGAGTATTGTCGGGTGGCGGCTGCGCCTTACCCGACCTACAGGTTCGGCGGGCTTGTTAACTGTTTAACGCCGGACGCTCGCTAATGGCGATACGCTGCGGTGCGATGGCTTCCGGCACGTTGCGAAGCAGGTCGATATGCAGCAGCCCGTTGGTAAACGTTGCGCCGGACACTTCCATATGGTCTGCCAGGGTAAAGCTCAGGCTAAACGGCTGATTAACCAGCCCCTGATGCAGCCATTTGGTCTCGGTCTCTTGTTTTTCCGGCGACCCTTTAACGGTCAGGCGAGTGCCTTCAAGCTGGATGTCCAGATCGTCCTGGCGGAAACCGGCCAGCGCAAGGGTAATGCGATAGTGGTTATCGTCGCTTTTTTCGATGTTGTACGGCGGAAACGTCTGTTGCTCGGTGGTGCTTTGCAGGGCGTTAGCCAGTTTGTCAAAACCAATCCACTGACGCAGCAGGGGGGATAAATCATAGTTACGCATATTAAATCTCCTTCTGAGAAGCGAGTTCGGCACAGTTTAATTTTGTGCGCAGTTGTTCCTGCAAATCCTGATGGATTCGCATATGCTCCCGTTACGGCAAGCAAGTTCGTGTGGGCCGCTCACGCGACCCGCGTAATTAGTTAATTTCGATACGACGCGGTTTTTTCTCTTCCGGAATCACACGTTCCAGTTCGATAAACAGCAGGCCGTTGACCAGGTTCGCGCCTTTAACGTGAATGTTTTCAGCTAACTGGAACTTGCGTTCAAAGTTGCGCTCGGCGATGCCCTGATAAAGGTAGGTACGTTCTTTCTGCTCGGCCGTATGGGAACCTTTCACCACCAGCAGGTTGTCCTGCGCGGTGATCTCCAGTTCGTTTTCTGCAAAACCGGCGACGGCAATGGCGATGCGGTAGTGGTTTTCGTCAACCAGCTCAACATTGTATGGAGGGTAGCCGTTGCTCTGGCTTTGGTTATTTTCTAAATGGTTAAACAGGCGGTCAAAACCAATTGCAGAACGGTATAGGGGAGAAAGATCGAAGTTACGCATAAATAAAACTCCTGAAATCAGCGAGAAATTGTAGCCTTCCACCATGGACAGGCCTTTGCGCCCCCGAACACCCATCAGGCGAGTTCGTTATCGGGTCACATTCTTAAAATGGGTCTGCAATCGGGCTTTTCAAGCACGACAACTGCACTTTTTTTTGCACTTTCCTGCATCTCGCTTAGACTGGGACAACAGCACAAAGGGTTAAATTGCGATGGCTGCCACAGTGCGGGGTTATCGGGCTATCCATTTTGGATAAGGCTCGCTATAACCCTGAGTTGCAGGTCTATGCAGTGCCATTAACGATGACTGAGTGATGATGAAAAATGTTCTGATAAAGCTGACGACGTTCAGCGGGGTTGTTTTACTTTGCGGGTGTTCGAGCGTGATGTCTCACACCGGCGGTAAAGAAGGAACATATCCGGGGACGCGCGCCAGCGCGGCGATGATCTCCGATGACGATACAAACTGGGGCACCAAATCCCTGGTTATCCTGGATATGCCGTTTACGGCCGTGGCGGATACGCTTCTGCTACCGTGGGATATGTTTCGTAAGGACAGCTCCGTGCGCTCACGGGTAGAAAAAAGCGAGCAGGAAAACCTGGCGACAAACGCCGTCATCCCGCCCGCAGAGATGCCTCCACGCTAGCGCTGCGCGGTTTCCGTTGCCCAAAGCTGACGGAAACCGCCTGTCTCTTCCATCCACGCAATAACGCACCCGTCCGGGGAAAACACGACCGCATCAGCAGACGGCGGGTTGCCGTGATCGGACGTCAAAAACGTCACCTCTCCGGTCTGCGCGTCGCAGCAGGCGATCCGATTTTCGAGCACAAACCCCAGACTATCGCCGGAAGGATGCCAGTTAAATGCAGACTGAATATCGCTCCCGGTGCGCGTCAGCTGGCGCGGCTCGCCGCCCTCAGGAGAGATCAGCCACAGCTGCACGATGCCGTTATCATCCCGCATCAGAAACGCGATCTGCGTCCCCTGCGGGTTGCTGCGTACCCAGTGGCGCGGCACGTTCACCAGGCCCGGATACGCCCTCTGATGCGTAAAGGTCAAACGACGCTGCATCACCCCGGCAGGCGGAGCTGGCAGGGTCTCAGCGGTGCCCTGCAGCGGCGCATCGCCCGCACGCTTCCAGCCCTGCTCGTCTTTCGGCAGGTCGACGATAAACAGTTCAGGTACTTTTTCGCCCTGCGCAGAGAGGGTGTCGCCGATAAACGCCAGCCTGTCGTTGCCCACCCACCCCTCTTCGTAAGCGCGGTTGATTTCATCGCTGCCCGGCTGTGGGTCAGGCGTCGTGCGGCTAACCAGCACGCTCCAGAAGGTTCCCGGATACTCACGGGGATGGTTCCCCTGCGGGTTCACCGGGCCGTAAGGCGCAGCCACGCCGACGTTGCGTAAATCAAGTTTAGGATCGCGCGCGTGCAGGACATGGTCGTTATAGGTAAAGCTGACGAGCTGCCCGTTCGGGCTGAAGACATGGACGTGGCTGCCGCCGCGCAGCGCGCCTGCGGTGTAAGGCGCGGTGATATCCATCGCGTCCAGGTTGCTCACCTGACCGTTTTGCGCAATCACCCCCTGGCGATGATGAAAATCGTAGTGCCAGTCTGCATCCGGGTTTTTCGGCCCGTGGATAAAGACATAATTCTCTTCTGCAGGATGAACGGTCACCACGCCGACATGCGCACCGTCAGTCGCGCGATAAACCACCTCTACCTCACCCGTAACGACATTGACCCGCTCAATGGTTTCACCGGTGAACGACGCACCGGACGGGCGCACGTCGTAGACCAGCCACTGGCTGTCCGGCGTCCAGGTATTGATGTTAGTGAGCTGATGATGGCGGGAGGCGAAGGTGATTTGTTTCATGAGGATACCCTGATGCGCAGTTATCGCATCAGGGTATCGCAAGCGGGTTTTTAGTTCAGCACAAACTTCTCAATGGCGTAAGCCACGCCGTCTTCGAGGTTGGATTTGGTCACAAAATTAGCCACTTCTTTCACCGACGGGATCGCGTTATCCATCGCCACGCCCATGCCTGCGAACTCAATCATCGCGATGTCATTTTCCTGGTCGCCCAGCGCCATGATCTCTTCCGGCTTGATACCCAGCGCATCGGCCAGTGATTTCACGCCGGTGCCTTTATTGACGCGTTTATCGAGAATTTCGAGGAAGTACGGCGCACTTTTCAGCACGGTGTACTTCTCTTTTACCTCCGCCGGAATGCGCGCAATCGCTTTATCCAGGATCTCCGGCTCGTCGATCATCATCACTTTCAGGAACTGTGTCGCCGGGTCCATTTTCTCCGCTTCACAGAACACCAGCGGAATGGTCGCAACGTAGGATTCATGCACCGTGTAGTAGCTGATATCACGGTTGGCGGTGTAGAGCGTATTGCGATCGAGCGCGTGGAAATGGGACCCCACGTCGCGGGACAGTTTTTCCAGGAACAGGTAGTCATCGTAGCTCAGCGCGGTTTGCGCAACCGTACTGCCATCTGCGGCTTTCTGCACCAGCGCGCCGTTATAGGTGATGCAGTAGTCGCCCGGTTGATTCATGTGCAGCTCTTTCAGATAGCTGTGTACGCCCGCATACGGACGCCCCGTGGTCAGGACCACATTCACGCCCTTTGCGCGCGCCGCGGCGATCGCATTCTTAACGGCTGGAGAGATGGTGTGGTCTGGCAGCAGCAGCGTGCCGTCCATATCGATTGCAATGAGTTTGATAGCCATGAGTTCCCCGGAATAAATGAGTGCTGCCTCATGCTAACGCGATTAAGCACACAAAAATAGAGCTATATTGCGCAACAGGAATGCCCCTTTTACGCTTATCCCGGGGAACAAAGGCTTACTCGCGGGTGAGCACAATTTTACCGAACGCGCCGCGATCGAGGTGTTCAAACGCCTTTTCAAGCTCGTTAAAACGGTAGCGATGCTCAATAACCGGCTTCAGACCCGTGACGTCAACTGCGCGGACAAAATCTTCCAGCGCCCGGCGATGCCCCACGCCAATCCCCTGAATGACGGGTGATTTCAGCAGCAGTTCGCCAGCAGAGAGCGTAATCTCCGTCCCGGCCAGCACGCCAATGACGGAGATACGTCCGTGAACGGCAACGGCGCGCAGGGAATGCTTCAGGTTATCTCCACCGACGGTTTCAATAATATGGTCAATGCCGCGATCCTGCGTGAGCGCCAGCGTATTTTCCGCCCAGTCGCCTTTCAGACGGTTGATGCCCTGGCTGGCTCCCAGCTTTTTGGCCAGCGCCAGTTTTTCATCACTCCCCGAGGTGACAAAAACCTCCGCACCGTGGGCTTTTGCAATTTGCAGGGCGAAAATCGCCACGCCGCCCGTGCCCTGTACCAGCACCGATTGTCCGGCGCGCAGCTGGCCGCGTTCCACCAGCGCAAACCAGGCGGTAAGCCCTGCGCAGGGTAAGGTACTTGCCTCGGCGTCATCCAGGGTTTCCGGCGATGCCGCCAGCGCGTCTTCATTTACAATCACATACTCGGACAGCATGCCCTGGAAGTATCCGCCGGACGTTTTATAGGGCAGATTACGCGCGTCCGCCTGCGGCTTACCGTCGATCCACTCAGGGAAGAAGGTTGAGATGACGCGTGCGCCGGGCTTGAAACGCGTAACGCCTTCACCAATGCTGTCCACCACGCCCGCCATGTCAGACGCCGGGGTAAACGGGAAGGAAAGCGGGATCGGCATGGTACCTTCAACAACCATTTTATCGCGATAGTTAAGCGCAACGGCATTCACCCGCACGCGCACTTCACCCGGGCCTGGCTGTGGAACGGGTGTCTGAGTCAGCTTGAGGTTCTCGCGCCCGAGGGCGTCCATGGACCAGCGTTGCATTGTCTCTGTCATTTTATTTCTCCTGCCATCAGATGAGCTTTAGTCCTGACAGTCTACCGTTGACTAAGCGTCGCCAGTGGCGATAAGTTTTCTCTTTATTGACGCCAGAATAGATACAATCCATGACCGATACGCTGAAGGATATTCCTGTTTTTGTGGCCGCCGTTGAGGCGGGAAGTTTTGCTCAGGCCGCCATCCGTCTGCATTTGTCACGCTCGGCGGTTGGAAAAAGCATTGCCCGCCTTGAAGAGCGGCTGGGGGTACGTCTTTTTCAACGCACCACCCGCAGCCAGAGTCTGACCGATAACGGCGCCCTTTTTTATGAACGCTGCCTGCGCGCGCTGGAGGAGATTCGGGGTGCGGAATCGCTGCTTGAAACCGGGAAACAGCAGGTCAGCGGCCGCCTGCGCGTTGCCATGCCGGTGCTGTTTGGTCGCCAGTGTGTCGCCCCGCTGCTGATAGCGCTGGCGCAGGAACACCCCGGGCTTGAACTGGAAATGTCATTCAGCGACCGCGTGGTGGATCTGGTCGAGGAAGGGTTTGATATGGCGGTGCGTAACGGCACGCTTCAGGACAGCAGCGTGCTGGTCGCCAGAAAGCTGGGAGAACACCGCATGGTGTTGTGCGCCGCGCCGGAGTATCTGCAGAAGAAAGGCCAGCCACAAAGCGTTAATGATTTACCCCAGCATACGGCCATTAACTATTTGAGCGCAGGCAGAGTATTGTCCTGGCAGCTGATGGATAACGAAGGAACGTCGCACACCTTTACGCCCCGATCGTCGCTCAATATGGATGATTTGCAGGCGATCTGCGACGCTGCGCTGGCCGGACACGGCATTGCATGGCTGCCCTGCTGGATGGTCGTCAACGATATTCACCAGGGTAAACTCGTCCCGCTCCTGAAGCAGGCACCGGATGTGCATTTCAACGTTCATGCCGTATGGCAGCAGACGCCGCATCTGCCGCTGAGGGTAAGAATAGCGATAGATACGCTGGCGAGCCGTTTACCGTCAATGCTGTCGCTGGATATGCCTGCGCCCACAAAAAAGCCGCGCTAAAAGCGCGGCCAGTTTTCGAGCGGTATAACGACGATTAAATATCGATATTTGCCGCTTTCAGGGCGTTCTCTTCGATGAAGGCACGACGTGGTTCAACCGCATCGCCCATCAGGGTCGTGAACAGCTGGTCCGCAGCAATTGCGTCCTTAACGGTGACGCGCAGCATGCGGCGGCTTTCCGGATCCATGGTGGTTTCCCACAGCTGGTCCGGGTTCATTTCGCCCAGACCTTTATAGCGCTGGATCGCGAGGCCACGACGGGACTCTTTCACCAGCCAGTCAAGCGCCTGCTCGAAGCTGGCTACCGGCTGACGACGTTCGCCACGTTCGATGAACGCATCGTCTTCGATCAGCCCGCGCAGCGTCTCGCCGAGCGAGCAGATACGACGGTATTCCGGCCCGGTCACAAACTCGTGCTCCAGCGGGTAGTCGGTATCCACGCCGTGGGTACGCACGCGAATAATAGGCTCGAACTGCTTATCGGCGTTCTGCTGGATATCACATTTCCACATGCTGCCGTGCTGCTCTTTCTCGTTGAGATCGGTCACCAGGGCGTTCACCCAGCGGGTCACGGTCTGCTCGTCGCTCAGATCGGCTTCGGTCAGGGTCGGCTGATAAACCAGCTCCTTCAGCAGCGTTTTCGGATAACGTCGTTCCATACGCGTGATCATTTTCTGAGTCGCGTTGAACTCGGACACCAGACGCTCCAGCGGCTCACCGGCCAGTGCAGGGGCGTGCGAGTTCGCGTGCAGGGTCGCGCCATCAAGGGCGATTGCGATTTGGTACTGATCCATCGCTTCGTCGTCTTTGATGTACTGTTCCTGCTTGCCTTTCTTCACTTTGTACAGCGGCGGCTGTGCAATGTAGACGTGGCCACGCTCAACGATTTCAGGCATCTGACGATAGAAGAAGGTCAACAGCAGCGTACGGATGTGCGAGCCGTCGACGTCCGCATCGGTCATGATGATGATGCTGTGGTAGCGCAGTTTGTCCGGGTTGTACTCGTCGCGACCAATGCCGCAGCCGAGCGCGGTGATGAGCGTCGCCACTTCCTGAGAAGAGAGCATCTTGTCGAAACGGGCTTTCTCAACGTTGAGGATTTTACCCTTCAGCGGCAGGATAGCCTGGTTCTTACGGTTACGGCCCTGCTTCGCAGAACCGCCCGCGGAGTCCCCTTCCACGAGGTACAGTTCGGACAGCGCCGGGTCGCGTTCCTGGCAGTCAGCCAGTTTGCCCGGCAGGCCTGCGAGATCCAGCGCGCCTTTACGACGGGTCATTTCACGGGCTTTACGCGCCGCTTCACGGGCACGCGCCGCATCAATAATTTTGCCCACCACGATTTTCGCGTCGGACGGGTTTTCCAGCAGGTATTCGCTCAGCAGTTCGTTCATCTGCTGTTCAACCGCCGATTTCACCTCGGAAGAAACCAGCTTGTCTTTGGTCTGTGAGGAGAACTTCGGATCCGGCACCTTCACGGAGACAACGGCAATCAGGCCTTCACGGGCGTCGTCACCGGTGGCGCTGACTTTCGCTTTCTTGCTGTAGCCTTCTTTGTCCATGTAGGCGTTCAGGGTACGGGTCATCGCCGCACGGAAGCCTGCAAGGTGCGTACCGCCGTCACGCTGTGGAATGTTGTTGGTGAAGCAGTAGATGTTTTCCTGGAAACCGTCGTTCCACTGCAGCGCCACTTCCACGCCGATACCGTCTTTTTCAGTGGAGAAGTAGAAGATATTCGGGTGAATTGGCGTTTTGTTCTTGTTCAGATACTCAACGAACGCTTTGATGCCACCTTCGTAATGGAAGTGGTCTTCTTTGCCGTCACGCTTGTCGCGCAGGCGAATAGAGACGCCGGAGTTCAGGAACGACAGTTCACGCAGGCGTTTCGCCAGGATGTCGTACTCGAATTCGGTGACGTTGGTGAAGGTTTCGAGGCTCGGCCAGAAACGCACCATGGTACCGGTTTTGTCGGTATCGCCGGTGACGGCCAGCGGGGCCTGCGGCACGCCGTGAGTATACAGCTGACGGTGAACTTTGCCTTCGCGCTGAATAACCAGCTCCAGCTTCTGCGACAGGGCGTTAACCACGGAGACACCTACGCCGTGCAGGCCGCCGGAAACTTTATAGGAGTTATCGTCGAATTTACCGCCTGCGTGCAGGACGGTCATGATCACTTCCGCAGCAGATACACCCTCTTCCGGGTGAATACCGGTTGGGATGCCACGACCATCATCGGTGACGGAGACGGAGTTGTCCGCATGGATGGTGACCACGATGTCTTTACAGTGACCCGCGAGCGCTTCGTCGATAGCGTTATCTACCACCTCGAATACCATGTGGTGCAGACCGGTGCCGTCATCCGTGTCGCCAATATACATACCCGGGCGCTTACGCACCGCATCCAGCCCTTTCAGGACTTTGATACTGGAGGAGTCATAAGAATTCGACATCAACGTTTCTCGCTCATTTCAACTTGGGTTAATCCGTTATTTTACCCTTTTCCACGGTAAACATCTTCGAATTTTCGTCCGACATGTCTATAACGTGTTCAGCGCTAATGGCGCTGACGAAAACCTGCGACTGCGTGGCTTTTAAGCGGCTGGCAAGCAGCCCGCGCCGCGCGTCGTCAAGTTCCGAGGCAAAATCATCTATCAGGTACAGGCAGCGTCTTCCGCTCTCGCGGGTGAGAAACTCTCCCTGTGCCAGGCGCAGCGCACACATCAGGAGCTTGAGCTGCCCGCGCGACAGCGTGTCTTCCACCGGTGCACCGTCAGCACGAATGCGGAAATCCGCCTTGTGCGGACCGTGTGCGGTGTAGGTCAACATGCGGTCGCGCTCGAAGCTTCTCTCTAACACCTCGGCATAATCCGTCTCTTTCTCCCAGCCGCGCTGGAAGGAGAAGGTGAGAGAGAATTCGGGTAAAAACTGTTTGCAGGTGTCGGCCATGTCTTCGGCGATACCTGCGCTGTATTCGGCACGCCAGCGGCTGATTTGTTCCGCGAGAGGGATTAACTCCATGTCCCACGGACGCAGCTGGGCGTAACGTGTCACCTGGCGCAGTGCAGCGTTACGCTGCTTGAGCAGACGCTTCAGGTTGCTCCAGGCGTTAAAGAAACCGGCTTCGTTGTGAAAGCATCCCCAGTCGAGGAACGCTCTTCTGTATTTGGGGCCGCCGTTGAGTAAAGTAAACCCCTCCGGCGTAATCAGCTGCATTGGCATCAGCAGCGCCAGCTCCGCCACCTTATGGCCGTCGGTGCCGTCGATACGCACCTTGCTGTCGCCCTGCTTGTCTTTGGTCAGGCCAATGGCGGTTTCCCGCTCTGCGCCCTGCAAACGTCCGTGCAGAACAAAAGATTCCTGCTCGTGGCGAATGACGCGACCAATCTGCAAACTGCGAAACGCCCGGCCGTGGCCGAGCGTATAGATGGCTTCCAGCACGCTGGTTTTGCCGCTGCCGTTTGCGCCAACCAGGAAGTTAAAGCCAGGGGATAAAGCGAGATCCGCGCTTTCGATATTGCGAAAGTCGCGGATCAACAGACGGGTGAGCGACATTACAGTCTCATTGGCATGACAACATAGGCAGCCGACTGTGATGCGGCATCTTCAATCTGTACGCTTGAAACGGAGTCGGTAAGCAGGATACGCACGTTCTCGCATTTCAGCGCGTTCAGCACATCCAGCACGTAGCTGACGTTAAAGCCGATTTCCATCTCAGCCCCGGCATAGGTGACGTCCAGAATCTCTTCTGCTTCTTCCTGCTCCGGGTTGTTAGCGGTGATTTTGATCTGGTTTTCACTCACGTACAGGCGCACGCCGCGGAATTTCTCGTTAGAGAGAATAGCCGCACGGGCAAAGGCCTGCTTGAGGCTATCGCAGCCTGCTTCCAGCGTTTTGTCCGGATTCTTCGGCAAAACGCGGCGATAATCCGGGAAACGACCGTCAACCAGCTTAGACGTGAAGACAAAATCCCCCACGTGTGCGCGGATGTTGTTGCTGCCGATCTGCACGCGCAGCGGCGTGTCGCCACCGTCGAGCATACGCATCAGCTCAATCACCCCTTTACGCGGTACGATCACCGAATGGTTTGGCAGTGAATCGCCAATCGGCATAGAACAGACCGCCAGACGGTGGCCGTCGGTGGCTACGGTACGCAACTCTTCACCTTCGGTTTCGAACAGCATGCCGTTTAAGTAGTAACGGACGTCCTGATGCGCCATGGAGAACTGCGTGGCTTCGATCAGACGCTTCATCGTCGCCTGCGGCAGGGTAAATTCAACTTCACTCTGCCAGTCGTCCAGATTCGGGAAGTCCGCAGCAGGCAGCGTGGAGAGCGAGAAACGGCTGCGGCCAGAGCGCACCAGCATACGGTCGCCTTCCAGCTGCACGGCAATTTCAGCGCCTTCCGGCAGCCCGCGGCAGATGTCAAAGAATTTACGTGCCGGAACCGTGGTCGCGCCCGCGTCGTGCGGCTGCGTCAGCGTAACGCGCGCGATCATTTCCATTTCCAGATCTGTACCGGTCAGCGACAGCGTACCGTCCGCGACCTGAAGCAGCAGGTTTCCGAGAATAGGCAGCGTTGGGCGGCCGCCTAATGGGCCACTCACCTGTTGCAGCGGTTTTAATAAATGTTCACGTTCAACGGTAAATTTCATAGCGTCACGATGATAATGTTCTGATTAGATTGGAAAAATCTTCTTTTATGTCGTGGCTTTCTTCGCGTAACTGCTCAATCTTACGACAAGCGTGCAGCACGGTCGTATGGTCACGGCCACCAAACGCGTCCCCGATTTCCGGCAGACTGTGGTTGGTTAACTCCTTTGCCAGCGCCATCGCCATCTGACGCGGTCGCGCCACCGAGCGGGAACGACGTTTAGACAGTAAATCTGCCACTTTGATCTTGTAGTACTCAGCCACCGTCTTTTGAATATTGTCGATAGTGACCAGTTTTTCCTGCAATGCCAGCAAATCACGCAGCGCTTCACGCACAAAATCGATGGTGATCGCACGACCGGTAAAGTTGGCATTGGCGATAACGCGGTTCAGTGCCCCTTCGAGCTCACGCACGTTGGAGCGCAGACGCTTGGCAATGAAGAACGCCACTTCACCCGGCAGGCGAATGTCGTTTTCATCGGCTTTCTTCATCAGGATCGCAACGCGGGTTTCCAGCTCCGGTGGCTCGATCGCCACGGTCAGGCCCCAGCCGAAGCGGGATTTCAGACGATCTTCAACGCCGTTGATCTCTTTTGGATAACGATCCGAGGTCAAAATGATCTGCTGATTACCTTCCAGCAGGGCATTGAAGGTGTGGAAAAACTCTTCCTGCGATCGTTCTTTATTGGCAAAGAACTGAATGTCATCGATCAGCAGGGCGTCAACGGAACGATAGTAGCGTTTAAACTCTTCGATCGCATTGTTTTGCAGGGCTTTTACCATGTCCTGAACGAAGCGCTCGGAGTGCATATACACCACTTTGGCATTGGGCTTGCGCGCCATAATGCCGTTACCCACCGCATGCAGCAGGTGCGTTTTACCCAGACCCGTGCCACCATAAAGGAACAGCGGGTTGTAGGCCCCACCAGGGTTGTCAGCAACCTGGCGAGCCGCCGCGCGCGCCAGCTGGTTCGACTTACCTTCAACGAAGTTATCAAACGTGTGTTTCACGTTAACGTTAGAGCGGTAGGTTGGCTCAGCCGGTGCAGGAACATTATCCCAGCCCTGACGAGCGGGTGCGACGCGAGGGGCCGGTGCGGGCGCGGCCTGAGCAGGCGCTGCGACGTTCACGGTTTCACGAACGGTTTGGGTAACCGGCTTTGTGCCCACTTCAAAGCGCAGCTGCGGGGCATCTGACCCGCAGAAATCGTTCAGCAGTCCATTGATGTTATTAAGGTACTTGTCCCTTACCCAATCGAGCACAAAACGGTTTGGCGCATACAAAGCCAGCGTGTTATCGCTCAGTTCCGCCTGCAACGGGCGGATCCACATACTGAATTCTGTGGCTGGTAACTCATCCTGCAATCGGGCAAGACACTGCTGCCAAAGCGAAAGTGACACGGCGGACTCCACTCGAACAATAAAAGAAAACTATTGAATATTCATGATTGTTGGCGCACATCGACATGACCCTGTGTAAAGGGGGACGTGCGAATTGCTATCTGCAATTTATCCTGACCAGGATCCTGGGATCCCGATCGGGACCGCGGATCATAGCCTAAACTGAGCCAGAGATCTTCTGTTTCTCACAGATTCTTCCCGATTTATCCACAGGAAGATCCGAAACCGGGTAAGTGTAAACGATCCTGGCGCGAGTGCCCCGCGATTTAGTCCGCATATTGGAAAAATTAATGAGCACAGACAATTTATTGCTTAAATGATCTAACGAAGATCCGGGACGATCCTTGCGCTTTATCGTTGAGCCCGTATAATCCTCGACCCGGCGCGTGATGCTCATCTTCCTGCGTCGTCCGTTGCTCATTTTCCACGCGAAAACGTGCGGAAATACGCGGGAAATAAGGAAAGAGAATTGACTCCGGAGTGTACAATTATTACAATCCGGCCTCTTTAATCACCCACGCTGAGGCGTTAGTCGTTCGAAACTCGTTCGGGTATACGCAAAAGTCAGTGAATTTATTCAAGTTTAGGTAGAAATCGCCATGAAACGCACTTTTCAACCGTCTGTACTGAAGCGCAACCGTTCTCACGGCTTCCGTGCTCGTATGGCTACTAAAAATGGTCGTCAGGTTCTGGCACGTCGTCGTGCTAAAGGCCGCGCTCGTCTGACCGTTTCCAAGTAATAAAGCTAACCCCTGAGTGGTTAAGCTAGCATTTCCCAGGGAGTTACGTTTGTTAACTCCCGCTCATTTCACTTTCGTCTTCCAGCAGCCACTACGGGCTGGCACGCCGCAAATCACCATCCTCGGCCGCCAAAATTCGCTGGGGCATCCCCGCATCGGTCTCACAGTCGCCAAGAAAAATGTTAAGCGTGCGCATGAACGCAATCGGATTAAACGTCTGACGCGTGAAAGCTTCCGTTTACGTCAGCACGAACTGCCTTCAATGGATTTCGTGGTGGTGGCGAAGAAAGGGGTTGCCGACCTCGATAACCGTGCTCTCTCGGAAGCGTTGGAAAAATTATGGCGCCGCCACTGTCGCCTGGCTCACGGGTCCTGATAGCCCTCATTCGGGTCTATCAACGCCTGATTAGTCCGCTACTCGGGCCGCACTGCCGTTTCACACCAACATGCTCAAGCTACGGAATTGAGGCATTGCGCAGGTTTGGAGTGATAAAAGGCAGTTGGTTGACGGTGAAACGCGTATTAAAATGCCACCCTTTACACCCAGGTGGAGACGACCCCGTCCCCCCAGGACCCTTTGATACCAGAGAACACTAACGATGGATTCGCAACGCAATCTTCTTATCATCGCTTTGTTGTTCGTGTCTTTCATGATCTGGCAGGCATGGGAGCAGGATAAAAATCCTCAACCCCAGCAGCAGACCACGCAGACGACGAACAGCCAGGGGAGTGCCGCCGACCAGGGCGTACCGGCCAGTGGCCAGGGGAAACAGATTACGGTTAAGACCGATGTGCTTGAGCTGACAATCAACACCCGTGGTGGTGATGTTGAGCAGGCGCTGCTGTTGACCTACCCGAAAGAGCTGAAGTCTACCGAACCGTTCCAGTTACTGGAAACCACGCCTGAGTTTATCTACCAGGCGCAGAGCGGCCTGACCGGTCGTGATGGCCCGGATAACCCGGCTAACGGTGCGCGTCCACTGTATACCGTCGAGAACGACACCTTTGTACTGGCTGATGGTCAGAACGAACTCGCGATCCCGATGACGTATACCGACGCCGCAGGCAACACCTTCACCAAAACCTTCACCCTGAAACGCGGTGAATATGCGGTGAACGTGGGCTATAGCGTACAGAACGCCGGCGAGAAACCGCTGGAAATCTCTACCTTTGGTCAGCTGAAGCAGTCCATCAATCTGCCGTCTCACCGTGACACCGGAAGCAGCAACTTTGCGCTGCATACCTTCCGTGGCGCGGCGTACTCCACGCCAGACGCGAAGTATGAGAAATACAAATTCGACACCATTGCCGATAACGAAAACCTGAACGTCAGCTCCAAAGGCGGTTGGGTAGCAATGCTGCAACAGTATTTCGCGACTGCATGGATCCCAAATAACGACGGTACCAATAACTTCTACACCGCGAACCTGGGTAACGGTATTGCAGCCATCGGGTACAAATCACAGCCGGTTCTGGTTCAGCCGGGTCAAACCGGTAAGCTGGCAAGCACCCTGTGGGTCGGCCCGGAAATCCAGGACAAAATGGCCGCTGTTGCGCCGCACCTGGATCTGACCGTTGATTACGGCTGGTTGTGGTTCATCTCTCAGCCGCTGTTTAAGCTGCTGAAGTTCATCCACAGCTTCCTGGGTAACTGGGGCTTCTCCATCATCGTTATCACCTTCATCGTTCGTGGCATCATGTACCCGCTGACTAAAGCGCAGTACACCTCCATGGCGAAGATGCGCATGCTGCAGCCGAAGATTCAGGCAATGCGTGAGCGTCTGGGCGATGACAAACAGCGTCAGAGCCAGGAAATGATGGCCCTGTATAAAGCAGAGAAAGTGAACCCGCTGGGTGGCTGCTTCCCGCTGCTGATTCAGATGCCAATCTTCCTTGCGCTGTACTACATGCTGATGGGCTCCGTTGAACTGCGCCACGCGCCGTTCGCCCTGTGGATCCATGACCTGTCCGCACAGGACCCGTACTACATCCTGCCGATCCTGATGGGCGTGACGATGTTCTTCATCCAGAAGATGTCGCCGACCACCGTGACCGACCCGATGCAGCAGAAGATCATGACCTTTATGCCGGTCATCTTCACGGTGTTCTTCCTGTGGTTCCCGTCAGGTCTGGTGCTGTACTATATCGTCAGCAACCTGGTGACCATCATCCAGCAGCAGCTGATTTACCGTGGTCTGGAAAAACGTGGCCTGCATAGCCGCGAAAAGAAAAAGTCCTGATTCGGTAAGTTAACGCTAAAATAAGGGCGGTCGATTGACCGCCTTTTTTATTTGTATTGAACGAGAGCAACCATGAGCCATAACGACACTATCGTCGCCCAGGCAACCCCACCGGGACGCGGTGGTGTAGGCATTCTGCGCATCTCCGGCCTGAAGGCGCGCGAGGTGGCCGAAGCGGTGCTGGGTAAACTGCCAAAGCCGCGCTACGCTGATTACCTGCCGTTTAAAGACACCGACGGCACGCCGCTGGACCAGGGCATTGCGCTGTGGTTCCCCGGCCCGAACTCCTTTACCGGCGAAGACGTGCTGGAGCTGCAGGGCCACGGCGGCCCGGTTATCCTCGACCTGCTGTTAAAACGTATTCTGACCCTGCCTGGACTGCGCATTGCGAAGCCGGGCGAGTTCTCCGAGCGTGCCTTCCTCAACGACAAGCTCGACCTGGCGCAGGCTGAGGCGATTGCAGACCTGATCGACGCCAGCTCGGAACAGGCGGCCCGCTCCGCCCTGAACTCGTTGCAGGGCGCATTCTCCGCACGTGTGAATCACCTTGTGGAAGCACTTACTCACCTTAGGATCTACGTGGAAGCGGCTATCGACTTCCCGGATGAGGAGATCGATTTCCTCTCTGACGGTAAAATCGAAGCGCAGCTCAACCAGGTGATGAACGATCTCGACGCCGTGCGTGCCGAAGCGCGTCAGGGCAGCCTGCTGCGCGAAGGGATGAAAGTGGTGATTGCCGGACGCCCTAACGCCGGGAAATCGAGCCTGCTGAACGCCCTGGCGGGCCGTGAAGCGGCCATCGTGACCGACATTGCCGGTACCACCCGCGACGTGCTGCGCGAGCATATCCACATCGACGGAATGCCGCTGCATATTATCGACACAGCAGGCCTGCGCGACGCCAGCGACGAGGTGGAACGCATCGGTATCGAACGCGCCTGGCAGGAGATTGAGCAGGCCGACCGCGTGCTGTTTATGGTGGACGGCACCACGACCGATGCCGTTGATCCGGCAGAGATCTGGCCGGACTTTATCGCCCGCCTGCCGACTAAGCTGCCAATCACCGTGGTACGTAACAAAGCGGACGTCACCGGCGAAACGCTGGGCATCAGCGATGTGAACGGTCACTCACTGATTCGCCTGTCGGCGCGTACCGGTGAAGGCGTTGACGACCTGCGTAACCATCTCAAGCAGAGCATGGGTTTTGACACCAGCATGGAGGGCGGCTTCCTGGCGCGTCGTCGTCACCTGCAGGCGCTGGAAGAGGCGGCGAACCACCTTGTTCAGGGTAAAGCGCAGCTGATCGGCGCGTGGGCGGGCGAGCTGCTGGCGGAAGAGCTGCGTCTGGCGCAGCAGAATCTGAGCGAGATCACCGGAGAGTTTACGTCGGACGATCTGCTGGGACGGATCTTCTCGAGCTTCTGTATTGGTAAGTAACCCCCCTGATTGGTGGTGATTTCCTCCTGGGAAATCACCATTGTCCAAATGGCAACTCGCTTAATCCCCCCATGCCCCCTACCCTGCATGCCTGCATCTATGGGGGGTTTATGGCGCGTTTTCTGTTTTGTAGTTTCGCATTAGTTCTGCTTTATCCGTCCGGCATTGATATGTATCTGGTGGGATTACCGCACATCGCGCGCGATCTGGGTGCCAGCGAAGCGCAGCTGCACATCGCGTTTTCGGCCTACCTCGCGGGGATGGCGTCGTCGATGGTGTTTGCCGGGAAGATCGCGGATAAGGCAGGCCGTCAGCCTGTCGCCATAACCGGCGCCATCATTTTTGCCCTGGCCTCTCTTCTCTGTTCACAGGCGCAGAACAGCGCCTTGTTCCTGACTGGACGGTTTATCCAGGGCATTGGCGCCGGTGGCTGCTACGTCGTCGCGTTTGCCATTTTGCGCGACACCTTAAGCGCCCAGCGTCGCGCTAAGGTACTTTCGATGCTGAACGGTATTACCTGCATCATCCCGGTGCTGGCCCCGGTCGTGGGGTATCTGATCATGCTGAAATTCCCGTGGCAGAGCCTGTTCTGGACCATGGCGGCGATGGGCGCGCTGGTGTTTGTCCTGTCCATCACCGTGCTGAAAGAGACCCACCCGGGCTCGCAGAATACCGGTCATACCCCAACGATTCACCCGGCCGAGAAGCTGCTTAACCGCTTTTTCCTCAGTCGTCTGGCCGTGACCACGTTAAGCGTGGCGGTGATCCTGACCTATGTAAACGTTTCCCCGGTTTTACTGATGGAAACCATGGGCTTCGATCGGGGTGAGTATTCGACGGTAATGGCGCTAACCGCCATGGTCAGTATGGCAGTCTCGTTTTCTACCCCGTTTGCGCTAAATGTGTTCAGCCAGCGCACGCTGATGCTGACCTCACAGGTTTTATTCCTCACGGCGGGCGTGCTCCTGGCGACCGCCAGCTCGCATGCGGTGATGCTGGTGGGTATTACCCTCATTTGTGCCGGGTTCTCGGTTGGCTTTGGCGTGGCGATGAGTCAGGCGCTTGGCCCCTTCTCGCTGCGGGCAGGCGTGGCAAGCTCGGTGCTGGGCATTGCGCAGGTCTGCGGCTCGTCACTGTGGATTTGGCTGGCGGCGGTCATCGGGCTTAACGCGCTGAATATGCTGATCGGGGTTCTGATTGGCTGTAGCATACTGTGCATTACCTTACTTACGGTCATCCGGCCCGCGGCGCATTATGAAGAAGCCCATCAGCAGTCTCGATCTTAACCTGTTGCTGTGCCTGCAGCTTTTGCTGCAGGAGCGCAGCGTTACCAAAGCCGCGAAGCGGATGAACGTGACGCCGTCAGCGGTGAGCAAATCGCTGGCCAAGCTGCGCGACTGGTTTGACGACCCGCTGTTTGTGAAAACGCCGCTAGGGCTGCTGCCCACCCCGCTGACGGTGAGCCTGGAACAGGATCTGGCCGACTGGATGCAAATCGGCAACCAGATCCTCGATAAATTTCACCATGATTCCCCAGGCGGGCTAACGTTCGTGCTGGCCGCCGAAACGCCATTGATGCTGATCCGGTTTAATACCCTGCTGGAGCAGGTGAACCAGCGCTATCCGCAGGCGACGGTGAAGATGCGTCACTGGGATTACGACTCGCTGGACGCCATTACGCGTGGAGAGGTGGATCTGGGATTCACCGGACGCGAAACACACCCGCGATCGCGTGAATTGCTGAAGCTAATGCCGTGGTTCATCGACTATGAGATCCTGTTCAGCGACCGTCCGTGCGTGTATCTGCGCGAGGATCACCCTGCGCTACAGGATGAATGGAACCTCGAGACCTTCCTGCGCTACCCGCATATCAGTATCTTCTGGGAACGTAGCGACACCTGGGCGCTGGATGAGGTGCTAAAGGAGATGGGGCGCGAGCGCAATATCGCCATGTGCCTGCCGGGGTTCGAACAGGCAATGTTTATGGCGGCGCAGCCCGGCCATAACTATATCGCCACGGCTCCGCACTACTGCCACCACTACAATGAACTCCACCAGCGGAAGCTGATCGCGCTTCCTATTCCCATTGACGAAGCGCAGGCTGAAAAGCTTACCGTTCCCTTCACGCTGATCTGGCATAAACGGAACAGCCATAATCCGAAAATCCTCTGGCTGCGGGAAACTATCAAGGCGCTGTACGGTGCCAGCGATCCAATTTTTGCCTAAGAAAATGTAAAGTTCGGTCCTAAGGCTTCTCTTACTCCCATTTACTGATTAAAACAGGAGTCAAGTTAAGCGATAATCATGTAACCGTTTAACCGATTACGACCATTATCAGGGAGCGAAAAATGGCTACGCACTTTGCAAGAGGGATACTTACGGAAGGACGTCTCGTATCGGCAAGAATTTCTTCAGCCTGTCACAGTGAAGCACTCACTCTCCCGGAACACCGGAGGACGCGGTTTTTAGCGTCCAGAGCGCTTCTCGCAGAACTGCTGTTTATGCTTTACGGCACCAGCGAGCTGCCGGACATCATTACCCAACCCGAAGGCCGCCCGGTCTTTGCCGACCCGGATCTCCCTCGTTTTTCGATTGCCTACACGGGCAATATCATTGGCGTCGCACTGACCACCGAAGGGGATTGTGGGCTCGATATGGAACTTCAGCGCGCGACGCGCAGCTTCCATGGCGGTAATGCGCATGAAGACTATCCGCTCTCCAGCAATGAGAAGCTGTGGGTCCGCAACCAGAACGATCCTGTCGAAGCCAGAGCCCAGCTCATTACCTTGCGCCAGAGCATTCGCAAGCTCTGTGGATGCGCCTCAGACGACGCCAGCCTGCTGCAGCTGCTGCCAGGCTCCGGACGTCTGCGTGCCACTCAGGCCACGCTGGTAGAGGCACTCAGTGACGCAGAGGATGTGCTCATCTGGTCCATTGCAGTTACCCCCGCCATCGAACGCATGAAAATCTGGGAATTTGACAGTCAACAGGGATGGCGTAGCCTTCCTGATGTGCCCGAGCGCGCCAACGAGCCCGCCGCACGTCTGATGCGTTTAACCAGTTTACCAGCAGAAAAAGCATTCACCCTTAGCTGATCCAATCAGGGTCATCATGATGAAACAGGAGTAATCATGTCTGATACGTTGAAAGTAGTTACGTTACTGGGAAGCCTGCGCAAAGGTTCATTTAACGGGATGGTTGCCCGCACGCTGCCACAGCTGGCACCGGCAGGAATGGAAATTAGCGCCCTGCCGTCTATTGGCGATATTCCGCTGTATGATGCGGATGTCCAGCAGGAAGAAGGGTTCCCGCAGAGCGTTGAGGCGCTGGCAGAGCAGATCCGCCAGGCCGACGGCGTGGTCATCGTCACGCCGGAGTATAACTACTCGGTGCCGGGTGGCCTGAAGAATGCCATCGACTGGCTGTCCCGTTTACCTGAGCAGCCGCTGTCAGGCAAACCGGTGCTGATCCAAACCAGCTCAATGGGCGCGATTGGCGGCGCGCGCTGCCAGTATCATCTTCGCCAGATCCTGGTGTTCCTGGATGCGATGGTCATGAACAAGCCGGAGTTTATGGGTGGTGTGATTCAGAACAAGGTCGACCCGCAAACGGGTGAAGTGGTGGATCAGAGCACGCGCGATCATCTGTCTGGCCAGCTGACGGCGTTTGGGGATTATATTAAGCGGGTTAAAGCCTGATAAAAAAAGCCCGGTGGCGCTAGCGCTTACCGGGCCTACACTCGTCAGTAGGTCAGGTAAGCGAAGCGCCACCTGACACCACAAACCGCACCTTAGTGCGCGTCAATAAACACAATCTTCAGCACAAACAGCAGCGCAACAACAATCACACATGGACTGAGGTCGCGGAAGCGGCCGGTACCGATCTTCATTATGCAGTAAGAGATAAAGCCCAGCGCGATACCTTCGGTAATCGAGAAGCTGAACGGCATCATCACGGCGGTAATAAACGCCGGCACCGCTTCGGTTAAATCATCCCACTTCACGCGTGACAGGCTGGAGGTCATCAGCACCCCCACATAGATCAGCGCGCCGGCTGCCGCATACGGTGGAACCATACCCGCCAGCGGAGAGAGGAAGATCACCAGCAGGAAGAGAATACCCACGACCACTGCCGTCAGGCCGGTACGGCCGCCCACGGACACGCCGGAAGAAGATTCAATGTACGCGGTAACGGACGAGGTTCCGATAAAAGCACCGGTCACAGAGGAGACGCTGTCCACAAACAGCGCCTGCTTCATGCGCGGGAATTTCCCTTTTTCATCCGCCAGACCCGCTTTGTCGGTCACGCCAATCAGCGTGCCGGAGGAGTCAAACAGGTTGACCAGCATGAAGGAGAAAATCACGCCCGCCAGGCCCAGGTTCAGGGAACCCGCCAGATCGACGTGACCAATCACGGTAGAAACGCTCGGTGGCGCGGAGACGATACCGTTATAGTGAACGTCGCCCAGCATCCAGCCCAGCAGCGTGGTCACCACGATGGAGACCAGCACCGCCGCGTGAATATTGCGAGAAGCCAGGATCGCGATGATAAAGAAGCCCAGCACGCCCAGCAGCACGTTATGAGAGGTCAGGTGACCGATGCTCACCAGCGTATCCGGGTTCGCCACGATAACGCCGGCGTTTTTCAGCCCCATCATACCGATGAACAGACCGATACCGCTGGTGATGCCCACGCGCAGGCTCACTGGAATGTTTGCAATCATCCAGTAACGCACGCGGAAAATGGTCAGCAGCAGCAGACCAACCGCGCCCCAGAAGATGGCGCCCATACCAACCTGCCACGGCAGACCCATCGCCTGAACGACCACGAACGCGAAGAACGCATTCAGGCCCATTGCCGGTGCCAGCGCAACCGGCAGGTTAGCGAACACGCCCATCAGAATGCTGCCAAGGGCCGCGATCAGACAGGTGGTCACAAAGACGGCGCTGGTATCCATGCCAGCAACGCCCAGAATTTGAGGGTTCACAAAAACGATATAGACCATCGTCAGGAAGGTGGTGAAACCAGCGATCACTTCGGTGCGTGCCGTTGTGCCGTGCTCGCGCAGTTTAAAAACGCGCTCAAGCAGACCCTGACCAGATGTCTGGGTAGTGTGTTGTTGACTCATCATCAATTTCCGAACAAGGAGGGAAAATTCGTCGCTATCCTATACCAAAATGCGACAATAGTGGCGGTTACGTGATACTTTTTTCATTGATTTTGCTTATACGGCAACGATTGCGTCCCGGTGAACTGCCGTACGTAAACGTTAAACTTGTTAAAAGGGAAAGGCATGTCCGGAATTGAAGCGGTATTTTTCGACTGCGACGGTACGCTGGTCGACAGTGAGGTCATTTGTTCCCGCGCGTATGTCACTATGTTCAAGGAATTTGGCATTACGCTGGAACTCGAAGAGGTGTTTAAGCGCTTTAAGGGCGTGAAGCTCTACGAGATCATCGACATCATTAACGAAGAACACGGTGTGGATCTGGCGAAAGCGGATCTGGAGCCAGTGTACCGCGCCGAGGTCGCACGCCTGTTTGATTCGGAGCTGGAGGTCATTCCGGGCGCAAACGCGCTGCTGGATGCGATGACGGTGCCTGTCTGCGTCGTCTCTAACGGCCCGGTTAGCAAAATGCAGCACTCGCTGGGCAAGCTTGAGATGTTGCACCATTTCCCGGAAAAACTGTTCAGCGGCTACGATATCCAGCGCTGGAAGCCAGACCCGGCGCTGATGTTCCATGCGGCAAAAGCGATGAACGTCAACGTAGAGAACTGCATTCTGGTGGATGACTCGTCTGCGGGCGCGCAGTCGGGGATTGATGCGGGGATGGAGGTGTTTTACTTCTGCGCCGATCCGCACAACAAGCCGATCGATCATCCCAACGTGACGACCTTTACCGATCTGGCACAGCTGCCGGAACTGTGGAAGGCGCGCGGGTGGGATATTACACGCTGAAAAAACAAAGCCGGATGGCGCTAACGCTTATCCGGCCTACAGGGCTCGTAGGGCGGGTAAGCGCTAGCGCCACCCGCCACAAACATCACTCTTTCGGATCTTTACCCGCCAGCAGCTTGTCCAGCTCATCGCCGCCCACGTGACGGAAGTCCTGCCCCTTCACGAAGTAAAAAATGTATTCGCAAATGTTCTGGCAGCGGTCGCCGATACGCTCGATGGAGCGCGCGCAGAACAGGGCAGTCAGTACGCTTGGGATGGTACGTGAATCTTCCATCATGTAGGTCATCAGCTGACGCACGATGCCTTCATACTCCTGGTCGACCTTCTTGTCTTCACGGTAAATACGCACCGCTTCGTCCAGATCCATACGCGCAAAGGCATCCAGCACGTCGTGCAGCATCTGCACGGTGTGGCGGCCAAGCGACTCCAGGCTCACCAGCAGCGGCTGGTGCTGCTGAGAGAACTTCTCCAGTGCGGTGCGGCAGATTTTATCCGCAACGTCACCAATACGCTCCAGTTCGGCGATGGTTTTGATGATCGCCATCACCAGACGCAGGTCGCTCGCCGTCGGCTGACGTTTCGCAATAATGCGCACGCAGGCCTCGTCGATAGCCACTTCCATCATGTTGACGTTTTTGTCGCCTTCAATGACGCGCTTCGCCAGCTCGCTGTCCTGGTTGTGCATTGCCGTAATCGCATCAGAAAGCTGCTGCTCAACCATGCCACCCATGGTCATCACCTGCGTGCGGATGCTTTCCAGCTCTGCGTTGAACTGGCCGGAAATGTGTTTATTAAGATTGAGGTTGTCCATGGTTTCTCCACATGCACTAAGGCAAATCAACCGTAGCGGCCAGTAATGTAATCTTCGGTTTGTTTCTTCGCGGGCCTGGTGAACAGCGCGTCCGTATCGCTGAACTCAATCAACTCGCCCAGGTACATAAACGCCGTGTGATCGGAACAACGTGCAGCCTGCTGCATGTTATGGGTCACGATAACCACGGTGTAATCCTGCTTCAGCTCGGTGATCAGCTCTTCAATACGGCCGGTTGAGATCGGGTCCAGCGCTGAACACGGCTCATCCAGCAGCAACACTTCCGGGCGAATAGCGATACCGCGCGCAATGCACAGACGCTGCTGCTGACCACCGGAGAGAGAGTAACCGCTCTGGTGCAACTTATCTTTGGTTTCGTTCCATAATGCGGCCTTGGTCAAAGCCCACTGCACGCGCTCGTCCATATCGGCACGGGAGAGCTTTTCGAACAGGCGAACGCCGAACGCGATGTTGTCATAAATGGACATCGGGAAGGGCGTTGGTTTCTGGAACACCATCCCCACTTTGGCGCGCAGCAGGGCAATATCCTGAGCCTGGGTCAGAATGTTTTCGCCGTCCAGGATGATTTCACCTTCAGCGCGCTGCTCCGGATAGAGCGAATACATTTTGTTAAAGGTACGCAGCAGCGTGGATTTTCCGCAGCCGGACGGACCGATAAATGCCGTGACCTGGTTCTTCGCGATATCCAGGTTGATATTCTTCAGGGCATGGAATTTGCCGTAGTAGAAGTTCAAATCACGAACCTGAATCTTACCCGGGGCAGTATCAACCATACTCATTGACTCATTTCCTCATTCGGCGCCGCGAGCTGCCGCGCCGTAAAAAATTAACCGTGTTTCTTCTTCGCGAAAATGACGCGCGCCAGAATGTTCAGCAACAGTACGCAAAGGGTAATGATCAGCACCCCGGCCCAGGCCAGCTGCTGCCATTCCGCGAATGGGCTCATCGCAAATTTAAAGATCGTCACCGGCAGGTTGGCGATCGGCTGCATCATGTCCGTGCTCCAGAACTGGTTGGAGAGAGACGTAAACAGCAGCGGCGCCGTTTCACCAGCGATACGCGCAACCGCCAGCAGGATACCGGTCATGATCCCGGAGACGGACGCCTTCAGCGTAATCGCAGAGATCATCTTCCATTTCGGCGTACCCAGCGCATAAGCCGCTTCACGCAGGCTGTCCGGCACCAGTTTCAGCATGTTCTCGGTGGTTCGAATAACAATCGGCACCTGCAGCAGCGCCAGGGCAATCACACCCGCCCAGCCGGAGAAGTGTTCCATCTGCGCCACCACCACGGTGTAAACAAACAGACCCACGACGATAGACGGGGCTGACAGCAGAATGTCGTTGATGAAGCGAATCACTTCCGCCAGCCAGGATTTACGACCGTATTCTGCCAGATAGATGCCCGCCATGATGCCCAGCGGCGTGCCGAAGACCGTCGCCCACAGGATCAGCAGGCCGCTGCCCGCCAGGGCATTCGCCAGGCCACCACCCGCCGTGTTCGGCGGCGGCGTCATTTCGGTGAACAGCGACAGTGACATCCCGTCAATCCCGCGAACGACCGTCGAGAAGAGGATCCAGACCAGCCAGAACAGGCCGAATGCCATCGTAGCCATAGAGAGCGACAGGGCAATACGGTTTTTCATGCGGCGTCTGGCCTGCATTTTGCGGCGGGATTCCGCCAGTTCAGCGGTAGCTTGCATTTCGAGAGTGGCCATTAGCGTGCTCCCTCATTTTTAGCGAGGCGCATAATCATCAGCTTGGAAATCGCCAGAACAATGAAGGTGATAACGAACAGAATCAGACCCAGCTCCATCAGCGCCGCCACGTGCAGACCCGATTCCGCTTCCGCAAATTCATTCGCCAGCGCCGAAGTAATACTGTTACCCGGCATGTAAAGCGACACGCTGTCGAGCTGGTAGGTGTTACCGATGATAAAAGTGACCGCCATGGTTTCACCCAGCGCACGACCTAAGCCCAGCATCACGCCCCCGATCACCCCATTTTTGGTGAACGGAAGGACAATGCGCCAGATAACTTCCCAGGTGGTGCAGCCGATGCCGTAGGCCGACTCTTTCATCATCACCGGCGTTTGTTCGAAGACATCGCGCATAACCGCCGCAATGTACGGAATAATCATGATGGCGAGGATCACACCTGCCGCCAGAATGCCGATACCGAAAGCCGGGCCGGAGAACAGCGCCCCCACAAACGGAATTGAGGAAAGAACGTTACCGACCGGTTCCTGGAAGTATGTGGCGAACAGCGGAGCAAAGATGAACAGGCCCCACATGCCGTAAACGATACTCGGAATGGCCGCCAGCAGTTCGATGGCGATCCCCAGCGGACGACGCAGCCAGCCCGGCGCCAGCTCCGTCAGGAACAGGGCAATACCAAAGCTCACCGGAACCGCAATCAGCAGGGCGATGAACGAGGTCACCAGCGTGCCGTAAATCGGCACCAGGGCACCGTAGATGTCGTTCGGCGCGTCCCACTCTTTGGTCCACAGGAAGGAGAAACCGAATTTCTGGATGCTCGGCCATGAGGAGAAAATCAGAGAAACGATAATGCCGCCCAGCAGCAATAGCACAATCAGCGCAGCCAGTTTTACCAGCGCGCTGAAAATCATGTCACCTTTTTTACCCGGAGGGTTAAATGCAGGCTTGGTTGCAGCCATAAATTACTCTTCTGTTTGAGACGTTTTTACGAATATGCCCGGTGGCGCTGACGCTTACCGGGCCTACAGCTTAAACCGTAGGGCGGGTAAGCGCAGCGCCACCCGCCATCTTCGTTAAATATATCCTGTTAGTACAGCGCTTTACCGCTGCTGTCTTTCACGTTGGTTTTCCATGCAGCGCGAATCTGCTCAACCACGTTGTCCGGCAGGGTAGCGTAATCCAGGGCATTAGCCTGTTTACCGCCGTTTTTGTACGCCCAGTCGAAGAACTTCAGCACTTCAGCGCCCTGCTCAGGTTTCTTCTGCTCTTTGTGAACCAGGATGAAGGTGGTAGAGGTGATTGGCCATGCACCTTCGCCTTTCTGGTTAGTCAGATCCTGCGCGAAGGATTTGCTCCAGTCAGCGCCTTTCGCGGCGTTAGCAAAGTTCTCTTCGGTCGGGCTAACCGCTTTGCCGTCGGCTGAAACCAGCTTGGTGTAGGACAGGTTGTTCTGCTTAGCGTACGCATACTCTACGTAACCAATTGAGCCAGGCAGACGCTGTACGAACGCGGCGATACCGTCGTTACCTTTACCGCCCAGACCGGTTGGCCAGTTAACGGTAGAGCCGGAGCCGACTTTAGATTTCCACTCTTCGTTCACTTTTGCCAGGTAGCTGGTGAACACGAAAGAGGTACCGGAACCATCCGCGCGGCGCACCACGGCGATGTTCTGAGAAGGCAGCTTCAGGCCTGGGTTGAGTTTAGCGATCGCTTCGTCATCCCATTTTTTGATTTTGCCCAGGTAGATGTCACCCAGGGTTTTGCCGTCCAGCACCAGCTCACCCGACTTCACGCCCGGCAGGTTGATGGCCAGAACCACGCCACCGATCACGGTCGGGAACTGGAACAGGCCTTCCTGAGCCAGTTTGTCATCAGACAGCGGAGCGTCTGATGCGCCGAAATCAACCGTGTTCGCGGTAATTTGTTTAACGCCACCGGAGGAGCCGATACCCTGATAGTTAACCTTGTTACCGGTTTCTTTCTGGTAGGTATCCGCCCATTTGGCATACACCGGCGCAGGGAAGGTTGCACCAGCGCCAGTCAGGCTTGCTTCTGCAAATACAGAGAACGCGCTCAGAGATAAGGTCGCGGCGACAACAGTTGCGACAGTGGTACGCATAACTTTCATAATGTCTCCTGCAAGGATTTCGTAAATCATTGTTTAAGTGGCTACGATGAGCAAAATAGGACAAACAGGTGACAGATAAATGTACGAATTATGACAGTTTTATGACAATGAAAATTTCACTTAAAAATATGCAAAATAATCATTAATTTTCATTGCGTTATCTACTTTTATGACAAGGCGTTTTCAGAAATATTTTCTTTATGTGACACTGAAAAAAGTAGCTGAAGATGACAGATTGTCATTATTAAAAACGAGAAAGGATTGATTAAAAACAAACCGGGCGGGATAAAAAAGCTCCACCCGAAGGTGGAGCCTGAAGGGATTATTCTACGGTAACCGATTTTGCCAGGTTACGCGGCTGGTCAACGTCGGTGCCTTTGATCAGCGCAACGTGATAGGCCAGCAGCTGCAGCGGAACGGTGTAGAAGATCGGTGCAATCACCTCTTCAACGTGCGGCATCTCGATGATGTGCATGTTGTCATTGCTGACAAAACCGGCATCTTGATCGGCGAAGACGTACAGTACGCCGCCGCGGGCGCGCACTTCTTCGATGTTAGATTTCAGTTTTTCCAGCAGTTCGTTGTTTGGTGCCACAACGATGACCGGCATATCCGCGTCAATCAGCGCCAGCGGGCCGTGCTTCAGCTCGCCTGCCGCATAGGCTTCTGCGTGAATGTAGGAAATCTCTTTCAGCTTCAGCGCGCCTTCCAGCGCAATCGGATACTGATCGCCACGGCCCAGGAACAGGGCGTGATGTTTGTCAGAGAAATCTTCCGCCAGCGCTTCAATGCGTTTGTCCTGAGACAGCATCTGCTCAATACGGCTCGGCAGTGCCTGCAGGCCATGAACGATGTCATGCTCAACGGAAGCATCTTCGCCTTTCAGACGCGCCAGCTTCGCCACCAGCATCAGCAGTACGGTCAGCTGAGTAGTAAACGCTTTGGTGGAGGCCACGCCGATTTCGGTACCCGCTTTGGTCATCAGCGCCAGATCGGACTCACGCACCAGCGAGGAGCCAGGAACGTTACAGATGGCCAGCGAGCCCAGGTAACCCAGCTCTTTAGAGAGACGCAGCGCGGCCAGCGTATCCGCCGTTTCGCCGGACTGGGAAAGGGTGATCATCAGGCTGTTACGACGCACCGCAGATTTGCGATAGCGGAATTCAGACGCGATTTCCACATCGCACGGCACACCGGCCAGGGATTCAAACCAGTAGCGAGAAACCATACCTGAGTTGTAGGAGGTGCCGCAGGCCACGATCTGAATATGCTCAACTTTACCGAGCAGTTCGTTCGCGTTTGCGCCCAGCTCGCTCAGGTCCACTTCACCGTGGCTGATGCGCCCGGTCAGGGTGTTTTTGATGGCGTTTGGCTGCTCGTAAATCTCTTTCTGCATGTAGTGACGGTAAGCGCCTTTGTCGCCCGCGTCGTACTGCAGATTCGATTCGATCTCCTGACGTTTCACCTGCTCGCCTTTGGTATCGAATACGGTCACGCTGCGGCGAGTCACTTCCGCGATATCCCCCTCTTCGAGGAAGATAAAGCGACGGGTAACCGGCAGGAGCGCCAGCTGGTCAGAAGCGATGAAGTTTTCGCCCATGCCCAGACCGATAACCATCGGGCTACCGGAACGCGCGGCAAGCAGCGTGGACGGGTCGCGGGAATCCATGATCACCGTACCGTACGCACCGCGCAACTGAGGGATAGCACGCAGCACCGCATCACGCAGCGTGCCGCCCTGCTCCAGCTCCCAGTGCACCAGGTGAGCAATCACTTCGGTGTCAGTTTCAGAGACGAAGGTGTAGCCGCGCGCTTTCAGTTCTTCGCGCAGCGGTTCGTGGTTTTCGATAATGCCGTTGTGCACGACCACGATGTGTTCAGACACATGCGGGTGCGCGTTACCTTCAGACGGTTCGCCGTGCGTCGCCCAGCGGGTGTGCGCAATACCGGTCCCCCCATGCAGCGGATGTTCCTCCGCGGCCTGGGCCAGCATCTGCACTTTACCGAGACGACGCAGACGGGTCATATGACCTTCTGCATCGACGACAGCCAGACCGGCGGAGTCGTAACCACGGTATTCCAGACGACGTAAACCTTCGAGAAGGATTTCAGCAATATCACGCTGCGCAACTGCGCCAACAATTCCACACATAATTTTAGATTCCGAATTTAGGCATTACGCCTGCGTTGTCGCTGACCTGTATTTGCCCTTTCCGGGCACCCCGAGCCTTGTAGAGAGTGGGGTTATTTTTATGGGTACTGCTTGTGGGGGGAGATATATATTTATCTCCTCTCCCGGGTTTGCCTGATGTCGGCTACGCCTTATCAGGCCTACTCAATCGTAGGGCGGGTAAGCGTAGCGCCACCCGCCTTGTTGTTACTTTTTCTTCACCGGGCGTTTCCAGCCCTGCTTGCTGACCTGCGGAACGCGGCTTAACACCAGCTCGTTCTCGGCCACATCGCGCGTCACGGTTGTTCCGGCGGCAATGGTCACCCCATTACCCACGGTAACAGGCGCCACCAGCTGCGTATCGGAGCCAACAAACACATCATCACCGATGATGGTTTTAAACTTATTGGCGCCGTCATAGTTACAGGTAATAGTCCCTGCACCAATATTCACGTTATTACCAATTTCCGCATCGCCCAGATAGGTCAGATGACCGGCTTTCGAGCCTTTACCCAGACGCGCTTTTTTCATTTCCACGAAGTTACCCACGTGAGCGCCTTCCAGCAGCTCAGCGCCCGGGCGCAGACGCGCAAACGGGCCGATGGTACAGGCGGCATCCAGACGGGCATCTTCTACCACGCTGTACGGGCTGATTTCGCAGTCGTCACCGATGACGCTGTTTTTAATCACGCAGCCGGCGCCAATTTTGACGCGATTGCCCAGCGTGACGTGACCTTCGAGGATAACGTTAGTATCAATTTCAACGTCACGCCCGTGAGATAACGAACCACGCAAATCGAAACGCGCCGGATCGCGCAGCATCACGCCTGCCAGCAGCAGTTTTTCGGCCTGCTCGGACTGATAAATACGCTCAAGACGGGAAAGCTGAAGGCGGTTATTGACGCCGTCCGTTTCGCTGATGCGCGCCGGATGAACGGCGGCAATTTCACGCCCTTCATGGTAGGCCATCGCAATGATGTCGGTGATGTAGTATTCACCCTGCGCGTTGTTGTTGTTGAGTTTGGACAGCCAGCGCTTCATATCCGCGCCATTGGCAATCAGGATACCGGTGTTGATCTCCTGAATCTGGCGCTGCTCGTCGCTGGCATCTTTATGCTCAACAATCCCCGTGACGTTGCCGTTTTCACGGGTGATGCGGCCATAACCGGTTGGATCGTCCAGCACGACGGTTAACAAACCGATGCCACCCTGCGGTTTGGCTTCACGCAGGCGAGTCAGTGTTTCAACGGAGATCAGCGGGACATCGCCGTAGAGCATCAAAATGTCTTCGTCATCCGCAAAGAAGGGCGCAGCCTGTTGCATCGCATGGCCTGTGCCCAGCTGTTCTGCCTGAAGCACCCAGTTGAGCTTGTCATCGCTCAGCGTCTTTTTAAGCAGATCGCCGCCGTGGCCGTAGACCAGATGAACCTGACTGGCACCCAGTTCATTCGCTGCATCAATGACATGCTGCACCATTGGCTTTCCTGCAAGCGTGTGGAGCACCTTAGGCAGATCGGAATACATGCGGGTCCCTTTGCCAGCGGCAAGGATCACCACGCTCATCGCACTGTTTGACATACGCATCCTGACGGTAGTTTGAGTGTGAAGTAAAAACGTTTGATGCTTAAAATTCTACATCTTTTTAATCATGAATTAAGGCCGAAAAAAAAAGCCAGCCTGGTATCCAGACTGGCTTTTGTGCTTTTCAAGCCGGTGTTACATCGCTTTTTTGGTCAACTCGATAACGCGCAGTTTCGCGATCGCTTTGGCCAGCTCCGCAGACGCCTGAGCGTAATCCACGTCACCATGAGAGCTGCTAATGTGCTCTTCAGCCTTACGCTTCGATTCCAGGGCTCGCGCTTCGTCGAGATCCTGTCCACGGATAGCGGTATCGGCCAGAACGGTCACACTGCCAGGCTGCACTTCAAGAATGCCGCCAGACAGATAGATAAACTCTTCGTGACCGAACTGTTTAACGATGCGGATCATACCAGGCTTAATGGCGGTGAGCAGCGGTGCGTGACCTGGGAAAATACCCAGTTCACCTTCACTACCCGTTACCTGGATTTTCTCGACCAGACCAGAGAACATTTGTTGCTCTGCGCTGACGACGTCCAGGTGGTAAGTCATTGCCATATCACCCTCCGATTAAGGCGTTAAAGTTTTTTGGCTTTTTCCACGGCTTCGTCGATGGAACCAACCATGTAGAACGCCTGCTCCGGCAGGTGATCGTATTCGCCTTCCATGATGCCTTTAAAGCCACGGATGGTGTCTTTCAGGGAAACGTATTTACCTGGGGAACCGGTGAATACTTCCGCAACGAAGAATGGCTGGGACAGGAAGCGCTGGATCTTACGCGCACGTGCTACCACCAGTTTGTCTTCTTCAGACAGTTCATCCATACCCAGGATGGCGATGATGTCTTTCAGTTCCTGGTAACGCTGCAGCAGGGACTGTACGCCACGCGCGGTGTCGTAGTGTTCCTGACCAACTACCAGTGGATCCAGCTGACGGCTGGTGGAGTCCAGCGGGTCAACGGCCGGGTAGATACCCAGAGACGCGATCTGACGGCTCAGTACCACGGTTGCGTCTAAGTGAGCAAAGGTGGTTGCTGGAGATGGGTCAGTCAAGTCATCCGCAGGTACGTATACCGCCTGAACGGAGGTGATAGAACCGGTTTTGGTAGAGGTGATACGTTCCTGAAGAACACCCATCTCTTCCGCCAGCGTAGGCTGATAACCTACCGCTGAAGGCATACGACCCAGCAGTGCAGATACTTCAGTACCGGCCAGGGTGTAACGGTAGATGTTATCAACGAACAGCAGAACGTCACGGCCTTCGTCACGGAACTTCTCAGCCATAGTCAGACCGGTCAGCGCAACGCGCAGACGGTTTCCTGGTGGCTCGTTCATCTGGCCGTAAACCAGGGATACTTTGTCCAGAACATTGGAGTCGGTCATTTCGTGGTAGAAGTCGTTACCCTCACGAGTACGTTCACCTACGCCCGCAAACACAGAGTAACCGGAGTGCTCGATCGCGATGTTACGGATCAGCTCCATCATGTTTACAGTTTTACCAACACCCGCACCACCGAACAGACCGACTTTACCGCCCTTCGCGAACGGACACATCAGGTCGATAACTTTGATACCGGTTTCCAGCAGTTCCTGAGAGCTGGACAGCTCTTCGTAGGAAGGTGCCGCGCGGTGGATAGCCCAACGCTCTTCTTCACCGATGTCGCCTTTCATGTCGATTGGCTGACCCAATACGTTCATGATACGACCCAGTGTTGCTTTACCTACCGGGACTTCGATCGGGTGCTCAAGGTCTTTGACTTCCAGACCACGACGCAGACCGTCGGAAGAACCCATTGCGATGGTACGCACGATACCGCCGCCGAGCTGCTGCTGAACTTCCAGCACCAGGCTCTCGTTACCATTCTGTACCTCAAGCGCGTCGTACACGCGTGGTACGGCGTCCTGAGGGAACTCGACGTCCACCACGGCGCCGATTACCTGGACAATCTTTCCAGTAGCCATCTTGAATCCTCTACGTAATTCGTAAACCTGGTTAAACCGCGGCGGCCCCCGAGACGATCTCGGTGAGTTCCTGAGTAATGCTGGCCTGACGAGCTTTGTTGTAAACCAACTGCAGCTCTTTAATCAGGCTGCCGCCATTATCGGTCGCGGCTTTCATCGCCACCATTCGTGCGGCCTGCTCGCTGGCCAGGTTTTCTACAACGCCCTGATAAACCTGAGATTCAACGTAACGACGCAGCAGGGTATCCAGCAGCGGTTTCGGATCGGGTTCATACAGGTAATCCCAGGCTTTGTGCTTCAGCTCGTCATCTTCTGATGCCGGTAACGGCAGCATCTGAGTGAGCGTTGGAACCTGAGACATGGTGTTAATGAATTTGTTGCTGACAACGTACAGTCTGTCCAGACGGCCTTCATCATAGGCCTGCAACATCACTTTAACCGGGCCGATCAGTTCGGACAGGGACGGGTTATCACCCATACCGGTCACCTGAGCGACAATGTTGCCACCAACGGAGTTAAAGAAAGAGACGCCTTTAGAGCCGATCATTGCGATATCGCACTGAACGCCTTTTTCAGACCATGCTTTCATATCCGCCAGCAGTTTTTTGAACAGGTTAATGTTCAAGCCGCCACACAGACCACGGTCGGTCGACACCACCAGGTAGCCCACGCGCTTAACGTCGCGTTCTTCCAGGTAAGGGTGCTTATATTCCAGATTACCGTTTGCAAGGTGACCAATCACTTTGCGCATGGTTTCTGCATAAGGACGGCTGGCCGCCATGCGATCCTGCGATTTACGCATTTTGGAAGCGGCGACCATCTCCATCGCTTTAGTGATCTTTTGCGTGTTCTGGACGCTTGCGATCTTACTACGTATCTCTTTTGCGCCGGCCATGAGCTTCTCCTCAATGCCAGGCGGCTTGTCCTGAGACAAGCCGCCGGACGATTACCAGGATTGGGTTGCTTTGAAGGAATCGAGGATAGCTTTCAGCTTGCCTTCGATTTCGTCGTTATAGCCACCGGTCTGGTTGATCTCTTGCATCAGCGGAGCGTGATCACGGTCGACGTAAGCCAGCAGAGCGGCTTCGAAGCTACCGATTTTCGCCAGTTCCACATCTTCGAGGTAACCGCGTTCAGCCGCGAACAGTACCAGGCCCTGCTGAGCAACAGACATTGGTGCGTACTGTTTCTGCTTCAGCAGCTCGGTCACTTTCTGGCCGTGGCTCAGCTGTTTACGGGTTGCTTCGTCCAGATCGGATGCGAACTGAGAGAACGCAGCCAGTTCACGATACTGTGCCAGCGCGGTACGGATACCACCGGACAGTTTCTTGATGATCTTGGTCTGAGCAGCACCACCAACACGGGATACGGAGATACCCGGGTTAACCGCCGGACGAATACCGGAGTTAAACAGGTTAGTTTCCAGGAAGATCTGACCATCGGTAATGGAGATTACGTTGGTCGGAACGAACGCAGAAACGTCACCCGCCTGGGTTTCAATGATCGGCAGAGCGGTCAGAGAGCCCGTTTTACCCTTCACTTCACCTTTAGTGAAGTTCTCGACGTATTCCGCGTTAACGCGGGAAGCACGCTCCAGCAGACGAGAGTGGAGGTAGAATACGTCGCCAGGGAACGCTTCACGTCCAGGTGGACGACGGAGCAGCAGGGAAACCTGACGATAAGCAACAGCCTGTTTAGACAGGTCATCGTATACGATCAGCGCATCTTCACCGCGATCACGGAAGTATTCGCCCATTGCGCAACCGGCGTATGGCGCCAGGTATTGCAGTGCAGCAGATTCAGACGCGGTCGCTACCACAACGATGGTGTTAGACAGTGCGCCGTGCTCTTCCAGCTTACGAACCACGTTGGAAATGGTGGACGCTTTCTGGCCGATGGCCACGTACACGCATTTGATACCGGAGTCACGCTGGTTAATGATGGCGTCGATTGCCATCGCGGTTTTACCGGTCTGACGGTCACCGATGATCAGTTCACGCTGGCCACGACCGATTGGGATCATGGCATCAACGGACTTATAACCAGTCTGCACTGGCTGATCTACGGACTGACGGTCGATAACGCCTGGTGCGATAACTTCGATTGGGGAGAAGCCATCGTGCTCAACCGGACCTTTACCGTCGATTGGCGCACCCAGGGTGTTAACAACGCGGCCCAGCAGGCCACGGCCAACCGGTACTTCCAGAATACGGCCAGTACACTTAACCTTCATGCCTTCGGCGAGGTCAGCGTATGGGCCCATCACAACTGCACCTACGGAGTCGCGCTCCAGGTTCAGTGCGATAGCGTAACGGTTACCCGGCAGGGAAATCATCTCACCCTGCATACAATCGGCAAGGCCGTGGATGCGGATAACACCGTCACTTACAGAAACAATAGTACCTTCGTTGTGAGCTTCACTCACAACACTGAACTGAGCAATGCGCTGCTTGATCAGTTCGCTGATTTCGGTGGAATTCAGTTGCATGCTCCAGTCCCCTTAAGACTGCAAGACGTCTGCAAGGCGCTCAAGACGGCCGCGTACGCTGCCATCAATGACCATATCACCCGAACGGATGATTACGCCTGCCATTACAGACTTATCGATTTTGCAATTCAGCTTAACTTTGCGTGACAGACGTTTTTCCATCGCGGCGGTGATTTTCGCAAGCTGTTCGTTACTCAGTTCAGTCGCAGAAGTCACTTCGACTTCAGCGGTTGCTTCACTAAGGGCACGTAAGTGCTCAAACTGCTCGAGAACATCCGGGAGCACACGGAGACGACCATTTTCTGCCATCACCTTAATCAGGTTCTGGCCATTGGCATCCAGTTGCTCTCCGCACACGGCGATAAACGACGCGGCGAGAGTTTCAGGTGCTAACGCACCAGAAAGCAACTCAGCCATTTGTTCGTTTTTCGTCACCTCAGCGGCAAACGCCAGCATATCCTGCCAGCGATCGACATTTTGGTGTTCGACAGCAAAGTCAAAAGCTGCTTTGGCGTAGGGGCGAGCTACCGTAACAAATTCAGACATCAGCCCCTCCCTCCTTACAGTTCAGCGACAAGTTTGTCCACGATGTCGCTGTTAGCAGCTTCATCCACGGAACGTTCGATGATCTTCTCGGCGCCAGCAACAGCCAGAATCGCAACCTGCTTACGCAGTTCTTCACGAGCACGTTTACGCTCAGCATCAATTTCTGCCTGAGCCTGTGTCACGATCTTAGTACGTTCCTGTTCTGCTTCAGCTTTGGCTTCGTCCAGGATCTGCGAACGGCGTTTGTTAGCCTGTTCGATGATAACCTGAGCTTCAGCTTTCGCTTTTTTCAGCTGGTCTGTCGCGTTGGCCTGTGCAAGGTCCAAATCTTTCTTAGCGCGTTCTGCGGAAGCCAGACCGTCAGCAATTTCTTTCTGACGTTTTTCGATGGCAGCCATTAAAGGCGGCCATACATACTTCATGCAGAACCAGACAAAGAGAATAAACGCGATGGCCTGGCCGAGGATTGTTGCGTTCATGTTCACAGCACAATACCTCTTTAATTTCTGTGGCTTAGGGTTTTAAAACTACTACTACGCGACAGCAAACATCACGTACAGACCCAGACCTACAGCGATCATTGGGATTGCATCCACCAGACCCATAACGATAAAGAACTGAGTACGCAGCAGAGGAATCAGATCAGGTTGACGCGCTGCGCCTTCCAGGAATTTGCCCCCGAGGATGCCGATACCGATCGCAGCACCGATAGCCGCCAGACCCATCATCACAGCGGCAGCCATGTACAGCAGATCCATATTCAGGTTTTCCATGACAGTCTCCAGTTTGTTTCAATTAAAACGTAGTAGTGTTGGTAAAAAATCAGTGCTCTTCAGACGCCATCGACAGATAGACGATCGTCAGAACCATGAAGATAAAGGCTTGCAGCGTAATGATCAGGATGTGGAAAATGGCCCATGGCACATTAAGAATCCACTGTGACCACCACGGCAGAAGACCCGCGATCAGAATGAAAATCAGCTCACCCGCATACATGTTGCCGAACAGTCGCAGACCCAGTGAAACAGGTTTGGACAGCAGGCTAACGCCTTCCAGGATCAGGTTGACCGGAATAAACGCCCAGTGGTTGAACGGCTGCAAGGTAAGCTCTTTCACAAAGCCGCTTACGCCTTTCATTTTGATGCTGTAGAAAAGAATCAGGATAAATACGCCCAGCGCCATCGACAGGGTGATGTTCACGTCAGCAGACGGAACCACGCGCAGTGCAGGCAGGCCGAAGATGTGCTCGCCGATAAACGGCAGCAGATCGATTGGCAGCAGGTCCATCAGGTTCATCAGGAAGACCCAAACGAACACGGTCAGGGCCAGCGGAGCAATCAGCTTGCTCTTACCATGGTACATGTCTTTGACGCTGCCATGGACGAAGCCGATGATCATTTCGATGAAGGTCTGGAATTTCCCTGGTACACCGCTGGTCGCTCGTTTAGCAACACCGCGGAACATGGCCAGGAACAGAAGACCCAATACCACCGAGAAGAACATGGAGTCGATGTTGATCGTCCAGAAGGTGGCCGGGGGGTTATGTGGATCCACCAGCGAGAATGTACGCAGGTCCAGCTGAAGGTTATTCAGATGGTGACCTATGTAATCCTGCGGCGTCATATTTTCTGAAGCCATGATGCCTTTTACCCTTTGTTATTGATTACAGCTGGAGCCAGAACTTGTACCACCAGCACCAAAACCCACGTTGCTATCAGCGGCATGAAGACCACTTTCAAAACCGCCAGCGCCATCACCAGTAGAGCAAAGGTCAGCAACACCTTACACACTTCGCCGAGGGCGAAGGACCAGGCCACGCGGCCTTTGGCGGGTGTATGCGCCTGATGACGCCAGGCAAAAATCATAAACAACACGTTTGGCAGCACAACCGCCAAACCCCCGCACACGGCGGAGATGCCCCAGAAGGGGTCTTTGAGGCTAAACAGCAGTCCACTTGCTATCACAGCCAGAAACTGAACGAACAGAAGCTTACGAGCAACGTTTCTACTCAAGAGCGACACAGACATCACGTTTTTACTCCTGCTCCCTTCGAGGTATGCCGCGTGTCGTATAAAACGTCCTTTAAGGCTCAGAGTCAAGCATCAAAAAGCGGTCAAATTATACGGTGCGCACCCGTGATTTCAAACATTAAGTAGCGAAAAGGTGAATAAATGTTTAAATATTTTTCCCCACCGCTATTTTTTAACTTTCGCCGAAAGCGTCAACCTTCGAGCAAAACTGCAAACAGCGCGAAAACGTTGACGATAAAGCGTGCACGAGATCACAAAACACACATTTGCGATAAGGTTGTATTTATCAAAGGCGCAAATCGCGTAAATTTATCTTTATGAAATTAAAAGCAAAACGTCGTAACTATTTTCAAAACAGCCCAGTACACAATAAAAACCTTTTATTGACATTCTTAATAAATAATTAACATTGCGTTCTGGTTACTGCCTTCCATTTTTAGCAGACTTATATTTTCACAGATGACTATCTTCACGGTGAACAATAGACATTACGTTAACCGGAAGAAAACCCTGAGTGAAAAAGAGGTTAAAGGCTCACCGGTAAATCCCCGGTAGTTGTGCTGTTTTTTAACATGCCAGGAACAGCACAAATTCCACATTTTTTATTAAATTTTTAAAAATTGTTTGGCTTAATTATCACCAGATGACGTTCCCCATCGAGCTGAGGAATGTTTAATTTCTCGATGGATTCAACAGCAAATCCGTCCGGAAGCTGTTCAATCTCATCGCCTGGCAACTGCCCTTTCAGCGCATAAAAGCGTCCGTTCTCTGCCGGTAAGTGCTTGCACCAGCTCACCATATCGTTGAGCGACGCAAAAGCACGGCTGATAACCCCATCAAACGGCGGCTCTGCCGGGAATTCCTCTACCCTGCTCTGTACGGGCGTAATGTTCTCAAGCTTCAGCTCATGCTGAACCTGACGTAAAAAGCGCACGCGCTTGCCAAGACTGTCCAGCAGCGTGAAATGGCTTTCAGGGCGAACAATCGACAGCGGAACGCCCGGTAAACCCGGGCCCGTTCCCACGTCGATGAAACGCTCACCTTTCAGATATGGCGCAACCACAATGCTATCGAGAATATGGCGAACGAGCATCTCGCTGGGGTCACGTACCGACGTCAGGTTGTACGCTTTGTTCCATTTGTTCAGCATATCGACATAGGCCACCAGCTGATTTTTCTGGTGATCGGTGAGCGAAATACCTGCCTGATCCAGCAGACGAGAGAGTTTGTTGAGCACGGTGAATACCTGTTTAGCGATTTTTCGCCCGGTGGCGCTGCCGCTTACCGGGCCTACGAATAAGTAGGGCGGGTAAGCGAAGCGCCACCCGCCAAAAGCAATGTCAATTACGCGCTGCGGCGCAACATACCTTGCTTTTTCAGCCAGACCAGCAGGATCGAAATCGCCGCAGGGGTCACCCCCGAGATGCGTGATGCCTGGCCGATCGACACCGGTTTGTGATCGTTCAGCTTGGCGATCACTTCGTTGGAAAGGCCCGTCACCTGGCGGTAGTCCAGCATTTCCGGCAGCAGCGTGTTTTCGTTACGCTGCTGCTTTTCGATCTCATCCTGCTGACGCGCGATGTAACCTTCGTACTTCACCTGGATCTCAACCTGCTCTGCCGCTTCAGCGTCTTCCAGGCCCGGCGCGAACGCGGTCAGTTTGACCAGGTTCTCGTAGGTGACTTCAGGACGGCGCAGCAGATCTTCCCCGCTGGCTTCGCGCGACAGCGGCGCGGTTAAGTGAGCGTTTACTTCGGCAGCGGTTTCCGCCTGCGGATTGACCCAGGTGGTTTTCAGGCGCTGACGTTCCTGTTCAATGCGCTCCAGCTTCTCGTTAAAGCGCGCCCAGCGCTCGTCATCGACCAGACCCAGCTCGCGGCCCATTTCGGTCAGACGCAGGTCGGCGTTATCTTCGCGCAGCATCAGGCGATATTCCGCGCGAGAGGTAAACATACGGTACGGTTCTTTGGTTCCCAGCGTGCAGAGATCGTCAACCAGCACGCCCAGATAAGCCTGAGAACGGCCTGGCGCCCAGCCCTCTTTCTCAGCAGAGAAACGCGCGGCGTTCAGACCGGCAAGCAGACCCTGTGCAGCCGCTTCTTCGTAGCCTGTGGTGCCGTTAATCTGCCCCGCGAAGAACAGACCGTGGATGAATTTGCTTTCCAGGGTTGGCTTCAGGTCACGCGGATCGAAGAAATCGTACTCAATAGCGTAGCCAGGGCGAACGATTTTCGCATTCTCCATCCCCTGCATTGAACGAACAATTTGCATCTGCACATCGAACGGCAGGCTGGTGGAGATGCCGTTCGGATAAATTTCGTTTGAGGTCAGCCCCTCCGGCTCCAGGAAGATCTGGTGCTGGTTACGATCGGCAAAGCGCATCACTTTGTCTTCGATCGACGGACAGTAGCGCGGGCCGATCCCTTCGATCACGCCAGCATACATGGGGCTGCGATCGAGGTTATTGCGGATCACGTTATGGGTTTTCTCGTTGGTATGCGTGATGTAGCACGGCACCTGCTGCGGATGTTGCGCTGCATTGCCCATGAACGAGAAGACCGGCATTGGGTTATCACCGTGCTGTTGCGCCAGCACGCTGAAATCAATGGTGCGCGCATCAATACGCGGCGGCGTGCCGGTTTTCAGGCGGCTGACGCGCAGCGGCAGTTCACGCAGACGACGGGACAGAGGAATAGACGGCGGATCGCCGGCACGGCCACCGCTGTAGTTATCCAGGCCGATATGAATTTTACCGTCCAGGAATGTCCCCACGGTCAACACCACGGCTTTGGCGCGGAATTTGAGGCCCATCTGGGTCACGGCACCTACAACGCGATCGTTCTCAACGATAAGATCTTCAACCGCCTGCTGGAAGATCATCAGGTTCGGCTGGTTCTCCAGCGCGGTACGCACCGCCTGACGGTAAAGCACGCGGTCTGCCTGTGCACGGGTCGCCCGAACAGCCGGTCCCTTGCTCGCGTTTAGTATCCTAAACTGGATGCCAGCCTGATCGATCGCTTTCGCCATCAGGCCGCCAAGTGCATCCACTTCTTTTACCAGGTGTCCTTTCCCAATGCCGCCAATCGCCGGATTACAGGACATCTGTCCCAGCGTGTCGATATTGTGTGTCAAAAGCAGGGTCTGCTGACCCATTCGCGCTGCGGCCATTGCGGCCTCAGTGCCTGCGTGACCCCCGCCAATGATGATGACGTCAAAAGGATCCTGATAAAACATGGTGGTCTGCCTCGCGTAAAGCGGTAAGAAAATGGATTGAAGCCCGGGCCGTGGATTCTACTCAACTTTAGTCTTTCGAGAAAGCATTGGGATCCTGGGCTATTAAAAAGAAGATCTTTTTATTTAGAGATCTGTTCTATTGTGATCTCTTATTAGGATCGCGGACATGTGTGGATAAGTCCGATCTCATAAAGAAGATCATGCAGTTAGAAAGGATCGTTTGCTGTGAATGATCGGTGATCCTGAACAGTATAAGCTGGGATCAGATCGCGACTTTATGCACAGGTCAAAAACGATACAAGAGTTGTTCTTTGGATAACTACGGGTTAATACGAGCTTTTAACCAGAGTTATCCACATCTGTTCGCGCGATCTTTAATCGTTTTTGAGTAAATTTTTCCATTCCGCGAGCCAGATCTCGGCTGGATCCTCCGGAATGTCATGATCGAGGATGTTGATCTTGAGCGTTTCACCCAGCTGTTTTGCTCCGCAGGAGGTTACGGCGGCTTCAACTTTCTCTATTGCCCCGCAAAAAGTGTCATATTCGCGACTGCCGATCCCCACTGCGCCAAAACGGACGTTTGACAGGTCGGGCTGTTGTTCCAGCAGTTCGTCATATAAAGGTTGCAGGTTATCCGGCAGATCGCCCGCGCCGTGCGTGGAGGTGATCAGCAGCCAGACCCCGTCAGCCGGGAGATCTTCAAGCAACGGGCCGTGCAGGGTTTGTGTGGAAAAGCCCGCATCTTCCAGCTTTTCAGCCAGGTGTTCCGCTACGTATTCCGCACCACCAAGGGTGCTGCCGCTGATAAGGGTAATGTCCGCCATTGATCGCTCGCCCAGATAAAGAGACGGCCATTGTACGCTGTGAACGAGCTGGGATCTACCTGTGGAAAATGTGGGAATGAATTTGCCCGATCACGGGCGGATGGTACGCATGATCGGGTTTTGCAGGGAGATCAATGTCTCGGTGGACTGAATTTCATCGATTGTTTGGATCTTGTTGATAAGTACCTGCTGGAGGGCGTCAATGGATCGGCACATGACCTTAATAAAGATGCTGTAGTGCCCGGTGGTGTAATACGCCTCGGTGACCTCATCCAGCGCGTTCAGCTTCGCCAGGGCGGAAGGATAGTCTTTGGCGCTTTTAAGAATGATGCCGATGAAGCAGCAGACGTCATAACCCAGATGTTTAGGGCTGACGTCTATGCGTGCGCCGGTAATGATCCCCGCCTGTTTCATCTTCTCTACGCGAACGTGAATGGTTCCCGGGCTAACGCCAAACTGTTTCGCCAGTTCGGCATAGGCGGTACGGGCATTGGCCATTAACGCCTCCAGGATGCCGCGGTCGAGATTGTCGATCTGATAATTTTCCATAGCTTTTTCTTATGAAGATTAATGAATCACTCTATTCTAGCGTTTAATTTTATTGAATCAAAAGTGAAGGTGGCTTTTTGTTGATGGGTTATTGAATCCGATGCCGTTTCTGTTGCTTAATCAATATCAACAGGACGCAGGAGTATAAAAAAATGAAAACCGCTTACATCGCAAAACAACGCCAGATCAGTTTCGTTAAATCCCATTTTTCCCGCCAGCTGGAAGATAAGCTTGGGCTAATTGAAGTCCAGGCGCCGATTCTGAGCCGCGTGGGTGACGGGACCCAGGATAACTTGTCTGGATGCGAAAAAGCGGTACAGGTGAAAGTGAAAACACTGCCCGACGCTCAGTTCGAAGTGGTTCATTCACTGGCGAAGTGGAAGCGTCAAACCCTGGGACAACACGACTTCAGCGCGGGTGAAGGGCTCTACACGCATATGAAAGCCCTTCGCCCCGATGAAGATCGCCTTTCTCCGATTCATTCCGTTTACGTTGACCAGTGGGACTGGGAGCGCGTAATGGGTGACGGTGAGCGTCACGTCGGCACGCTGAAGTCTACCGTTGAGGCGATCTACGCCGGGATTAAAGCGACCGAAGCAGCCGTAAGCAAAGAGTTTGGTCTGGCACCGTTCCTGCCGGATACGATCCACTTTGTACACAGCCAGGAACTGCTGAGCCGCTACCCGGATCTGGATGCCAAAGGCCGTGAGCGTGCGATCGCCAAAGAGCTGGGCGCGGTCTTCCTGATGGGTATCGGCGGCAAACTAACTGATGGCAAACGTCACGACGTTCGCGCGCCGGATTACGATGACTGGAGCACGGTGAGTGAGGGTGAATTTGCCGGGCTGAACGGCGATATTCTGGTGTGGAACCCGGTACTGGAAGACGCATTCGAGCTTTCTTCTATGGGGATCCGCGTGGATGCTGATGCGCTGAAGCGCCAGCTGGCGGTCACCGGTGATGAAGATCGTCTCAAACTCGAGTGGCACCAGGCGCTGCTGCGCGGTGAAATGCCACAGACCATCGGCGGCGGTATCGGGCAGTCCCGTCTGACCATGCTGCTGCTGCAATTACCCCATATCGGCCAGGTTCAGTGTGGCGTCTGGCCGCAGCAGGTGCGTGAAAGCGTCGGTTCTCTTCTGTAATTAACGCCGCCAGCGTCTGAGCAGGCGGCTACGCAACCCGGTATCAAAGCGCCAGATATGATCGAAGATGCGCATGATGCCGGGCTTTCCATGGGCGGACATCGCTACCGCATGAAAACGGTGCTGATGCACCCGCTGTAACTCCTTCACTTTATTCACCACGTCATCCGGCAGCCGCTGGGCAATAAAATCGGAAATCACCACCGCGTCAGCGTCGTACCAGTCGCCGCCCTGCATACGCTCTACAATGCTGCGAAAGCAGCTGGCCAGATCCGTGCCGCCGCGAAAACGCTGGCTCAAAAAGCGGATCGCCTGCTCGATACCCTGCTGGTTCGTCAATTCATAGCCCACCACCTCGCTGGAGAAGAGCATGATGAAGCAGCGGCGCCGATCGGCGAGCGCCACGCGCATCAGTGCCAGACAGAACGCCTTCGCACACTGCTCGTTAAACCCGCCCATCGATCCGGATGTATCCACGCAAACAATGAATGGCCCGCGCGGCTGTTCATCAAAATCCTGATGAATGACCGGCCGCTGGCTAAGCTTCTCGCGCCAGGATTCGCCATGCAGCCGGTAGGTGAGGAGCTGCTTTTCCACCAGCCGACGATAGAACTCATATTCCAGTTCGGTCATCCCCAGCGTGCTTAGCTCGGTCGGCAGCAGTCGTAAGATGTCGTCGCTTTGCTGCAATCCATCCACCTGCTCGGGCACGGTGGCCGGTTCGCGCACCAGGGTGCGGAAGGTTTCCATCGGGGCATCTTTCTTTGGGACCGACTTTGCCTCCCTTGAGCGCCCCAGCTGTTCTGCAAGCTTCATTAGCTCGGGCTGTTGCGTTAGAAAGTCGCCGTACTTGACGATCAGCTGGTAGTCACCGCGCTTCAACTGACCAGCGCTCATATCCCAGAGACGTCCTGCGGCGTTTTCATTTTCTACCAGCACCTCTTCAAGCTGGCCGCTGAGCGTCATCCGTTCCTGAACTTCGCTAAGCAGCTGTTCGCGCTCTTCATCCAGCAGCTGCTGGTTAAGGGTTGTGGCCTGAACGACCAGGCTCAGCCGCCAGCGCTGTAAAAACAGGGTATGCAGCGCCGGGGTAAACGTGGCGTTATCCGTGACCAGCGCCCGCGCCTGGCTGGCAAAAGGAGAGTGGACTTTATCAAGCAGCGTAAGGGTTTGCGGTAGCTGGACGATAAACTGCGGTGTCGACAGCCGTTGGCACTGCTGGTAGCAAGCTACTTCTTCCGTTAACTCTGGGGGAACCTCGGTTTCCTTGAACCGCTGGCGAAGGGTTTCCCGCCAGCGCGGCAGATCGTCCGTCATCGCTTTTTTAAGCTTCGGGAATTTTTCAAAGAACGCTGCCAGCTGAGGCGAAGCCAGAAGGGTAATGACCACCTCTTCGATCAACCCTTCTTCGCTGACGGCCAACATGACGTTAAGCGTATCCAGCGTTAGCATTGACGCGCCTGTTTGATCTGCGCGCTGACGTCCTGCAGGCTGGCTTCGATGCGACCTAACCAGTCGCTATGAATAAAGAGGCATTTTTGCTGCTCGCTAAAGCGGGTGTGCTGCTGATGCCATTCGGTATCCAGCGCTTCCAGCTGCTGCTTAATCTCTTCCGGAACGCTATCGGAAGCGGTTCCCGGCAGAGCAAGACGCGATCCCTGCAGGCTGACGTCGCGGAGCACCAGATGCTGGCTGCTGTCCACTTCCATCGTCAGCGGCTGCGCGAAACCAATGCCGTTGAGTTTTCCACGGATCTCACCGCCCTTATCCAGCCACTGCGCCAGCGCCTCGCGCTCAATCGTAATGTGGACCACCTGCATGTCATGAAGTTTGAGTGGCTGCTGGAGCAGCAGCGTCAGCGTCGGGCTGGTCAGCTCGGCGGGTAATTCATAGTGCGGTTTGCGGGCGAACATTCCTCCCAGGCGGTTCACTTTCAGCGCAGTTTTATCACTTTGCTGCTGCTGAAGCTGGATGCGCCGCTGGGCAATCGCCCCTAGCTGGTTGAGCATTGCCTGCTGCCCCCAGGCGTGTCCGGTCATCAAAACGTCAAGCTGCTGCTGCATCAGGTTCATGCCTTCTGCATCGTGCCAGAGGCAGTCTTTGAGCAGGATCAGGTCGATTGGCGCAACGGCATCACGTCCGCTGAACAGGGCGCTGGCCTGCAGCAGGCGGATCGCTTTTTTCCAGCGGCGATCGGAGACATAGGGCGCAGAAGGGAGGAGATCAAGCTGTTGACGCAGCAGATAGATCAGCTCGAAGACCGCGTCCGGCAGCTTGATTTTGCCAATATCCTGCTGCCACTGGTGATACTCCTCATCCGTCACCTGCAGCGAAGCGGATACCGGGTTTTCACTTTCATCCTGCTGGCTGACCAGCATGGAGCGGAAGTTGGCCTTATCCTGCACTTTGTCCAGCCACAGGCGGATCAGCATACGGTCATACAGCGCTTCCAGACTGCTGTCGGCTTCAGGCAGTTCGTTAGAGGCGGCCACCAGCAGGCGCATCGGGATTTTCTCTTCACTGGCACCGTTACGGAACCGACGTTCGTTTATCGCCGTGAGCAGGGTGTTCAGAATAGCCGGTCCCGCTTTCCAGATCTCATCGAGAAAAACAATCTCAGCCTCCGGAAGATACCCTTCTGTAAGACGCTGATAGCGCCCCTCATCTTTCAATGCCTGAATGGAGAGCGGGCCAAAAACTTCTTCTGGGGTGGAAAACCGGGTCATGAGATATTCGAAGGCGCGGGCGTTCTGAAAAGCAAATTTTAGCCTGCGGGCAATCAGGCTTTTGGCAATGCCCGGCGGTCCCAGCAAAAACACGCTCTCACCGCTCAACGCCGCCAGTAAACAGAGGCGGATGGCGTGGCTACGCTCGAAAAGGCCTTTCTCCAGCGCGCTGCTGAGGCGGGAAATTCTTTCTGCTAATAAATGTGAGTGAGCCATAATAGTTTTGCATCCTTTCGCCGTCGTGGCGGCCAATTGAAGCGAGTATAGACGTTTCAGTCAGGGCTGGTAATAGACTGAAGTGCGGCGCAATTTTCTTTGCGCTACATTAATGCGGTTGCATTTAGGGGTACGATTTTGCAATGAATCGTGCATACTGTGCGCTTTTTGTGGGCCAAGGGACCGGGAACACATTTGTTATTTAAACGAAAAGACTAGTCTATGAGCACTGATAATAAGCAATCATTACCCGCAATAACGCTTGCGGCGATCGGGGTTGTCTACGGTGATATCGGCACCAGCCCGCTTTATACGCTTCGTGAATGTCTGTCCGGCCAGTTTGGCTTTGGTGTTGAACGCGATGCCGTGTTTGGCTTCCTGTCCCTCATTTTCTGGCTGCTGATCCTGGTGGTTTCCGTTAAATATCTCTCCTTCGTTATGCGCGCTGATAACGCGGGCGAAGGCGGTATCCTGACCCTGATGTCCCTTGCCGGGCGTAATACCTCGGCCAGAATGACCTCAGTGCTGGTCATTATCGGCCTGATTGGCGGCAGTTTCTTCTACGGGGAAGTGGTGATAACGCCAGCTATCTCGGTGCTGTCGGCAATAGAGGGGCTGGAGATTATCGCGCCACAGCTGGATACGTGGGTGGTTCCGCTCGCTATCATTGTCCTGACGCTGCTTTTCGCTATTCAAAAGCACGGCACCGGGCTGGTGGGTAAACTGTTTGCACCGATTATGCTGGCCTGGTTCCTGATCCTGGCGGCGCTTGGCTTGCGCAGCATTATCGCGAACCCGGAAGTGCTGCATGCGCTGAACCCTTACTGGGCCGTGCATTTCTTCCTTGAATACAAAGTGGTGTCCTTTGTGGCGCTGGGGGCCGTTGTGCTCTCCATCACCGGTGTGGAAGCGCTGTATGCTGACATGGGCCACTTCGGGAAACTGCCTATCCGCGTGGCATGGTTTATTGTGGTGCTCCCCTCGCTGGTGCTGAACTACTTCGGTCAGGGAGCGCTGCTGCTTAAAAACCCGGAAGCGATCAAGAACCCGTTCTTCCTGCTGGCGCCTGACTGGGCGCTGGTGCCGATGCTGATCCTGGCGACGCTGGCGACCGTCATTGCCTCCCAGGCGGTGATTTCCGGCGTGTTTTCTCTGACGCGCCAGGCCGTGCGTCTGGGCTATCTGTCACCGATGCGCATCATCCATACCTCAGAGATGGAGTCGGGTCAGATCTACATCCCGTTCGTTAACTGGCTGCTCTATTTCGCTGTTGTCATTGTTATCGTCAGCTTCGAGCACTCCAGTAACCTGGCGGCGGCGTACGGTATTGCGGTAACCGGTACGATGGTACTGACATCGCTTCTCTCCACCACGGTGGCGTACCGAAACTGGCACTGGAATAAATTCCTCGTGGCGATGATTCTGGTAGGCTTCCTGTGCATCGACGTGCCGCTGTTCTCTGCGAACCTCGATAAAATTGTCTCCGGTGGCTGGCTGCCGCTGACGCTGGGTCTGGTGATGTTCATTGTCATGACCACCTGGAAAAGCGAGCGCTTCCGCCTGCTGCGTCGTATGCATGAGCACGGGAATTCTCTGGAGGCGATGATCGCCTCTCTGGAGAAATCCCCGCCGGTTCGCGTGCCGGGTACCGCGGTATATATGTCTCGCGCGCTGAATGTTATTCCGTTCGCGCTGATGCATAACCTCAAGCACAACAAAGTGCTGCACGAGCGCGTGATCCTGCTGACGCTGCGCACCGAAGATGCGCCGTATGTGCACAACGTCCGTCGCGTCCAAATCGAGCAGCTGTCGCCGACCTTCTGGCGCGTGGTGGCGAGCTACGGCTGGCGTGAAACGCCTAACGTGGAAGAGGTATTCCACCGCTGCGGCCTGGAAGGGCTGAGCTGCCGGATGATGGAGACGTCGTTCTTTATGTCGCACGAGTCGCTGATCATCGGCAAGCGCCCGTGGTATCTGCGCCTGCGTGGCAAGCTTTACCTCATCCTGCAGCGTAACGCCCTGCGCGCGCCTGACCAGTTTGAGATCCCGCCTAACCGCGTGATTGAGCTGGGAACGCAGGTCGAGATTTAAGTCTTCGTGCGGCCTGATGCCCTCACCCCAACCCTCTCCCTGTGGGAGAGGGCGCAAACATAAAAAACGGTAACCTGAGGGTTACCGTTTTGCATTTACCTCCACTCCATTTCACTTAGCGAAACGTTTCGACGGCGATCACAATTCCGTTACGTCATGATGGTTTTCTGAACATTTCTGGCGCTACACTACTTTTAGCGAAACGTTTCGCTAGTGGAGCAAGAAAATGAAGAAAGGCACTGTACTCAACTCAGAAATCTCATCGGTTATTTCCCGTCTTGGGCATACCGATACGCTGGTGGTTTGCGATGCAGGCTTACCGGTTCCGCGCAGCACAACCCGTATTGATATGGCGTTAACGCAGGGTGTTCCTTCGTTTATGCAGGTACTGGAAGTCGTGACGGCGGAGATGCAGGTTGAGGCGGCCATTCTCGCGGCGGAAATCAAACAACATAATCCGCAACTCCACGAAACGTTGCTCAGCCACATTGAGCAACTGCAACAACACCAGGGAAACACCATAGAAATTCGTTACACAACGCACGAGCAGTTCAAACAACAAACCGCAGACAGTCAGGCGGTGATTCGCAGCGGGGAGTGTTCCCCGTATGCGAATATCATTCTCTGTGCTGGCGTCACCTTCTGAGGCCATCATGGACGCATTACTGCAACTCAAAGGGATCGATAAGTCGTTCCCGGGCGTAAAAGCCCTCTCCGGTGCGGCGCTGAACGTCTACCCCGGGCGCGTGATGGCGCTGGTGGGCGAAAACGGTGCCGGCAAATCCACCATGATGAAAGTGCTGACGGGTATCTATCAACGCGATGCCGGTTCGCTCTTATGGTTGGGTAAAGAGACCACCTTCAATGGCCCGAAATCCTCTCAGGAAGCGGGTATCGGTATTATTCACCAGGAGCTGAACCTGATCCCGCAGCTCACCATTGCGGAAAACATCTTCCTCGGCCGCGAGTTTGTTAACCGGTTCGGCAAAATCGACTGGAAAACCATGTACGCCGAAGCGGACAAGCTGCTGGCGAAGCTGAACCTGCGCTTTAAGAGCGACCGCCTGGTGGGCGATCTCTCCATTGGCGATCAGCAGATGGTGGAGATCGCCAAGGTGCTGAGCTTTGAGTCGAAGGTCATCATTATGGATGAACCCACCGACGCCCTGACCGACACCGAAACTGAATCCCTGTTCCGCGTGATCCGCGAGCTGAAGTCGCAGGGGCGCGGGATTGTCTATATCTCTCACCGCATGAAAGAGATCTTCGAAATCTGCGATGACGTCACCGTCTTCCGCGACGGGCAGTTTATTGCCGAGCGCGAAGTCGCTACGCTGACCGAAGATACGCTCATCGAAATGATGGTGGGACGTAAGCTCGAAGATCAGTATCCGCATCTGGAGAAAGCGCCGGGTGAGATCCGCCTGAAGGTGGACAACCTCTGCGGTCCGGGCGTGAACGACGTGACCTTTACCCTGCGCCAGGGCGAGATCCTGGGCGTGGCGGGCCTGATGGGGGCCGGACGTACCGAGCTGATGAAAGTGTTGTACGGCGCACTGCCGCGCACCAGCGGTTATGTCACCCTCGACGGTCATGAAGTGGTCACCCGTTCTCCGCAGGATGGTCTGGCGAACGGCATCGTCTATATCTCTGAAGACCGCAAACGCGACGGCCTGGTGCTGGGGATGTCGGTAAAAGAGAACATGTCCCTGACCGCGCTGCGCTATTTCAGCCATAGCGGCGGAAGCCTGAAGCATAAAGATGAGCAGCAGGCGGTGAGCGATTTTATCCGCCTCTTTAACGTCAAAACCCCGTCGATGGAGCAGGCTATTGGCCTGTTGTCCGGTGGTAATCAGCAGAAAGTGGCCATTGCGCGCGGGCTGATGACGCGCCCGAAAGTGTTGATCCTCGACGAGCCAACCCGCGGCGTAGACGTGGGCGCGAAGAAAGAGATCTATCAGCTGATTAACCAGTTCAAGGCCGACGGTCTGAGCATCATTCTGGTCTCTTCCGAGATGCCAGAAGTATTAGGCATGAGCGATCGCATTATCGTCATGCATGAAGGGCATCTCGGCGGTGAATTCACTCGCGAGCAGGCCACCCAGGAAGTTCTGATGGCTGCCGCTGTGGGCAAGCTTAATCGCGTGAATCAGGAGTAAGAAGATGACTACCCAGGCTGTTTCTGGTCGCCGCTATTTCACAAAGGCATGGCTGATGGAACAAAAATCGCTGATTGCCCTGCTGGTGCTGATTGCGATTGTGTCGACCATGAGCCCGAACTTTTTCACCGTTAATAACCTGTTCAACATTCTGCAGCAAACATCGGTGAACGCCATTATGGCGGTCGGCATGACGCTGGTGATTTTGACCTCAGGTATCGATCTGTCCGTCGGTTCCCTGCTGGCGCTCACCGGTGCGATCGCCGCTTCGATTGTCGGCATTGAAGTCAACGCCCTTGTAGCCGTGGCCGCTGCCCTGGCAGCAGGCGCGGCGATTGGTGCCGTAACCGGCGTGATTGTGGCAAAAGGCCGCGTTCAGGCGTTCATCGCCACGCTGGTGATGATGCTGCTGCTGCGCGGTGTGACCATGGTGTACACCAACGGCAGCCCGGTCAATACGGGCTTTACCGATAACGCGGATCTGTTTGGCTGGTTCGGTATCGGGCGCCCGCTGGGTGTTCCGACCCCGGTCTGGATCATGGCTATCGTCTTCCTGGCGGCGTGGTACATGCTGCACCACACCCGTCTGGGCCGTTATATCTATGCGCTGGGCGGTAACGAAGCGGCAACGCGCCTGTCCGGTATCAGCGTTAATAAAGTCAAAATTATCGTTTACTCCCTGTGCGGTCTGCTGGCGTCACTGGCAGGTATCATCGAAGTGGCGCGCCTCTCCTCCGCGCAGCCGACGGCGGGTACGGGGTATGAGCTGGATGCTATCGCGGCAGTGGTTCTGGGCGGTACGAGTCTTGCGGGCGGTAAAGGTCGCATTGTTGGGACATTGATCGGCGCACTTATCCTCGGTTTCCTGAATAATGGTTTGAATTTGTTAGGTGTTTCCTCCTATTACCAGATGATCGTTAAGGCAGTGGTGATTTTGCTGGCGGTACTGGTAGACAACAAAAAACAGTAACTGACGACACTACAGGACATCTTAGATATGAACATGAAAAAACTGGCTACCCTGGTTTCCGCTGTCGCGCTGAGCGCAACCGTAAGTGCTAACGCCATGGCGAAAGACACCATCGCGCTGGTTGTCTCTACCCTGAACAACCCGTTCTTCGTCTCTCTGAAGGATGGCGCGCAGAAAGAAGCGGACAAGCTGGGCTACAACCTGGTGGTTCTGGATTCACAGAACAACCCGGCGAAAGAGCTGGCTAACGTTCAGGACTTAACCGTTCGCGGCACCAAAATTCTGCTGATCAACCCAACCGATTCTGATGCCGTAGGCAACGCCGTGAAGATGGCAAACCAGGCGAAGATCCCGGTAATCACCCTGGACCGTCAGGCAACCAAAGGCGAAGTTGTGAGCCATATTGCGTCTGATAACGTGCTGGGCGGTAAAATCGCCGGTGACTACATCGCGAAGAAAGCCGGTGAAGGCGCGAAAGTTATCGAACTGCAGGGGATTGCCGGGACTTCCGCGGCCCGTGAACGTGGTGAAGGCTTCCAGCAGGCTGTGGCTGCACATAAATTCAACGTGCTGGCCAGCCAGCCGGCCGACTTCGACCGTACTAAAGGCTTGAACGTTATGCAGAACCTGCTGACCGCGCATCCTGACGTGCAGGCCGTGTTTGCACAGAACGACGAAATGGCGCTCGGCGCGCTGCGTGCTCTGCAGACCGCAGGTAAATCTGATGTGATGGTTGTCGGATTTGACGGCACGCCGGATGGTGAAAAAGCAGTAAACGATGGCAAACTGGCTGCGACCATCGCTCAGCTGCCTGAGCAGATTGGCGCCACTGGCGTTGAAACTGCCGACAAAGTGCTGAAGGGCGAAAAAGTTCAGGCCAAATACCCGGTTGACCTGAAGCTGGTCATCAAGCAGTAAAAAGGCGAATCAGGCAGTCGCTGGCTGCCTGAGGGACACCAATAAAGAAAAGTGTGGCATACGCCACCGGGTAATACCGGTGGCGCTCTCAGATGGACAACCCAACCATGAAAACCGCAGGCAACCTCGTCGTCCTTGGCAGTATCAATGCCGATCACATTCTTAACCTTGAATCGTTCCCTACACCGGGCGAAACCGTCACGGGTAACCAGTACCAGGTGGCCTTCGGCGGTAAGGGCGCAAACCAGGCTGTCGCTGCCGGTCGCAGCGGGGCGAACATTGCCTTTATCGCCTGCACGGGGGATGACGATACCGGTGAGCGCGTACGCAAGCAGCTGGCGAGCGACAACATTGATATCGCACCGGTCAGCGTGGTTGCAGGGGAATCGACCGGCGTGGCGCTGATTTTCGTCAACGCGGAAGGTGAGAATGTCATCGGTATTCATGCTGGGGCTAATGCCGCGTTAACGACGGAGCGCGTCGAAGCGCAGCGTGGAATCATCGCCGGAGCGGAAGCCCTGCTGATGCAGCTGGAGTCACCGGTTGAAAGCGTGCTGGCCGCTGCCAAAATTGCGCATGAAAATCATACCACTGTCGTACTTAACCCGGCCCCAGCGCGTGTATTATCAGACGAGCTGCTGGCGCTGGTGGACATCATTACGCCGAACGAAACCGAAGCCGAAAAGCTGACGGGAATTCGCGTAGAAAATGATGACGATGCCGCGCGAGCCGCGCGTGCGCTGCACGATAAAGGCATCGGCACCGTGATTATCACCCTGGGGAGTCGTGGGGTGTGGGCAAGCGTCAATGGCGAAGGCCGTCGCGTGCCGGGCTTTAAGGTCAAAGCGATTGATACCATCGCGGCGGGAGATACCTTCAATGGTGCACTGGTGACCGCGCTGCTGGAAGGCAAAAGAATGGATGACGCTATCCGCTTCGCCCACGCTGCCGCCGCGATTGCGGTGACGCGCAAGGGGGCCCAGCCTTCCGTTCCGTGGCGTAAAGAGATCGATGAATTCTTAAGTCAGCAGGGGTAACGCTTGGCCACAATGAAAGATGTCGCCCGCATGGCGGGCGTTTCTACCTCGACGGTCTCTCACGTTATAAACAACGATCGCTTCGTCAGCGAGGCGATTCGGGAGAAAGTTGAAGCTGCGGTAAAAGATCTCAACTATGCGCCGTCTGCGCTGGCGCGCAGCCTTAAGCTCAACCAGACGCGCACCATCGGTATGCTGATCACCGCCAGTACCAACCCCTTTTATTCAGAACTGGTTCGCGGCGTGGAGCGCAGCTGCTTCGAGCGTGGCTACAGCCTGGTGCTGTGCAATACCGAGGGTGACGAGCAGCGTATGAATCGTAACCTGGAGACGCTGATGCAAAAACGCGTCGACGGGCTACTCCTGCTCTGCACCGAAACGCACCAGCCTTCGAAAGAGATCATCCAGCGCTATCCCTCGATTCCCACAGTGATGATGGACTGGGCGCCGTTCGATGGAACCAGCGATCTCATTCAGGATAACTCCCTGCTGGGCGGTGATATGGCGACTCAGCATCTGATTGATAAAGGCTATACCCGCATCGCCTGTATTACCGGCCCGCTGGATAAAACCCCGGCGCGTTTGCGTCTGGAAGGGTATCTCTCCGCCATGGAACGAGCAGGACTCGCCATTCCTGATGGCTACCGGATCACCGGCGACTTTGAATTTAACGGTGGCTTCGAGGCAATGCAGAAACTGCTGACACAAGCGCAGCGCCCGCAGGCGGTCTTTATTGGTAACGATGCAATGGCGTTTGGTGCCTATCAGGCGTTGTACCAGGCGGGACTACGCGTGCCGGACGATATGGCGGTGATTGGCTACGATGATATCGAACTTGCCCGTTACATGACGCCGCCGCTGACCACTATTCATCAGCCGAAGGATGAACTGGGCGAGCTGGCCATCGATGTGTTGATCCACCGTATGGCGCAGCCCACGCTGCAGCAGCAACGCCTGCAGCTTACTCCTGTTCTGATGGAACGCGGTTCGGTTTAGCTTTCTCTTTGTGACGCTCTTTAATCAGGTTTCGGCCGTCTTTCGGTTTTAACAGCATAAAGACCAGCGCCGATACCACGGTAAGTGCGCCCATGGTTATAAAGGTATAGTGGAACTGCTCAACGGTATTTGCGCTGTCGAAACCCTCATAAAACCTCAGCACTGCTGCACTCACGGCAACCCCTAAACTGATCGACAGCTGTTGCGTTACCGCCAGCACGCTGTTGCCGCTACTGGCGTTCTCGTCGGTCAGGTCCGCAAGGGTGATGGTGTTCATCGACGTGAACTGCGTTGACATCGCCATCCCCAGCACAAACAGCGGCAGGATCAGCATCCAGACGGGTAACGCCGCGGATTGCAGCGAGAACTGCGCAATCATCAGGCCGATAAAGACCGTCACGCCGACCAGCGTCTTACGATAGCCAAACCAGCGTAGTACCTGCGTCACGGTCGATTTTGCCAGAATCGAGCCCATCGCCGTAGGCGCCATCATGCAGCCGGCAATCAGAGCCGGGTAGCCGAAACCCACCTGCAGCATCAATGGCATCAGGAACGGTACGCAGCCTGTTCCCAGACGTGAAGCAATGTTGCCCGCAATCCCTACGGAAAACGTTCGGGTGTTAAAGAGCCTGAGGGAGATTAACGGCGTCGGGTGACGGCGCGCGTGACGTATATAAAGAAGGAACAGCAGAATCCCGGCGAGGATGACGGACAGGGCCAGCCACGTCGCCACGATTTTCTCACCGAACAATTCCATCCCGCTGGAGAACAGAACCAGGCTCAGGCCAAACAGGAAAAAGCCGCCCATGTCGAAGCTGCGCCTTGGCGTGGTGAAGTTCGGCATATATTTACGGGCATACAGCAGCCCCGCAACGCCAATCGGAATATTAATCAGGAAGATCCAGTGCCAGCTTGCCCAGGTGACAAACACGCCACCGAGTACCGGGCCTAGAATCGGGCCGACCAGGCCTGGCATGGTGACGAAGTTGAGCACGGGAAGCAGTTCGCTCCTGGGGTAGGCTCGCAGCAAGGCAAGGCGCGCCACCGGCATCATCATCGCGCCGCCAATGCCCTGTAATACGCGGAAGATAACCAGCTCTGTTAAGGATGAGGAGAGCGCACAGGCCAGCGAACCGAGCGTAAAGAGCGTTACGGCCAGCATGAAAATTTTGCGGGTGCCAAAGCGGTCGGCCAGCCAGCCGCTGACCGGAATTAACATTGCGACCGTCAGGGTGTAGCTGATGATGGCGGACTGCATCGCCAGCGGGGAGCGATTAAGGCTTTGTGCAATAGCGGGAAGCGCAGTGTTGAGGATGGTGGCATCCAGTGCCTGCATAAAAAACGCCATGGCTGCAATCCACGGCAATCCGGCCATGCTGCGCGCTTTTTTCTTTGTCATTTATTTACCTGCTGGTGGGTTGGCGCGGCCAGCAATGCCTGGCACGCACTCAGGGCTCGCTGCCCGTCGCTTTCCTGAATGGCATCCACTATCGCCTGATGCAAATCCAGTTTTACCACTTCGTTTTGTGTAATAGAGGTAAAGTAGGTGTGGTACACCGAATGAAATAAAGAGGCAAAAGAGGTGAGGAACGGATTGGCGCTCATCATATAGATGTGTTCATGCCAGGCCATATCGACCTCAACCCAGCGTTCGCGGTTGAAGTGCTTTTTCAGGAACACCATCTCTTCCATTAGCGCGTTAAGCTGTGCTTTCTGTTCTGCTGTTCCTAGCGTGGCGGCAAGCAGACACGCCTGAGGTTCAAGGCTGCTGCGCATCACCAGGAAGTGATCGACGACCTGATGAAAGTTATCTTCCGTCATCCACCAGGAGAGCAGCTCCTGATCGAGAAAATTCCAGTTACTCTGGGGCATCACGCGTGTGCCAATACGAGGACGTGGAAGCACCATACCTTTTGCCGTCAGGGTTTTCACCGCTTCGCGCACGGCGGTACGGCTCACCCCAAACTGCTCACCCAGCTCCATCTCACCCGGCAGGATGCTACCGGGGGCATATTTACCCGCTAAAATCCGCTGAGCCAGCTTTTCTGCCAGCACGTACGACAGGTTTTTTTGGGCGGCCAGCTGTTGTGCGCTTAATGGCATCGCTTTTATTCCTTAAAGATTCATGCTGATAATTATGCCACCTCGAATGTGATTGTGGTTGCAGATACATCAAATAGAACAATTTGTAGCTTGATTTCACCTCTATTGGTGAAAAAAAACGCGGACAGAATCTTTTTTTAAATTTCCTCTTGTCACATCGGAATAACTCCCTATAATGCGCCTCCACTGACACGGAACAACGGCTTACAGGCCGCCGGGTTAGCGGGGTTCAGAGATGAACGCCAGCAGAGAAAAGCGAAAATAAACGCTTGACTCTGAAGCGGGAAAGCGTAATATGCACACCCCGCGCCGCTGCGAAAAGCGAAGCGGCACTGCTCTTTAACAATTTATCAGACAATCTGTGTGGGCACTCAAAGTGACATGGATTCTTAATGTCTTCGGACAATAAATGAATACCAAGTCTCTGAGTGAACATACGTAATTCATTACGAAGTTTAATTCACGAGCATCAAACTTAAATTGAAGAGTTTGATCATGGCTCAGATTGAACGCTGGCGGCAGGCCTAACACATGCAAGTCGAGCGGTAACACAGGGAGCTTGCTCCTGGGTGACGAGCGGCGGACGGGTGAGTAATGTCTGGGAAACTGCCTGATGGAGGGGGATAACTACTGGAAACGGTAGCTAATACCGCATAACGTCGCAAGACCAAAGAGGGGGACCTTCGGGCCTCTTGCCATCAGATGTGCCCAGATGGGATTAGCTAGTAGGTGGGGTAAT